>CAYGYG010000062.1:0-1943 GCA_964354155.1 uncultured bacterium | reverse complement strand
TTTTCGGTCTCTTCACGGAAGATCTTGACCGTGCCGAACTCCCCGTCATAACCGGGATCGATAATCAAGTCGCCCTTCCTCATCTTTTCAACACCCAGGGCGACCCTCTCCTTGGCAACGCCCTTCAACTGCTCAACCGGTGTGTTGAGCAAGATCTCAAACTCACTGCCGAAGTGGGCAACGAGCTTCCGGTATTCGTTGGCAACACCGACCGTGTCCCGTCCCAGCCCGAGCGCATCACCGATGATCTCTTCGAGTCCAACCACATTTTTATAGGGGATTTTCTTGGCCGGCACAAATCCCGGCTTGCGGTCGCTTAAGACCTCAACCCGATGTAGTACGCCTATGGTGAGCGGCTTGCCGCAGCCCGGGCACATATTGTTATAGGCCCGTGATTCCTGCGGTGAAAACCTGACCTTGCACTTACGGTGCCCGTCAAAGTGATACTTCCCCTCTTCGGGAAAATACTCGACCGTCAGCAAAAATCGGTCCGTATCCTTGGTCTTCAAGATGTCGCGCAGTTCATAATAGGTGACCGGGGCGCTGAAGATGTTGGCTTCACGGCCCAGACGATGCGGTGAATGGGCATCGGAATTCGACACTAACGTGATCCGGTCCAGCGCCGAGAGGCGCCAGTTCATCGCCGGGTCCGAAGAGAGACCGGTCTCCATGGCGAAGATTTCATTGCTCAAGTCGCCGAAGCACTCCTCGATCGCATCAAAGCCTGAGTTCGCCCCGAACAACGAAAACCACGGTGTCCAGATGTGCGATGGTATGAGAAATATGTCCTTCGATATGTCGAGCAGTCTCTTGAACATGTCATAAGTGTCCAGGCTCAAAGTGGGCCGGCCGTCGGAGGCAAGCTTGCCGTGCTTACCGAGGCATTGGTTCACCTTCTCCGCGGTCTCAAGCGAAGGGACAAAAATCATGTTGTGAACTCGTCGTGACTTGCCGTGCCGGGTGTAGATGTTGTTCACTTCGCTGACCAGGACGAACCGGATTCCCTTGCAGGAGTAGGTCCCGGGCGCTTCTTCCTGGAGAGTACCCTTCAATTCCTTGAGCCACTCCGGGTGGGTGAAGTCACCGGATCCGACCAGCGAAATACCCTTCAGCTTGGCGTACTCGGCAATCTTGGAAACCCCCATCTCGCTTGAGGTCGCCATCGAATACTTGGAGTGGATATGAAGATCCGCGATGTACATCAGGGCCGCCGCGCCTTGACCATGATCCGGGAGGTGGTTTCCATGACCGGTAGGAAAGTCATATGCTGGAAAACGTCGATGCCGACAAAACCGGTTTGTTCGAGCAAACCTTTGATGACTTCGACGGGATAGCCTCGCTCCTGATGCACCTCTTCGCTCTTGGAGTAGGTGCCGTTCGCCCTGACAAAGAGCGTAACATGCAGGGTTGAGACGCTCTTTATTTCATCCCAGGTGTTCTTCCAGATTGAATAGATGTGTCCGTTTTCCCGCACAATCGTCTGGTTGTCCCATTGCGACTTAAGGCAGAAGATCGTGTTCATGTCGAAGATGAACACGCCGCCGTCGGTCAACGCATTGTAGACCGAACGAAAGCAAGATACGAGCTCGTCTTCGACCAGCAGGTAGTTGAGACTATCATAGAGGCAGGCGATGATCGGCGCCCTTGACGTCAGGGTGAAATCGCGCATGTCGGCCTGAATCAGTTCTCCGTGGTCGCCGATTTTCTTGCGGGCCATTTCGAGCATTCCGGGGGAGCGGTCCAGACCCCGGACCTTGTATCCAAGCTCAAGCCAGATCTTCATACACTCGCCCGTGCCGCAAGCCAGGTCAAAAATATCTTTGCTCCTTATCCGGTCCCGGAAAAGAAGCTTCTCGACATACTTGAGCCAAGAACGGTAGTTGATGAAACTCATCAGGTCGTCGTATAGGGGGTAGATCTGACTGTAGGGGTCGTTCACGGTT
>CAYGYG010000061.1:0-3079 GCA_964354155.1 uncultured bacterium | reverse complement strand
CCAGAAAGTCAAAGGCTCGGCCCAGACCAACGAGCTCGGCGGTGACGAATGGTGGGATGTTCTTACCGAGTATAGCCAGATGCCGGCGAGCGGCGTCTACATCTTCCACGTCTACTCCAAGGATGTCGGTGAGCAAGTTGGCAAGTTTGTCATCATTCAATAGGAGACGAACATGAAAACAGTCAAAACCATCTTGGCCATCTGCATCTTCCTTGCCCTGGCTCAGGCTGATTTTGCCAAGCTCGGCACGACCGGCGCCCAGTTCCTCAAGATCGGGGTCGGCCGCGGCGCGGCGATGGGCGAGGTTTTTGCTGGGGTCGCGGACGATGCATCGGCTGCCTACTGGAATCCGGCCGGCCTGGCGTGGCTCAAGAACCGTGAGCTACAGCTTCACCACAACCTCTGGATCGGCGACCTGAGTCACGACTACCTGGCGATTGCCCTGCCGTTTTCCGGCTTCGGCACGGTCGGCATCAGCTTGACGACATTGACTATGGGCAAACTCGAGTACCTGACCGTCGACAACCCGGCAACGTCACAGCGCGAGGACACCGCGTCCAATGTCACTTTCAATGCCATGGACCTGGCTTTCGGCGTCTCGTACGCCCGGATGTTTACCGACAAGCTGTCGGCGGGCGTGACGATGAAGGTGATTCAGGAGCGAGTCTGGGATATGTCGGCTTCGGCGCTGGCCTTCGACTTCGGGACCTTCTACAACACCGGATTCCGTTCGCTGCGCTTGGGCGCAGTCCTGACCAACTTCGGTACCGAAATGAGCTTCGGCGGCCGTCAGCTGGATTGGGTCGCTCAGATACCTTATGATTCAACAGGCGAGATCAGCCGCGAAAAGATACCGGTGACCTACAAGACGACTCCTTTCCCGCTGCCGATGATCTTCCGTTTCGGCTTTGCCTACAACGTAGTCGACCAGCCGACTTCCAAGTTGACCGTAGCCGGAGACCTGATTCACCCGAGCGACAACTTCGAGCAGATTGGCCTGGGGCTTGAGTACGGATTCAATAACTTCTTCTACGTCCGAACCGGCTACAAATTCTACACCAGCATGAAGTACACCAAGGCGATGATGGGCGGGACCCCGGTCATCGATACGGTTGAGAACGAGATTACCGACTACGACATCGGTGATGTTGAGAACTCGCTATGGTTGCTCAACAACCTCACCGGTGGAATCGGGTTCAACCTCAAGACCGAAAGTCTCCGTTTCAAGCTGGACTACGCCTACATGAACAAGGGTGTGCTCAGCCACACGCACAAGATCGGCGTTGGGATCGCTTTCTAGAAGCTGGATAACACCGGAGAAGGGCCGCTGAAAGCGGCCCTTCTCTTTTCAGTGACGCCTCCGACGGCCTTTATCCATAGAGATTTCCGAACGAGCCCGGTTTCCAAGGGACACAGAAGTGAAGCCTTGAAAGCGATTGCTACACTGTCAGTGCGCTGGGAGATTTCACTTGACAGGGAAACAGATACGACTATAATATGCCGGATTAGACCGAGCGACTTCAGGATGCGTCCTGATGGGCCTGGTCGCGAAGGTGGTCTGAGTATTACCGCGATTGGCAAGGCTGGAATATCGTCGTAATCACTCAGTCGTTGCGCGCTGTTGCTGGTGAGAGAGTAACGGAGATCGGTTCGGGTCTTTCTCCGTGATTGATTCTTGATTACCCATAAGGAGGTAATATGAGAAGGTTGTTCTTGCTGTTATTGTTGGTCGGAGTGACCGCGGTCCTGGCGGCCGACGTCCTGTCATCTTCGACCTTAAAGTCCGTAGCCCAGGCCCGGGCCCAGGCGAAGTGGGGCGAGGTTGTGGCGGGTCCGGTGCTGCCGTGTTATGATTTGAGCGGTGCGGTTGCGTCGTACATCTTCACCTTCAAGCTGGGTGGAGGTGTTTTCCCTGGGGAAGCCGAGATCCAGGCGATGATTGAGGATGGGTATCGGCTTGAGGCGCGGCCGGGTAATGATCTGGTGGCGTACCAGCAGGCCCTAGACAAGAGATTTGGGACCAATGTCTTTGGCAAAGTTGTGGTTGGGGCGCGCTATGACCGAAACCCGGTTTACGTGGTGGGCAACTGTCTACCGCCGCAGGTCTACAACCGGAGCCGGGCTTACCAACGGGCGCGCGCCGAGCTTGGTCCGCAGGCCGCTTTGGTCAAGGTCTACTACTTAACGCCGCTCAACGAATTCTTCGAGTTCACCGATGGTCAGAAGACCTTGTATCTCAACTGCTACTCGTTGCAGCCGGTGAACCTTGATGACTATCACGGCGTTGGTGAATCCAAGGTATCCTTGAAGCCGAAGTGGGATGCTCTGTTGGCGAACCTGGGGCATCCGGACCAGTTCGACGGTTATGTGCCCAATGTTCCGGCCATCCCGATCTGGAGCTACGGATGCACCCCGACCGCTTCATCCCACATCTTCTGGTACTGGGACTGGTTCATCAATCCCATGGGCTACGGCAAATTCACCGAGCACTTTTTTGACCGCTGGGACAATGTCGAAAACGGGTGGGACTTCAATATCCCCAATATCCACAAGATGCTGGCCAACGCGATGGGCACGGATTCGATGACCACGGGCGGGACCAGTGTCAGCAACATCGCTCCGGGTCACCGTACGGTATTCACGCAGTGCGGTTATAACTGTACGAGCAATGCCTACTCCTGCGGCAACTCCTCAACCGTCATGACCTACCTGCGGCCTGAGATCGATGCCGGCCGGCCGGTGCACTGGTGCGTACTCAACTACTACCAGGGCGGGCGGTACATCAACCACTCGGTATCTGCGGTCGGTTATAAATTCGTGCCGGGCGATACGATGATCACGGTGCACACGACCTGGACGAACAGCGAGGAGGACTGGACGATCTGGACCCCGGGCTGTTCGGAATATGTTATCAACGTCATTCCCGGGACCGGTTCCTCGACGACGAACATCAAAGTAACGGCGCCGTTAGGGCGGATCATGTTCCGGAACTTAAAGTACAAGATGACGTGGCTTTCGAACGGCACCGGTATCGACCACTGCAAGATCTGGTGGGCGCCGAACCGGTGGTGGGGCAATG
>CAYGYG010000060.1:0-3117 GCA_964354155.1 uncultured bacterium | reverse complement strand
GGGATGATGATATCAGCGCCTGGGTAAACGATTACAAACTCACTCGCGGCATGGGCTATGAAATGGTGGTAAGTAAGGATACCGTCTGGAAACCGAGAGTGATTAATAACCTTACCGGCGGGGCCTTCCGTTCCTGGGAAGGGGTATCGATTGTCACCCGAAGCGGCCCGATCCTGTTATCACCGCGATTCGCCTGCTATGAGTCAAGTCACTCTGATGTCAGTGGTAGAACCGGCGATGCCGGGCGTCCAGCCGTTCAGTTTAGAGGATTTGTTGGCGGTGAGGCGCATTTGGTGCGGGGCTATCTTGACAAGACCGATGATGTTAATCTCACGATGATGGCCTATGTTCTGAACCGTCCGGATGAGGTCTTGACCGACGACGTTGAAGGCTGTGGCGTGAAGGGGAACGGGCCGAGGGTACTGTGGTGGTGTCAGGCAGGCAACTTCTTTTCTCCGTGGCAGAATGGTGAGGAGATGATGGTGGCTTTCGCGAAGGAAACTAACGCAGGCAAAGCAGGTCATCGGGGTTACTTCGGCGCTACGGCTTTGGTGTTGAGGGCAAGTGAGAATGGCACCGCGGGTAGTGCAATAAGCGTCCAGCCGATACCCGTTCCGCGGATGACCAGAACGGACTCGGGCAACCTCATATCCTGGCCGCCAGTCCGGAATGCCTGTGTGCTTGGCTATGTTCTCTACCGTGGTGAAGACGGCATCAGCTATCCTGAACAGCTGAACAGCTCCGTGCTAACCACGACTACTTATCTTGATCGCGGAGCGCCAGCGGCTGCTCAGTATGCTCTCAGGCTTGTCTACATCGGTGGGCATGAATCTAGGTCACTTTCCGCAAACTCTAACACTGGTGCGAGCAAGTTCGAGGAGGAGCTTAGCAGGACTTCCCCGACAACCTTTGCCTTTGGTCCTGCATCACCTAATCCGTCCGCACATGCAACCTCTATAAGCTATCAAGTGCCGGTGAAAACATTCATTACAATCAGTGCATATGATGCGGCAGGTAAGAACGTAAGGGTGTTGATAAACGGTGTCAAATCGGCTGGCATCTACCGTACAAGCTGGGATGGCAAGGACGAACGAGGCGGGGGCTTGCCAAACGGCGTATATTTCGTGACGATGAAGACGGAATCTTTCGAGAAGACCTTGAAAATCTCTTTAGTACGTAGTAGGCAAGATCTTAAGGAGGTCAGATGAAGCGTATTGCCCTGTTCCTTGGTATTCTGGTCATGTTTGTCAGTCTTCATGCGCAAGGCTCGCATGTCTGCAGGTTCAAGATGTATCGTAATCTGCCGACCATAAATGACACGCCAGCTCTGTTCTACATACACTATATCCCACGCTATGTCAGGCCGACAGCCATCAAGGACTCCTGGCAGATAAGGGAGAACAATAAAGGCGGGACGTGGGGACACAGCGCCGCCAATCCTGGCCTCTCGATTGCCTACCCCGACCCTGGAAACTATGAGCCGGAATTTAGCTGGCGAACCGGCGATACGTCCATATGTGTTTTTGAGTTCGAGCTAGACAGCCTCGTCGCTACTCATAAAGGTTACTATTCAGCGATTGCCATAAGGCTGGACAATGCCTATAACAGTGATAGCGCTAGGGGCTGCACTCTCCGGGCAATTCCCAAGCCGGACACTGTGGCTCGAACCGGAACAAGAAGGTACCCTATAGTGCGCTGGCAGAAGCCGCCCTATGACACGTCTGTGATTCCTCAAGGGAAGCTGATTTTCAATCCAATAGTGGGGTACTCAATCTGGCGCTCTACTGTAGCGAACGGTCCGACCGGTCCATGGACCAGGCTTCCTCCGAGACCCGACGGCGGCGGGTACCAGCCTTATGATACGACTCGATATGAGGACACCACCGCGCTAAACGATTCAACCTATTATTACACGATTCGCCTGGTCTACTACCCCGTCAGGGTTTTTGGGGGCACCGATACGACCCGCATCGAATCCCGGTTGTCGGAGAATTCCGTATTGGTGGCGGTTGGGGTAGAGGAAACGGAAAGCCCTGGGCCGGGTGCACGACAGGTTGATTTCCGGGTTATGCCTAATCCGACACGCAGGAACGTCCGATTCCAGATAAGTGGTTTGCATGATGGAAGGGCTTCTTTGTCTATCTACAATTCGTCGGGAAGACTCATGAGATCAGGTGAACCTACCGCTGGGGTGGTTTGGGATCGAAGGGACAGCGAAGGCGTCATTGTCCCGAATGGCGTCTACTTCATATCACTGAGAACCAAGGATCGAATCATAACCAAGAAACTGATCCTGGAATAAGAAATCGGATTAGCCGAATGACAACGAATGTGACCAACCCCGCCAGTTATAGCTCGGCGGACGAATAATATCAGGCAGAACAGGCTCCAATAGTCGAAAACATTCGACAAGTTGATCAGCCATGTCCGTGTGAAATGGCTGATTGCTTTTTTTTATCGCTGTAATCGCTCTTTGAATCGCCGTAATCATAATTGTACTAAGGAGGAATGATGAGAAAGGTTGCACTTATTGTGGGAATCAGTGTTGGTGTAATATTACTGGCACAGACCTATATTCTTAAGAGTGATGTGTTGTCCTCTGGCGGGACCGACGCAACATCAAGCGGCTACAAACTCAAAGGGACCATCAGCCAGACTGCTGCCGACACTGTCCGGGGAACAGGCTACAAGGGTATCATCGGATTTTGGCACCCGCCTTATGCGCCCGAGGAAGTCATTCCACCTGCGTCTCCATACATAACGAAAGGGTCCAAATCAGTTGCCAATGCCACATATATATGGATAAAAGTAACGCAAGACACTCTCGGAAATCCTGAAAATCTTGACTACTATGTTGTCTATCGTGACACTTATCCATCGTTTGTTCCTGAATATGCCGATTCTATTGGTGCGACCGACCCGGAGACTACTTACACCGATGTCGGGGCCGTCAGTCTGACTCAGGATTACTATTATCTGGTAAAAGCAATTGACATGATGGCAAATCGCTCTGGTGTTTCCAACCTGGCCTACAAGTTCCGGCAGTTTTTAAACGAGAATGCTTCGACGACGGACAAGAACTGGATAACGATACCCTACAATTCACCGTATGATTCA
>CAYGYG010000059.1:0-3393 GCA_964354155.1 uncultured bacterium | reverse complement strand
GCCTTTACCACCACCCCCGGAAGGGGTAGCCCCCTGTCCCCCTCCGGCGGCGGTAGCCATTAACTGACTCATCAAGAGGTAATTCTGTACGGCGGCGGTCGCCAACTGCTCGATCTGCTTGGCTTCATCCCACCTGAATTGACGCGCCAGTTTGCCGACAATCGCTGGGATAACCGGCATCAATGCCGGAACCCCCGCCAGAACCGCCATGAAATTCTCGATCTGAGCGATTTCCATTTGCCGGTTAGCTTCCCGGTGCGGAGCCTCGACAATGAAGTCCGGGTCAATCGCCATCGTCTGCGGATCGAGCATTATCCAATCTTCAACGTCAGAGCCAAGAATCGGAACCAGTGTCGGCAAGTCCATGAACTGCTGGTTTTGCTTGTGCATCATCTGCGCGGAGGGCTTCAAGAACGAACTCGACAACATCAGCAGAAACAACCGGAACCGCGCTGATCCCTTCTGAAAGCCGTACATACTTGCCGTCGCGGTTACACCCTTCTGCTGGTCGCCCTGCATAGACGGATTGACGCCGGAGGACGATTCGGAATTAGCTTGAAACAGAGACAGCATATTGTAGGCGTCCGTACCGATATTACCACCATCTATCCAATTAACGGCAGTTCTGGCGTCTCCACGCGCCCAGATTACGTTCCCTGAATGGTTACGGGCAGCGGCCTGCCTGTCCCTGACCTGATCCTTATTGACGACCTTCTGCTTGTCCACTGTCAATTCCAGATTGGTCAGAATCATGTCCAGAACGGTGTTCGCGCCGTGAATGTTCGGGTGCATCTTCTCGACAAGGCCGATCCCGAACAGGTCATTCGGCACCCTGTCAGCAATAGCCAGACCAAAATTCCCATGTTGACTGATATAGTTATTTCTGGTGGCGCGGATTAGTTTCCCATTCGCCAGCGTAAGGACACATGGCCTGGCGATGTACGTCCCGTTTTTCATCTGAGTCGGCCACCACGAATCGCATTCAAGAATCTCCACCAGACCGCGTTCGGTAGCTTCCGGCGACATTCCCATCACATACTGGCGTTCCCGTCTGGCATCAAGGTCGTCCGTCTGCATATTGACGGTGCGCTTGTGCGGGATATTCTGCACGTCAAAGTACAATTCCGGGTGCATATCGGCACGCATCTCAAGGTATTCGTAGGGTTGGAACATACGCACGACATAGGGTGCAGCGTCATTCGGACGCACCTTGGAACTGTCAGGGAAATAGTCAAAGAGGTCATACCAGATAATCGACGGGCCGGTATATTCCGCAAGTCTCACCTCTCCCGCCGTTCCTGGGAGAGGAACCTCAACGATCTTCTGATCCCAGACAACGCGATATGGACACGACCCGTAGATATAGGCGGACTTGATGACGGAATAGCAAATATCCTCAATGTCCATCTTGTCGAGTTGCCAGTTGATGAGTTTCTCGACTGACGGCGCCCGCATCTTGTCCTCACGATCCGTCCCGCGCAGGGAAATCAGCGGAGGTGAGGCAAAAAGCTCACCGAGGGTATCGGCAAGGGCAACATCGACGTGTTCCGACGCCAGCGGCATCGGGATGGTCGTTCTGCTCTTTTCGCGTTTCCTGTTCATATAGTGGTTGAAATAGTCCAGCCACTTGTTGCGGCGACCGGCATAGAACTGTTCGGATCGTTTCTTGATCCCAAGAACGTGATCCGTAACCGCCTTCTCCAAGTCAGCGGTGATCGGCCAGCCCAAAAGAGGAGTTTCCTCCTCGGTACGATCAACCTCTGATACGATTTCTGGCGGGTTCTCGTTCACTCTCGTCCTTTACGTCTGATAGCCAAGCAACGATTTCATTCAACATTTCAGATTTCCCAGCAAGAATGCCGTATTCCTGAATGTAATCGTGCGGAATATCCTTATCGCCGATATGCGGAGCCTTCTTCTGGACGAAAATATCGTCTATCATCAGCTTTCTCGCGGCGACTTTCTTCTTGAATTCAGCAAGTGTCATGCGTAACTCCTTAATTCAAAGCGATCTTCTTCTCTTTGCATAGGTCTGCGCTCAAAAAGCCCCTCCGGGGGGCCGAACATGACCGTCCCACGCACACAATCGCAGAAATCGTCCTTGATTTTGATAGGTTGCGGCGCGTATCGGTAACTATCCGCTATCGTCGGCGGTTTCAGGCCGTAATGCGACAGTTGCCAGTCCGTCATCGGGCAGTATTTCTGGCAAACGAACAGTTTCGGAAGTTTGGTGACGTCGGAAATCTTCAAAAGCGTCAAAACGTCCTGAATCCCAGCCCAAACCGACCCCGGTTCGCTCGTCCACTTGACCAAATCCGGGAATTCCGACTGAAATTTCTTGTAAATCGACTCAATCCCGTGGATTTTGGGGTCACGATCCGAACTGGGGTCGATCAACATGGCGGCAGGCTCCCGTTTTCCCATTTTCAACCTGATTTCACTGGAAATATACTTGACATCCCCGCCCGCCCAAAGCTCGTCCATAATGTAAACCGACCCCATTTTCGTCCAATAGGCGAACGTCACCGCCGTTTCCTTGGTATCATGAGGATCAATGGCAATAACAAGGTGATAATCTTCTGGGATCGGAAAGGGATCAACGCGGTGCGGATCGCCATATCCGGGGTAAATCTTCCCGGCGTACCACGAAAATTCGCCCTTTAACCTCGCATTCCGCTCCACCGGATCGGCGATCTGCGACAGCATCAAATCAATCGTTTCGGGGTCAACGTGCGGGTTTTCCGTCGCCCAACCACCGAAAACCTCAATATTCGGGTCGGTTTCGGCCTTCTCATAAAGCTCCGAAACAACCCACATCTGCGGCTTCACCGGCGTCAAAGAGATAATCATAATGCCCTTGGTAGTAGACAACCGCGCCATATTCTCCCTGTGAATGCCCTCCGGGGCTTCCTCGTCCTCCCAGACGATATGTCGCGCCACACCCGCAAAAGCCTCAACCTCTTGGGTATAGTACATGAACTCAATAAAACCACCGTTCTCGAAGTACAACGTCATCTTCTCAGCGGAAAAGGCGGTGTCCCACGACCCGCCCTTCAAATACCGCCTCGGTATAAGAACCTTGAACGTATCCTCAAGTACCGCCTTGTAGAGCGTCTTTAGGTCAACACAGCAGACCCTTGCCTTCACTGGCCCCGGCGACAACGGGGGCCAATAAGGATGCGTCTTAGAGACGTGCCAGAATATCTCCATCCCGAGGCCATAGGTCTTACCCCATCTATTCCCGGCAAAGACGGCACGAATGCGTTTGCGGCTCTTATGAAACTTCTCCTGCCCAGGATGAGGCTTGTAGAACTCAGCCTTCTCCTCACGCATCCGCCGCGCTATCTCGGCTAACGCTTCTTCTTTAGTGAACTTAGCCGTTACGCTTCTCCC
>CAYGYG010000058.1:0-3428 GCA_964354155.1 uncultured bacterium | reverse complement strand
ACCATTATACCTCTACACATCGACCGTGTCCAGTGGCTAAGGGTCTCAGCATAAGATCCTCCCCTGCACCTGATCGCTAGCAATCAAGTATTGTGTCCCCAGAATTCGGGGGTATTTTAAGACCGCCAGATAACCGATGAAGTTTCACAACTTATGAGAATATGCCTGACCCCTTTTTCTGTCCAGAGTCAATGGCGGAGCTTGGGAAGTACGAATATCATTGAGCATATTCATGGTGAATTCCGGCGTCGGATAAAAACCCAGATGCCATTTCCAACCGAGAGTGCATTTTTAATAATGCTTTATGGTCTATTAGCCAGTGGTCAGATCACTTTAAGGAAGATTCCTGGCTGGTGTGATATGTCTGAAATAGCCAAAGAAAGGATTGACAAGGTAGCTTGAATGATTATACTGGTAGTACTAGGGTTGTGTTTTAAGAATTTCCACGAATATGTGGATACAACTATGTGGATACAACCTAAGAAAGGAGAAAAAATGATAAAGTGTATACGTATACTCTGCACACTGGCAGTAGCGCTGGTTCCGGCGATTGCTTTTAGTGTTGACGCTGGACCAACGGTTGCCGGTCACAATAACGCGGCTACCATGGAAGGTAATGCCCCGAGCACTCTCGCAGGATGGTATCTGGGTGCAAACATTACTTCACCGGGTTCTTATGGCGGAGCAGGTGCCTGCTACTGGACTAACGATTCATTGTGGTTATTCGCCCTCAACGGCGACCAAAACGGCAGCGGTATGGCGCTTGGTGAGCTCAGAAAGTACAACGTCAACACCGATGCATGGACCGATTGTGCAAATGACGTAGGCCGAGCCTGGACCAGCATGATCCGTGTCGGTACCACTCTCTATGCTCTAGGCGGGCTTCCTAACGGTGCTTCTCAGTGGACTCAGATGACAGGTACTCTGCGAGCATACAATATCACCACGAACGCCTGGTCGAACCTTACCGCCGCTCCAACTCCGTGCGGGTCAAGCGGTATGGTCCTCTATCAAGACAGTCTGATCTATGCTATCGGCGGTATGGGAACGACTGGACAGCCAATCACCAATGTCCAGCTGTACAACGTGGCGGCCGGCACCTGGCGAGCAGCAACTGCACTGCCAGTATCAAGAGCCGGCAGCTGGGCAGTTGTTCTGAATGATACGATATACAATGGCTGCGGAGTCGGCCCTACCACCTCAACGTATAACAACAACATATATGTTGGGGTAGTAAACCCGGCCAATCACGCAACCATAACTTGGACCACATCATCCGTGACCTATCCCGGCAATGACCGGCATCGAATGGATGCCAGTCTGTTTGGCGGCATGGATGCAGTAGGTGACGTGATCATAATCGGACCTGGTGCAGGATCAATATGGTGGGGAACCGGTACCGACAGTTACACCTGGGCCGGCGGAACAAGTTCGTTTACTTCCATTGGACCTGTTCAAGCCACTTCAGATGTAATGCTCGGCGCAGGGAGCTATGTACAGGGCATTTATAGAAAGTGGAGATTCGTTGTGGCAAGCGGCCTTGTGATGGCGGCTCCTTATCACATCCTGACTGTCCAGGTTTATGCCGATTCAATCCGGTATACTGGTGTTGACGAAAACAGGACTTCAGCGCGCGTTGAGACGGACCTGTTCCGCATCGCGCCCAATCCGGCACGCGGCAACGTCGTCTTCTCACTGCCCAAGCATGAGACTGCGAAAGTTACGGTCTACAATGCTTCCGGCGAGAAAGTGGCGATCCTGACCGGTCGGGACCAGATCGTTTGGAAAAACAATCTGCCGGCCGGCGTCTACTTCTGCGAGACCAAGACTTCTGGCGCGAAAGAAACCAGAAGTCTCATTATCGTAAAGTAAACCGCCGCATCGTTTCATATTGCAGGGGACCATACGGTCCCCTGCTTTTTTTGCGCGGCCCAGGAGTTGACGTTATCTCCGGGCCGAAGACCAAGCCTTCCAAGCAGGTAATAACTTTTGAGGACTCCAGAGAAACCCCTTACGGCAAGGAACTCCGGCGAGGGTTGTGGATTCACTCCAAAAATCACTTGAATTCTCTACCGCCGTAACCTTGGACTGCTCGAACTCATACTCTGAATCGAACAAACAAGACTCTAAGTTTCAAACGAATGCAGCAATTGACAAGGAATAACAGCATATACGGTACGGGATGGTCAAGAATCCATAGAATGACCAGTGCAAAACACGACTCAATTAAGGGGCTCACCTTCGTGTAAGAAAAGAAACCCGCGCTGAAACCTTGTGTAAGTATTGCGAGTACCAGTATCAGAATACAAAAAGTGAGAATAACTCGTTTCGACACTCTAATGCCAAATTTCTCAACATATTCCGTCTGAGTAAGTTTCATTTCGTCCTTGTCATATGGCTTCCACGTCGTTTCCGTGGGGTCGTCATGCTCCAAAGTCCTGCCAAAAGAGAATCGTAAGGCCAAGATAGTGGTCTGCGTTAGGACGCCAAGTATCTTCACTGCATAATTCCTTGAGCCAAGCTGAAATCTAAGTCGCAAACCCTTGAACAGATGCACCGTGTCGCAATGTTTCCGAAAAAGAGTGTCCAAAATTCGCTGACCCGACATCAACCGGCCTTTGCAATCCTGTAGTTGCCCATTCTTGTAGTCATAGAAGTATTCGTCAGATGATTCAAGATCAATCGGTCGAGGGGTGCGCCTGCTCTTCTTTATTGATTCTTTGGTCGGACAGTCCGGCGAACGGAAGTCATAGCCAATGCGGCCGCTTAGATGCCTGCTGAATGGACCAATGGACACGAAGATCGGCATCTTTTCGCTCTCCATTACGTGATTGCTCCCTGCCGGATTCCCGTATGCAACCCAAATGAGTGCCACTGTATCTGGTCTGCCGTCACGTGTTGTTGGTGGCTTGTATCTAATGGTTGCTGGGTATTCTCGTTGGACACTGAATCCGGCTTGCGTATCTCTCAGGGGCGTATAGTCGGAATACTCTGTTAAGCTCGCAATCTGAAAAATATCACTCAGTTTAGCCGCGTTCATTGAACTTGTCTTCAGATGAAGGTCTTCCATAGCACAGTGCCCATCACGAAAGCTTATCGCGCACCGAAATATCATTTGAATACATACTTGGCCTCGTCTTCTGAAATAGCATCTTCCTGTATCCCATAATCTCTCGGTAGGTTTTCAGTCCACAGCCGTGGACATAGAAGAGGGTTCGCGGCTTGAGAACGCGCAGCTGCTCAAAATCCTCAATCCCCGCCCGCCTGTTTCTGCAACTCCGTCGAAGGTTTTTGCTGCTGCTTGGTCCCAGTGCCATGGATTTTCGAAGGCTTCGACTATGTGTCGGAAAATATCCGGATTGTCCCCGTAGTGGAGTTTGTTCATAACCTCGCTCTCCATCACGCCCGATTATACCCCCACCGCTCGG
>CAYGYG010000057.1:0-4334 GCA_964354155.1 uncultured bacterium | reverse complement strand
CGTTACCGAGGAATTCGGTCTGGTACCGAGTAGTTTGGTGCAGACTTGGCACAAATCTGGCACAAAGGGGGTGGGGGGGATGTCGTGTACCGGGGTTGCTTGTTTGAGAAGATGCCTATTGTCTGGGCTGCGCAGTAAGAATCAGGGAGTCAGTGAGCGGATCATCCACCCGATGATCGGTGAAAGGGGCCCGAGCAAGCACTCTCGCGCAGTTGTTTCTTCGGCCAGACCCCAGCGGACCTCAGTGATGAAGTCCTGTATTGTACTGCTGCCATTGGTTGCTCTGCTTTTTGGACCTTCTTCTATCTGGTAGTATTTGCATTTTGCTTTTCAACATTTGCACTAACTTATCACCCCTTCCACCCTCGCCGCAAGGTCACGACTTTGGTAAGAAGTACCACCGACCCACAATTTACCCCAGGGGTAGGCATTGACGCCGCTGGTAAGACTGTCGTGGTAGTAGAAATCGACAGTAGAATCCTGGTTATGCCGCACAACCAAACGGTACTTTACGCCCTTGAGTACCTTGACCTTCTGATCGAATGTGGCTGAGACATTACAGTACTCAAAGAGTCCAGCGGAGTCGCTGAACGTAGTGGGATCGCCTGGAAGTTGGGCACCAAGAGAATCCACAATCCTGATTTTGTACTTGCCCCGCGTAATCTTCCGGCCGCAGAAAAAGTTGACTGTGGGACCAATGCTGTCGGCGACGGCAATAAACTCCTGAGCCACCCCCTGGGCGATCACATGGTCATTGCCGCTGAGTTCAACCTGGTAGACCGTGGTGAGTGAAAAGCCTGCCGCGATCATGATGCACAACGATAGTGATAGTCTACACATCCTTCCTCCTTGTGTTTTCTTGCCTTAGCGAATGACTACTATTTTTCTTGCCAACTGGTTGCCCTCCGTCGTGAGGACAACGAAATAGATCCCATTGGGTAGGTGATTCAACGAAAATTCAGTACGGAGGTGACCATCGAAACGCTCAAATCGTCTCCGTGCCACGCAACAACCAGCGATGTCGTGTAAGGCAATCTCGCCGCTGCCGGTAATCGGCGCGTCCCAGCAGATCACCACTTTGCCGCTCGCGGGATTGGGGACTATTCTCAGTCTAAGGGCTCCAGCGGCCAGCGGCTTGCTCAGGTCCTCCTCGACCGATGTCCCCGTCTTGCTCAGAATGTAGACTCCTGCCTCGTAACAGGCCACGTATATGAGATCGTTAAGAACAAATACTTTTCGAGGTCCAATCACATAATAGCCTGTTTCGATTGGTGAAATAGGATTAGAAACATTGATGACCCGTAAATGGCTACTTGATGTGACAAATGCAAGAGAGTCGACTATAGCAACGTCAAAGGCATACGCTGGATGGAAGCCTACTTCGAAAGGCGAAGTTGGATTCTTGACGTTCAGGATTCTTAAACCCCCACCACTTGTTGCGAAATAGGCTAACGTGTCCTTAATGAAGACGCCGGTAGCCCGGCCGCTTGGAGGATTGTCGAAATGTCCTATCTCGACAGGTCTGGCGGGATTGGCAACGTTCAATATCCTTAAACCTGCATCTGAATTTGCTATATAGGCAATGGTATCTTCAACAGAAACAGACCATGATGTTGAACTTGGTAAAATATATCTGGGTAGGGTTTCAGGTAGTGTGGGATTTTTTACCTTCACTCTTTGAAAAGCAGCACCATCAACCATATATGCTATGCTGTCTTTCAAATACAGACCTTCACCACCTACAGCAGCAATGCATTCCCCTATTAATCTGGGTGCACTTGGATTTCTAATATTCAGTATTTTGAATTTAGCGAAAACAGGTAGATATGCTAAAGTATCACGCACCCAAGCTGTCCGAAGATTGTAAGGATTTCCTAAAGTATCATATTCCCCAATCTGAAATGGATTCGCAGGATTGCTCACATCGAGTATTTTTAGTCCGCTACGTAAATTTGAAACATACGCATAATTACCTAATACAAACACATCCCTTGAATCATCCGCACCATCAAATCTTCCTTCAATCCAGGGATTGACAGGATTGGAGATATTGATTACCTGCAGGCCCTCATACTGGTCAGCAATGAATGAGTAGCCAAATGCACTGTTAGTCCAGACACCATAACCCGGTGCCGGCAAACTACATCCACCTACTCTTGTCGGATTGCTCGAGTCGGATATGTCAATGATCGCAAAACTCGGCACGTAGGCAAAGATGCCTGAAACCTGAAGATCCATTCCATAGACACCAGTGAGACTGCCCTCTTCCCAGGGACTGAGCGGATCTCGAATGTTCAAGATATGCAGAACGTTGTCCGATGTCACATAGTAACAATGGTTGCCTGTGATAAAGATGCTGTAGACATAAGCACTGATTGAGTTGATTTTTCGGGGATTTGCTGGGTTTGAAACATCGATGATCGATAACTGATACCGACCACCGACATAGGCGTAGTTGCCAGAAACAAAGACACTCCAGCTATAGGTAGAACAGACCCCGACCTTGAACGGATTGTAGGGATTTCGGACGTTGACGATTCTCAGACTGTCATCAGAAACACAGTAGGCAAAGCTGTCCTGAACAAAGACATCGCTCACGGGAATGTCTAACCAAGAATATTTGAACGGGTTGGCCGGATTTGAGACATTGAAGATCTCCAATCCCCGACTGCCGACATAGAGTAAAGTATCTCTGATTACTAACTGATTGATCAAGCCCTTCGCGCAAACTTGACCTAATCTTACTGGATTTGGAGGATTGGCAATATCAAGGATGTATATTCCGGCCCCGGCGCCAAGGTAGAGCCGGTTGCCCTGGCCTCGAACATTGAACGCGTTACCAAACGGCCACCTGCCCACGCATCTCATGTTCAATGATTCCTGCCGGGGTGCGTTGAAAACCTGCTGGCGGTAGGCCGCGCTGAAAAACGGCCGCATGCGGGGCGGCAGACTCCGTAGTGAATCGGAATAATTCTCAAACCCCCGTGCCGGGCCGAACTCGCCGGATGCGGCAAGGTTAGAAGTAATGCACAGAAGAACAAATCCCGTCACGAATTTCAACTGTACCTCCCAAAAATTGAAAGATTATAGCTTCTCTTGCCCTCGTGTCAATGGATTTCTGACGACGAGCCGTTGAGACTCCGTTCAAGGAGTTATGGAAGCCGTCCTCAGACAGAGCATTCGTCCTCAAGGAAGCGGTGGTCTATATGTAGTGTGTCGGGGTCGGGGAGTACCACTAATGGGGTGAAAGTAGCCAAAATCCTGCCAAAATGGCCGGGAAGCCTATTCCCGTCGCCGCTGTTGCGTCGATTTCGCGGGCAGGCGAAAACCTTTGGTAAGGGTTTGCAGAAACCCGCCCAGGGGCTTGGGAATGGGGTTTTTGGCCGGGTTAGGTTTTTCTTAGTGCAGCCCCTGACATGGGCAGACCCAGGCTGAGTCGCGGGTTTGGCCGAATTGCCTCAGGTCAGGGGCATCAAGATCGTGGCGAAGAGAGGTTTGGGGAGGGCAACAAGACAAGATTGAACAGCAAGCGGTTAATGGTTGGCTTTAGGCTCGGCTTTCATTAGTCTATCAACGACTCTGCGCCTGCTTACTACATCGTCACGGAAGTGAATCAGGAATCCAATAATATACGCGACAACGAGGGAAACCCGTCTAAGGTCGCTTCCGGGGCTGGCGGTGTCATTCGCTTCGCGAATTTCGTTCTCGATCCAGGCATCCCCATACTTCTTGGCAACCTCGGTGATATAGATGGCGGTTTCGAGAGCTTCATTTTGGCAGAAGAAAAGCTTCTTCTCCCGATTGGGATCGGTCCAGTAGGCGAGCAACCGAGCGGTCGTCGGTGTCACACCGAGATACCCGCCCTTGCGCCACAGGTCTACGCGGTGACGGATGTCGTTGACGAACCTGTTCTCCTCGATGCGATCCTGCGTCCACTCGGTCTCAAAGAGCGATTTCTGTCCACCCTTTTTCTTAGCTGGGGCGATCGGTACGAAGTAGGCGCTGGTCCGGCGGCCGTCAACGATCTCATTGGTGATGCCCTCGTCGGTAAAACGGAAATGGCGGGTCGGCTCGTCAAAGGGCGAGTTGATGATCGGGTTCTCGATAACGACTTGAGTCATGCAGTCACGTTCCTTGCTTGCGCCTTCATCGCCCGCGAGACCTTCCCGCCTGCCTCTACAACTTCTTGGAACGTCTTTGCTGCTACTTGGTCCCAACGCCATGTATCTTCGAAGGCTTTGACTATGTGTCGGAAAACATCCGGATTGTCCCCGTAGTAGAGTTTGTTCATAACCTCGCTCTCCATCACGCCCGATTATACCCCCACCGCTCGG
>CAYGYG010000056.1:0-5770 GCA_964354155.1 uncultured bacterium | reverse complement strand
CAACCTTAACATTTTCCCTTGGGAAAATATTAACATATTGACTTAGTAATAACAGAAGAGGTTGGCCGAGCGTAATCACTCTATAAGGAACGGCATTTTCCTTTGTGAAGGTCGCGTAGAGCATGTCAGGCCACCCGAATCGAGCCATCTGGCTGTGCCCGTTTCTTTCCTCAACAAAAAACGTCCAAGTCAGGTTGTTAGGACCGCCATGCGCGTCGCTCCTGAACCACATATCGTTGTTGAAGTCCATGAAATTGGGCTGCTGCCATACTGAGCAGTCACCTGAAGCATTGGTCGGACCGTCAGAAGCAAGACCGTCTCCTTGATTGCTGTAGGGCAACATCGGATCCCAATTCTGCGTGACAGTATTCTTTGCTCTCCGCCAGATGTCCCGAGTCGCAGGCTCGCCGTCAGCCTCTTCTCGTGACCAGACGCAGTAAGCATAGGAAGGCCAGGTCTCGATGAAAGGCGTATAGCTATTGCGTATGGGATTGGGTGGGGTTTGATCTGATACATTCTCCGGCGCTTGATTTAGAGCCGGATGCCACGCTGGTGGTTGACCAACATCACGATACCGAGACCAGACGGTCGTGTACCCAGTCACATCGTTGTACTTCTCCCAGACGCCGTAAACCTGTGCGTCACCGTCGAGCGCCAGACAGGCGTTGCCAATCTGGTAGTTAGTTGAGTCAAGATGTACACTTGGCGGATATGAGTTTTGCAGGTTGTTGTCGAATTGATAGAAGTAGACCGCCGATGTCCAGTTGTATTGTTGATTCATCTCGTAGTTGTATACCGGAACGATGACGTAGACCTGGTCCATGTTGGCCACCAATGACGCCGCGCCCGGCCAGAGGTTGTCATGCCATTGGCTCATGAGGTAGATTGGGTCACTCCATGTGCCTGTGGCAAGACTGTATCGCACATACCTAAGGGCAAGGCCGTACGGAGTTTCCTCAATGTACGTGAAGCCTATGTACGGTTCAAAGACCATTGTCCATCCCTGGCCAAGCGAAGGCAGCCATCCGGCGGCAAACTTGTGGAATGGACTCCAAGTCACTCCGCCGTCGCCGCTGCTCGTGTAGTTCAGCATGCCCTGGGATCGATAAGTCAGATAGAGATCTGACCATCCACTTAGGTCAAGGTGCCGCGCCGTCGTAACCGCGGTCGCGCCGTCATCGTCGGATAGCAGTGAATCGTCATTGGTAAGACACCAGATATCATCCTGCAGCTCGACATCGTCTTTATGTGATGTGAAACAGACGTATCGTGAAATCCTGCCCGCGGCAATCGAAGGATGATAACTAAGCGATGCTTCGTAGCGCTGCGTTATCCGAATCGGTGCACTCCACGTCTGGCCGCGGTCCCTTGAGCCGAGATGATAGATATCGTAGTACCATCCGCCCCCAGTCTTTTCGTAGACAAGGTCGATGCTATCACCATGGATGTCCACATCCGGATGATTCACACTGCCCGTATAGTCCAACGTCTCCGGGTCGGTCCACGTCCAGTATCCATCCCAATGACCGCGCCGGTAGATTATTTTGGGTATGTGGTTTATGCTGAACATTGACTTGCTGAAATAGTGCAGATCCCCACTCTGGTCAGGGGCCATGCAATGCGAATGCGGATTCTCTGACACCATTGTCCAGTTCTCGAAAACAGTCCAACCAGCGCCGTCCTTGAACGCAAAACAGACGTACGAATTCGCGCTTTTCTGGAAACTGACCTGCGGCTGTACAGCCTCGCCTACTACCATGGTGGTTACCACTGTCTGTTCGATGATCTCGTCCGAACGTCCCACCATATAAACGAGCTCTGGATTGGTCCAGTTCGCGCCATTGTCGGCGGAATATATATAGTAAACCTTATGCTCCCAGGGGTCATCAGGTTCATAGTAATAGTATGCGATATGCAGGTTTCCATTCAGGTCAACACAGATCGAACCAGCCAGGTCGACCCGACGGTCGGTTGCGCCAGGAACATGCGTAGTCGACCATGTCTGCCCCCGGTCAGATGATCTGGAAAACATCATGGAGTACAGATTGTTCTCCAACGAATCCCAGATAACGTATGTCCACCCGCTGCCCGGCCTTTTGTCAAGCGCTATCGCCAGATGGTCATTAGCACCGCCGGACCGGGGAATGGTCGATTCGTTTCCCCACGTGAAGCCTACATTAGTCGAGGTCTTAAACCCAACCGAAGGGGGACTGTTTCGCCAATCGATCCAGACCAGGAAGACGGAATCGTAAACCGCATCAAGGTCGCCCATACTTTGGTTGTACTGCTCCTCTGTTACGACGGGACCGGGCATGCGCCACCCGTCAGGGGAGTTGTCCGGCCAGGCAAACAGCGCGCCAGCCAGAACGGCAATCAGACCTACTGTCTTGCTCCACATCTTTCCTCCTTACTTTGTCATGTTTTCATCGTTCTCACGCTCTTCTGGGGCGGTTTGACCCTATTGAGACCGCCCGCATCACCGTGGCGGCTGTGTTCCAGTCAAAAGCGGATATTCTTTTTTTCTGCATCTTGCGTCCTCCAGGACTGTCGGTCTGCATTTTTCGTCGCCAAGTAACATCGCTTGTGAGAGTACGCGCCAGACATAATGTAGTATGCAAAATTCATGCCGAACGACGGGTTTTGAAGCCCTCGATATCATGGGAGTTCTGCGACGATTTCGAAAGCTCGATTGTAACAGTAGTGTAAACCTACTGTAAAGCTAAATAATGTCTATGTTGTTAGTCTGAAAACCTGCGATTGTTTGTGACTTCTTGAAGTGGGGTGAAGTGTAAACAGTTTACAGTCAAGCGTGGCGATTTTACACTATGGTCGGAATCTGGAGACATCCATGCCTAATCTCGCCATGTGCTTGTATAAGGTTGGACGGCTGATTCTCAATAGATCACAGGTTTTTGATATGTTGCCTTTCGCCATCTCAAGTGCTTCTGCTATTTCCTCTTTTCGCATCTTCTCATGGTGAGCTACTCTCTTCATGAACGCGAAACTTCTGGTAGTAATGCACCCGCCCTTGGCCGATACTGCAGCCCTTTCGATCGCGCTCTGCAGCTCTCTCACGTTGCCCGGCCAAGAAAAGGTTTGCAGCATCCGAATTGCATCTTTGTCAATGGCGATGACCGCCTGACCCATCTCCGACGCCAGTTTCTTCAGAAAATGGTCGACAAGCAGCGGAATATCAAGGCTTCGTTCCCCCAGCGGAGGGACATGGATGCCCAAAACGTCAATCCTGTACAACAGGTCTTGTCTAAACGACCCTTTCTCAACCATCTTCGCCAAGTCCTGATTCGTGGCACACAGCACTCGTACATTGACCTTCCTCTCAACGGTATCGCCTAACCTTCTGAACATCTTGTCCTCGATCGCCTGTAAGAGCTTTGCCTGCTCCGGTAGAGGAAGGTTTGAGACGTCATCCAGGAATAGCGTCCCTCCGTCGGCAATCTCAAATAGGCCCTTTTTGTCGCGCATGGCGCCCGTGAATGCTCCTTTTCTATGGCCGAACAGTTCAGACTCGAAAAGCGTTTCAGGAACAGTACCGCAACTGAAGGCTACGAACTGCCCTTGTTTCCATGCACTCCGGGCATGGATCAGGCGAGCCACCAGCCCCTTACCGGTTCCGGTCTCTCCGGTGATAAGAACGGGGGCATTGGCCCGTGCCACCTTGTCTATTGACTCCCGCACCTCCCCCATCGCCGGAGATTCGCCAACCAGGCACTCTTCCATTGACTGAGGCAGCAGCCCGAGCCTCAGAAGTACATCCTCTGCCCTCGTTGTCCGTACTGTCTTCAAGTGATCAAAGAACAGAGCAGCATAATTGGCGACAGTACGCAACAAATCAGTATCGATGTCGGTAAACAGGCTATGGGTGAGTTTGCTGTCAAGATAGATGGCACCAATTGTTTCGCCTCTGAGCATCAAAGGCGCACATATTACCGAGCGAATCTTGTTCAGTAAGACGCTTTCCGAATTTTCGAAACGCGAGTCAGTCAATGCATCGGAGCAACATAAAATCTCACCCTTCTCCCCGGCCCGGGTTACAACGCTTCGTGACAGCTTTCGTGCGTCATTAATGGTCCGGTGGTCAACGCTCCGGCCGGCAACCAGTTTCATCGATCGGCCTTCAGCAAGAAATAGCGCCCCTCTTTCGGAGCCGGTCGTGGTTATCAAGACATCCAATACCCTTTCATTGACATCAGGCTCATCCGGCTGCCTGCCGAAGATCTCGGTAATCTGTGCCAAAATGCTCATATAGCGTACTCGTCTCGCACTTGCCGCACTTCTTCGTGACAGTTCTTCAAGTACCCAGTTTCTTAATCTGCAAAACCTTGGCAGTTCCGCTTTTGCATCGAACTGCCTAAAGACCTCGTCAACATCAGGTAGCTCGGTGGCCATATTCAATGCGGCTTCCGTTGCATGTCTTCGGTAGTAGACTTCTAGTGCCCTGCGCACCAAACATGCCCACTCCAGCCTATGCCCTTTTCCCTTGATGTTCTTGAGATTTGAGCTGACGTCAACCGAGAAAGTCCTGCCTGTGGCAAAAGCTGAGAGCTTCAGGATTGCGTCGACGAGAACATATTCCTTCGAGTCTTGGTCGAACGACTTCAGGATTTCAGCACTTTGCCTGTATGCCTCTTCGTAGTCGCCTTGGTCAAAATGAGTTTCGATGGTTTTGATGTAATCCGTTGCCTCGTTCATCCTTGTCTATTTGCCCCTTGTTTTTCTTGCGACCACCACCTCTTCTTCTGACCACAGCGCGTCAGAAGACCAGTACAATGCCAGTCATGTGCCCCTTGCCAGTTGTCCAGAAACTCCCAGACCGCGGCCATATTATCCATGAAGACACAAGAATGTCAACAGTAAATCGCAGATGGGTAGATTGCAGGAAAAGGGCCGGCAATCATCAAAGACTGCCGACCCCTGTGTCCTTGTTGTGTCCCTTTCTAGTCAAAACCGGCGGTAATGGACGGAATCTCCAGCCAGGCATAGAGTATTGAGAATATGAAGTGAGTCTTATTTACGAGTTATGCCTGTTGAGATAAAAACTTCTGTATTTTCACCAAGTTCTTTTTACTTGGTTTAACTCTCCCTTTTTCCCAATAAGTAACCGTATCGGTTGCAACTCCGAGCATTCTGGCCACATCCTTCTGAAACAGTCCTAAGTCCATTCGGCGCTTCCTTATCTTTTCACCAAGGGTCTGAGGCTTTAGCGGGTAGCCTTTCGGGTATTTCTTGGGTCTTTTAATGGTTAAACTCAGTTTTGGCTTTGTAAAGAATTTGCAACGCACCCCCAGGGGTTCATGGACGCGGCCAGCATGAATCGGTTCCGCAGAGGGAAACGATCGTCTCCGTCCGGTCGATTGCGGTTCCTCCGTAGTAAGCGTCTGCCCCTGAGGGCTCGCGCCGGAATACTCAATTGACAACCAATACGATTCACATATGATGAAAACATATGCACACATGTTATCCCGGACTCAAAACGCATGGGATTTAGAAAGGTTCTATCATTGCTGGCAAGAGATTTCGAGGAAAATCATATCCGATACGGACTTATCGGCGGTTTTGCGCTGATCATGCTCGGCGTACCGCGAACCACCGTCGATTATGCCCATGCTAACTGAGAAAGACAAGTAAAGAGATGTTAGAAGATTCTCGGCTGGCAAAGCGCCGCGAGAATTTTAGAAGATTGAGCAAGAATTAGGTACAAGAATTTCACCATCGAATTCCTCGAGGAGATAACCGGGTAACCGGATTGGGG
>CAYGYG010000055.1:0-6221 GCA_964354155.1 uncultured bacterium | reverse complement strand
CCAAGCCCGCAAGTATAACATATATTCATGTCCAAGTCAAATGGGGAGCATTCCAGACAATAGATATGGTTTTCATATACAGCTTTGAAATCTTAATCAAATAGATCGTCCATTCAACACCCTTTAATCACCCTGTCAGGTGGGTGATTGCTGTGGGTCTGTCCCTATTTGACGTGCCGCCGCTACTTGACCACGACTATCTTAGCCACCGACGTCAGACTGCCGCTGGTTGCGCGGCAGAAGTAGACGCCCCCAGGCAGGGCGCTCGTACGCCAGCGCAGGAGGTGGATGCCGGCGGCGATCTTGCCGGATGTCAGGCGCGCCACATTCTGGCCCGCAGAGTTGAAAACGCTTGTCGAGACCGAGGAGGCGCCCGCTACGACCAGTTCGATCGTGGCGACACCTCTGACTGGATTCGGACAAACCCGCAGCTTCATATGCCCACATGAAACCGGTCCACGAGCGGGATCTTCAGCGATCGCGGTCACGCTGTCAATCCAGTCCTTGGCTCGTTTCGCTACCGTATCATCGCCCCGGGCGACATCATCGGTGGTCAGCCAGAGCGGGACATCTTCGTGTGTCATATTGAGATGGGTTAAATAGAATGTCGTATCACTGGCCAGGCATGCATCTTCACGTGCATAACTGAATAACCAGTCCGGATGGATGGACACGACTTCAGGTCCATTAAACGCTGTGCTGGTTGATTTGCCAAATATCCGTACTCTGGGATGGAATTTCATTCGAAACGCCACCTGATCACCAGAGCTGATGCAACCGGGTCCAGTGAGCACTGCGATGGGCTTGTTGTACCATTGTACGCAATTGCCAGGGATGATGTAGTAATCCGCGCCATCTACCACTCGCATCGCGCGGTGATCCCGGGGATCGCGCCTGGCGCCAAAGGCGATCGTATAGGTCGAATCCTTGAACAGGAGTTGTAACCCTCGATTGCTCAAGAACATATTCCCGCCGCGATTATACCGGAAGTCAATGATCAAACCTTTGAGCGATGGACTGTTGGTGAGTGAATCTAAGGCATTGTAAAACTGTGTTTCCGCGTTGCCCGTCCATACCCAGCCGTAGAGGTAGCCGATCTGGGTGCCATTCCATACTCCATAGCTGATGTATTGTCCGCTGGCGATATTCGGCATGGGTACACCCGGTATATCCATCTGTTCGGTGCAATACAGAGGCCAGCTTGGACCAATAAGAAGGGAGGTGGGTAGGTGAACCGTATCACCGGTCGAATACTTCACCACATCAATTGTATCAAACAGATGCCAATTCAGGCCGGCGCTTATCAAGAAAGCATGAGTCAGGGTTGTATCGGAACTTCCATGGTATGACCACGATGCGAGGGGGAGTTGGTACGTCATCAATTCCTTGTACAGGGTCTTCCAGGGCCTGCAGTCATAACCCAGGACGATATCTCCGCGTTGGAGATTCAAAGGATGGCTGGCCCAAACTTTGTATACTAACAACGAGCTGTCAGACAGCGGCGTCAAGCCTGCCCCAAAATGGTGATTGTCCCCCCAACCGCCGTAGACAAAAAGCGGTACACCTGCATTGGGATATGTACCCGAGTTCACCTGCAGATCTACAACCTTGGTGTGTCCTTCTTTCAGGGCCAGCGCCAGGTGGTTCATGATGGCGGCAAATCGGCCGCGGCTTACCGTGCTCTCGATCTCGGCGCGATAGACGGTGCGCAGGGAATCCCAGTTGACGACGAGATTGTTGAAACAGGCAAAGTTGGAATCGACAACCGTCCAAACGCGGTCAAAGATCATCAGTTTCTCGGGCGTGGGCAAACCAGGTCCCCATAATGAGTCTATTATGCGGCGCCAATCTTTCTTGGTGTAGTGTCCGGCTCGTTTTTGAATATCGGTCGGTTTGAACGCGTCGGTGCATATGCCGTCTTGCCCGATGACAGGCTCGCTGATCCCTGGAATCGTGGTCCACTGACCACCACTGGTCGGTTGAATAAGCGCGAATAAGGCAGTGAGTAGAACAACAGTTACGAGAACGCAGGGTTTAGCCTTGCGGTTCATACATCCTCCTTCCTATTTTGACTGCAGGCCGTCCAATATGCCTTTCCTGGCTTACCATTCAAGTGAGATGTCACTGACGGTTCCTCAGAAATCGCCCAGATGTTCACGATTGCGAATGACCGGCACGCATGGCGCGTCATTTGGCGTCGACCGAAAACCGCCATCGCATATAATAGAATACAACGACTGGGGTCGCCCTTCGCGTCTGCAGGTGCGCATGACGCACTGGCGAGCGGGTGCCGTTCTCCGTCTTCTGTCACGGTTGTCCCGTCTCTGTCCTTAATGACATGAGACTAGCCGTCCTGCAGCACGCCGAACATCTTGGCGACCCATGAAATTCCTTGGCTGAAACCCATCTGCAGGAATTCGAATTGCTCTCTTGCGCCGGCGCCGATTATGTCTAGGTATCTTTTTGGCACCTCATCGTCGGGGTTGATAATCAATATTTTCTTAAATCGCACTTCGCTCACTGAGCCTAAGGCGTACAGGTACTTGAAGAACTCATCGTTTTTGGGGAAAGAGTAGCCGATTATAACTAGGTACTGTGCTTCGGACAAGTGCATTGCAGCGTGGCGCCAGACATTTAATAACTCCTTTCGATACTGAGTCTTGTTCCATGTCGGCGGTACGATCAGCGGTTCAGGGAGTACTTGTGTGCTACAATGCTTAAGGCCCGAGTCGGGCAACTTGGAACCTATTTCTATGAGTATGTGAGGATCCTCGGGATCACGGCGGATCTTCCGGAAATAGTCTGGAAGTTGCCACGGAATGATTGCACCACATTGTGAACACTGTGCCCAGTTTAATGAACCGTGTAGCTTCATTAGTGCGGGAAGATCGGATTGAACAGGATCTAGCAGATAGTACTCAACGCCCGATCCTCGGGAATAGTCGAGCGCATAGTCAAGCGCGACGTCGTAGTTAAACGTAATAACCGCACACCTGTCGGCTCGGATGCGCTCGTTCAAAGCATGCACGACGTTAGCAAACAATAGGTACGATTCTGGCGGTCGTATTCCGCGATCTTCAGAACACGGATACTTGATCGATTTCTCAAGCGTCTGCATTATGAGTCTTCTTGCTGAGGCGGGCAAGGTTTTAATCTCTTCCTGGGTCATACCCGGGAGCTTCTCGAGTATATATCCCATTTCAAAAGCTCCGAGTACCGACTCAATGTTGTCCAACTTGAGTTCTGCTTTAGAATGAACCAGTTGCAGTTTTCCTATTGCTTTGGACACTGCGTCGAAGTCACCACCGAACCTTCCTGTGTTTTTACTAATACGAAGTTTGTCCGCCCTATCTAGGAAATTGGCCATGACTGGCGCACCGGCCTCTTTTGAGGCACCGGCGCCAAGAACGAACACTATTTCACTCATTGGAACCTATGGGGCTTACCCACTCAAGTGATCCCGGTTGAGAGAGTAACGTAGACTCGTCGGCGTCAGCGGTACCCCGCCAGGCCGAGGAGACTTCCAGAAAATCGCTGTGGGGTAGGGTTGCCTTACAGGTGATCATATTGATTTGTTGACCACAGATTTTAGCGCCAAATCAAAATCCTCTTGAGTGATTTCCAGGTCTGGCAGACTGGGCATATCATCGAGTTCAATGACTCTTTCGGCAGCACCGGTCTGTCTAATACAATTGTAAGCGCTTTCTCTCGCTATGAATGCTATGTCTGCACCCGTCAAACCGAATAGCCTCTCCGCGAATCTGCAGACATCAAAATCCTTTGGAATGGGCATCTTCCGTGTCACAATTCTGAATATCTGTAGACATCCCTCATGAGTAGGCGGCCTAATCTCCAGGTGATAATCAAATCGTCCCGGTCGTAACAAGGCCGGATCAAGTAGCTCCAATCTATTCGTTGAAGCCATGACGCAGATATTCCCATAATCTTCGATACCGTCCATTAACGTTAACAACTGATTCAGAAAGACATCGAGATAGCGAACAGACTCCTCGCCTGATCTTGACTGTCCAACAGCGTCAATTTCGTCGAAATATATGATTGAAGGCTGCAACTGCTTTGCCTCCTCGAAGACTTCTCGCAGATTCGCCTCTGACTGCCCAACATATTTACTCAGTAGTTCTGGGCCCCTGATTGATATGAAGTGAGCCTTGATCTCATTGGCAATGGCTTTCGCAATCATGGTCTTACCGCATCCCGGGAGCCCGTACAGTAGTATCCCGCGGTGGCTTTTTATGCCCAGATGCGCGAACAATTCGGGGCGTTTGATGGGCAATTCAATAACTTCCCGTACTGTTTGAATCATGTCATCGATGCCACCAATGTCCTTAAATGTTACTATTGGTATATTTCGTTTTTCTTTCAGGGTTGCTTCCTCGCCTTGAATATCATCAGTATCTGTCGACTCAGAGTCTCGCTTGGGCTCAATTCCAACTTTCTTTTGTTGGATTTCAACTCCCGTATCGACCGATTCACATCTAACAACCCATTTAGGATTCTCGTCTAAGTCGATCCTATCGGGCAAATCCCTCAATATGCTTTTTATCCTATCGATTTCAAATACATCACATAACTCGACTTTCTTGATCTTGATTTCTCTCTCCAGAGCTGCTTCTATTTCCTTCTTATCGATTTCCCAAACATTGTCGGCTATAAATTTACCGAATTCAAACCATTTCTGCTCTTCTTTATAACAATAAAAGCCATCTGCATATCTATTTATCGTGGTCAAAAGCTTGCATCCCCAGCCTTCTTTTTCATTATCCAAATAGCAGTAGGTCTTCTGAATGACAGCCTGTTTACGTTTTCTTCGACATTCTAAAATCCGCTGAATGGTAAATACGTCGGGCAAAGAAATAAACTGCTCATTATACAAGAAGTTTGTTGATCGCCAATGCAGAACTAGTCTAATCAGACTGTTAAGGGCATCAGTTTTAGAGATGAGTTCATCTGTACTGACTACTATTTCATTGTAGGGATGGGAGTCGGTGACTTCTTTGAATGTATTGAATTCCCTCGCGAGCTTGATAGCTTTTGCGTAATTCTCCGAAGCTGATTTCCCGAAACGCATGGTGAAGATTGAAGTCATTGGTTGCATTCTAGAATACCGAAGATGACTGTGCCGATGATAACGCATGCGCATTCGGTGCCGGTCGGATTCGAGAAAACCTTATTCATCAACTCTATGCTCCTAGTTTTTGTATTATTATAGCAACAGCGGAGGCAAAGTCAAGAGAAATTATTGAGAAATCGGGAGATAGAGCCGTCCGAAGGACGGTGGAATAATGGGATGTTGGAATGATGGAATGGTGAATCGGAAGATCGGAGTAATGGAGTCGTGGAGTAATGGGCGCAGTCACCAAATCACTGTAATCACTTTGTTAGTCACCGTAATCGACGTCCGAAGGACGGTGGAATGGTGGGTGAATGAAGGCACGAGGGATGTCCGTTCCCATCGCTCACTGGGACGGGGGACGAGAAGGAACGATACATGATGCAGGATCGTCTGGAATAATGGAACGTTGGAATATGGAATCAGGACCAATCGTAATCGGCCCTTCAATCACTGTAATCGACGCCGAAGGCGGTGCAATCCCGGGCATGGCGGGCGGCTTCACTTCATCAAGAAAAGGCCCTTGACAAAGTGTCCATTCTGTATATAATATCCCCAGCATGTTAAGTTAGGTATCATAGGTACAAATCGTCCAAGGAGGACACGATGGGTCGCAGGCTCAACGGTCGGCAGCTGGAAGCGGTAAAGGAGCAACTGAGAGATGAATTCGAGCTGTTTGCCAAGGTGCAAAGAAAGATGGAAGAGCCGACGATGACGGTCGATCGCGTGAAGCGAGTACTCGGCGTCTCGCGCCGGCAGGTCGTCTACTGGTACACCAAGGGGATAAGACGGGCCAAGGCGCGGCGCAAGCAGGCCTGGCACCGATTCTCGATCGTCGACTTGATCGGGTTCGGCGCCCTTAAAGAGCTGCGCGGGCTGAGGGTACCGGTCGAAGGCTCGGTTCAGCTCCTTGAGTACGTTGGTGAGAACCTGACCCGGAACAAGCGGCTGCTCTATCCGCTGGCCCGTGGGGAACAGGCCAACGCCTATATCGACGGCAAGCAGGCCGGGTGCGTAGTCGGGATCGAGATCGAAAACGCACCCTTCACAACCCTGGGTGTCAAAGGCTGTGCTATCATCTTCGTCTCGC
>CAYGYG010000054.1:0-6319 GCA_964354155.1 uncultured bacterium | reverse complement strand
GTCTGGCGTCACAACGGAGATGGCGGCGACGATATCGCCTACAGCTACCGGAAACCCGACAGTTCCTGGAAACAAGCTACGAAGGTAAGAAACCTGCCGTATTCTCCTTCGATGCATCCCTTCTGCGAATGCTATGGCGATTCAGTCTACGTTGTCTGGTGCGAGCAGGACACTTCGGCGCACGAGAGCCTCGAAGTCTGGCGGGCGGCAAGGAAGTTACCGTCGCAGTGGGAGTTTCGCAACGTTAGCTTGTCCTCCTCGCTTTCCTCCGAATCCCCAACCCAGGCCAACCGGCAGTTCGTGGTTTGGGCCGAGCAGATTAGCGGCAGCAACTTCGACGTCAAGTACCGTAGATACAAACCTGACGGTCAGGTCGATTCAGGATTCGTTGCCCAGAACACAACCTGCTCCTACTGGCCCCACAGTCAATTCGACTTCATCTCGCCGACGACTTACCTCTATTCTCTCAGAACCGAAGATAACGATGCCGTCTACTTCCAGAATCAGGTCTTCGCCAGCGATGAAGATTTCCTGTTCTACCGTGCCGAAGCCGGCAATCAAGGGCGTTCACCTTACTGCACCAAGCGTGACTCATTTATCAGCTACGAAAAATGTCCGGTTGACATTGCCAGGGATGAGCTGGTCTATGATCTCTCATTCTTCGATCCGGCCTACACTTACAAGATCAAAGCGGTTGTCTATCATGAGGGCATCGCCCGAAAAGCCAAGATTTCCCTTGACAATTGCGAGATTGCCGCGTATAGTTTCCCCGAGAGCAAGGTTGAGACGATTTCAGTCTGGATTCCGCCTGAGGCCTATCGCCAGGACCATCGGGCGACGCTTAGAGTCAAGAATGTTGGCGGCGATTATGCGGTAATGGGTCCGTTATTGGTCTACCGGTACGCCAAGCGACCCGGCAGTCAGGGCGGCGGCGGTGTCCAGTCATCCGAGATCACCGATGCGCTCAGGAGAATGAGGGTCACGGTTGCGCCGACAGTGACGCGACGGACGTTTGCCGTATCGTACGATCTGCCCTTCTCCGCGAGAGTTGCTATCGAGCTCTTTGATGTAACTGGCCGGAGAGCCAGGTCAATCTTGAGCAGACGTCAGAGACCGGGTACCTATCGGATTGTCCTGAACGCCGATGAACTGGCAAGCGGTGTTTACTTCTTGCGTTTCTCGAATCAGGTCAAGACCGAAACCAGGAAAGTCGTCGTCAGCAAGTAGTCAGCGAGCGCTGGGGAGGGGAGAAACCCCTCCCCAGCATACAACAGCTTACATGCGCTGTTGCATGTCATTCTGAACAGAGTGAAAAGGCTAGGAAAGAATGGAATGTTCGGTATTGGATAGAAGTCTGACCAGGTGTCACCTGCCTAAAACAGGAATTATTGCGTTGCTGCTCAGCATCAACCTGCTGTCGGCCTTGAACTTCAGGCAGGTGGCGTACATCCCAAGGGGGATTGTGTGGAGTTACGGGTATATCATGGGGCTTGACATCAACCGAAACGGTTTCAACGACCTGGTCTTTATGACGACATCAATCGAAAGTGGTGGTTTCGGCAACCCTCATGTGTTGCCGGGTACGTTCGTCGGCGGTATTGTTTACTACGAATACCAACCCTACAATAGATATATCTTTCGGGACTCCCTGAGCAATGTCGGAACCTGCTGGGACATCGGCGACCTGGATGGTGATTCGCTGTATGATCTTGTCGACCATGATCTATGGGACACGCTGGCGATCTACGAGCAAGAAAGCCTCGGTGTGTACCCGAAGAAGAAGGTGTGGAAGTATGGTTTCCCTCCTCAATGCTATAACCTGCAACCGATGTACATTACTGATCTCGACAAAGATGGCAAGCGAGAGATCCTGTGCGGGGACGAGTTATATCTCTACATCTTTGAAAACAATGGCAACAACCAGTATCGCATTGCCTATTTCGATTCGACCCCCTTGTCGCGTGATAAACTCTCCTTTGCGGTTGATGATTTTGACAACGACGGCCGAACCGAGTTCATCGCATCAAGTTTGTTCAACCCCCCCAACGTCCTCGTCTACGAGTGCTACGGCGACGACCAGTATCGATATGTTGGTCCAGAGAGTGTGCCTTGGCCAAACAACGACGATGCCATCGCGTTGGGTGATCTTGATGAGGACGGCAAAGGCGAGTTTCTGATCGGCGGCTGCTATGCCGGAGTGCGTTTTGCCAACCTGATGGCGATCTTTGAATCGGTAAGCGACAATGATTTTGTGAAAACCTTCATGGACTCGGTGGAGACGAACTACGATGCTATGGGTTTCCACAGTGCGGTCGGAGACGTCGATTCAGACGGCAAGAACGAACTGGTCTGGGCCATCTGCAGTGATTGGATGATCTACCGAGCCGTTGGCAATAACCAATATCAAAGAATTTATTCTCAGTACAACGGCAATAACGGTCATAATTGCACGAATATCCAGATCTACGACCTGAACAAAAATGGTTATCCTGAGATAATCGAATCTGGCGGTAACGAAACCCACATCTTTGAAATCGAAGGCGTTCGCCTGCACCGCCCTAATGGGGGTGAAATCCTCCAGCCCGGTTCTCAATTCCCCATCACCTGGGAGAAGTTTACCCCGCCGGGGGCAGATTCATTCTCACTTTTCGTTTCCTATGACAACGCTCTAACGTTCGACACGATCACAACGGGCTTGACGAGCAACGACACCATGTTTTTGTGGACAATTCCTGACACCGGTGCGGATTCCTGCAAAATCATGATCTGGGCTTACGGACCTCCACGGCCAGGGCAGAATGTGCCCCGAGGCACGGCGTGGGATTTCAGCGACTCGACATTTTCAATACGACAGACTGTAGTCGCTGAGGGCACAGGAAGCATGGCACAGGGCACAGGTCTAAGGATACTGCAAAACCCGACGACGGCGAGACAGGGAGTGACGCTCCTGGCCACCAGCCATACGCCACACGCCAGATTGCAGATTTACGACGTTGTTGGGAGCCTTGTTCGGTCGTTCACGATGACCAATAACGAATCACCAATTACTCTTCTCTGGAACGTATGCGACGACCACGGCGCATCGTTACCAGAGGGCGTCTATTTCGTCCGGTTGGAATCAGCCGGCAGTGTCATAACAAGAAAGGTCGTCGTTCTGGAGTAGCCGCACTGACCGGTCGGATGCAGAATCAGCCCCTACGAAGAGGCGGACTCTCCATTCGATCATTCGACAATTGTGGAATAGTCGAATGGTAGTCGTAACGCAGTGCGGCATTTCAGACGCCACCGGCTGTTTTTGTCCAGGGACTCTTCCTGATCTTCTGATCCGCTGATATCCGGCCCACTGATATCCTGATACTCTGATATGCCTCTTCTCAGCTCGGCAGCTCAATAGGTTGTAATCTGCTCAGGTGCCCACACCTCCGGCGTTATTTCTATTTTTCAGCCTGATCCCGCACCCCGTCATCGTGCACGGGCACTCCGGCGCCAGTCAAAAGGGCTTGACGCCGCGGCTGGGGGTGCTATAATACCAAAACGGACCGATAAGCATACGGCATCTCGGAGCGAGTTATGCCGCCAGGGAAAGGAGTCGGTTATGCAGGTGTTGGTTCTGTATTACTCAAGAAGCGGCAATACAAAGAAACTGGCCGAAGCAATAGCCAAGGGCGTCACGGAAGTAGAGGGCGTTGCCGCATTGATGAAATCGACCGCCGAAGTGAAGAAGGAGGATTTTGTCGGCTCGGATGCGATCGTGGCCGGTTCGCCGGTATATTTCGGAACTATGGCGGCGCAGCTGAAACAGGTTTTCGATGAATTCGTCGGTGTCCGGAAACAAATGGAGAACAAGATCGGGGCCGCCTTCTCGACCTCGGCCGATCCTTCGGGCGGCAAAGAGACGACGATTCTCTCGATCCACCAGGCGATGCTCATCTACGGCATGATCGTCGTCGGCGATCCGATGGACGCAAGCGGTCACTATGGAGTTTCCTGTGTCGGCCCGCCGGATGAACGCGCAATCCAGCATGGAGTCAAGCTCGGCCGGCGTGTTGCCGGGCTGGTGAAAAAGTTCAAGACCTAGTCAGAAACAAGACAGGCAGACCCTGCCTGAGGAGGCGAAAGATGAGGATCACCGGATTGGGAGTGAAGTTCATAGTCGGTACGTTGTTGATTGTCCGCGCGGCGATGGGTATCAGCTATGTTGAGTCCTCAAGCGGCCTGCGGCCGCCGCGATTTGAAGGCGGGCGGACCGAGTTCGAAATGGTCGATATCAATCTGGACGGCCACGTTGACCTGATATCGATCGGGGATCACGGTTGTCCGTATATCAACACCGACCAGCACGGCATCATGGTTTGGTTCGGGGATGGCCGCGGTAACTGGTCGGTATATATGAACGGGAACTTCGGTTACGGCGGAATCGCGGTCGGTGATGTCAACAACGACGGTCTTCTTGATGTCGGCTACGGTATGCATCATAACTACTCGAGCAATGACTTTGGGGATCAGGTCATTGAGGTCGCGCTTGGTGACGGCACGGGTCGCAACTGGACGCCGTGGGATGACAGCCTGGGACAGCAGGGACAGAACTGGGGCATGTTCGGCACAGATTTCGGGGACATAGACAACGACGGCAATCTTGATGTCGGTTCAGTCTCTTTCGGCGCGGATGACGGGCTGTGGGTATATACGAACCAGCGCAACGGCGCTTGGCGGCCAACCTTCGGCTTTGCGGGTGGCAACAGTAGGATGGATTTTGTCTTTGGCGACGTCAACCGCGACGGTCATCTTGATATGGTGACCGGGCATCAGCAGGGGACGGTCTATTTTGGCAACGGGACCGGCGGGTTTACGCTCAAGGACCGCAATCTGCCCCCGGCCGGCACAGGCGGGCGGCCCGGCACCGCACTAGGCGATGCGAACAATGATGGCGGTGCTGACCTTGCTTTTGTCAATGCGCAGGGCGGTGCCGAAGTCTGGAGATACTCAGTGCCGGGTGATTCGTGGGCCAGGATTTCGGCCGGCCTGCCCGCCGCGGGCGGCGCCGAGGCAACCGCGCTGCGGGACATGGATGGCGACGGCAACGCCGATCTGGTTGCTTTTGGCCGGTGCACGACCAAAGTCTACCTGGGCAATGGCGCCGGAACCTGGACTTTGAACTGGACGCATACGTCAAGAGCACCAGGGTATCTCTCGGCCTTTCGAGTCGGCGGGGATATCGACCACAACGGTTGTCCCGACATGGTTCAAGTGGCTGAAGAGGGCAACTGGCCCAATGACAGCAACTTCGTTCGCGTCTTCAAAGAAGCGTCGGCGCCCGGTGTCCTCTCGATCAAACCTGTTTTTCCCCATGGGGGAGAGCGTTTCTTCGGGGGCACGGTCCGTTTCATCGAATGGGTGAGTGCCGTGCCGGGTGGGGTATCGTCGACGGTGCGGCTTGAACTGTCAAGCACCGGCCCGGGTGGGCCTTTTACGGTTATTGCCAACAGCCTGCCCAACAATGGTCGGTATCAGTGGTCCGTGCCGCGCACGGTGAATTCCGCGAACTGCTTCATTCGGTACAAGGTGACCGCGGGCGTCGATTCTGCCCTGGGCATAACGCCGGCCGCATTCACGATCGGAAATTTGGGGGGCGTGAATGACATTGGTAGCACGGCAATGACGAAGATCCGGCTGCGATGTCAAAATCCAATCGTGACCAAGGGCCGCATCGCATTCGCTCTACCCAGTGCCCAGAAGGTCAAGGTTACTCTGCATAATGTCCTGGGTGAAGAGGTCGTGGTTTTAGCTGAGCGGTGCTTTGCCGAAGGCAATGCTGTGGTCAGCTTCGATGCGCGGAGGTTGGCGCCCGGCGTCTACTTCTGCCGCGTGAAGGCCGAGGGTCTTACCGCTAGCCGATCCTTGGTCATCATCAAGTAGTTGCAGGCTCAACGCGAGTTTCAAGAGTCTACCGGTTAAATGCCAAATGAAAGTGACCCGCTTAACATCGGTGCCGCGGACTCAGAGTGACAAGACCCCGGGCCGGGTATAAAATCCTCTCGGAGACTCCGCCGCGTGTCTCTCTCGACGTCTGTCTCACATCAAGTTCGACACACAACAAGATGGAGTCTCAAGACGAGACGGAACACTCGGCGTGAGACAGAGACCTCCGGCCGGCGCTACAACTCCGCACCCTAAAGGATGCGACTACATCTGATCTTCTGATCGGCTAGTACCCTCCCCACTGATCATCTGATCCGCTGATTCGCTCCTCAGCCCTTATTTTGCGCTGTTATTACTAAGTCAATATGTTAATATTTTCCCAAGGGAAAATGTTAAGGTT
>CAYGYG010000053.1:0-6645 GCA_964354155.1 uncultured bacterium | reverse complement strand
CGGGCGGTTAGCTCAGTTGGTTAGAGCGCTGGTCTCACATACCGAAAAGGCTTCATTTCAGATCTCCTTGAACTCCTCACGAAATCGCATAGGTGTGCTCCAGAGTATGGCTCGCACGATTCTGCCCATTAGAAGGAAGTCTGTCTATAACCATACGATGTAGTCTGTTTTTGGCACAAATATGGCACAAATCTGGCACACGAGGTCTCGGTGCAAGTCTCGAACGATGTGAGAGAATGGCTGCATTGAGAGAAATCTGGCACAAGTGCCTGCAAGGGGTCGGCGGAAAACCGCCGACCCCTGTGCTATTGTCGTGTCGAGACGCCTACTTGACTGCCTGCCCTCCCCAGAAAAGCCCGTTCGCCCTTAGATGAGGCATACCCATATATAGTGTGCCTGGTCAGAGAAATACCGCTAATGGTGTAGGATGACGAAGAATCCTGCCAGGATGGCCATGGAGCCTCTTTCCGTTGCCGCCATTGCATCGATTGCGCGGATACGCAAAATGGATGGCGGTTTGCAGAAACGTGCCAACGGGCTTGGAAATGGGCTTATGGCAGGCGTCGGTTTCCCTGGATATCACTTCCTCACATCAGCCATACCCAGGGAAAGGTGTTAAGAGGTGTCGTTTGAACCTGCCGGGACCAGGGGATCAAGATTGTGGCGAACAGAAATCTCCGCAGGCTGACAGAGTGAAAAAACCTGCCTGGGTTTCTGCCTGCCTTGCCTCGGCAAGGGAATCCGGCTAAGGTACTAAAGACGCGATCAGGGAGGTGGTGCAAGCTTGTGGACGCGACGTGCATCGAAATGCTCCTCAATCTGCTCCAGGGTGTTATCAAATAACTCCGGCGACCCCACGGCTTGATGGATATCCTTGCTGATATCATCGTAGAGTTTCTTTAACGACGGGAAGTGTTTCTTAAAATCATCCGGAAGCGTCTTCATATACTGGTCCAGTACCTGATCCGCGTTGTCAAGATTTGACTTGGCGAAGAGACGTGCCCATTGTTCAATGAGTACGCGCAGATAGAATAGCCCCGCCAGAGTGTGGCCAGATTGATGTGCAACGACGGCGCCTGAATAGAAGGCTTTCATTCCCTTGGGAATGAAGCTCGGCACATCAACGTGTTCTATGGGCGCCCTCCCGCAGAGCGTCAACTTCAGATCTTCGCGACGTACAAGAAAAACTTCAGACACGTCTTTGCATGATTGGCACAGACAAGTGAGTGTAAACACTTGAAATGCAGGGCCGGGGGGACTGGTGACAACAAAGAAGGAGTTCTGGGCGCGCGTCAGATTGAAGGCCTCTTTCCTTTCGCACTTATCACAGTATACTTTGATATCGTATGGGCGAACATTGACCGTCGGGGGGAATTGATCTCCTGCTGCATAAGCACTTCTCTGGTCTTCATCCATGAGTTCCCAAAAACCGCCGATAGTCCGCCAGTAGTAAAAGAGCACTTTTTCCACGTCGGTTCTTCCTTTGCATAGCTCATCAATTGCCTGTTGAGGTTCCTCGACGTCGACATGTTGATAGAGGTGCTTCCCTTCGAGGAGTTGCTTAATGGCAACGGCAACCCTGCCTTCGAACATTTCTTTAAGTTTCTTCGATATATCTCCAGTGCTTTCCATGCTGTAACCTCCTGCAAGCGCCCGGTCACGTTGTGGACGTGACACATGACGTCAGTCTACCGTACGATCCTCTTCTTTATCATACACAGGAATCGGAATTTGATCCGCCGCCAGGCCGAGGAGACTTCATAGAAATTCCTTGTGGCAGGGATAGCCCAGCGGGGTCGTCATTTGAACAGAGAAGTTGTAGATACGCTTTTCCCTTTACCCTCGGCCACCGCGTGGTTGGCGTCCATCAGCTTGCTTGCTCCTCTCTTGCGGGTCTGCTCCGATGCTGCGGGAGAAACGATGGCCAAGCAACCTTCCTTCGGGCCTTTTTTGTTGAGCGAATTTTCATATCTAACCGTCGTGGGCACGATTTCGAAATCAAACGCCGGCTCAGTGAGCCATCGGAACACGAGCGGTCGCTTCGTAACGAAGGTCACCTTACCCACCTGAAATAGCAGACCCTGGGTGACAACCTCGTTTAAATGTAACTTCCACGACAGGCGCAGATACTTTTCAGGCGTCGGCGCCTGTATATCATCAAACTCATGTTGATGCGTAACGGTGTCCACTTGTGATACGTGTTCACCCCTGGCATATTGGAAGCTGGCCAAGGCAAAATCGGCGGTGACGAGAATATTCTTCGCGACCTCATCTCCGAAATTGAAGACGCCTATATCGACAACCATCGTCTCAGACTCGGAAGCGTCACGTAAGACATGAAGATATCGCGAACAGGGCGTACTACCTTGCGCTGGGCCACGTGAGAAGAAGACGACCTCCAACTTGGCGTATCTCTCCATTGAGCGAGGAGAAAGAATGAGCGCAAGACACAAAGATATAAGCCACGGGTAGAACTTGGATACGTAATTCCTGACCTCGCACGTTGGACTTAGGTGGCCAAGTACGACAATGAGCACCGCCAAAACAATGAAGAGGGCATTAAAGGGATAGAGGGGTTTGACTTTTCCTAAAACAAGCAGTAACGTGAGGACCAGCAGCGTAATTATGCCTTGCACCCAGAACTCACCCCTGGATGGCCTCAGCACTGTCACAGCCTTGTCATCCGTTCGATTCATGTTATTTTTGGCACAGTGTTCGTCGCCTAAGCCTCATGATTTCTTTCCACGTATTCAGTCCACACCCCCGGACATAGAACAGACTCCTGGGCTTAAGTGCACGAAGCTGCTCAAAGGCCTCAATCCCCGCCCGATCAAGAACGTTGAGGGCACGCGCCGACGATGCGCGCCGCCTGTCCAAGAATGGCTTTGATCTCCTCGGGCACTTCGCTCATCTGCTCAACTATTTTCACCGCGACCTCTTTCGTATACCGCCCCAAGCCCAGCTCTGCCACTAAAGACTCCATGCTTTCCTTCTGCTGTTCACTTGAGGCTATTGATTTGAACCGCGCTGTCAGCTTCTCAGCCGTCAACTTGTCCCTTATGGCGGGCCACTGTTTGAGCCAGGCATCCACATCTAATAGATACACTTCAATTTCGCCTTTCGTAAGCACTTTGATATTGTCTTTTGGTATGTTGATATTATTCTTCATCCGCTCGAATTGTTTCGTCTCCCTGGGTTTGCCTTGAGTGTCACCGTCAAAAATACACATCACGCCGGGTTTGACGTTACGTTTCTCCAGGAGCATTTCGTTGGCGTAATAGCGTATATTCGCCCAGCCCTCAGTCGGAACCCAACAGATGCGAGACAGATCTACGCCGAGTTTGGCGCCAAAGGCCTTGAAGATTGCCTCGTCAAAGTGCCCCTCGACGAATATCACCAACTCATGCTCCAAGACGTCGCACGGCCGGATTCCCAACTGGTCAATGACTGCTGCCACGTTGTCAGATGAGACCCGCTCGTATTTGCTGTCGCCGGTGTCGTCGCGAGAAACCAGTATGATGTCGTCGAGGCCGAAGCCCATGAGCACGGTTGGCGAGTGTGTTGTTAGGAATATTTGCAGATTCCTTTGTCTCTGAATCTCAAGAAACACATTAACCATATCTCTAATAGCACGTGGATGTAGGTGTGTTTCGGGTTCCTCCATCATGACCAATGAATCCTCGTCTGCCATGTGTAGCAGAGCCAAGGATGCAATAACGCCCTTTGTACCAGCACTCAGGTGCTTCAACGTGTACTGCGCTGCACCCTTCTCGTCGGGAATCGCTATCGTCGTGACCTCCATTGAAATGGGAGTAAGAATAGACGGAACGTTCGGTAAAACACGACGTACGTGGTCCGCAAAAGCGGCAAACTTGTCTGGGAAGTTCGCATGCAGTGAGTTCACGAAATCAGTAAGATTGCCAGCGTCAGGCGCAAGAAGACGTGTCCCCGACGGTCTGCTTTCACTCTGGATGTTGGAGAACGGACTCAACCAAGACCAGTGCTTCACGCTGTCCGAGAACAGTCGCAGGAGTGCATTCTCAAGCCTGCCCGGTGGGTGCGTCATGTCCGCAAAACACAGCGGCATACCATCGAGCGGAGCGTCCCCGTCTCCGCTCAGATTCTCTCCGAACCTCGAACCGCTTACGACAGCACGAATGCGGTCGTGTAGATGGTTGGTCGAGCGGGTAACGTTTGACGACCCCTGCTTCTGTCGTCGAACCACGGGAATGGTTGCTGCAGGGGTGACAATATCGTGAGTGTCCAGGGTTTCAACGACCGCGCCTCCCTGAAAAGGATCGCCGGTCATGTAAAGCCTGTACACTACCTCCTTCAGGAAACCCGATTCGTAGACACGAGCGTGACCTGATTGCGCTCTGTCCAGGCCGGCCGCCGAAAGCAGTATGTCCCTTTCAGCGGAGCCAAGCTCGGCCGTGATTCGCAAGTCAACGCTGTTGGCAGTCGGGTCGGTTCCCTTTCTGCGCAGTATAGCTGTATAGCCACCACGCTGGTCAAGCGCGGCCTTGAGCCCCGCGGTGGCGCCGTGGTGAAGGAAGTTAAGCGCATCAAGGATGTTAGATTTCCCGGAGTTGTTGGGGCCCACAAAGGCACACACGCCACCGATATCCGCTATGGTGACATCCCGAAGTGTCTTATAGTTACTAACAGTTAGGCTCCTAACGCGCATCCGGTATGCGCCCCTTGCGCGTCATGGTATTCACAGGCTCACCTGCAAGATGCTGGCTTCGACGGATTTGAATAGATCATCGAGGGCCTCCTGAATGCGAATCGTCTCCGCGATTGCGGTGACAACTTGGGCGTAGGTGGCGACTTCCTCAGACGAGAGAATCCTGCCCTTGCGGTCTTTGAGCCATTTCTCAGCAACTTGGTAACCTCCGATATGGTACTCCCAGACTTCGGACGGCACGCCCGTGAAATACTTGTCGGGGCTGACATAGACTCGTTGCTTTTTCTGATCGTAGGAAACCTTCACTATCTTCGTGTCCCCTGAACCTTCGCACTTAGCGATGGGTTTCGCCAGTCTCTTGGACTTCAGCAAATGCAGATCAACAAGCTCATCGCCCTTCTCGACAAGCTTCTGGAAGACCTTATAGTCCTTTGTGAACGGCACGCGGGGGAAATCGGTCTTCAAGAACTCGGTGTACTTCTTGCGATAAGCGTTCGAGTAGAGGATCGCATATATGAAATTGAAAACTTCTTCTGGAGTTGGCTGTCGCTTGTAGGCTGATGTGACAATATCGATGAGCTTCGGCGCAAGATTTGCCATCCGCTTCCCGGGTTCCTGGTGGGAGAATAAGTCGTGTTTGTCTTTGTCTGGATGGAGATATAGCGGAAAGCAATAATCGACGGTTTTCAGTGAAACTGTCACATGGTCAATTATTTTCTCGGAAACAAATACGTGACTCCAAGGGATTTTTGTCTCCAAGCGCTTGGGAGCAATCAAGCATACGTTGGGCTGACAAAGATGTCGCATCAGATTGACTTGCGGGCTGCTATATATACCTCTTGAGTTGCCGGTGTAGTAAGTATATCTGACATCAAATGGTCGGTACAGCATCTGCCTTATATGATCCCTGCTGGGGCCGCTCTTTTTTACGTCACGTTGACCGGTTTCGACCTTCCAATCCCTGGAATCCTTACCCAAGTGGTATGCAAGACGGGCAACTTCGAGCTCTTCATCCACGAAATTAAGCATCCTTGTCCAGATTTCATTCGCTTCGAATGAAGTAGTGAAATGGTCTCTACCTGTGACGACGCCGACGGAGTGTACAGGGAACAGTTCTGTGATTCGAGGGAGGGATTGGTAGATCGCCTTGTGCTTTTCTTGCTTGGGAACGAAGAAATAGAACGGCGACGAAGGGCTAAGTTCAGTGTGCTTGACTGAATGGAAATCGTGAGAGTGCAGGAAGTCATACTTGTTGTTGCGAGAACCCCACAGGTCGCTATGGTAGACCCTACACTTGATCGTACGGGATCTGTGTTTCACAAGCAGAACGATGGCAACGCCTTGCTGAATGTCAAAGACGTTGTTATCGTCGGAGCCATCGGGAGCTTTCTCCTTCTTGAGTGAATTACCGTGGAGGTCAAGAATGTATATCTCGTCAAAAGAGTTCATCAGAGATTGCCGCATACCTCGGAACGTAGGATTATCAAGGTATGCGTGGTTAGTAACAAAACCAACGACACCTTCGCCAATCTGGTCAATCTTCCATTGAGCAAAGCGGATAAACTTGACATAGTCGTCTTGCATCCAGTGCTTTCTCTCGCCAAACCAAACTCCATCGACAACCTTGTAATACTCGATCAACTCGCCAATCCAGGTCTTTTGCTTGACGGTCATTTTCTTGTTAGCCTTCGCCTCCTTTGGCAAAAGCTGATAGAACGTTCTACCGTTTTCCTTTTTGGTGCGGATGGTATATCCCTTGACATATTTCTGCCCTTTGCTGACTTCGACTTCTTCATCACTTGCGTTTGCGGAGATTCCAGAGTATGGAGGATTGCCAAGAATCACGAGAATCGGCCTCTCTTTCTTTACCTTGCCAGCAAGGTGGGATTCTTCTGAAAGGGAAGCCATCCCCGGAAGCGATGTCTGAGCAAGCTCCTCCATTTCAAGCGTATTCGTCA
>CAYGYG010000052.1:0-10383 GCA_964354155.1 uncultured bacterium | reverse complement strand
GAATGACTAACATAAATCAAGCCCCTTTATGTCCAAAATAGAGGGGAGCAGTGCGTGTCGTTACTCTTATTGCCATGATCGCCACGGTTGTTTTTGCCCACCTACAGATCGTCGTGCCCTTTATTAGGAAAGAACTCAGGTGGTCAAGGAAGTTGTTGACGATTGCGACATTTTAAAGTATATGATGGTGACATTTGCTCAGGTCCACATGACACAAGCACGCTCGGTGAGCGCTCTCAATCCTCAACACAAATGAGTGGTTGACACCTCGAAGAAACAGGATAGACTGTGAACAAACGACATGGTTGACTACAACGGCATAGTGTCAGAAATTAGGAAAATGTATCTCTCGAGCAATACACCATGGGTGATTGGGTTCTCTGGAGGGAAAGATAGCACAACCGTATTGCAGATGATTTTCTATGCGCTATCTACGCTACTTAAAGTCGAGCTGAGAAAGGAGATCCACGTTCTCTCCAACGATACGCTTGTGGAAAACCCCGCTATTGCGAAATACCTTACTGCACAATTGGCACTCATTCGAGATGCAGGAAAGTCTAAATTGTTCAAGCATGATCCAGCCTTGTTTCACGCACGAAAAGTTAGACCGAGACTTGATGATACGTTCTGGGTCAATCTCATTGGGAGAGGATATCCATCGCCCAACCGGTGGTTCAGATGGTGCACAGATCGGTTGAAAATTGCCCCAACGAGTGATTATATTTCGGCGAGGATCACGAGCAAGCACCGCCGGGTTATCATTGTCTTGGGGACAAGAAAAAGCGAATCCTCGAACCGCGCGGTATCAATGAAATGCCATGAGAATGGAAGGAAGTTGCGTAAACACACGCTGCGCAACTGTCTTGTCTTTGCGCCCATTGCAGACCTCACGAATAATGACGTTTGGGCCTATCTTCTGCAGTCGCCCAACCCATGGGGCGGCAATAATAGGAAGCTGTTGGCGTTATACGGTAGTGCATGCAGCGGCGGCGAATGTCCATTCGTGATTGAAACCGGCACGCAGAGTTGTGGGAAATCGCGATTCGGATGTTGGGTGTGCACAGTAGTTGACAAGGATAGATCCATGGAGAGTTTCATTGACAACGGCGAGAGCTGGATGCAGGGTTTGCTGGATTTCCGCAATTGGCTGTTTGAAATACGCCAAGAGAAGGGCCAGCGAATACCCACACATGTCAAACGGAATGGTTTGAGATTTGGGGCCTTCACCCTGAAGACGCGTCGTCTGATTCTAAGTAGGCTGCTGGCCACACAAAGTAAGATGCCGATGAAACTAATACTTGATAGCGAATTGGACCGAATACGAGAATTACTGAAGAGTGAGTCAGTGGGCAAAACAGGCAACGGCATGCGAGAGTTCGTGTACAGACTACCGTCGAGTAGTAAGATAGTCGTCATATCCGATGTTGACATACTGCTGACGCCAAGGAAACGTCTTGGTCCTTTGCACCTAAAAAATGCGCGACTACTCAAGACGCGCGATGTGTGCCCGGATCGCTTCGAATCAACTAGGATAATCTATTATAGGATAAACTAGCATGACTACATCAACACCGAAGAGTGACAGTGGAACAATCCGGGTTTCCGATATGACCATTGCGCAGCTGAGCAGAGGTCTTTATAGAAGTACGGCAACCGCCTTCAAAGAGCTTGTCAATAACGCCTACGATGCGGATGCCACGAGGGTGCGGATTGATACCAACTACCCCGAGTTCGATTTTCTGTCATGCGTCGATAATGGAATGGGTATGTCACTTGACGAATTCCTGCGTTATTTCAGTGCAGAAGGGATAGGAAGCTGCATCAAGCGCAAAAATGACCGAGACAGAACCGAAGTCCATGAACGCCCTATTATAGGGAGGCTCGGCATTGGGATGCTTGCCATTGGCCAATTGTGTCACAGTTTCAAAATCGAATGTCACTATTTGGATCACAACAAGAGGGGCAACGCTTACAAGGCCACGATTGTCCTCGAGGATACTTCCATTCCCTCCCGGGACGAAGTAGTTTGCAACACGGATGTGAGCACCAAAGCGATAGACGTCGGGAAATGGAGTTATGAAGTTATCGATCACGATGGAAGCAAGAGAGGGTTTCACATCTACTCTTCTGATGTTCGGCAGACTTTCCGGCGCGAAATGAAACTCAGCCTAGAAGGCGAAGGTCGCCAGAAATCGTCTCTCTCATTAGAGGATATGCTTAAGCGCTTTTTCCACAGGTCAACAAAGTCGATCCGCGATTGCAAGCCATATATAGAAACAATCTGGGAGTTAGCAATCCTCTGCCCGCTCCCATATTTTGGCAAACCTTCGAGATATCCCTTCGACCTAAGGGCCATTGCACAAGAAGACAGGGACTCATCGGACGCTCGGCAGGCAATGGACCTCATCAAGCAAAGCCAGCAACGATTCTTGAGCGACAAGTTCACACTCATCTTTGACGGCTTTGATCTCAAGCGGTTTGTTCAGTTGCCTACCGAGAAAGATGTCCGCTCGAGAATATATTTCATCAACTATGATGCTGATGTTTTCGGGCGAAAGTTAAGTTTCTCGGGCTATATTTTCGCACAAGTCTCGAGGGCCATAAGGCCTCTTGAACTGAATGGTATACAAGTACGCTTGCGCGGTGTAGGAATAGGCGGATACGACAGCACTTTTCTTAAGTATTACAAAGAAATCGAGACCATACGAAGCAGGTGGGTTTCCGGTGAAGTGTTTGTAGATAACGGGCTTGAATCAGCGTTGAACATTGACCGTGACAGTTTCAATGAACATGACGAGCACTACAAGAAACTGCAAGAAGTACTTCACGGCAAGCTCAACGAGGTATTCACCGATGCTGCTAACCTTTCAAAGGACAGGAATGAAAAGGAACGAGACACCCGGCACGGTCAATTTCTCGATAACCTTAACTCCATGGTACGCAAGAGCAGAGCTAAGTTTAAGATTGTTGAAGAAAGCCGCGGCAAGGATGTTGCTATCGTTACAGTCGACGCGGCAGCGGGTAAGATTATGCTCAATCCTGACGCAAGGCCGCTGAAGAGCAAGAGACTGAATGCCCTCTATCAAGCCATTGAGCTCGCTTATGAAATCGCCATGCGCACAGAGCGTTCAGAACGCAGCAGGCATGATCTCTTTTCTACACTGGTCAAGAAGATTCTTAAGGACGTTTTATGAAGAGAATTGACATCAACTACGATGAGCATTATACCAAGCATTGCGTGCGCTACTATGGCTGGCTTCCTGCGGGTAAGGAATTCATGCTGGGCATCAGAGGCAGGCCGATCAAATATTTTACTCTATGCGCCGAACAAGCCATTGACATCTTCATGTTTGAGCTTGCGGGCATTCTTAGGAGAGATAGCGGGGGCATGTTGCCGAATGTGACAATATGTGAAGCCCGCGAAGACCTTGCATCCCGAATCTGCAATCTCGTGAAACCTCCCCTAAGAGATGCGGTTTTGGTGGGCGAATTGGAAGATATCTTCAACTTTGAGAATACGCCGGCCACGCAAAACCGTTCATCTGATGAGGATGATAGAGACAGCGAAATCAGGCGCATGCTAAGACTCAAGGGGTTGAACGAGAGGATGAAAGCACAATCTCCTTTTGACATTGTGAATTTTGATCCATATAAGAGTCTGGTCAATCCTTGTTTCACTAAGAACAGACTCTATCATGCATTTAGCAAGTTGTTCGAGTTGCAGGAGAAGACCGATTCTTTTCTCCTTTTTGTGACTACTGATGTCTCATCCGTAGATCAGGATGTTGAATCACAATTCAGAAAGTGCGTCAACGACAACTACTTAAGACACGCAACAATAAGAGACTCGCTGGAGAAGACACAAGGTGCGAATTCCCAAGACCCTTACGCGGCTCTCAGCGTGGCACAGAAAAAGGCATTTGGATTTACAAAAGCTGTCCTAATCTCTGCCGCGAAGGACAAGAATTGGTTTTGTGAACACCAGGGGATTTATTTCTACACGTCGAAGGGGGGTGGTGGGCAGATGCTTAGTTCAGTCGTGAAGTGCTTCAGAGGGCCCGCAGGCGGATTTGAGGAGATGTATATTAGAGACGTAACTAAGGTGATGACAACGATGCCCAGAGTCTTCTCACTTAGGGATGCCAGAAAAGATCACAAGGTACAAAAGCATCTAAGGACAGTGATTAAGCACCGTGACGCCATCAGAAAGATCTTTTATCCATTGTAACTTCCCGGAATGCCAAGGTCAGAATTGTAGGGAATGAAGAATCCCTCCTCCTGAAGCCCGAAACTTTCTCAGGAGAGTTCAATCCTCATTCTGTGCCTACTACGTCTCTCACCGCCTCATGTGATTTCCTGTACAGCCGCGCAATCCCTCTTAACGACATACCTCGTTGTCGCCGCAATCTGACGCTGGCCTTCGAATAAGCTGCCCGCTCCTCGGCTACGATCGTATATGCTCTCTCCCTGGATACCCCGAATTCCTCGCCGACCCCGCCGAACGATACTCCCTCAGCATATCGCCGGCAAACCGCGATCCTGTCAACCGGCTGACGTCGATTCGCAGACGGGAAATACACAAGCTTCCCTGCTGCCATCTGGAACACGTTCTCCTTGGTTTCGTCCGGTAGGCTCTTGAATACCTCATCGGCTCTATAGAACTTAGCCATCCATCACCTCTCCCGCATATTATAGGCGCGCCACCCCAAAAGTCAAGCGAAATGTCAACGATGCTTACGCTATTAACACGACCCCCCAAATCCGGTGTACTTTTGGACCCCTTTTGGACCACTTTTGACCAAATGACACGCCCACGGCCCCCGGGTCGTCTCAATCCTGGACAACAAACACACACATTGACCAGTCAGAAATGTTGCATATAATATCCTGTGCAGTTCTTCGACGACGGTAATAGGTGCGACCATCGCCCACCACACCACGCTGAGGGGATCTTTGCGTACTTGAATCAATCCGCACGCCCGGAGGCTGTCGCCATTCGCGGCGCGCTTGAAGGATGGTTCGCGTTATACCCGCAACACGAACAGGCAACGATACGTCAGCGCTTTCGCCAGGAAGAAGACGCGGCGTTCTGTGAGTTGGTAGTCCACGAAATGCTACGAAGAGCGGGGTATCGCATTACCGTACACCCATCGGTGCCCCAAACCCGAAACCGCCCCGATTTCTTGATCGAGCGTGATGAGACACGGGTCATCGTAGAATGCCTTGTGGTCGGTGATACCACAAGACAGGAACAATCCCGGCTACGGCTAAAGCAGGAATTGCTCGACAGGTTGAATGATCTCCCCTCGCCCGACTTCTATCTGAATCTCGTGCGGCTAGTAGTCACGGGGCAGCCAAAGTGGGCGTGGTTGAGGGCTTTTGTCGCAGAGAAACTGGGGACAGTCGATCCGGATGCGCTGGAGGCGGCTTTCAGACAAAGGCAGAGTCTGCAGGTCTTGCCTCTGTGGATCTATCAGGACGCCACCCTATATGCTGAGATCCAGCCCGTGCCGAAGCCCAACTCAGTACGTGGAATCGCGGGACGGCGAACTGTCGCGATAGGCCCCGTGGAAAGTTGCATAAGCTGCGCCTCGGACGATCTGCTTGCGTCACTCAAATTTAAAGCAGGGAGATATGGCATCCTATCAGAACCGTATGTAATAATGGCTAATTGGCGGGGGCAGTGGCCATTGTGCGATTTTGAAGAGCAGGCGGCCATTCACAATCTCGTTTCGTGGAGGGGACATCCGCGATATACGCGCGTGTCAGGAGTGCTGGTGTTGTCCTGCAATGCGTGGAATCTGCGGGATGCGTCCGCCCGATTCTACCACCACCCGTTCACCAAGTACCCCTTGGCGCAGGACTGGCTGCCGTGTTCTCACTACGCAATGGTGAACGGTGTCCGCGAACTCTGCAAGGGACTGCTGGTAGGCGAACTGCTCGGGTTGCCACACGGGTGGCCCAAGGTGATCCCCGCACATGCATGATTGTCAACGATCTCGACATCTTAGAATATATGACAGTGACTTTCGCCCGGATCCAAATGACACGCCCACGCCACTCGGCCGCTCTCAATCACAAACATCAGCAGATGATGATTGACAGGATCTGTGATAGCCGGTATAATACTTTGTTGAGCATGGCTGGCGGATAATGATGCGGCATTTCTCACCGGACGGCGAAAATGGTCGTCCGAAGATGGGCAAGGTCAGATAATCAGGCAAGGAGAGTGAAATGACGGCTCGCTTGAGTGGGTTGGTTCTACTTTTGTGTTTGACGCATATGTTGTGCGCGACTGATGCGCGGTTGGGAGGAATGGGGCGGTTATCACTGTTGTTTCCGGATATATTGCACTCGCTCGATCTCTATGACTTTGCGAACATTCCCGCCGGTTTCTACAAGGCAGATACGGTATCCTGTTACATGCTGCGAGGATCAGGTTTGAAGCGATCGTTTACGGACGGCGACATATCATTTCTGGCGATCGGTCAAGCAATCCCTTCCCGCCTGACCGGATATGCACCGGTCCAGGCGGTCTCGTTCTTCCAGGTCATCCCGGAATTCGAGCTGGTTCCATGCGAGGTCATCTCGTTTTCGCGACGGGTAAAAGAAGATACGGATTTCTTGGGCGGAAAACTCTCGAAACGTGCTTGGGGCGTTTATGCAGGCTACTCGCAGCTCAGTGAGAACTATGAGACGATCGGCGAGAGCGATGTGATCAGGACGCCCTCGTTGTCGCTGGTCTATGCTCGGCCGGTTTCGGACAAGCTTGATTATGGGCTGACCGCCTCGGGTTTCTACGGCATGTATGCTTCGGCCGATGGTCGTTACAGCGCCTCGCTCTTTCCCGTGGGCGGCGGCGGTGGTATTGCCTACGATGCCGGCAAGACCGATCTCGGCTTCAACCTCGATTACAACTATCCGATGTTTTCCTTTGAAAGCAGTGGTTATTCGGACGACTTCAAAGGCAGTGCGGTGTCACCCGCGGTAGGTTCGGTGACCAGATCGGGTAAGATCACCTGGGCGAACGCGGTGAATTATCGGTGGGTCAAGCTCAATGAGACGCAGAATGACCAGCCGGGAGGGAGCCTGAAAATCGACGGGGTCACGGGCAAGAGCCAGATACTCTTTAGTCCTCGGCCGATCAGGATTGCCCTTTTTGGACAGTTCGATCAAAAGCGTCCGATCTACAAGTTCTCTAACGGAAATTCGTGGTTCGACGTGCAGTTCGTCGGCACTCTTTTCGGGGGCGGACTCGGATTTACTGACCGTAAGACCGGGATCGGCGTTGAAGGATTCTACGAACGCGACATGATCAAAGACAAGCTTGACGACGAAAAGATTAACGGCGAGTCGATAGTCCTGAAGGTCGGAGGAGAATACGAGGTGGTAAAGGCCGTGTTCCTGCGCGGTGGACTCAACTACGGGACGGCTAATCCGGATCTGGAAGACGATGACTATCGAAACACGACCTACGGCGTCACCGGGGGATTGGGCTTTGATCTTGGCGGCAGGATCAGGATTGACATCGCCTACGGCTACGATGAGATGAAGTTTGACACGGACCCCTCAGAGAAGTCGGTAGACCATGTTGTATCGTTCTTTCTGAAGAACAACTTGGTCAAGACGGCATGGTAAGATGATTGCGGCAATTTAAGATACATGATGGTGGCTTCCGCACGGATCCAAATGACACGCGCGGATTGCAGGCTGCTGTTGTTGCTTGCGGTGTTGGCGTCAACGCTCTCAGGGCAGGCGGCAGGTGAAGCGATCAAAGATTTCCTGGAACTGAAGAGTGTTGAGAGCGAAAGGGTGAGGGTTGACGCGGAAATCGAAGACGTCTGGTGCGAAGCCGATTCGATTCTCATTGCCAGACAGTTCTTCCCCTATCATGATTCGCAGGCGACATATCTCACGAAAGTAAAAGTCCTTCAGGACAGGAATGCCCTGTTCTTCCTGTTCGTAACGGATTTCCGTCGGGACCAGCCGAGAACCGCGCTTAGCGGCGTGAGTGAGACTTACACGATATACCTTGATCCACTCCAGTCGAGAGTTGCCGGGTATTATTTCACCGTTACAGGGTCAGGGGCAAGAGGTGACGGGCTCCTGCTTGAAGATGCAGGCAAACTTGATGATTCATGGGCCGGTGTCTGGGAAAGCCGAGTCCGGGCAGCCCAGGATGGCCAGGGCAATTGGCTCCTTGTCGCTGAGGTCAAGATCCCTTTCAAAACCATAAGATTTGACCGGAATAGGAAGACCTGGGGTCTAATGATCAAGGCCTACTACCAAAAACCGAAAGAGACCTGTTACTGGATTTTGCCGAATAAGGAAGAAGGCCTGAAAGTGTCACGCTTCGGCTCATTGAAGAATGTCGAAGCAACAGTCGAAGGTCATGGGCTTGAAATCTATCCAGTCGGATTTGTCAAGAATACGTATTCGAGAAACGATAGCTCGAACCTGGGCAAATTGATCCCTTGGGGCGGCGTCGATGTTGCCCGCAAGAGAGAAGCATCGACACTGAACATAACCTTATTGCCTGATTTCGCTGAAATCGAGGCCGATCCTTTCACGACGAGCCTTGGCAAATACGAGATCTACTACTCCGAACGTAGGCCTTTCTTCCTAGAGGGGAAAGAGATATTCGAGCCATGTGGGCTCGGCGGGATGGGTTTCTATAAGCCGATTCAGGTTTTCTATTCGCGGCGTATTGGGCGCATCCTGAGGGATGGATCTGGTGACGTGCCGATACTCTCCGGTGCAAAATACACCGAGAAGATGGGCCGTTACGAGTTGGGGCTCTTGAGCTGTTTGACGGACAAGAAGCTCGGCGTCTCCGACAGTGCGTGGCACAGTTCCTGGAATGTGTTTAGAATCAAAAGGTACTTGTTCAAGAACTCTGAGATCGGTATGCTTGAAACCTATCGCCGGGACTTAGAGACGGATGATTGGGCGCTGGGTTTTGACATGGATGGGGTTTTTCGCTTAGGGCGCAATCTGTGCGCCGGCCAGATTGTCTGCAATCAAGACACGTCTGGGAATCTCGGCTATACGGGAAGATCCGGAGGGCTGCTCTACTTTGACGAGCACACTTTCAGCGGTTTTTCAGGGAGTTATGTTAACGATCACTTTGATATAAGTCCGATGGGCTATGCTTCGGGTTCTCCTGGAGACAAAGGTCTGGGCCTGTTCGCGGGCTACAGCCGATCGCCCCGAAAAGGCGCGGTCAGTTCCTACACCGTCTGTTCGGGTTTTGACCAGGAAAAGGAAGAAGGTGAAGGTGATGTCGGCTGGGACCAGTCTATGTCCTTCGAAGTCAGTGCCAATCTGAGACGACCTTGCAGGAGTTGGCTTTATTTCAGCCCTGGCTACGGGCAGAACTATCACGGAGATCTTGCTTATCATAACAAGTGGGTCAACTACAACGTCTCGCTTGAATTGGGGAAACTGAATTGCACGGCAGGGGAGTTGTACGGATATGGGTGGAACTACCAGAGGGATTTCCTTGCTTGGCACAGAGAATCCTGGGGTTCGCTCTACGTCCCCTTGACGGACAGAATATCATTCAATCCGTTCTTCACGAGCTGGGCTGAATATGACACGACGGGCGCCCATCTGGCGACGACGGCAAGCAGCAGCATTTACCTTACGTATAGCTTTACGCCTTTCATGCGCCTTACCCTTGCGCCGAATTCTGCTCTCACCTACGCGTCGTCAGAGCTAGATTTGCCTCGGTTGCGATTCGCGCTGTACTACTCGTGGGAGATAAGGCCCCGTTCGAAATTCCATGTGGTCTTGAATCAGCTTCACACTCAACAGAACGGCAACTGGGAGACTTCCGAACGCATCTATGCGGTGAAGATAAGGTGGCTGTTCTTCTTTTAAGAGCCCCTGGGAATTATTGACGATTGCACATTCTAAGATATATGAAGGTGACATTTGCCAGAATCCAAATGACACGGCCACGCGAGCCGGCCGCTCTCAGTCATGAGCGCGTTGAGAGGGTATTATTTCATTTACACTTCTTTGAATTTTGCTTGTTCCTCCGGTGACAACGCATCAAATTCACTGCTTAGAATGATTACTGCCTCATCATCACCAACGCCGGGGACACTAGTTTTCTTTAGAATAAATGCCTTGCTGACGCCACCAAAACATTCTGGGAACTCAAACCCCCGCCTTGAAACCGCAAAGGAAAGCTGACTAAGTTTCTGGAGTTTTGTTGCAATATTAATACATGAACCAACAAAATCTTGATTGCTGCCTAGTGATATGATTTGTCCTCTTGCAATTCCTACCCTTGATCTACTTGGTATTTTTGAAAACTTAATAGCATACTTCTTCAGGAATTCCTTTTTGTATAATTCACATATTCTCTGTAACCTG
>CAYGYG010000051.1:0-11147 GCA_964354155.1 uncultured bacterium | reverse complement strand
AATTATTAAATACATGCAATTATGAGAAACATTTCCAAATGTAAAGATCTGTTAGACGCACCACACTAGTGCGCCGCAGGCGCATCGATTACCGCGATGAAGCATCATCTGTGAAGCAGTTGTAGTCGCAGGCTTCCCGAGGGCCGGGACAGGTCAGCCTGCTACTATTCGGCGCGGGATGAATCCCGCTACTCCGGATCATCCTTCTCTATTCATCGCCACAGGTAATCACGGTTTGAGAGCGCATAATGAGTCGGCGGTGGCTTTTCAACTTCATTGTTGACTTCTGAGGCAATTATGTTAGTATTCGCTGTCGCAGCAAAGGAGGATACGTGAAGAAATATCTGCTTCTGGTATGTGCCGGACTCGTTCTATTCGGCCTCTCTTGTCCCAAGAAAGAATTCGATGTACTCCTCAGCTTCGCCAACCCTCAGAGCAAGAGCGTGCCGTTTAATGGATATTATCTGGTTTCTTCCACCGGTGATAGCGTAGCAATGAAGGGCTCAACCCCGGGCGAATACCGCCTTACCGCCAAGTCAGGAGAACAGATCAACGGGACGGTCTATAAAGATTCGCCCGATCTGGTCGACACGCTGCAATTCAAGATATCGGTCGACGAAGAAGAAAAAGTCAATCAACGAACAACCAATCGTATGCTCGTGATCAGCTTTCAGATCGACGTGTTATAAGTCGACCTTCGAGACGAAGTTTAATAGTTATTGCGGTGGAACGCGCCGTCGATTACAGCGATAGAAGGACTGAGATCCCTCGCTGCACTCGGGACGATGAAGCATCGGATTACAGCGATTCAGAAATTGATGATTGTGATGTAAGACGCTATGCTCAATTGCCCTATGCACGGTCGCTCTTCCCCGTCCGCGCCCCTAACCTCAAGAACGTCTTGACATCATTAAGGGCAGCGGCTATAATGGCCAATGGACCCGACGCCCGCTCGCCGTGATTTCGTCATGCCGCTCGGTGTCTTCATAATGAAAGATGAAAGCGGACATATCTTTGAGCCCCAGGAGGGCTTCCGGAAATACGATGTCACCAGCGACACATTCAAGGCGCAGTACGCGATCGTCTGTTCGGCCGAAGGACTGGAACTGCTGTTCCTGGCGTTCGGGCGCATCTGTTTTTCCGACACGGCCTACGCGATAATCGAGTATTACTCGGCGGGGGAGAAAGAATCCGGTCAGGTGGAGTCCTATCTGAGTCCCTTTATGGACACCGGAGAGATTGTATCCGTTTTCAAAAGCTACATGTTTCAGCTCAACAATGACGGTCAAGTTGCTTTCGGGATTGCGTGGTACGACGGCAATCGTCATGAAGAGGTCTTTGTCGATGATCACAAGATAATGACGGTCATGACCTCCCACGTTAATACGGCGGCCGGCCTTCTCCTGGACGCCGGATTAGCTGAGGCGGAAAAGCTGGAATTCGTGAGTCAGCATGCCCACGGCCATCTGAATTTGACCGCCGTGGCCAACCTGGGAGCCGACTCCGACCTGGCCAAGGCCATTGGCACCCGCGAAGCTGGCTATGTCCACGAGATCATCAAGAAACTGAACATGAAACGGCAGTAGAACGTTTAGAGCGTTAGTAACGTTAATAACGTTGATATCGTTAGAACGCTGAACGTTAGAGGCCTGCGCGATGCCTGGCTTCCGCACTCTAATCCCCCTATATCCCCCTTTATCAAAGGGGGAAAAGAGGGGGATTTTGACAAGGCGTCCTCGGGTCCGTGAGTCGGAGCGTCATTTCGTCCTCTCGTCCTGGTGAGCAATGCGAACGGTCGTCCATCATCCCTCGCTGGTATCTCCTGCTCTTCTGACCGCTGATATCCTGCCCACTGATATGCTGATCCTCCGATCCACTCTCTTTCAGCTCCTCCGCACCCCCGCACCCTTGCCCCTCCGTATCCCTGCACTCTTTATCGTCCTACGTCATTCTGCTCTCTGCCCAGTTGTCCTGTGCCCAGTTGCTCCTAAGTACTTCTACTTAGACGACAATCAGGTGAATAAGGGATTGCAGGCGGAGTAGAAATGCTGAGTATTATTACCAATGAGGCCAATGAGACCAGTACTTGCAGCAGGCGTGAGGTCACATTCAGACCGGCGCACGCGTCGGCCAAACTCCCCCATTGAGCTGAAGAAGAAAAAGTCGATCGCGACTAACCGGGCCGTCAAGACCCGGAAAGCACGTCCCGTCGCTGAGCAGTATGTCAACATTCTACGGGAATTGCCTGACATCGTCTACATGATCGACCCGGAAGGCCGTTTCACTTTTATCAACGACTCGGTTCGCATCCTCGGATATGAACCCGAAGAGTTGAGGGGGCAGCATTTCAGCAAGATTCTCCACCCCGATGATGTCAAGAATTTCAGCCGGAAGTACATTCTGCCCAAATATGAAGGTAAGAGAACCGGTGATGGAAATGCCCCGAAGCTTTTCGATGAAAGGAGGACCGGCAAACGAAAGACTCATGAGCTCCTGATTAGATTGATTCCCAAAAAGGGGGAAGAAGAAGTCATTGGGCAAGTAATCGCGTTCGGTGATGTCAGTGCAGCAGGCCATTATAATCAAGGATCAAAGAAGGCATTCCTTGGCACCCTGGGCATTATCAGGGATGTAACAGAAAAAGCAGACGCCGACAACAAGATGAGGGCATCAGAGAACAAATATCGAATTCTGGCCGAGCATTCTCTCCAGGGAATCGCCATCGGGGTTGGGCCTGAATTACGTCTGGTGTTTGTCAATCCCGCCCTGGCGGCGATGGTGGGCTATACAGCCGAGGAGTTGCTCTCTTTCTCTGCGCACCAACTTCAGGCTGTCATACATTCTGATGATCGCGCCATGTTTTTCCAACGTTTCCGCGATCGCCTGCAGGGAAAAGATGTACCCGAGCAGTACGAATTTCGTGCTGTCAAGAAAGATGGGATCGTATTCTGGACTTTGATGTCTGCATGTCGCATCGTGTACGAAGGGCGACCGGCGGTTCAAGCAGCCTTCGTCGATATTTCCGAAAGGAAACAACTCGAGGAGACGCTTGCCGCAGAGCATTTCAAACTGCTGGAGTACTTCGAGAATTTACCGTTGCTTGCCTACAATGTCAGTTTTGAGGGGTTGATTCTCGACTGTAATCGGATTGCAGTAAAGACGCTTGGTTACCAGGATAAAAGTGAGTTGGTAGGTAGACCCCTGATCGCCACGATCTACGCACCCGCATTCCATGAGAAAGCCCGGAACCTTCTTGCCAGGTGGAAACAGGTCGCTAAGCTGACGAACGAGGAACTGCAGATCATTACCAGAAAGGGCGAAGTGCGCGACGTCCTGCTCAATGTTGATACGATCTATGACCTACATGGGAATCCACTCTACAGTATTTCTACGCAATTGGACATCACCGAGCGCAAGCGGGCAGAGGATGCTTTGCGGGAAAGCGAGCGGCGCCTGAAAGAAGCCCAGGCCATGGGAGGCATAGGGGACTGGGAGTATGATATCCATAGCAAAACGCTGGCCTGGTCTGACCAGACGTTTAACGTTTACCAGCGGGACCGGGCGTTGGGTGCACCGAGGCCTGACGAAGAGGCCAAGTACTACTCGGCGGAACAGAATGCGATCCTGCGTGAGTACGCAGCGAGAGCCATCGCGACCGGGCAAAGCTTCCAATATGATCTCCAAGCGAGGCTTCCGGGCGGAAAAGAAGCGTTTTTTACGGCCACCATGCACACAGTCAAGGATGAGGGCGGCCGAGTAGTCAAGCTGATCGGTACGGTTCAGGACATCACCGAACGTAAACAGGCCGAGGAACAAACCAAGAGATCTCTCGTGGAAAAAGAAGTTCTCCTGCGCGAGCTTCACCATCGGGTCAAGAACAATATGCAGATCATCGCCAGCCTTTTGAGCCTGCAGGCGCGGTACCTCGACGACGAGCAGGTAAAGAAGCTGTACCGGGACAGCCTGGATCGCATCAGATCCATGATGCTCATTCACGAAAGACTCTACACGTCCGGCAACTTTGCGCAGATCGATTTCTCCGAGTATGTCAAGGACCTTGCTCGAGGTCTCTTCAGATCCTACGGGATCGCGCATGGGGACGTCGATCTCGAAGTGGACATTCACCAGGTGGCGATTGACATGAATGCTGCGGTGCCGTGCGGTTTGATCATCAACGAACTGGTATCGAATTCGCTGAAACATGCTTTCCCGGCGGGACGTCGGGGCAAGATTGCCATCCGAATGCAGGCCCAAGACCCTGCCCGTTATTCTCTCATCGTTAGCGACGACGGCGTCGGGCTGCCGGCCGATTTGGACTATCGCCAGACGCAGACTCTCGGTCTGCATCTGGTCAACACGCTCGTTGAGCAGCTCGAAGGACGGCTTGATCTGCGCAAGGAGCCGGGCACGCAATGGCGAATCGAGTTTAAGGTGCGCCGATGAACAACGAGAGCCTGCCGCCGACTCTCCTTATTGTCGAGGACGAAAATATTATCGCCCTCGATATCCAGAACACGCTCAAGAACTTAGGGTATCTCCGGACTTTCATCGTTTCCACCGGGGAAGAAGCGATCAGAAAGGTTCTCGAAATAAAGCCGTCGCTGGTGCTCATGGATATCGTGCTCCGGGATGGAATCGACGGTATTGAAGCGGCCAAGAAAATCCAGACGATAGCACCGGTTCCTATTGTGTATCTTACTGCATACGCGGACGAAGCAACACTTGGGCGCGCAAAACTAACCGCGCCTTACGGCTATGTTCTGAAGCCGTTCAGCGAGCGGGAGCTGCATATCGCCATTGAGATCGCACTGTACAAGAGCCGCATGGAGCAGAACCTCCGGGAAAATGAAGCAAAGTACCGGGACATCGTTGAACTTGCTCCGGTTGGCATTCTGACAGCTGACGCCGAGGGAATAGTAATGTCGTGTAACAATACTTTCTGCGAACAGTCCGGATTCGCAAAGCACGAGATCATCGGCAAGCATTTCACCGCCCTGCCCACCATCTGCCGGGAAGACTTGCCCACCTATCTATCCATGCTGAGACGGTCTCTCAAAGGCAGGGGAAAGAAGCCTTGTGAAACAAAGTGGCGACATAAGAATGGTTCGATGCGCGTCGGCGAGGTCCTGGTGAGCGTCATGAGAACCCACGGCGAGATCACGGGACTTCAGGCGGTGGTGCGTGATACGACTGACCGGAAACGGATGGAACGAGTGCAAGCGGTGCTCTATGAGATTTCCAAAGCAGTTGACCGGATCGACTCGATGCCCAAGCTTTTCCGGTTTATTCACCAGAGGCTCGGCGGCATCCTCGATGTCACGAATTTTTTCATCGCCCTGTACGACCAGGTGCGCGATGAGCTTTCGTTTCCGTATTTCGTCGACGAGAAAGTGCATCTCCAGCGATCCCCGGCCGAAAGGACCCCGACCGCCTATGTCATCAAGCGGAATCTGCCTCTTTTGCTTACCGGGAATGACAGACCTCGGCCTATCGAGATTTCCCGCCTTAAGGAGCATGGAACACCATCAAAGGCTTGGTTGGGGGTGCCGCTGCGCATCGGGGGAAAGGCGATCGGCGCCATGGTCGCCCAGAGTTACGCGGACGCCACTCACTATTCGAAGAGCGACCTTAAGGTGCTGGAGATCGTCTCCGGGCCGGTCGCCGCCGCCATCCACCGGAGACAATCGCAGGCCGAAATTGAACGCCGCCTTGAGTTGGAGCGCCTCCTCGCCAGACTGGCCGAACAGTTTGTTAAGACGGAAGCGGTTGATGCCGCCGTCAAGGTCAGCGTGGCCACGATTGGCCGGCTATTGAGCGCCGATCGGGTGCTTTTCTTCGAGTACCGACGCCCAAAAGACGTCTGGACGGCTACCTACCAGTGGCATCGACGGGGACTGCGAGGGTTGGGACGTCTGGTCAACAATCTGCCGTCCCGGAAGTACCAGTGGTGGATACGCATGATGAGACGGCGCCCCTACTTCATGGTGTCGGATGTTGCCGTCCTGCCCGCGCTGGCCGGGTCCGCGAAGGAAGAACTGTCCAAGCACGACGTGCGGTGTCTGCTCGTTGTCCCAGTCTCACTCGAGGGCAAGCTCTTCGGAGCCCTGGCCCTGTTGTCGCATGACGCGCAACGTGCTTGGCCCAAGGACGACTTGGTTCTGATGCAGGCGGTTGGTGAGACGATTGCCGCCGGTTTGGCCAAGCATTCCTACCACCAACAGCTGCAGACAGCTCTCACCGCACTGACCGCCGAACGCCAGAAGCTGGAGGAGCTGGCCAAAAACACGATCGCTCTGCAGGAACGTGAACGTTTGTCGATCGCCTCGGAAATCCACGACGATATTCTACAGGGGTTGGCCGCGATTCTCTATTTCCTGCAGATGCTGGATACGAACGCTCTCGATCCGACGGTTCAGGAAAAGAAGAAGCAGTTGATTGATGTCGTCCACAATTCTATCGAACGAGCGCGTAAACTGATAAGTGCAATCGAACCGATTCGCGAACCCGAAATCGGACTCACTCAAGCGATCAGGCGGGTCATAGACCACGGTTTTGCGGACCAGAGCATCAATGTCCGGTGCTCTTTCCCAAAGAAAGTACCCTTGCTCAACTTCACATTGAAAGCAAACGTCCTGCGCATCGTACAGGAAGCTCTGCTCAACATACGGAAGCACGCGCACGCAAAGAATGTCGATGTCCGCCTGACGACACGGCTGGGGCGTCTTGTCCTCGAAGTGCACGATGACGGCGTGGGCTTTGACCCGAAGGCGCTGAAACCCAGAGTGGTGGGCCGATTCGGACTACTTACCATGCAAGGGCGGGCGCAGCTCATGGGCGGCTCATTAACGATCCACGGAAAGCCCGGGCGCGGTACCGTCATCAACGCGAATCTTCCGCTGAGCCAAGGAGTGGAACATGAAGAGAATCAGAATCCTGTTGGTCGATGACAATGAGCTCTCACGCGAGGCGATAAAAGCCTACTTTGATGATAACGCGGAGTTCGATGTCATCGCGATGTTGGCCAGCGGTGAGGAATGCATTGATTTCATGACGCGCCGCCATGATATCGACGCTATTATTATGGACGTGAAGATGCACGGGATGGATGGCCTCGAAACGACGTGCGCAGTAAAAAAGAGACATCCGAAAACCAAAGTCATCATTTGCACGATCTGGAATGACGAGGAACTTCGCGACGGCGCGTCCAAGTCCGGTGCCGACGGGTACTTCGCCAAAGGCGCCCCTCTCTCCGAACTTGCCGATATGCTCCTCCCGCCTGACTCGGATCTGCACTAGGCGACACCCTACCGCTTACTCGGTATCTACCGGCCCCCTTAATCATGTCGGATGTTGAATAGGTAGATATACCTATCCGAAATTACAGACATCCCCCTATTGTTACGGCGTCCCAAGAGGCTAAACTGTTAAGCTAATGGAGCCTGCCCGGTGATGGTCAGGAGACGAAATCGACCATCACCATCGGCTCAAGATCGGTAGATCCGATACGGAGGTTCTGGTAAGTGGCAGATCTTATCGACAACTGGTTTCAGTGGGTGGAACTGGGTCAAAAACAGCCCAGATCCAGGACCGTCTTGTTAGTTAACGCTAACCAGGAGGATGCCTTGTTCATCAAGTCGTCCCTGGGGGAAGGCGGCACTGCGGGCTTTGCACTTGAGTGGCTGACCTCACTCGACGCGGCGCTTGAACGCCTCAGGATCGGAGGCATCGACGCACTCATCGTGGAACTGAAACTGCTGTACTACGAGAATATCGACGCTCTCTTGGCGATGAACAAGCCGCTCCTCGAAGTAGCTACGGTAGTGTTGGCCGAACCTGAGGAGGAGGCAAGCGCCATCAAAGCGGTTCAACTGGGTTTCAACGACCACTACATCAAGGGCAAAATGAGCGCCGACCAGCTAAGGCTGGTTGTCAACTGCGCCATTGAACAGAAGGAGATACAGAATGAATTGCAGAACCTTTGCCTCGTTGACGAACCTACCGGACTCTACACCCTTCGGGCTTTTCTCGTCCTAAGCCAGCACTTCCTGAAGCTGGCCAACCGCACCAACCGTGGCCTCGTACTATTCCTCGTTGAGTTCAGAAACCCAAGTACAGACAAGAAGCCCGGTACACCCGCGCCCTATGATCCAGCCGTCGACTTTGCAAACGTGCTGAAGTCCACATTCCGAAGGTCGGACATCATCAGCCGCATGAGTGGCTCGAAGTTTGCCGTACTCGCCCTGGAATCGAGCGAGGCCGGCGCCGCTGTAATCAACACGCGATTACATGCCAATCTCAATCAGCTGAAGGCGAAAACAGGGCAGCCCCGGGGTCTTCACCTGCAAGTGGGGAGCGCCTATTATTCGTCTGAAGCGCCCTCGGCGATTTCCGATCTATTGACCAGGGCCCGCAAGTCGGCCAAAGTGTACGGCAATGTCTAAGAAGATCAGGAACCGAAAGAGCATTGGAAGACAAGTGTCAGAGAGCATGAGCTACTTGGAACAGAGTCTATGGACGATAAAGATGAATCTCGGGTGCGACTCAAACTCGAGAACTAAGGAGGTATCTATGGACCAAACACGAAGACAGGCCGCGATGGGTTTCACTGAAACGAGATTCCCTGTGGGCACCCATATGTGCCTTATCTACGACGATGAGAATGAGCGCCGCAAACTGATCGCCAAGTACCTGGATGCAGGAATTCGTGAGGGAGAGAAGGTCTCCTATTTCGTGGACACGATGCCGGTCGGTGAGGTGCGAGACTGGCTGGCCGGGATGGGCGTAAAGTTACCCGAAGGCGGTCAGTTAACCATCGCCAACGCGGAGCAGACGTATTGCCCCAACGGCAAGTTCGTCCCGGACGGAATGATGGACGGGCTGCGCGCTCTCTATCAGGGATCTCTGGACGAAGGCTACGCCGGAACCCGGGCGAGCGGTGAGATGTCCTGGGCCCTGCGCGGCATTCCGGGCTCGGAACGGCTCATCGAATACGAAAACCTGCTCAATATCGTCTTCGAAACCCATCCGTTTATCGGACTCTGTCAATACGACGCCAGGCGGTTCAACGGCGCGATCATCTTCGATGTCCTCAAGGTGCACCCCTTCATGGTCGTCCACGGCCAGATCGTGAAGAATCCTTACTACATGAAGCCGCAGGAGTTCCAGAAGTCAAGACAATGAACGCTCAATCGGGGGTGGAGTCTTGAGTCCGCCAAAGAACGACATTGATCTGCGCGTTCTGGGTCAACTGCTCGCGGCCCAGAGTGTTTTTTTCCTCTTCTCCTCACGGCTGAAGATGGGCGAGTTCGTGTGCCGCGCGGTCGAGGGAGTGCCGGGCGTGGCGTCTTGCGCCGTGTGCCTGCCTGGCGAAGAGCGTCCCCGCCTCAGCGGCGAACCGGTTCCGGAATGCGCGGATTGCGACGTTCCCGGGGGCGACATTGACCACGATCCAAACCATCCCTGCCGATTTCCGGGCCGCGCCGGCATTCAAACCTTTCCGCTTAAAACCCAAGACCGGCATTTCGGGTTCCTTCTCCTCAAGCTGGAAGAATGCGAACGGTACGCGCCCTACGAGCCGTTCGTCAGTAACCTGGCGAACGGTCTTGCCGTGAATATCGACCGCCAATGGCAGAAGGATGGTTTGGAGGCGGCCAATGTCGAGCTGCGGCGCCACCGCGAGCAACTCGGAGAACTCGTCCGGGAACGTACGGCGGGACTGGAGGCGGCCAACGAGGAGCTGCGGATCTCGGAGGAGGAGCTGGCCTCCCAGCTGGAGGAGCTTCAGCAGAGCCGGGATGCCTTGCGGCTGAAGAACTTCGTGTTCGACGCCTCCATCGCCGCGAACAGCATCGCGGACACGAATGGGGTGATCACCGAAGCCAACGCCGCTTTCCTCAAGGTCTGGGGATATACGAGCAAGGAGGAGGTCGTGGGCCGGCCAATCCCGGATTTTCTCCAGAACGAAGACGAGGTCGCGGCCATCCTCGCCGCGCTCAGCACGACCGGGGAATGGGAGGGCGATTACACCGCGAAACGGAAGGATGGAACGACCTTTGCCGCGCACGGCCTGGCCACGGTCGTTCGCGACGAGGGGGGGAAGGTGATCGGTTACCAATCGGCGGTCCAGGACATCACCGAGCGCAAGCGGGCGGAGAAACAACTCGCCGAGTCGGAGCTGCGCTACCGGGCGCTCTTCGATCGTGCTCCCTATGGCGTACTGCTGATAGACCTCGAGACCACACGAGCGGTTGACTTCAACGAGCTGACTGCCAGCCAATTGGGCTATTCCCGCGCGGAATTTGCCAAGCTGCGGATCACGGACTACGAAACAATCGAGACCGCGGCGGAAACGGCGAAGCACATCGAGAAGATTCTTGCCGAGGGAATAGATACTTTTGAGACACGGCATCGGACTAAGAACGGTGAGATTCGCAATGTGCTCGTCTCTGCCCAGCGACTCAATCTTTCAGGTCGGATCTACGTTGCGTGTGTCTTCCAGGACATCACCGAGCGCAAGCGGGCGGAGGAGGCGCTGGGGTCTCAAGCGGCGATTCTCAATGCGGTCAATAGGGTGTTTAGTGAGGCCATCGCGTGTGAAAGCGTAGATCAGCTCGGCAGGGCCTGCCTGGCTATCGCTGAGGAGCTGACCGGAAGTAAGTTCGGTTTCATTGATGAGCTGAAGGCGGCGGGGAAAGCGGACAACATCGCCCTGAGCGACCCCGGGTGGGAAGCCTGTAGGATGCCCAAGACTAACGCGGTGGTCCTGCTGAAAAACCTGGAGGTTCGTGGAATCTGGTTCAGCGTCATCCGCCAAGGGCGTTCCCTGATCGTGAACGACCCGGCCGCGCACCCCGACCGCGTCGGGACCCCTCCGGGCCACCCTCCGATCACCTCCTTCCTCGGGGTACCCTTGAAGCAGGCCGGGAGGACGATCGGCCTTATCGGCCTCGCCAATAAGGAGGCGGGCTATACCCCAACCGACCAGGAGGCCGTTGAAGTCCTATCCGTAGCTTTCGTTGAGGCCCTTATTCGCAAGCGGGCCGAGGAGGAGCTCAGAAAAGCCGTGGCCGACCTGAAGCGCTCCAACGAGGAACTGCAGCAGTTCGCCTACGTGGCCAGCCACGACCTCCAGGAGCCCCTGCGGGCCG
>CAYGYG010000050.1:0-11245 GCA_964354155.1 uncultured bacterium | reverse complement strand
CATTGCCCCACCACCGGTTCGGCGCCCACCAGATCTTGCAGTGGTCGATACCGGTACCGCTCGAAAGCCACGTCATCTTGTACTTTAAGTTCCGGAACATGATCCGCCCCAAAGGCGCGGTCACTTTGATGTTCGTCGTCGAGGAACCGCTCGGAATGACTTCGTAGACGCGTTCCGAACAGCCCGGGGTCCAGATCGTCCAGTCCTCCTCGCCGTTCGTCCAGGTGGTGTGTAACGTGATCAGCGTGTCGCCCGGTATGAACTTGTAGCCGACGGCGCAGGTGCCATGATTGATGTAACGGCCGCCTTGATAGTAGTTGGTCAGACCCCAGTAGACCGGCCGGCCGGCATCGATCTCGGGCCGCAGATAGGTCATCACCTCGACCGAGTTATTGCAGTAATGGATGTTGCTGGTGCAGGTGTAGCCGTTCATCTGGAAGACCGATCTGATACCCGAGGCGACGTTGCCGACATTGGTGCCTCCGGTCGTTGAGTCGGTGCCCATCGCCACGGCCAGCTCGCGATGGACATTGGGTATGTTGAAATCCCAATGATTTTCAGCCTGGTCCCACCGGTCAAAGAAGTGGTCGATGATCCGTCCGTAGCCGTTCGGATTGATAAACCAGTCCCAGAACCAGCAGATCTGAGCGGCCGCGGTCGGCGAACACCCGTAGCTCCAGAGCGGTATCGCCGGCACATTGGGCACATAGCCGTCGAACTTGTCCGGCGACCCGGGGTTCGTCAGCAGGGCATCCCACTTCGGCTTCAGGGAAACCTTGGACTCACCCACGCCGCGATAGTCCTCGAGGTTCACCGGCTGCAGTGAGTAGCAGTTGAGATGCAGGGTCTTCTGACCATCGGTGAACTCAAAGAATTCGTTGAGCGGCGTTAAGTAGTAGACCTTGACCAAAGCGGCCTGCGGACCAAGCTCGGCGCGCGCCCGTTGGTAAGCCCGGCTCCGGTTGTAGACCTGCGGCGGTAGACAGTTGCCCACCACGTAAACCGGGTTTCGGTCATAGCGCGCCCCAACCACAACTTTGCCAAAGACATTGGTCCCAAATCTCTTGTCTAAGGCCTGCTGGTACGCCGCCAGATCATTACCCGGCCGCGCCTCAAGCCGCCCGCCTTCCTCGATCATCGCCTCAATCTCGGCGTGGCTCGGGAAGATACCCCGGCCCAGCTTAAAGGTGAAGATGTAGGACGCAATCTCACCGCTCAAATCATACACCGGCAGGACCGGACCGGCCACCACCTCGCCCCACTTCGCCTGCGCCCGGGCCTGGGCCAGGGACTTCAGGGTCGAAAACGACAGGACATCGGCATAACTTGCCGCGGCGAGTCCGACAAATAATGACAGAAGAAAGTACTTCTTCATGAATGGCCTCCTTAGTGTTCGTGATATTCAACTAGAATCCTCTGTAGGGCGGCATTTAATATGCCGCCGCGAAACTCGAGACCACCGGCGACTATATAATCCGCCCGGCGGCCGGGTGTAAAACCCGGCCCTACAATTTCGTAGAGACCTTCGGCCTGCGGCGATTATACAATCCGCCCGGGCCTTTGTCAATCGAAATGCGACGCGATATAGAGAAGAGATGTCGCGAATCAGGAGATCAGAAGACCAGTGGGAGGCGCATCAGAGAATCAGCAAATCAGCAAGGCAAGGATTGAGACCTTCGAGGGGATTTCGTGTCTTGAGTCTGCCCGTCCTGTCGGGCGCGTTTCACGCGAGCCGATCCGGCTTGCTTGTTGACGGAAGGCCGATGTCCAAGTATAATGAGTCATGGCGCTCTTCCTGACGAATACGCTCTCCGGCAAGAAAGAGCGGTTTACGCCCCTGGAGTCGCACCTGGTGCGGATGTACACCTGCGGCATGACGGTGCAGGGCGAACCGCACCTGGGTCACATGCGCGCCTTTGTCACCGCCGACGTCTTGCGTCGGTATCTCGAATTCAAGGGCTTCCGCGTCATGCAGGTAGTCAATTTCACGGATGTCGAGGACCGGATTTTGGCACGGGCTCGTGAACAGAAGATTGATTGGCGGGAGCTGGCCCAGCGGAACATCGACCTTTTCTTCACCTATTCCGACCGGCTCAACATCGCGCGGGCGGCCTACTATCCGAGAGCCACGCAATACACGCAGGAGATCATCACGATGGTGGACAAGCTGGAGCAGAAAGGACTGGCCTATCATCGGCAAGGCGATGTCTACTTCAGGGTGAAAAAGTTTCCGGGCTACGGCCGGCTGGCGAAGAAAAAGGTAGAGGATCTGATTGCCGATTCGCGCGTGGACGTCGACCCGGGCAAGGAAGACCCAGCCGACTTCGTGTTGTGGAAGAAGGCCAAACCGGACGAACCGTGGTGGGAGAGCCCCTGGGGCCGGGGCCGACCGGGCTGGCACATCGAGTGTTCGGCAATGGCGATGCACCTGCTGGGTGACGGGATCGACGTCCATACCGGGGGTGAAGACCTGATTTTTCCTCATCATGAGAATGAGGTCGCCCAATGCGAGGGCATTACCGAGAAGCAGTTCGTCAAGTACTGGGTGCACAACGGGATGCTCAACCTGACCGGCGAGAAGATGTCCAAATCCACGGGCCATTCCTGCTCGGTTCGAGGGATTCTGGGTCGGTTCGACCCCAACGTCCTGCGCATGTATTTTCTCAAGACGCACTACCGCGGTCAGATTGACTACCACGAAGAACGTCTGGTTGAAGCCAAGAACGGGTTTGAACGCATCGCCAAGTATTTCAATTTTTTCTTGACCGACCAGCCGGCACCGAACCCGGCGTCGGCCGACGATCTCTTGAGACTTAAGGATTTTGTCGCGGCGATGGACGATGATCTGAATACGCCTCAGGCGTTGAGTGTCGTCTACGACCTGGTCAGCGAGGGCTTTGAGGCGCTCCACGTCGACAAGAAATTCGAAATAGCGAGGAAGCTGTACCAGAGCGCAGCCTGCTATCTTGCCACGTTGGGCTTCGACCTGAAGGTGAAAAGGCCGACCAGCGGACGCGAAAATGAACTGATGGACTTGATGGTGAAGGTTCGGGCCCAACTGCGTGAGGCGAAGATCTTCACGCTCGCCGACGAGATGAAGGACGAGCTGTATCGGCTGGGTTTCTCGGTCGAGGACGAGGAGGATAAGGGCCGCTGGCGGCGACGTTGACAGGAGACCTGATGATTCAGACTACCCAGATCAAGAAAGGCATGGCGATCAAGCTCGGCACCGAACCGTACAAGGTTCTTACCGTACAGCACATCGCGCCCGGCAACTGGCGGGCGATGGTTGTCTGCAAACTGCGTAATCTCATTACCGGCAACAGCACCGAAATCAGATTCCGTTCCGATGAGCGCGTTGACGAGGCGGACCTTGAGCACGTAACGATGGATTTTTTGTACGCGGACGGCGATGACTACCATTTCATGGATGTCAAGACCTTTGATCAGATTGTGATCAGCGCGCCGGACCTCGGCGACAACGCTTTGTATTTGACTCCGAACACGCGGCTCGAGGTACAGTTTTTCGAACAGCATCCGATCGGAGTTGACTTGCCCAAGACCGTTGTCTTGACCGTGATCGATACCGATCCGGCACTCAAGGATGCAACCGCCGCCGCCCAGATGAAACCCGCGGTACTCGAAACCGGACTCAAGATCGGGGTACCGTCCTTTGTGCAGGGTCAGGACAAGGTCAGGGTTGATACGGTGACCGGCGAGTACCTGGAAAGGGTTTAGGAGTCATAATGAGCGACACGACGAATTTTGAAGAAAGAATCAGGGAGGTCGGCGATAAGATTGCCGGCTGTTATTTTTTGAGTCTTGTGGGCTATGACGGCATTACGATTGCCCAGCACGTGGTTGAAGCCAGATTCGACAGTGCCGTATTCGATGCCCAGATGGCGGCGATGCTGTCGGCAGCTCGGGCCGTGAGCCAGGATTTGAAACTCAAAAAGATGGTCGAACTGATCTGGCTCAACGAAGAGGCATACGTCATCAATTACTTCATCCGGGATGAATACTTCCTATATGCGGCAGTCAATCCGCGCACCGCCAATCCCGGACTGATCCGGATTGAGATGAAGCGGCTGGCCGGCGAAATCGAGAAAGTTCTGTACGAGACATAGACCGCCGGTGCGATGACGAGGAGTGGGTGACCCGGTCATGATTCCCCGGAGGAGGGAAGGATGCGCCGAACGGCAGTAAGGATTTGCCTGGTCTTGATTGCCGGCGTGCTCTTTCAGTATCTGGTCAACTTGCCTGACGTTGTTACCGCGGCCGCGGTGATAGTCACACTGCTGCTCTCCTTTCTGGAGTCAAGGTCAGCCTATCTGACCTTGCTGTTTCTTGCCGCGCTCAACACCGCACTGCACCGGCCCGCGGTTGCGGTTCCGGCCGACCGCCGGTTGGCTTTCGAAGGGTACGTGATCGAAGAGGAGTTGTTCGGAAACAGCATGCGTCTTCTGGTCAAGGTCACGCAACTCAACACCAAAACCGGGGGGCTCGGCCTGCCGCAGGAGTTTCACTTCTATCACCACGATCTCGAGTCGAGACTGGGCGAAAAGGTGCTGGTCACGGGGTTTGTCCGGAGCGGGTCGAAAACGTCGTGGCATAACCTCGGGACGGTATCCGGGCAGATCGTTTTTCAAGGCATTGCCGGAGGCAGTGAGCTCGAACGCCGGCTCTTCTTTCCGCTACGGCGCTATTTCCGGACGGTCTTTGAGAAATACTGCACCGGGGAAAACAGCCGCCTGGCGGCCGGTCTGCTGATCGGCGGACAGAGCGGACTCACCGCGAATCTCAAAACGGTTTTTGCCAATGCCGGGGTGACGCACGTCCTGGCCGTATCCGGGCTGCACATCACCTACATCGTGGGCTTATGCTACCTGCTGTTGAAACTGCTCCGGGTTCCGCGCCGACCGTCGTTTATTCTAATCGGCATTGCCCTGGTTGTCTTTGCCGGGGTCACTGCTTTTCGTCCCTCGGTTATGCGGGCGACGCTGATGGGCCTTATGCTCGGAATGTGCGGCGTGCTCGAGCGCAAGACCAGCCTGCTTCATGTCACCACGGTCTCGCTGATCATTCTTCTGTTTTTCGACCCATCGATTGTGTTCAGCGTCAGCGCCCAGCTGTCTTACGGAGCGGTGTACGGAATCCTGCTTCTCATGCCGGTCCTGGAAAAACGGTTTCCAGCCCGAACCCCTCGTTGGCTTAGGAACACGCTGCTCATCCCCCTGGCCGTGTCGCTCTCGGCCCAGCTCTTCACATCGCCGCTGCTGATCTATTATTTCAACCGGCTGCCGACCTTGTCGCTTTTCGCCAATCTCATCGTGGTTCCCCTGTCATCACTGGCGGTAACGTTGGGATTCCTGGTGGCCGCGTGTAACCTTGTTTCATCGTGGCTCGCCGGTATTTTCGGCGGGACGCTCGAGCTGGTTCTCCGGGCGATGATCGTGGTTGCCCAGCTTTTCGGGGGCCAGACTTTTTCGGTGATCAAGACGGCGACGCCGAGCTTGATCCTGGTTGCCGCCTTTTATTCTATTTTCGCGCCGCGCCCGCGCTGGCGTCCGGGGCTCATACTTTTCCTGGTGCTGCTGAATGGTGCCATCTGGGTCCGCGTGGTGTTACCCCGGGGGATGAGCATTCACCGCCTCGAGGACCGTAACTATCTTGTCGAGATGCCGTCGGGCCGGCACATTGCGGTTGTCGGGCAGGCCTCGGGGCGCTGGCCGCGGTTACTGGCCGGCCACGGGGCGGATCCACCAGACCTCGTGGTCAGTATGCCTCGGTTGCGGCGCGACCGGCGGCGCGCCACGACCATCCAGAGCAGCGAGCCGGGCGGCGCGGTGACGATCCAGGCCGGGCCGGTGCTTATCGTACACTACGGCGAGACAGAGTTCGAAGTCGGGCCGGATGGCGCATCGGTTGCCACCGACGGCCGTACGGTTTTCCGGGGCCGGGCTGGTTTATTGCAGAGTTTCCTGCGCGGCATCAACTTTCTGGGCATTCAAGGGCGCTGGCCCCGGTGGTACACGACCTGACCGGCGCACACGCCGTCGGCCGATCGTCTCCAGAGTGAAATCCTTGACAACCACCCGGTTATGGGTACAATTGTCAGAGATATGAGAAGAATCGCATTCCTGGCATGGATTTTGCTCTTGACGGCGTGTCCGCCCGCCAAGAAGGAAATTCCACCGGGCGAAGACCCGCCTTCGACGGTTATCGACGACTTCAATCTGATTGAGACCAACCAGGCGCGCAAGATGTGGGTGCTGCGCGGGTCGCGCGCTTTCGTCTATCAAAGCAAGGAAAAGATTATTGTTGAAAATCTGACCGTCGACTTCTTCAATAGCAAGGGGGAAAGGGCCTCAAACCTCAAGGCTCCGACCGGCGAGCTGTCGACCCGGAGCCGCAATATGAGTGCCCGGGGCGGTGTCGTGGTCTTGACCCAGGACAGTGCGCGGCTTGAGACCGATTCGCTTTTCTGGCAGAATGATTCGGGCCGCATCGTCACCCGTTCGCGGGTTCTGATCGAGCGTAAGGACAAGACCCGGATCGAAGGCATGGGTCTGGTTACCGATCCGGAACTGAAGAAGATCGAGATCCTGGGCAAAATAACCGGGGAGTCACCGGTCGAAATCAAACGATGATAGTCCTGTTGTTCATGGTTACGATGTCGCCTTTTACCGCCGATAAAGTCGAGATCATCAATGGTCCGGACGGGAGCGTGGTGCGACTGGTCGGGGAGGTGGCGATTCAGACCCCGACCGCCAAGATCACGTGCCAGGAGGCGACCATCTACGAAGCCCGCAACCTTGCCGTGCTGAGCGGCACGGTGAAGATCGTCGATTCGAACAGTACGGTCGAGGCGGACACGGCCTATCACTACCTGCAAGGCAGCATGTCGGTGCTCAAGCGTAACGTCGCCCTGCACCGTCAGGCGCGTTCGATCTTCGCCGACTCGCTGGTCTACGATCGCGGCCGGGAACAGGCCGACGCCTTCGGCAACGTCAGGATGGTCGATACCGTTCAGAAGTTTGCCGCGTCGAGCAGTATCGGCACGTACGACTTGAGGCGCGGCATCGGGGTGATGAGGGGCCAGCCCCGCGCCCTGGTTGATCGGGCGGAGAAACCGCCGATCGAGGTTACGTCCAAGACTCTCGAGTATCAGGAGCGGACGAACATGATGTTCGCCCGCGACTCGGTCGCGGTCCGGATCGACAGCATGCTTATTACCGGCGACACCTTGAGGTACGACATCAACGCCAAAGAAGGCTGGATCAGCAACATCGTGATGACCGAACAAGAAAACCGCGTCACCGGTGATGCCGGTCGATTTGAACTGGTCGACGACCAGCTGAGCGAATTCGAGGTTCGATCCGGACAGGGTACCTATCTGACCCGCGAAGGCTCCCAGAATGACATTGCGGGAGGTTCAATGCTCTTCCGGTTCAGCGGCGGCCGGGCCACCGAGATCGTCGTGACGGGCGCACCCAAAGGATATCTGCACTTGAGGCAATAGGATGCTGCGGATCGACAAGCTGACCAAAGTCTACGGGGCGCGCCGGGTGGTCAACGAACTCGACCTGTACGTCGGTCCGGGCGAGATTGTCGGCCTCTTGGGGCCGAACGGTGCCGGGAAGACGACAACTTTCCACATGATTTGCGGCCTGGTGGTGCCGGACGGCGGCCGGATCTCGCTTTCCGGTCATGACCTGACGACGCTGCCGATGTGGAAGCGGGCGCGGCTCGGACTTTCGTTTCTCGCTCAAGAGGCCTCGGTCTTCAGGAAATTATCCGTGGTCGAGAACTTCCAGGCAGTGCTTGAATTCAAGCACCGGTCAAAGGCCGCGATTGCCCAGGAAGCCGAACAACTGCTGGGGCAGTTCAACCTGACCGAGCGCCGTACGCAGAAGGCCCTGAGCCTATCCGGCGGCGAACGGCGCCGGGTCGAAATCGGGCGGGCCATGATCTCCGAACCCAAGTTTCTGCTCTTGGACGAGCCTTTTACCGGGATCGACCCGATCGCGCGGGCCGAGCTCCAGGAGATAATACTTAGCCTCAAGAGAAAGTCGATCGGGGTGCTCATCTCCGACCATAATGTGCGGGAGACATTGGAGATCACCGACCGGGCATATCTTATCTACGACGCGCGCGTCCTGATCTCCGGCACCGCCCGCGATTTGATCGAGAACGCTCAAGCGCGCGAGTTGTATCTCGGCGAGAAGTTCAAGATATAGAAAGAAGAAACGAACCACCCGAATGGTAACGAATACCACGAAAAAAGCAAAGCGATGAGACAAGAACCCCAACTGCGTGACGAGCTCAGGCTTGTCCCGAGCCCCAAGCTGATCCAGTTTCTCAACCTGCTGCAGCTGCCGACCATCGAGCTGGAGCTCCTGGTTCGCCGGGAGCTCGAGACCAACCCTTGCCTGGAGGAAGTCGTGGAAACGAGCAAGGAGAAAGAAGAGACGCCGGAGGAGTACAGCACCGCGGAGTTGATCGGCGAGGACGTGCTACCGCAGCCGGTGGAGCCGGCGGCGGGCGATTTTGACCGGCTCGAGAACGTGCCGGCGCCGGTTTCCAAGCTTGGCGAGGAACTCCTCAGGCAGTCCCGGCGTGTCTTCAGCCCCGACCAGGTGAAGATTGCTGAGTTCGTTATCATCAATCTAAATGACGATGGATTCCTGCTCTTGAGCAATGATGATATTGCCGGTGGGCTGGAGGTGGGGGCCGGCGAGGTCGATCGAGTTGTCGATACGCTCGGGCGATTCAATCCGGTGGGCTGCGCCCGACGCTCAATCCGTGAGTCGTTCTTGGTTCAGCTGGAGGAGAAAGGCTACGACGCCGAGTGTATCGAATACGTGATCGTCCGTGACCATTTTGGAGACTTGTGCGGGAGCAAGCGCAAGAATTTGCTCAAGCGATTGAATATCTCACCCGAACGATTCAGCGAATCTCTCAAAGTCATCGGTGAACTGGAATCGAGGCCGGGCCGGAAGTTCTTCAGCGCGCAGTCGGGTTATGTCAACCCTGACTTCTCGGTCGAGTGGCAGGAAGGCAAGCTGTGGGCGGTTTACAACGACGACTATCTGCCGCGCATCAGACTCCGGCCTGAGTATCTCCAGATGATTAGAAACCCCGGTCTCTTTGCTGATGATGAGGTGAAGTACGTTCAGAAGAAGGTTAGATCGGCGCACCTTTTTCTTACTGCGATCGAACAGCGCCGCATGACGCTGAACCGGATTATCAACCGGGTCGTCGAGTATCAGCGGGATTTCTTTGAGAAAGGATATGAGCATCTCAAGCCGATGACGATGACCGAGCTGGCTCAGAAGCTGGGCGTCAACGTCTCGACGGTGAGCCGCGCCATCCACGGCAAGTATGTCGAGTCGCCCTGGGGCATCCATGAGCTCAAGTTTTTCTTCAGCGCGGCGGTGAGTGACATCGACAAGCGGATAATAATGGGCAAGATTGAGGACTATATCGAGCGCGAAGACAAAGCCCGGCCGCTGTCGGACCAGGAGATCGCCCGGCGGCTGGGACGGGAAGGGATCAACATCTCCCGTCGTACCGTGACCAAGTATCGGGAAGTACTGGGAATCACGTCACATCTGAATCGGGCCGGCGCGCATTAGTGCCGCACCAACTTTTTTCACGTCAGAGTGCTTTGGCTCTTTCTGGTGCGGCTCTTCCGCTAGGGGGATAAGCCCCCCTTCGGCGCTCGTCTCGCATACCGGACTCGCTGAGCACCCCCCGGACATGGGAGAGCGCACTCCCCCATACCCCCTCAGTGCCCCTCGGAAAAGGCGAGTACTGTTGGCATCTATTAGTCGGAGGGGCACTAGATTCCGCGTCCGTGCAAAAAGAGAGGGCCGCAAAGCGGCCCTCTCCTGTTTTCAAAGCAGAATCAGTGAACGACAACCATCCGTGCCGACACGGTTTCCCGATCCGAGCTGAGCCGCATCAGGTAGACGCCAGCCGGCAGGTCGCGGGTATTGCATGCGAACTGACGTGAGCCGGCATCCTGGTATCCGGAGAGCGGGGTGGCGACAAGGCGGCCATCGGCTGAGTAGAGCTCGATGCGGACCTTACCAGGCTGGGCTAGATAGTAGGAAACGACCGCCCGGTTGTTGGTTACCGAGGGCGTGACCTTGAATTCTTGAACCGCCGGGATGGTGAGTTTGCCTTCGGCGACCTCGAGGGTGGCATTCTCATAGAGGTCGACGTAGCTGTAGTAGCCGCTGAGCAGCATGTCGATGTCGCCGTCACCGCGCCAGTCGACGAAAGAGAGACGCGAACCGTAGTAGGCGTTGATGACGGTCCCGGTTGTCAATTTCAGGGTTTCGCGCGCGGCCCCGAAAACCGGTGCGGCGTTAGTCCCAACATTCTTGTAGAAGTAGACGTTGCCGTCATTGTTTCCAAGGATGAGATCTTTCACGTTATCGCGGTCCAAGTCATATATCACCGGATTGACTCGATACACGTACAGCGGGCTTCCGCCGGCTTGGACATAGCTATAACTCCCAAAGCGCGGCGCGGAATTCGTGCCAGTATTGAGGAAGATTCGAATACTGCCACAACCAGGTAGCTGAGGGGAGGCTTCTTCGCCAACAATCAGATCTTTTTTTCCGTCCTGATTCCAGTCATTAATGAATGGGAAGCTGTTAGAATCGGCTCTAACATCAACCTGCGTCGCCCCACTGTCCCGTCTGATGTGGCCGGCATTCGTCAAACCCGAACCGGATTCGAGGAAGAGAGTAAGAAAACCGGTACGATCACCGGCAACCAGGTCACGGCGTCCATCTTGGTTCCAATCGCAAACTGCGATGGTTGCACCCTGGCATCAGCCAGAGGGCAGCGTGATGTCGACGCCGCCGGCTTGCACGAAGCTGTACGTGCCGAAGACCGGGTTGTTATCAGTCCCTGTATTCTGATAGAAGCGTACTTTGCCGCTCGAAAACTGGCCGACGACCAAGTCCTTCTTGGCGTCGCCGTTCCAGTCATATGGAAACGGATGAGAGTAGTAGTCACCGAGCGTAAGAATCCGCGTCGGCGTGAGGAAGCGGGGTGCGGCCGCACTGAGCAGAAGGCAGGAGACTGCAAGAACGATACCCAATTTGTGCATAGCTTCTCCTTGTTAACACAATTCTACACATCCAGAATAGAATGTCAAGAACTCATTTCAATTTGATATTACTATGCATAAATGTTAATAGTTATTACTAAGCGGAAATGTTAATAT
>CAYGYG010000049.1:0-11404 GCA_964354155.1 uncultured bacterium | reverse complement strand
GGCTCCTATCAGCGCCAGGAAAAGATAACCCTGGTCAAGTAGCGCCACATCAGTAAGACGGGGCGGCCTTGGGCCGCCCCGTTTCTCTTCGGACCGCCACAGCCGGCCGTCCCGCCTGTTAATCAATTGACAAGCCCCGCCGGGCGGATATAATCTGCCCAAGGGGCAGTGATTGCGGAGATAGAACCGATGCAGACCGATACATGCCTTCGGCATCGCATTGAGTAGCAAGTAGCGAGATATGGAAGCACAATCCGTCTCGTCCCTCGTCCTAGTGAGCGCGGCGAACGGACGTCCATCGTCTTCGTTTGCTCAGTTGCTCATCGCTCATCGCTCATTGCCCTTTTCACGCCAGCGTAGCTCAGGAACAGTTCACTCCTCTCCCTTGAGGGGAGAGGATAAAGGTGAGGGTGTTCTTGTGTGTCTTTGATCTTCGATATTTGCCTTTTGATATTTGATCCGCCTCAGGCGGATTGATCTACTTATGCCAGCGTAGCTCAGTTGGTAGAGCAGCGGTTTCGTAAATCGCAGGCCACCCGTTCGATCCGGGTCGCTGGCTTTGTGTTGCGCCGCAACACAATCGATTACAGTGATGGGGGTGCCGAGATCCCTCGTTGCCCTCGGGACGCAAAAGGCAGCGGATTACGGTGATACACCAAGGGCTTCGTTCCCTGCGAGAACGGAGACACGTTCTTATACGCGTCAACACTGATGTAGAATGTAGAGCTGAAAGTCCCGATAGTATTATTGAGGGGATTTGACCCCACGGGCCTAAGGTTGATTCATTTATATGAATCAATGGGGATAGCGTCCATATGAAGCCTCACGAGGTCGTTTTTTTAAGGAATTTGTGATGAAGTCTCCTCCCGGCCTGTGGGATTTCAAATCTCAATATGATCATTTGTTATCAGAAATTAATTGACAGAGTGATATTTAAGATTACAATTGCTTTAGGAATAAACGATGAAGATATTTAAGGGAATTATTTTTATCTTGATATTGTCCATCGGCCTTGTTGTTGCTCAGGGGCCGGACACGCTGTGGACTAAGACGTACGGTGATAGCGGCCAATACTGGGATATAGCTTTTTCAGTTCAACAAACTCAAGACGGCGGATACATCGTTGCGGGCATAGCAGATTGGAACCTGTATATTTATGCTGACATTTATCTCCTAAAGACAGATTCCCGTGGAGACACACTTTGGACAAAAAAGTTCGGAGGAGATTCCATCGATATGAGTTATTCGGTTCAACAGACTTTGGATGGTGGATATGTCGTCACTGGAAGAACGAAATCCTTTGGTGCTGGAAACGACGATGTCTGGTTGATAAAGATCGACTCTTCAGGTGATACTATCTGGACGAAAACTTATGGTGGCATCGATTCGGATGGAGGGCGTTCAGTAATGCAAACCATTGATGGTGGATACATGATTGGTGGAAATACGGAGTCTTATGGTGCTGGAAGCAACGATGTCTGGTTGATAAAGACCAATTCTTTAGGTGATACTACCTGGACGAAAACTTATGGTGGCATCGATCATGACATTGGCTATTCAGTTCAGCAAACCACCGATAGCGGATATATCATAGCTGGTGAAACACGTTCATATGGTGCTGGGAAAGGAGATGCCAGGCTAGTAAAGGTGAACTCCTCAGGCGATACGGCCTGGACTAAGACGTATGGAGGAGCAGAGGAAGACCTATTCATGTCCGTTCAGCAAACTTCAGAGGGAGGCTATATTGCTACAGGCTGGACGTCCTCTATCAGCGCTGATACTCCTGATGTATATCTTGTGAAGACAGATGCCAATGGCGATACTCTTTGGACAAGGACTTATGGCGGGGACGGTCGTGATCTTGGCAAATCGGTTCACCAGACTTCAGATGGCGGCTACATCGTAGCAGGATGGGGAGGTTCTTCCATTAATGTCGATGCTTATCTTATAAAAGTCAATTCTCGAGGTGGCACTATGTGGACGAAAACATATGGCGGGCTTGCACATGCAGTTGATGTAACCGCTGACGGTGGATATATATTTGCAGGGTGTCGCAACAGAGGATTTGGAGATGATGTCTGGCTTGTGAAAACGAAACCAGATACATTAGGTATTGAAGAACGTCAGTCCCTAGAAGTAAACGATCATTGCTTTAAAATGTATCCAAATCTACTCCGAAAAGAATGCACTGTTAGATACACCTTGTCCCAGAGATCCAGAATAAATTTATCGCTGTATGATGTTACAGGAAGATTAATTAAAGAAATCCTCAACGAGAATCAGGATGCAGGTAGCTACAATAAAATGGTCAATATGACTACCTTACCTCTTGGAGTTTATTTCATTTATTTTGATGATGGAGCAAGGGTAAAGGCTAAGAAACTTGTTAAAGTAGAGTAAAATAAGAAATTAACATTTAGAAGCGGGACATATGTCCCGCTTTTTTTATTCAAGCACTCCCTGTTCTTCAAGGTCTTGACTTTCTGAAATACGCCGATATACTGGGATCGGGATAAAAAGTCCAAAGGAGGTTCCCAGAAAAATGAACAACCGGATAACTCGTGCGGCACTCATTCTTTGCATTGGTTTTTCTGCAAACGTCGTCTTCGCTGACCGGGGCATGATTCCTTTCGATCCGAACATCAAGATTTTCGAACCAAATCAGCGGGCGATGATCGCATGGAATGGTAGTGAAGAGATTTTGCTCCTGACTACCGATGTCATGGCCTCGGAGTCAACCATGGTTCTGGAAGTTCTGCCCCTTCCGCAAGAGCCGAAGGTCAAAAAAGGAGACCTCGAGACTTTTCGCCGAGCCGCCAGATTGATCAATAGTAAAATGCGTATCCTGGCGCTCAAGGGGAATGGCGGCAAGCGCAATGGATCGCGCAAGCCGGGTGGCGAGGTGACATTCCACGAGAAGATCGGTCCCCACAATATTTCGGTCACCCACCTGCTCGACGCCGACGGCTTTGTCAACTGGGTTAAGAATTATCTAAAATCCCTCGGAGTCGAAAATGAGATAATCACCGAACCGATCAAGGATCTGGTTGAAGAATACATCGAAGATGATTTCAAGTGGTTCGTGTTCGATGTGGTTTCTGTCGGTCAAGAAACCGTGACCAATGAGCCGATTCAATACCGGTTCAAGACCGATTATCTATTCTACCCGTTGAAGATTACCGGGACCGCTGAGGGTATGACTTCCATTGAACTTCTGATTTTGACCCCGCGCTTACTCAGAAAATTCCCGAGCCTGCCGATTTCACGGATTCATCTCGGGCACGACCCCATTACCATCACCAACCGAGAGTTGAAGGAATTGGATGAGGATATGTATGAACTTCTGAGTGATAACACTGCATTGAAGTTACGCATCTGGGAGATCAAGGGCGAGTTGAAGCTTTTTTACGATGATCTGATTGCGCATTGAGCTGATTCGAGGGCCGTTGGGGGTCAGGTCCATGATGATAGCAGTATGCGTTCGCTAATGGAGAGGATCTCGGATTTCTGATCTTGACGTAATCCAACTTACCGATCTAACCGCAGGTCTCCAGTTGGCTCAGCCACTCGGTGATCTTATTCTTGATCTGGTCGCGGACTTTTCGAAAGACCAATAATTTTTCCTCTTCACTGCCCTCCACTTTCGCCGGGTCTTCAAGTGACCAGTGCAGTCTAACCGAAACGTCAGGGAATGTCGGACACTTTTCGTTTGCCTCATCGCAAACTGTTATGATATAACCGAAATGTTGGGACAGGAAATCTTTTGCATGTTTCGACTTCTGGTTTGAGATATCAATACCGATCTCCGCCATAGCCTCTACAGCCAGCGGATGAACTTTTCTAGGTTCAATACCCGCACTATAAACGTCGAATCTGTCTCCAGCTAAGGACCTGAGAAAGCCCTCAGCCACTTGACTGCGGATAGAATTGCGGTAACAGAGAAATAAGACTTTGGGTCTGTTCATAGAATTCTCCTTTAATTATCCAAATCTGCCAGTGATGTAGGCTTCAGTCCGTCGATCACCCGGATTGGTAAACAGCCTGGTAGTTTTGTCGTATTCGATGAGTTCACCGAGGTACAGAAAGGCCGTAGAATCCGAGACTCTTGCCGCCTGTTGCATGTTATGGGTTACGATAACGATTGTATATTTAGTCTTCAGTCTGGTCATAAGTTCTTCAATCTTCGCGCTGGAGATCGGGTCGAGCGCCGAGCAGGGTTCATCAAACAATATGACTTCGGGTTGGATCGCTAATGCCCGCGCGATGCAGAGCCGCTGTTGCTGACCGCCGGACAGGGCAAACGCCGAGTCAAACAACCGGTCTTTGACCTCGTCCCATAGTGCCGAATCCTTGAGCGAAGCGACAACCCTGGATTCAATCTCCCTCTGGTTCTTCAACCCGTGAATCCTCAAACCAAAAGCCAGATTCTCAAATACGCTTTTGGGAAACGGATTCGGTTTCTGGAAGACCATACCAACTTTCTTTCTCAGTTCAAACGTATCGTAATCAGGGCTGTAAATATTGCGATCATCCAGCAGCACCTCGCCGCTTACCTGAGCCGATGGAATGATATCGTTCATCCGGTTCAAACAGCGGATGAACGTCGATTTTCCACAACCCGAGGGTCCGATTATTGCGGTAATTCTGTTGCACGCTATGTTGAGATTGATGTCTTTGAGGGCGTGGTTCCTTCCAAAGGAGACGCTAAGATTTCTAACTACAATTCTATCTTGCTCAGTATTACAGTCAGCCGGAATCATGACCTTCGGCTGAAAGGCTTCCGTCTTCTCAGTGATGAAGCTGTCTACCATACTCTTTTCCTCCTCTGCCTGATCCGGATGATGATTGCCACGAGATCAAGTCCCAAAACCAATATCAGAAGGACCAGCGCCGAGCCGTAGGCAATCTGAACCTGGATCTCGGGGTGGGTTCCCTCGGTCATCAGTGCGTAGATGTGATAGGGAAGGGCTTGAACCGGCGAAAGAATCGAGCCGGGCAGTCTCTTACTGAAAAATGTCGCCGCGGTAAAGAGGATCGGCGCAGTTTCACCCGCCGCTCGACCGATGCCCAGGATCACACCGGTGATTATTCCCGGCAAGGCCGCCGGAAGAACAACCCCGCGAATCGTTTGCCATTTTGTCGCACCAATACCGTAGGCCGCCTCACGAAACGAATCAGGTACCGTCTTGAGCGCTTCAACCGTGGTGCTGATAATGACCGGCAGAATCATCACCGCCAGGGTCAGTGAGCCGGAAAGAATCGAAACTCCAAAGCCAAAGAACTTGACGAAAACCACCAAACCGAATAAGCCGAAGACGATCGAAGGCACGCCGGCCAAGTTGTCGATGCCGACTCTAATGATGCGCACCAGCCGACTGCCGCCGGCATATTCTTTCAAGTAAATCGCCGCAAAAATGCCAAGAGGCAAAGCCGGAAATACGGCACCCACGGAGAGATAGAAAGAACCCAGGATCGCCGGTAGAATTCCGCCCGCGGTCATTGCCTTTTTGGGCATGCTGAACAGAAATTCAAAACTCAAGACCTTGACGCCCTGGGCCGCGATGAAGATGACAATAATGAAAAGGAAGAAAACGGTAATCATCAATGACAGAAACAGGATTGATATGCCGACCACCTGAACCAGGCGCCGCCGGTCAACACTGGCCTTCGGTCCGGGCGCCATATAGAATGTCTGAGCCAGCTCGAGCGCGCTGCTACTTATAACTACCTCGTTGCGGTAAACCGCTTATGGAAACGATGTGAAATCCGCTCCGCCATCAAGTTGAAGGTAATGCTGGAGACAAAGAGCACGACGGCGATGGCGAAGAGCGCGTAGTAATGCTCACTGCCCACGACCGTCTCAGCCATTTCCGCGGCAATCGTTGCCGTCATCGTCCGCACCGGTTTGAAAAAGGACCAGGCAATCCTGGCCGAGCCGCCCGCAACCATCAGAACCGCCATGGTCTCCCCGATCGCCCGGCCAACACCCAACACAACGCCGGTCGTTATCCCGGAGAAGGCGGCGGGCAGCGTGATTTGCGTCATTGTTTCCCACCTGGTCGCGCCAATCGCCAATGCGGCCTCACGGTATTCCCTGGGGATTGACGATATTGCGTCTTCGGCAATGCTGACGATCGTCGGCAGGACCATTATGCCCAGGACGACTGATGCCGAAAGAGCGGTCAGACCGGTCGGCAAATTGAACACTTTCTGCAAGATCGGAGCAATGACCAATGCGCCGAAAAGGCCGTACACGACCGAGGGTATGCCGGCCAGCAGTTCGACCACCGGTTTCAGAGTCTCTTTGAGCCAGAATGGGGCGACTTCCGCAATATACAATGCACTGAGTATGCCCAGCGGAGCGGCAAACAAGAGTGCGCCCGCAGTTACGATCATTGACCCATAGATCATCGCCAGAATGCCAAACTGCGGTTCAGCATGGGTCGGATACCACTTGGTCCCGAAGAGAAAGCCGAAAATGTTGACGGACTTGAAGACCGGCAGACCCTGGGTTATCAGAACCGCAACAATGCCGGCCAGAAACACCAGTGAGCTTAATGCAGCAAAGAGCAAACCGAATCTAATCACAGATTCGGTTGCCCTGCGGTTGATTATGGCCATATGAACCACTACTTGATCGGAATGAAGCCTTCTTCTTTCACGATCTTCTGTCCCGGGTCGGAAAGGACGAAATCGATGAACTCTTTTGCTAAGCCCTTGGGTTTGCCGTTCGTATACATATAGAGACTCCTTGATAGAGGGTAACTGTTGTTCCTTACCGTCGCTTCGCTTGGCATAACACCGTCAACCGTAATGGCTTTCACCTTGTCCGCCAGATAACCGAATCCGATGTAACCGATCGCGCCTGGGGTCTGTTCGACGGTTCGGGCAATTTCGAGGTTCGACGCCATAATCAGTGCAGCGTCGGTTAACTTGGCGGTTCCCAGCACCTTTTCATTAAACACCTCAAAGGTACCGGAAGCCGCATCCCGCGACACCACCACTATTGCGCCACCACTGCCGCCGACCTTGTCCCAGCGAGTTGTCTTGCCCGTGAATATCGCCTTCAGATCCTGTCTTGATATGTTCCCTATCTTGTTGTCCGGGTGCACAATAATGGCAATACCGTCACGGGCAATGATCGTACCTACCGGATTGCCACCCTTTTCCCTTACGGTTTTTATCTCCTTGGCCTTCATCGCGCGCGAGGAGCTGGCGATGTCGGTTGACCGATCGATCAGGGCCGCGATGCCGGTACCCGAACCGCCGCCCCGCACCGTGATGTCGGCGTCGGGATTGTTATCCATATAGACTTCAGCGGTATGCTGGGCGATCGGCAGTACCGTGGTTGAGCCCTGGATGGTCAGCTTCTGGGCAAAGAGTCCAACCGCCAACATCAGAGCAATCATCAGTATCTTCTTCATCGTGTCTCCTTTGTTTAGTATGAATACTTGAACTGCAACATAACCTTGTCCTCGTCTTCTTGCGTGGTGTCTTCATGCTGCTTCCGCTGGTAATTGAGCTGGACAAGAAGCACACTGCTCACTTCGCAGTTGATCCCGCCGATCATGATCCGGTAGGCGTCATCGTCGGTGTCCTTGTCGCCGTCCCAGATATCGTAACGGCCGAGCAAACTGAAAGCGCTGTTCAGAGCCACTTCCAACAAGCTCATGTAACCGATACCGGTAACATCGCCGTCCCTACTGCCAAAGTATTCACCCATCACGACGGCCGGTCCATAACTCAGCTTGATCGCACCGGCATAACGATCCGCCTTAACCAGCATCGAATCGGGCCCAACCGTATTCTTCCAGTACGAGCCCTTGAGCATGATCCCGGGTACGGGAAGCATCGACAGATTGCCGCAGAATGCCTTTTTCGCATTGTCTTCGGTCACCTTGGTGTAGCCGTTGCCGTTGAAGACCTGGAACGCGAAATCACCGTAGCCGGAGGGCAGCAGTCCACCCAGTCCCAGGCCGAGATCGGCGCTGTTCATCTTGCCCGCCACTTCTTCGATGGACTTTTCAATGACCGGATATTCCCAAAGCTCCATGATGCCGAAGTTGACCTTCTGAACGCCTAATGTCAACTTGGTGTCAGGAAGACGTGTGCTGACATAGGGCAGTAACCAATCGGCCTGGGCATACTTCAGCCGGATGTTCCAGTCCGAGGCGCTCGTGGCCTTTGCCTTCATTGTGACATCGACCGTACCACTCACCGAAACCGGTGCGGTCGCAGTCTTCCAACGGATATACCCACGCTCAATCGAAAAGAAGTTCTGGTTGTTAGTAACGTCCGCCGGCGCCGTAAGATTATCATAGGTGTACCGAAGCCAGAAGTAGCCGTAGATTGGACTTTCGGCATAGGCAACCAACCCCACCGCCAGCAAAAGCAACATGACCTTTTTCATAGGCCTCCTTTCACCTATATTATACTCGGCCAAGATTGAGTCGTGATTAAGGGCGTGCTAAGTAATGGTTAAGACTGATAACTTGAGGAGTTGCTGGGAATTTACGAGAGAAAACCCTAGTCGGTCAATACGGGCAGGATGACGGTGAATTTCGACCCTGACTCGAGCTCGCTCTCCACCTCAACCTTTCCCCCATGGGCTCCAACGATGTGCTTTACGATAGCCAGGCCCAGACCGGTACCGCCGTGAGCGCGGGACCGTGCCTTGTCTACGGTGTAAAACCTCTCGAATATCCTCGGAATTTCGTCTTCCGGGATGCCGATACCGGTGTCACTTACCCTGACGTAGAACTGATCTTTTTCGACATCGATTTCGAGCTTTACTTCACCCGTCTCGGTAAAACGAATGCCATTGCTGACAAGATTGATCAGCATCTGCTGCATCATGAATCGGTCGCCGACAAATTCGGGTATTCTTCTCGACGTAAACTCCAACCTAAGGTTTTTGTTCTTCGCCTCTTTACTGAACAAGCTGATAACATCATCGGCAAGATCGTTAAGGTCAAACCGGTCATGTTCAATCGCTCGCTCGACCCTTTCAAGGTCGGAAAGAGTCAGAAGATCGGAAACAATGTTAGCCAGCCTGTCGGTATTGTCGCGAACAATCCTGAGAAATCTATTACGCTCGGTAAGACTGATGCCGGGATCCTCAAGTGTCTCCAGGTAACCTTTGATTGCGGTCAACGGTGTGCGTAGTTCGTGCGAAAGGTTAGTAATGAAATCGGCCTTGATTCTCTCAAGATTCCTTGCCTTGGTCACATCAGCAAAGACAAATGCCCAACCGTCAAAACTGGGGATGTGGAAGCTGCTGACCTGATATATCGTTCCTCTTTCGCCCATAGCCAAGTCAGTCGTCTTGTGACTCTTATCGGTCTTACACTTGTTGACCAGTTCTAGAAATGAAACCAGCTGGATCACATCCCAGATGTCTTTATTGAGCGGGTCTTCAGCCAAGAAAAACATCTTCTTAAAACTCTCGTTGCTATTTATTATTTTCAAATCGGTATCGACAACACATACCCCATCGACCATTGCCGAGAGCACCCCGGTTAGAATGTCGCGCTCCTCGGAGATGAACGTAAATGAATCTTTCAACTTCTCGGCCATTCGGTTCAGGTCTTTGTAGATTTCAGCAACATCGCCTTTGACCGGCTTCAGAAGCCGGGCATTGAGGTTGCCGGCCGTCAGTTCCCTGGTAAACCCTCTGATGTCTCTTAGCGGCTTGCGTAGGTACAAGGAATAGAAGTAGACTATAGCCGCAGCCAGAAACAGCAGAATCATGCCGGCAATGAATATCCATTTTCTGATGTCCTTGGTGAAAGTCTGAATCACGGTCAGCGGCATGGAGAAGCGGACATAGCCGACCGGCTGTGAATCGACCAGCCTCTTGGCCACATAAAGGAAATCAGTGTCCAGCGTGTGGCTGTAGCGCATCGATTGGCCAAATCCTCGGCCGCGTGCCTCCCTTATTTCCGGTCGGTTCAGATGATTCTCCATCGTACCTGGATCATGCTCCGAATCGGCAAGGACAAGACCAGTGCTGTCGATCAGGGTCACACGGATTCCCAGAGCTTTGCCCATGCTGACAATGGACGACTGGGTTTCCCCGGCCCGGCCATTCTTCATCAACGTGATGCAGGTCGGCTCGGATACGACTGTTAAGTTCTTGAGATTCTCAGTAAATTGAGTAATCAGGGTATTCCTGACCCGGCCCGCCAGTACAATGAGGAATGCAGCAATGACGATGACAAAAATGACAAATACCGAGATCAGTGACTTGAGAAATGTTGATTTCATCAGTCTAATCTGTACCCAACGCCTCTGATTGTCTTGATATACTTGCTTCCTTTGCCGAGTTTTCTTCTCAAATTGGTGATGTGAACATCGATATTGCGGTCCACCGTCATTTTGTCAAGGTCGTCAAGCAGGTTATTTCTCGTATAGACTCGCTGCGGGCTGCGCAAGAGAAGTTCCAGGATCCTGAACTCGGTGGCGGTGAGCGGGACCTCCTTCTGCTCGAAGAAAACAACGTGCTTCTGGGTATCGATGACCAAATCGCCGTATTCAAGCCGGTCTCCCGCTGGAGTAGGTTCATGACGAACGCGCCTGAGTATAGCCTTAATACGAGCGAGCAATTCCTTGGGGCTGAATGGTTTGACAATATAATCGTCCGCGCCGAGTTCAAGACCCAGGACTTTGTCAAGTTCTTCTCCTTTGGCGGTAAGCATTATGATCGGCAGGCTTCTGGTTTTCTCGTTCTTTCTGAGGTCTTTGCAGATATCGAGGCCATCGATGTCAGGCAGCATCAAATCAAGGATAAGCAGATCAGAATGGTGTTTTAATAAATAATCTAACCCATCAAAGCCTTGAGAAAACCCGTGCGTTTCGTAATTTTCCTTTTTTAGATTAAAAATAACTAGTTCAAGGATTGCCTTGTCATCTTCAATAACTGTGATATCTTTCTTCATATCTGGTTAGCTTCATCATCATGATACTCAAAAATGTTATCGCGTCAATATAAGGAATAACAAAGAGATAGGGCCGGCAAATCAATCACCAGCCCCTTTGAACCTTGTGACGTATTTGTGCCACGACTGCGCCGAAACGCACGGAAAAGACTGTATCCTTCGGAATGGACAGAACGATTTCCCCCGCTGCGCTCGGGACCTCATCTCATTCCATTCGATACACATCGGCGGGTCGCTGGCTGTAGGCCTCGAAGAGGCCGGAAGTATCGAGGTGCTTCTTGCACCGAGATGCTACCTTGTGCCGTGATAGCACGTCCGATCACGGTGAGATGAGAAATAAGGGAACAGGAAACAGGGATCAGGGTACAGGGATACTTTTTCTACCCGTTAATACCGATGTAGAATGCAGAGCTGCAGTGCGACCCTTTTGTCTAGACACTTTTCATGGTCGTGATGTGTAGAGATCT
>CAYGYG010000048.1:0-13108 GCA_964354155.1 uncultured bacterium | reverse complement strand
GCCCTTGTCTTTTTAATACAATAGGGAATTTACACAGAATAGTATACACTACCTTCCTCTCTAGAGCCTTGACTTTTCGATTGATTGTGTTAAGATTACATCGGCATGAAATGACAATGCCTCTCCACCTTTTCCTGATTCTCCTCGCCGGCCCGGGCACCGTACAAACGCCGAGTCTGACGGCCTGCGCGGTTGACTCATATCTCATGGTTTTCGAGCCGGACCGGGAATACTACGAGGCATTGAATCTGAAGGAGCCGATCACCGCTCTTGCCGCCGGAGTCGACCTGTACGTCCTGACCAACCGGTCCCTCTTCACACTCGATTCCGCCGCGCGCGAGATAAAGAATCGCAGTTATGTTCCGCTCCAATACAACAGCCTTGCCCTGCTCTCGGGACGGCGCGGCCAGGATTCGATGCTCGTCGCGCTCGCCGCCGACGAAATAAGTTTAGTTGAGCCCAATCGGCACAACTATGTCAACGGCATCGGTCTCATTCCCGGGGAACACGAAATCCTGCTGGCTCCCCTCCGCCGGGCCTTCTACCTGAACACTCGAATGGCCAATGGCTCTCAGATCCAGGTCTTCACCCTGCCCGCGGGCCGCGTCCAGCGGCGGCTCAAGCTCAAGACCAATGTCATCCAAATGCTGGACAACGGCACGAGCACTATTTACCTGCTTGATACCGCCGGTTGGTGCTGGAGACTCTCACCGGACCTTAGAACTTCGCGGGAACTGCTCAGGATCAGCTCTGCTCAACCCCGGATGCATCTTTGCGGCGAGCAAATCGCAATTGTCACGCCCTCTGAGATTCTCCTGCTGGACGCATCATCCGGACAACTGCTGCAATCAAAACCACACCCCAGCGAAGGCTCACTGCGCTTGAGCAACACCGAACTAGTTACCTGGACCAACCCTGATTCGGTTGGCAATCCCGGAGGGCTATCGGTCATCGATATCGCAACGCTAGCCCCCATCCGCTACGTGAGCCTGACCGCAAAGATCATTTCCCTGCTGCCGCGGGGTCAGCGCCAAGTCGTAGGCCGGACCGCTCAGGGTTTCATCGCCATCGATCTTGTCACGGGCGTGATGCATGAGCTTGCGCGGCACCTGGTTGAACCGGGCCCGCCCCGGCCCCCCCAGTTATCAACTGACTCCCTGTATTACATTCAGGTCGGGGCTTACCGTGATCCGGCCAAGGCACGGGCGGCCGTCGACACCGCGGCCCGCAAGGGCATCAGCGCTTTCTGTGATTCGACAACGTCGTTCACGCGCGTCCGCGTGGGCGGATTTCTCAATCGCGAAGATGCCGAGCTCTTCGGGACGTTCTACCCGGACAAGAAATGGATCGTCTTCGCACCGCGATACCGCAGCGCACCAGTCAAGGATGGGAGCTTGACCGCCTTCGTCTCGGACCGCAGCCTGCTCATTTACCGTCACGAGGCCGGCGTGATGCACTTTGTCCGTCGCGTCGATGATTTCTATGTCACCTACACCGAACCGGTCATCGCCCGGGATTCGTTGCTCGAAGTCGGAAGAACCGATGGCCGCAGAAGCATTTTTGCCGTAATAAAAGGAGCCCTTCATGAAACAATCGAAAATATTCAAGACTGACCGCGCGCCCGCGGCCATCGGCCCCTATTCCCAGGCGGTCGGTTTCGGACACTTGGTCTACACGGCCGGACAGCTCGGAATCGACCCCAAAACGAGCAGTCTGGTTCATGGCGGCATCAAGGAGCAGACCCGACAGGTTCTTGAGAACCTCAAAGCCGTCCTCAAGGCCAGTGGGTCGGGCTTGGAACAGGTTCTGAAGACCACGGTTTTCTTGAAGGACCTGGGCGACTTCGCCGCCATGAATGAAGTCTACGCAACCTATTTTACCAAAACGCCGCCGGCCCGCAGTACGATCGGGGTTGCCGCGCTGCCCAAGGATGCGCTGGTTGAAATCGATGCGGTCGGCATTTCCGCCGAAGAATGAACACGTATCACGGATATGGACCGGATCCGGCGGGATATCACATGGCATGCAAAAGGAGGAAAGATGAAGAAACTTTCTGTTATCCTGACCCTTCTGTTGGGCTGCTCTCTAATCCAGGAGCGGCTCGCGGTAAAAGAATGTAAATTCAGCCTGAAGCAGGCGCGCCCCTATGAATTCACCCTAAGTGATCTGAAGCTCGATCTGACGATCGGTATCGCCAATCCCAACAAGGTCGATGCGGTGCTTGACCGGTTCGATTACCAGCTCGTCATCGCCGGCGAAAATGTGCTCTCCGGTTCAACCAGCCAGCGCATAAAAGTACTTTCGGGTAAATCCAAAGACTTCGTGACAACGGTAGCCCTCAACTACCAGTCGATCAGTACCGCGATACTGAAAGCACTGAAGGAAGGCAATCCGACCTACGAGATGAAAGGACGAGTCTATATCGACACGCCGATCGGCAGCATAAACTATCCGGTGACTATTGGCCTCTAAGCTAGCCATTCGCCATTGGCGATTAGCCATGAGCAATGATTCAGGGAGGTCTTATGAGTAGCCGCATTCTGGTCATAAACCCCGGTGCCGGTTCAACAAGAATCGCACTCTTCGAGGACGATCGTTCGGTTTTCGACGAGAACATCAGGCATGCTCAGGAAGAGCTTTCCCGATGCCAATCGATCATCGACCAATACCAGTTCCGTAAGGAGACGGTCGTGAAGGTGCTTGCTGACCGCAAGATCGATTTGGGGAATATTGCTGCGGTCGTAGGCCGGGGCGGGCCTTTTAAACCCCTGGTCAGCGGGACCTATCGTGTGAATGATAAGCTGATCGATGATATCAAGCAGGGCAATTATCAAAGCGAGCATCCTTCTTTACTCGGTGCCCTGATTGCTAAAGAGATTGGCGATTCGATTGGCAAACCGTCCTATTTTGTCGACCCGGTGTCGGTCGACGAGTTCTGGCCGCTCGCTCGTCTTTCGGGCTTGAAAGAAATCCCGCGCAAGGCCTTGAGCCATGCCCTCAACGTAAGAATGGTCGCCAAAAAAGCCGCCGCCGAATTGAAAAAGCCCTACGCTGAATGTAATTTCGTCATCGTCCACCTTGGCACCGGAATCACCGTGGCGGTTCATCATAAAGGGCAACAAATCGACTCGTCGAACGCCAATGAGGATGGCCCGTTTTCGCCCCAGCGAGCCGGCGCCCTGCCCACCATCCCCCTGGTTGAAATGTGCTTCAAAGGTCAGCATACCGCCGCCGACATCAAGAAGATCATTAATCGAAAAGGCGGCATGCTCTCCTATCTTAGCACCGACGATATCACCGAGATTGAGAAGCGCATCGATAGCGGCGACCAGGAAGCCAAACTCGCTTACGATGCAATGATCTACCAGATTGCCAAAGAAGTCGGCGCCTATTCGGTCGTGCTGCGGGGCCAGCTCGACGCCATCATAATCACCGGCGGAATCGCCCATTCACAGCGATTTGTCAGTCAGCTGCGCGGCTGGATCGGCTTTCTGGCTCCTCAGTTCTTCATCTATCCTGGTGAAGGCGAAATGGAAGCCCTGGCCCTCGGCGTTCTGAGAGTCTTGAATGGCGAAGAAGAGGTAAAGAAATACAGGTGAATTAATCTTGACAATAGATACTTCAAAGATAAAATGAAACACCTTGGACACGAAAAGATTTACACCATTGTACATTGTCATTTTCTTCGTCTCATTGTCCTCAATTCAATTTGAAATCTGTCTGACCAGAATATTCTCACTCGTATTTTCATACCATTTCGTTTTTTTATCATTATCCTTAGCAATGTGTGGCTTGGGGATTGGTGGGTTTTTAGCCACAAAAAAGAACTTCAATGAATGCAATCTCCTAATAATCTTGTTTCTTCTTGGCTTTTCGTATCCTCTCTCAATCTTAATTCCTTTAAAGATAACATCGGTCCTCTCTCATCCCCTTCTCCTTGCCCTCCCGTCTATGGCGCCCTTTATTCTTACAGGCCTCTTCCTCGCTCTCTGCTACAGGTTTTTCTTTGTCCAAAGCGGCTTCATTTATTTTGCAGACCTTCTAGGTGCCGGCTTAGGCTCTCTAACCATGTTTCCAGTCCTTCTACTTGTAAGTCCGATAAACGCCATTTTCGTCTTCGCTCTACTCGTCTTTATTTCTATCCTAATCAATTTTAAAAAACCTTCTTCTATTCTGTTTATCCTTTTGATTCCCTTATTTGTGATTCTCAATAGAAATCACCGCTTGTTAGACATTCCTTACAAAAACCTACCTGATATCCGAGATACAAAAGAGATGGTTAGGGTCCTTAACGACACCAAAGCAGTGATCGAGAAGACTTATTGGAACCCATCTTTCCGAACTGATGTTATCTCTGAACCGAGGTCACCCAATGCGAAGGTAATCTATGTCGACGGTGGCACACCTACCTTAATGCTGAGATTTGATGGTAATCTCAATTCTTTAGATTGGTTGAAAAAGAATATTAATTATTTACCATTTCTCATATCTGAAAAAAGAGAATTATTGAGCATCGGTCCAGGTGGCGGTTTAGATATACTCTTAGGTCTCCTCGCCGGATTTGAAAAAATCGATGGGATTGAAATCAATGGAGATATCTTGAAGATATTGGAAGAATACAAAGAATTCAATGGTCACATCACGGACCTTACTAGTGTGCGACTCATGGTGAAAGAAGGTCGAAATTATCTGAAGAGTGTAGACAAGTCCTACGACTTGATCTACCTTGCCCTGGCTCAAACTGCAACTTCAAGCAAAACAGGATTACCTCTGGTTGAGAGTTATCTGCACACCACCGAGGCTTATCAAGATTATCTATCCCATTTAAGATCAAAGGGGATTATTGCTTTCATTTGTGAACAAAGTTTCTTTCTCCAGAGAACCGTCTTTAACGTAATACTGGCGCTTAATCGCACCGGGGTTCCTATAAAGGAAAGCAAAAATCATTTGATAATAGTTTCCAACCCGACACCGAATTCTCCTTACCGATATCTGCTTATCTTGAGAAGAGAACCTTTCAAGCCAGAAGAAGCGGAGGCAATCTTAGGAAAGATTAGGACAGTCGAACTCACGCCGAGATTCCTTCCTTACATCTGTGAGGAGATGCCGGTTGTTTTTAACTCATTGGATGAGATTAGTGGCTACATAAAGGAAACACAGGTGCGAGGCCAAACCGATATCAGCCCGACCACCGATGAGAAGCCGTTTTTTTACGACCTTTCCTGTGTTGCACCCAGGTTTCTCTACTGGCTCTGCCTTGCCACATTATTAACTGCACTCCTTTCTTTCTTCTTTATGAAAAAGAGAGCTTCGTTTAAGTTTATTCCTCTCTTTTCATTATTAGGTATTGGTTTCATGTTGATCGAAGTCTCTTTAACACAAAAATTCCTTTTCTTCTTAGGTCTGCCCATGAAGGCCTTTACCATTCTTTTCTTTTCGATCCTTCTAGGTTGTGGGGTAGGCGGTTTCTTGATTGACAAAATGAAATATCAAATTAAATTCCTTAAGATATTTATGGCCGTTGTAGGGTCAACGCTCTTTGTTCTCTTCTTATCGCTAACCCAACTGCTGTCTCATCTTCTATACTTGAATGATTTCAGTCGAGCGTGTGTCTCTTTCGCGATCCTGTTTCCAGTAGGAATAATGCTTGGGATGCCCTTTCCTTTTCTGATGAAAAAGAGCGGCGAGATATCTTCCCGAGATACAGGTTTAATGTGGGCAGTAAATGGGTTGATGTCTGTATTCGGTAGTTCCTTATGCATGATCATTTCAAAAAATTTAGGTTTCAAATATTCCATCTTGGCGGCTGCCTTTATATATCTAACTTTAGCCATTCTAATTTCAAAAATGTTGAAGGATTAAACCTAGTTAGAAATCGTAGCGAATGGGGTAAAATTCCCCCGCGCGTGACCTTTTTTGAAAGAGAGACATTCTTGTTGAGATTGCCTTTTTCAGCAAACTCAAAAATAGATATTGACAGTTTTTGTATTAAGGTTATAATTCTACCTTGAAACCGGCTTGGTTGAAAACTCGGGAGCCTTTCAATCCCTGGCGAAAGATCAGTGCGCATCGTCTGACAGGCCGGGTAGGGTGGTCGTCGAGCTTTTCTGCATCGCAGGAAAGCATTGCTCCCAAGAGTACTATATCAGGAGGCAATATGAAGATAGTTGCAGGTCTCATCTGTGTGCTTCTGACCGCCTCGATACTACCAGCCGGCGAGCTTATCCAGACCATGACGTTCTCGCCGTCGGACCTATCGATTGGCCAGGAGAAGGGATACGCCGTACTACACTACGGGCTGTACCCGAACTACGACGACGCGGTTGGTTCCCCGGCGCTGCCCGAGCTACCGCTGTACGTCATAATCCCGCCGAGCGCGACCGTGACCGGCGTTGAAGTCCTGTCGGCTGATGTCCATACGCTCCAGGGCGACTACGCGGTCATGCCGGCCCAGCTTACCAGGCCGTTCTCGGTCCTAACCGAGCCGAAGTTTGTTACGCCCAATATGGCAATCTACGGCGCCAAGGCGGTCTGGCCTGAGAATATCGTCGCGTATCACAGCACCGGAACCAAGGGCGGCTTCCAGATCGGTACCTTCCGAATCTACCCGGTTCGTTATCTGCCGGCGGACAACAAGCTCGTCTTCTGCACAAACGTGAAACTGAGAATCACTTACCAGGAAGGTGCGGTGACGCCGATGAGAAGGACTGAAGCGCAGATCCGCATGCACACCTCTGATCTGCTGTCGTTGGTCAACAATCCCGAAGACATTGATCGCTTCACACCGATGGTCCGGCGCGAGCCGATCAGCTCGCCTTTCTTGCCCGCGGGCAACTACGAGCACGTAATCTTGACCCCGACGGCGTATAAGGATACCTTCCAGGTCCTGGCTAACTGGCGGACCAAGCAGGGCATCCCTTCCCGGATCTTCTGCATCGAGAGCACGAGTGTTTATCCGGGTCTCGACGTTGCGGAAAGGATGCGTAACTTCCTGCGCGATGCCGACACGGTCTGGGGTTTGAATTTCGCCTTCATCGGCCGGGCTGATGCCCATCTTGCTACGGGCACGAATCGTCAGTACCGCAACTGCTGGGCGTACTTCAATGGTTATCCTGCAGATACCCTGCCGTGCGACATGTACTACTCGGATTTGCATCGCCGGGGCAATATCGGTGCAACCTACACTTGGAACGGCAACCGCAACGCAAGGTTCGGCGAGGGCGCCGATACGATCGACTACTGGTCCGACATCTATGTCGGCATGATCACGCTCGATGACATCCGCCAGGCCCGCAACTGGATGAGGAAGATCCTGCGCCACGAAAGTGCGGCTGATACCAACTACTTCGCCAAAATCATCCTCCTCAACGCGGTCTCTTTCTCCAACAACTACATGGACAGCATCCACAACGTCATGACCACCCCGCCCTGGCGCTCGGTCAAGATGTATGTCTCAGGCGGTCAGGTTGTGCCCAGTGCCGCGAGCTGGCGCGATTCGGTTAATTCCGGCTGGGGTTACACGGCGATCATCGCCCACGGTGACGTGAATCTCATAGGAATTCCGGACTACTATACAGCCACCCATGTAAGCCAGCAGACCAATACCAACAAGCTCAATACCGTGATTGCGGTCTGCTGCTTCCCGGGTGCCTTTGACCAGGCTGATGATTGTCTGGCTGAGACAATGGCTGTAGCCAATGCCGGGTTCGCCAACGTCATGTTTAACTCGCGCTACGGATGGGTCAATGTTGCCGAGTACTACAATACGTTGTTCTTCTACAAGATGTTCCCGCGCAAGGCTGGCACCCGCTGCTCGTCGCAGGTGTTTGTCGGGCAGGCTCTGGCCCGGGTCAAGGATGAACTCATCTACAAGTACCCGCGGCCGGGCTCATCACCCGGTGATTCGAGCCGCTGGCGCTGGGAGTCGTATGAGAAGAACTTGTTCGGCGATCCGGCGAACATGCTCCCGAACACATCACCGGTCCGGACCATGGGCGTGACCCATCCAAGCACGATTCGCACCGGCACCCAGAACTTCACGGTCTCGGTGAACGTGACGTTCGCACCGGTCGAGTCCGTGCTCGTCTGCCTGTGGAAGGGCACTGAGGTCTATGCCCGCGGCTATACCAATGCGGCGGGTAGCGTTACTATGTCGATCAATCCGGCGACGGTGGGCCAGATGTCGGTGACCTGTTCGCACCGTAATCATCGCCGCTACGAAGCCAACGTGAGCGTCACCACCGGTGTGGCTGAAGAAATCTCACCGCCGGTGCCGCACTACTTCGCGTTGGGCCGCGGCGAGCCGAACCCGTTCGGCCGGATTACGACTATCAAGTACCAGGTGCCGAATACCGTGAAATCACGCCTCACCATCTACGATGCTTCGGGGCGAGTCACCAGAACGCTGGTGGACCGCACTGACGATGCGGGCTGGTACACGGCCAATTGGGACGGTCGGAGCGATGCGGGCCTTGAGTGCGCGGCCGGTATCTACTTCTATCGTCTTGAGGCTGGCAAGTACACCTCGACCAACAGCCTGGTCCTCGTCCGATAACAGAAGAAGAATCAGACAAGAAGGGGCCGCGTTTCGCGGCCCCTTTCGTTTTCTCTGTTCACCGTTATCCACAACTCTGTCTCGGAGAGAGACGCCTTGGGCGTTGACAATTACCGATGGCTGACTATAATTTTTGCATGAAACTCATCATTGCTTCGGCGTGCCTCTTTGTTCTTACTATCGGTCAGACCCCGGCCGATGATTTCTACGGTAAGGTGACCCGGGGGGTTTCCGGTAATCTCTCCTCAGCTCTGTACGTAACCCCCAACCCCTGCGGCGGCCTCGGTCACTTCCAATTCCGCGTTGGTGCGTCCGACCTTGTCTTCGAATACCCGACCTATGGCGAATGGTCTTATCTTCCGGTGCCAACCGGGGTTCTTGCTATCGGGATTCTGCGCGGCAAATCGAAAAGCCAGATTGTCACCGGAGTCCTGGCGGTCGACGTGTTGTTGAAGGCCGGACTCTACCCAAAGCAGTCACGGACCGAGGCGGCGCGACCTTTCTACAGCGGAGGCTTGAAGATTGGATTGCTGAAGAACACTCTTGTCACGCCGGCGGTCGCGCTTAACCTGTACTATACGCAGATAGACGACTTGGTCTTCGGCTATCAGGACCCGAATCTTGAGGCACGCTATGATAAACTGCGTATTGCTGATGGAAACATCGCGCTGGGTAAACACATCTACGGTTTTTTCCCTTACCTGGCCCTCGGGTATAAGTACCAGATGGTCAAGGGCCGGCACATTCAGCGGTCCGCGCCCAGTCCTGAGTACGTTCCTTATGATGCCAATATCGGCGCGTTCAGCGGCCTGGTCGGCGCCGAGTGGAAAGTGCTGGGCCTTGGGCTGAATTCCGAGATTATCTTCTCCGGGACGAGCCCCGGGATAGCGATAGGTATTGGCCGTGGCTGGTAGAGCGATTATCCTTGCCGGCTTGCTGACCGCGGGCGCGCTGGGCTGGCCTTACGACCCCGGCGCGACCGGCATGACCTTCCTCAAGCTGGGCATCGGGGCCCGGCCCGTGGCAATGGGCAACGCCTTCAACGCGGTAAGCGACGACGGCAACGCGCTGTTTTGGAACCCGGCTGGTCTGGGCACCAGCTCCGGCCTGCATCTCACCGGTACCGGCATGAATCTCCTCGGCTTTGTAAATTACTTCGCCCTCGGCAGCCTGGTACCGCTGGGCGACTACGGCGGGCTCGGCGCCGGCGTATCCTACCTCTATGCCCAGGACACCCGCTATGATGACCGGGGTCAGGAATTGGGGACCTTCACCAACTCCGACCTGTTGATCAGTCTGGGCTATGCCTATCCGATCACGCCTTCACTTGCCGCCGGCGGCACGCTTAAGTTCATCCGAAGTCAGCTTGCGGAGTATGACGCCTACTCGTTTGGCACCGATCTCGGCATCATCTTCAAGCCGGTCGACTATGTCTACCTGGGCTCAAGCCTGCGTAATCTCGGAACCCCGCGCAAGTTCGTCGACCAGTGGGAATACCCGCCGACCAACCTGCGCAACGGCGTTGCCTTCATATTCCCGATCATGGCAAGCCAGCTGACCATCGCCTCGGACCTGTCCCTCTACCCTGATGCCGATCCGACGGTATCAGCCGGCGCCGAACTGGCACTGCGCCTGGGCAAGGTAATGAAGATTGTCTCCGGACAGTCCCTATCCGGGATATTCATCCGCGGCGGCTACGAGTCCGGCTACCACCTCGGTACCTGGGGCGGGCTTACGGTCGGCTTCGGAATTGAGTATGAAGCGGCGTCTAATTTCTTTCTGTGTATTGACGGGGTGTACTTCTCGTACGGATATCTGGGAGATTCGGAACGGGTCTCACTCTCTCTGCGCTACGAGCCCAACGCAAAGCCGGAGCGGAGAAGCCGTAGGCGCCCCTCGAGTTCCAGACGATAAAACCGTCCGCCCCGCCCACCACCGAACCGAACATCTGCGCGTAGATATAGTCCGCACCATACTGCGGCGACCGGTAGTCAAACCCCTGGATGTACGGAACAATCCCGGCGCTCTCGGCAACGACCGGTCGAACACGGGCCAAGCTCTCGTAGTAGATGACGAAGGACCGCCAGACATCATCGATCTCACGCTTGAAATTAGGTGAAAAGTGCGAGGGGTAGAGCATCGGGTACAGGTAATCAACATGGCGCGACATTTTGGCGATGTCTTGCCCTTCCTTCTTGAGGGTCTTCCAGATCGTGTAGCCGAAAACGCAGGCCCCGATCTCCCCCCCCTGGGCTTTGACGATTTCCTGCGCCCGTTTTAGAAAACCGCAGATCGCCTCGTCGCGCTCACCTTTGACCACTGGGTACCGGCAAGTTGACAAATTGCCGTCGGTCGGAAAGCGCACATAATCGAACTGGATGCTCTTGATGCCCTTGTTGAGCAGTTCACGCACGATCGACAAATTGTACTCCCAGACTTCCTCCGAGTACGGATTGACCCAGTGGTAACCGCCGTCGTCCCGCCACAGCCCACCCCGGGCGTGCTTGATTCCGAAGTTCTTGTATTTTGCCAGCCGGTCGTCCTTGAAGACAACCAGTCTTGCGATCAGCTTGAGATTGTGTTCTCTTGTCAGCTTGACCAGGGTGTCGAGATCGATGAAGCCCCGGACCGCTTTGATCTTCCGGGCGGTCTCATTCTCGCTCGGATAGACCAGCAGGCCGGCATCATTCTTCAGATCAACAACCACGGTGTTGATGTAGCCGCTGTCGCACCAGGACAGGACCTTGTTCAGGTAGGCGCGGTCCCGGGCGCGTTGCGGGTTGAGATAGATGCCCCGGACCAGGGACTCCGGCTCAGGAAATGCGACTAATAGGACAAGTAGCGCAATCTGGGTCATGCTTGAAGCAGTTGGTTTTGGCCAATCGGACAATCAGGGCATGGTACTCGTTGTACAGTTTCGTCGAGCGCGGCAAGCTTCGCACCAGGAGATCCTGGATTTCCCCGTAACTCTCATCACCCTTCAAGAAGCCGTGTCGAGCGAAAACGCGCCTGGTGTAGGCATCTACCACAAAGGCCCTCTTGTTCAGAGCGTACAGGAGAATCGAGTCGGCGGTTTCAAAGCCGACACCGTTTACCGCCAGCAATTCGTCCCTGAGTCTTCCGGTCGGCACCGCCTTCATCAGGCTGAGCTTGCCGCGGTAGCGCCGCGCTATGAAATCAAGGAGGTTGAGCAGGCGCCGGGCTTTGATCCGGTAGTAGCCGGATGGTCGTATCAGCCCGGGCACGCGGCGGCGGTTTTCAAGCAGACGTTTCATGCTCAGGAGCCCGGCCTGCTTCAGATTACCAATCGCGCGCTCGACATTGGACCAGGCCGTATTCTGCGTGAGAACCGCTCCGACGATGACTTCCAACGCGGTCCGGGCCGGCCACCAGTGCTGGGGGCCGAAGTGTTCGGTGAGAATACGGTAGATTCTAAAGACCCTGGTATTGCGTAAGCTCGAATCTCTTACCACTGGAATCGACAACCACGAGGCCGATGTCCGGCGCGTAGTATTCGTTGATGACCGCGCTGTCCAAGCGCGCGTAGATACTGGAAGTGATCCGGCAGACATTGACAATTTCTACGTGATAGACCTCTTGAAATTCGCCCGCCGGCACGTCGATATCTTCAAAGCCAACGACCCGCCCGGCAATCCGGTGGCTTATTTTGACCCACTGACCGGCGACCTCAATTGAATCAACCACGACGTCGCCCCAGTCGCTGCCGGCAAGGAGCGGCAGTTGAATCCATTTACGGTAGCGGGTCTCGATCGGATACTCGTAACCGCCGTAAGGAACCCGCTGGTCAAAATAGTGGAAGACCCCGTCGTTTTGCCGGGCGCGAAAACTTGGCTCGCCATTCACCGTAAAGAGGGCGGCTTGATAGTTCGCCCAAGTTGTCTCGGCTTCAACCTGCGTGAAAATCTCAAGCGGGCCCGCCTGGTACAACCATGCTGCCCCAACCGCATCCGGGTAGTAGTCGGCCGTTGACCGCCGGACGATGCTGTCCCGGCATGAAATCAGCAGGATTGCAGCAAACAGCAGCGCCCTATAGGACATAACCAAACCTGAGAGTTAAATAGAGTAAACCGGCACTACCCGAGATGTCATTCAGGCCACGGTAGGTCACGACCGGGCCGATTTCGAGCTTCTCAAACCGCACCGGCAGACCGACGCCGAGCTCGTAAGACATCGCCCACCCTTTTTCCTCGGTCTCGGCAAGCGAGCGGCGCACGAAGCTTGACCCCAGCCGCGCGATGAAGGTGACCGGTTTGGCGCGACAAGATAGACCGGCAAAAGCTGTATAGTCCTCCAAAGAGTACCGGTCGTATTCCCCCCGATAATTCTGAATCCCTCCGGCCAATTCTACTGAACACTTCCCCAGACTGCGGCTGAAAAAAAGATTCAACGATTGAGCCGAAGAGACATCGCGATACAGGCCTGATACCGGCAGACCAATCCCCGTTTCCAAGCCGACCGTCATGGAGATTATTGACAGAACCACGAAAGCACACATATCGGCGTATTGTAGTCGGTTTTGACAACATGTCAAGC
>CAYGYG010000047.1:0-13188 GCA_964354155.1 uncultured bacterium | reverse complement strand
CCCCAAAGCTACCGAGAAGATCTGACACCATCTTCAATGTTCCATACTATCCTGAACCGTGGATCGTGTATCGTTCTCTTCAGTCCCTGACCCTATCTCAGGATCACCACCTTTTGCACTAATCCCGAATGTTCTTTACTGAATGCTGAATGCTCTCTGATGAAGTAGACGCCCGGCGCCAGATGCCGTACCGGATTCGCTCCCGGACGCAGTTTCATCACCCTCCGGCCTGAAACATCAAGCAGGTTAGCGCCGGCCGCTTCGGGAAGAACCAGAACGCCGCGCACCAGGGTGGCGATTGGCGTTGCGCGCCTGACCGCAAGCGGCGCGCCTTCTTCGACCCCGGTTACTACGGACCGCAGCCAGCCGGTGCGCTGCTTATCACAATGATATGTGGGGATGGGCATCGTCGCCGAGTTGAGTCGGCCCAAGGTATTCCAGGAGTAGAAGTTCCCGTCTGAACCCGTCATCATGATCTCGATAAGGCCGTCAGCGTCAATATCGTCCAGGTGCGGCGTCTTTGACATCGGGATCCGTCCTTCAATAAAGGCGTGGCTGCCCTGGTCAGGAAGCCAGTACGTCGGGAATCCGCGTCTGGGCCAGCCGGGCAGGCTGTCGCCCTGGTTGGTGACAATGTAGAAAGCCGAATCGCAGGCCGCGGTGAGGATCTCCAGGCCGGGCGCAGCGTCCATATTCGCAATCCCGGGTGAATACCAGACACCGTTGCGGGTTTCGTACGGAAAACCGGTCACCCTTGCGCCAGTGTGGTGAAACGCATGGATGTGTCCGCCCCAGTCGCCTCCCGACCCCACCAGCCCGAAACTGCCGACGACAATCTCCAGGTCGCCGTCAAGGTCGATATCCCCCGCCGCCGGCGTGGCAAAGCAGCGGGTAAAGATTGGATCAAGATATCCCGCGTCGGTTGTCAGGTTGATTGGGAATCCGGGTAGACGGCTGAGCGTGGTGTCGAAAACATCAAGGTAGCCGCCCCGGCGCAGAACGATTATCTCCCACCGGTTGTCACGGTTTAAGTCCGCAACCAGAGGCGCCGCATAGTCGGGCGTGAATGAACTGCCCGGGCCCTCGGTCTGAACCGAGCGCCGCAATGTCCCATCATGATTGACGATGAAAAGCCGGCGCTCCAGCAGGTTCCATGGGTTCTGACCGTTGAACTTTGCCTCGTGGCAGACAATCTCCAGCATGCTGTCGCCGTCAAGGTCGGCAACCGCCGGTTTTACCCACTGGCCGTGACGGTCCACCGTATCCTGATAGAACCAGCACTTCCAGAGTGAATCACCTGCCGCGCTGAAACAGTAGAGCGCGCTCCCGACCTTGCGGATGGAGTTGTTGTCCGTGACCTCGCAAAGCACCTCAGGGGCACCGCTATTGTCGAGATCAGCCACCACCAGTTCTGAATAGGGACGCAGATACGGATCCTCGGGCCAGCCCGGCAGAATATAGGGCCATCCCGGCAGGTCATTACCGGTGGCTCCGTTCAGGGCATAGACTCGCGCCTTGTACTGGGGAGGGGTATTGAAATAGACATCGGTCAGCGGAAAGAGCAGTTCGTCCCGACCGTCACCGTTTAAGTCCTCGATCGTAAAGCCGGCAACCTCGACATTCCCGATGTCGCCAATCTCCCTGGTCCAGAGTTCAGTCAGATCATCGTCCAGCATCACCAGGCGGGAGATGTAACTTGAACCAGCCAGTTTCGCCACGCGCAAGGCGATCTCCCTTTCCGGATCACCATCGACATTGCCCATGTTCACCGCGACACTCCACACCCCACCCAGCGGCACGGTCGTATCAATGCAGTCTGCCGCCCTGATTATTTCGTAATGATTGGTGCCGGCTGCGCCGTTCCGGCACAGGGTCAACTTTGCTCCCGGCGGAATAACCAGACTTGAGATCAGAGACAGAACTACGAGCGTCATCAAACACCTCCATTGTTTCCTGCACCAGCATCAAACATCATCCAGAGCACAACCTATGAGTCCGCGGCAATCTGTTGGATCCATAACGATCATTGATAATCGTAATCCTCCAATGCGCCCTGTCAATGATTTTCGCAGAATCGGCCCATTTCCAATCCTTGACCTTTCTATCACCGCCTCCGCTCCCCCGCCCCTCTGCACCCCCGCACCTCCTCGCCTCAGCACTCATCGCTCATCGCTGCTTCCCGTGTCTGCCCTGGTTTCCTGGTCTACAGTTTGATCAGTTTTACGGCTTGCGTGGAATTGTTTGTTCTCAGGACGATGAAATAGACTCCGCTCTTGTCAACTTCTTCGGGCAGCCGGTATTGATAGTTCGCTGAAGCAAGGTCTTGATTGTGGATTAGAACGGCGACGGTCCGGCCGCTTGCGTCTGAGACCGAAAGTCCTACCGCAGTTCGTTGCTTAATGGCGAACCTGATTACTGCGCTGTTCTTGCAGGGATTCGGTTTAATGCTCAGGTTGATCTTTGTTACCGCCACCGGTTTCTGTTCTTCCGTCCCTAGCAGTCCGATGTCAATCTTGTAGATCTTGTTGTAGGTTCCGCCGGTAGTCGTCCACAGATAGCCACCACCAAAGTCCACGCCCTGTTGAAAGTTCCATCCCGGTACATAACCGGGTGCCGAGTACCAGTTAATGATTGCGCCGTTTATCGTGTCTATTTCGTAGACCCGACCATAGCCCTGATGACCTACCCACAAATGGCCGGCGGCGAACCCCAGTCCGCGCGGATCTGATGGGTACCCGGCGTTGAAAGGGATGGACCTGATCGTGTCACCGGTCGTGTTCATCTTGTATATTCTTCCGTCCTCTTCGCCTACCCAGAGATACGCGCCGTCCCATGTCATACCATTGGGATGCCCGGCAAACGGCGGATCGTATGACGCCACGATCGCGCAAGTGGCCGTGTCGTATTTATATATGGAACTTGTCGTCCAGTGCGATGCCCACAGATAGGTGCCGTCAAATGCCATGTCCCGGTTACCATAGTTCGGTGTGAAGACATTGAGGACCTGGTGCGTCACTGGATCTATGCGCGCAAACCTAGGTGACCATGCGTAATTGTTCCAGATATAGCGGCCATCATAGGCAAGCCCCATGGAATAATCACAGAACCCGGGAAGGAAAGAGTCAACAACCGTGAACACGCGATCCGGAGTCGTCGCGGGACCAGTGTTGTCAGATCCGATCATGACGCCATCGCGGAAGTGGTCCTGGCCCGCAACGCCAATAGCGATTAGCACAAAAGATATGACGATGAGTTTCTTCATATGATCTCCTTGTTATGTTCCTGACTACTATAGCGACAGTTCTTTCAATGTCAAGGGGGTCTATTCGCAGTCAAGCGACGGACTGTGTGTCCGCACGGTGCGCGGCCGGCCCACTCACCAACGATAGCCTATCCCGACCGCGATGTTGTCACTGCGAAATGCATTTTCGTCATGCTCCAACAGCCAACGCGTGACGTAACCTGCATAAAATATGAGGTTGTTCTCGCGAAAAGGCTTGAGGTTCATGAAAATATTGTATGGGCCAAAGATGCCGAATTCGTGGCGGGACCTAGCGAATGTATAGAGATAGAAGACTCCGCCAAACGCCATGAATTCCTGGCCGTTCTTCCTGACGCCGATGGTTGGCCGGATTGTTGGAGGCAGCCCGACCCCAACGGTCAACGAGGCAATCACGCTGCTGCCGGGCGGTGTGGCCTCAACCTTCAAGTCGAGCGAGGGATCCACAATGATTTCTCCGTGTCGATAGACGCCGGTATCGCTCCACGCGGTGAACGCGGATGCTGACAGTCCGATGCCGACGTAGTTGTCAAATCCGTAGCAGAAGCCACCCGTACCACCAATCCCGGCGGTCCCGCGCATGTCGCCATAGTCAGCATAGTCATGGTCAAAGGAATGATAGAATCCCGTGGCACCAACCCAACCCTGGAATCCCGGACGAACCTCGGCGCTATCGAACACCGGGACAAGGCAGCCCCCCTGGATCATGATCAGCCCGATCCATGGCACAAAGGATGCGAGCCTCGCCAGGCGACGGACAGAACCGACGATGACAGATGTCCTCAAGAATCTCTCACTGAATGCGCCCTGTACCATGTTCACCTTAAGCTGTGGTTTGTCCTGAGAGCCAAGACCCACGCCGACTCCTCCCGCCGGCCCACGGCCGGGCCTCTGCTCCCCCGCTCCTCTCCAAGCTTCTCTTCCCTTTGCCCTATGCTCGATTGCTCTCTGCTCTCCGCCCCCATCCTCTCATTCCCTCTTTCCCCATCGTCTTTTCCATTTGACCCTAGCTTTTTGCTCTTTGCTTTTTGATTTTTGATCTGCATCTAGTGTCCGTCCCTATTCCCGCCACAATCTCCTAGTGCTCGAACTTGAGCGTTATCGCCCAAGCGCCCACGGAAGACAGATCTCCGGTGTTGACCAGGTCGATCGCCAGATTGTCTGCCGGCTGCCAACCAAGGCCGAATGACTTGTTCAGAACCAGCCGGTGCCACGTATCGACAACCGCCGACCGATCTCTGCCTCTTCGTGTCAGGTACGCCTGGTATGCAATGCCCGTCCCCGCACGCAGAATGAGTCGGCCGAATGTCCACTCTAGCGCCGCGGGGAAGGCCAACTCATTGGTGACCGCGAGCAACGGCAGATTCCCTTCGAAATCCTCGGTCCGCTGAAGAACAGCCCGGTCATAAACGCCCACCGCCAGGAAACCATGGTCCAAGGGCATCGAGGATGCAAAACCTATTTTCGGTGTAAGGGCGTGGGCAAGGAGCCGCTGCGAGAACCCGTCGCTGCGCGGGACGCTCAAGAATATCGTATAAGGCAGTGCATCAATTTCCGCTCTGGAAACCGGACCTCCGATGTCGACGTATAGCGATGTGAACTTGTCACCGCCTGGCGCGTCTCGATAGTGGAGACCAACGCGGCCCGACGAAATGAGGATCCACTGATCGTACCGCTCCCAGAATTCCGCGGACGCCGCGCTTCTCATGTGGTCATACAGCCCGGCCCCCACCTGGTAGATAAGATTCCATCTCTTGCCCAGTTCCATGGCTTCTTTCACTGTTCCGAAGTACTTGAAGTCCGCTGTCGAATCATACTCGCCGGACGGCCACCGGGAGGCTCCCTTCGCGATGCCTACGTCATCGAATATGTTCCAGACATCCGAAGCCAAAAAGCGCGGCAGCATGCCGCGTAGGTCAACGTACCAAAAGTCGCGGTAGGTAACTCCAATCTCCGTGCGCTCATTACTTCCATCTCTTCCGTGCAGCAACGAGCCACCCACTTCACCGCCGTAGGCGAACCGACTGCGCAGAGCGCGAAACGTCAATGGTAGCTCGGTGGCCGGCTCATAACCGACGGTCATGCGTTTCTCACCCAGCAGATCTGGATTCAAGTACAGGTCGGTTTCATAGTCCGGAATGAGATAAGCGAACTTAGCCCCCAATGCCTGTATGCGCGCCGAGTACTCCAGCGCCATGCATAGGCTCAAGGGAAACATTAGAATCAATACGGTCTGCCTCATGAGTCCTCCTTCATCAGATCGCCTCCGGGGCGCATAGAGGATTATAGGCTGGGATCGTCTCGTGTCAATGGATTCATACACCGTCAAACCGAGCAACGGATCATCGGTCCGCCGGTATGACCACTGACCAAGTACTGTCTCCCCGACAATGCGTGTGAAAGTGATGTAGAATGTAGAGATTTGACCCCAGGCGGACCCAAGGCGCCGATGAGAAGCCATTGACACGAGGGCATGCAAGCCTATAATATCCCATGCACAACGGAGGTAGTGCGAAGTTTAGAATGGGATTCATGATCGCCGTCTTCGGTTTCGGTTCCATGACCCTCGCGGCGCAGGGCGTCGGTCTGTGCGACATGACCCCTAGATCCAACCGCTCGCTGGGGGTGACTTCTGATGCGAATGAAAACCCCTCACTGGAAACCGCGTTCAAGATGGCGCTGCGCTATGAATTGTCGCTTGGCGATGGGACTGGCGGCGGTGACACGATGCCTCGTGCGGCGGCGACTCCAAAGCGACGATCATATCAATCCGGCGTTGAATTCCTGGTGGCCGAGGCCTGCAACTTGGCGGCGCTGGGCATTGGGTATCACCTCGCTGGGTTTGGTACATCAACAGTGAACACGGGACCGGGGGTGATTGGATATGTCGCCGCATACACGATCCTCGCACCGACTGCTACGTGGTTTCTCAACAGTGTCGTTTTCCGGACAAAAGGGTCGGTGATCGCCTCCGGGTGTGGTTCCTGCCTTGGTAGCGGTTTGGCGGTGGCGCTAGCTGGGGTGCCCATGCAGGGTATGTGGGCCGTATGCGCGCTCGTGTTACCGCCTGCGTTGACCCTGATTGGGTATCATCTATGATCAACGTACTGCTCCTGACCCTCTTCCTTTCATCAAACGTCTGTGGCCACGTGTCGCGCGCACCGATCTCCGAGGCGATGCTTGAGGTTTCGTGGGCCGAGTTTGACGAGACCAGGGCCTCACGCAGCATTTGTCTGCCGAGGGAAGATGCGAGGAAGACTATTTTGGGTCGCCCGCTCATGTTCATGGAGAGCGCAAGCGACTCCGGGTCGAACGTACCTCAACGTGAAGCGCTGTCGGCAGCGCTGATCCCGCAGATCATTTTGTGTGTACCCCTGACCGGCTTCGTCGAGACGGCTGTCTTCTTCGCCTTCATGGATGGCTGGCAAGAGCCGGACCAACCGGTCCCGTGTTATCTGGCAACCATTGGGGCAGTCACTGCAGTCAGCGGACCCGCCATCTGGGGTATTGGCAGACTGTTTGGCGGGAGGGGATCATTTTTCAAGACGATCTTGGGCACCGGCATTGGGACGGTGCTGCCTTATTGCTTGTATGCGTGGGATGCCGCAGATGGTGACATTGAGTTCAGCAGCGACATAGTAGTGGTAGTTGCGGTCATGGCAGGGATTCCGGTCCTGGGCGGCATTGTGGGATTCAATCTGAGATGAAAAGGACGATCTACACAGTAAGCAGAGTGTGGTCGGTGTCGGTGCTGTTCGCATTGATGACATCTTGCGCACTGACCACCTTCCAGACGCCCGAGGTCCTGCCGCCGGGCAAGGCCGCGGTCGGCGGAGGCGTCGCCCTTGGGCTAGGGCCCGACATGGGCAGCTTTGAAGGAAGCGACCTCGGTCCGGGTGTGTTGCCCGAAATCGACCTCTGGGGACGAATGGGAGCCGGCCGAAGGACGGATGCGGGCATCAGATTCACGCAACTATGGGCCATCACGCAGATAACGGCGGACGTCAAGCACCAGCTTCCTATCAACAGCACGAATGTGAGCATTGGAGTGGGCGCGCTGGCGATGAGCGATTTACTCATCGGAAGGCCACCCGGCATTTCCTTTGGTGGGTTCGTGGCCAACTTCCTGATTGGACACCGGAGTCTCTACGGAGGAGCAAGGGTACTGGTTCTGGCCACCTCGGAACATTACAGTAGCTCCCTCTCGGTGCCGCTTGGCATAGTGAAGCGTGGCCCCCGGTGGACCTCCATGGTGGAGGCCGGCGTTCACCTCATGGACCTGCACTATCCCATGATCAGCTTGGGCCTTGGCTTTCAGTACCACCTGTAGGTGTGATGGACGGCATGGTTGGCTTCCTCGGCAAGTTGCGGAGACAGGAACTATGAACAGAAGATGCGGTCTTCTCATACTCATGGGCGTACTCTTGAGTCAACGCACGCTTGCGGCCGATGCTATGTTGTATCCCAGCTATGTACTGACTTCTTCGGGAGAATTGATACTGAGCATCGAGAAGATCCTTGGCCCTCACCATAGTGCCTTGCTGTGGGGAGGCGGCGGGCTTCTTGCCGGCATTCCGCCTGATCGATATGGCGGCATGCTAAGCAGCGGCTTGGAGTGCGCAGCTGAGTTCCGGATCTATCTGAACCGTGGAAGTAGAAGTTCCTTCTTCAGTATCTACTGCGGCACGGGTCATATGTATGGTTTCGGAAGAAGCGAGGATGCGTCGGGCTACATCGGAGGCCTGAAGGCGGGATTCAAATGGAATCTCGTTTCGTCCCGACCAGAACCGCCGGCAACGCGGATTTCGCTCGAGCCCTATGGCAGTCTGAGTTTGGCGACGGACCAGGAAACGTGGTGGCCCAACTTGAACCTCGGTCTGCGTCTGGTGACGGAAGTGCTGTTCTGAAGTACGACCGACGCAAGGCGTCGATGATTACTGAGATAGTACGGCAGATTACGGTGATAGGGAACGGAGATGACGGCGGAAACCGCCGGAAGGGAAGCCCTTGACACGAAACTATCCGAGGCTATAATACTCCATGCACAACGGAGGCAGTGCGAAGTTTAGAATGGGATTCATGATCGCCGTTCGTTATTTCGGTACCGCCGCGCTCTTGGCAACACTTATCGGCATTGCGTCCGCAGCCGATAGACCCGGGGCCGTATTTTTGACGATTCCGCCAAGCGCAAGGACTTTGGGGGTGGCCACAGCGTGCGTGGCTTCGTCGCGCGATATATCTTCGGTTCTCTACAACCCTGGCTCGCTGGGTTTCCACGACGAGTTCTGTCTGTCGGTGACAAATGCGGGCTTGCCAATTGGCATCGGTCGCGGACTGGAGCAGGGAATACTCGCGGCGAGTGGTCTTGTTGCCTATGAAGAGGTGATCCGTCCTGATCCACCCTGGCTTCCAGAAATGCTCCCAGACATGCGCTACGTCTCCGGTTCGTGTGCGATGCCTCTGGGGAGAATAGGGCGCGTGAGTCTTGGTTACATACGCTTGGGCGATGGTGAGTTCGATGTTTTTGACGACCAGGGTCGGTATGTCGGAAGCTATGAACCATATGACGTCTCGCCTAGTGTGTCCTTTGGTCGAGTCTTTCATAACCGCTTGGGTGTGGGGATTACCGCCAAATACATATACTCATATCTTGCACCCGATTGGGTGATTCGGCCGGAGCATCCGTGGGTACCCCGACGTACTTCCGCGAGTTCATACGCAATGGACTTCGGTGCGCTGTTTAAGATCTGGGGATGCGGCGCAGGATTCTCCCTGCAAAATCTTGGTCCGGAAATCGACTATGGGACCGGCTCACCTTGCAGGTTGCCGACGAGAATCAGAGGAGGAGTGTCGTTTGAACCCTTGGTGCTATTAGATTCGACGCGGGACAGCCATTTCAGCCAGATATTCAACGTCGCGTTGACCTACGACCGGGCCTATGATCCAGAAGACCCTGATGATACATGGCGATGCACGGCCTACGAATTCACCCTGCTGGGATTGTTCTCATACCGAAAAGGATCATGGAACTGGTGGGATGAAGGCAGCACTGGATTCGGCGTAAATCTGAGAAACATCGAGATCGACGTTGCCAAGTATTTCTGGTGGGACTCGTACCACGTGCAATTGACGTTTCATCCGCTCGAACCGCCGGCCAGCATCGCGGAAGACCCTGAGCTCAACCGGAAGCTTCTGATAGTCTCGGCTTGCCTCGCTCCAGGCGGCGCACAGTTCTACAAAGGCGAAGGATTGAAGGGATCACTCTTCCTGCTACCGGCGATGTTCTTGACTGACACTTACTTCAGCGCTAATTATAATGATGGAAAAGCGCTGCCCGCGCTTGGTGTGGCCGCACCCTATGTGGCCGCCGGCCTGGAGGCGTTGCTCAGTGAATAGGAAAAGAGTACGCGCAGACAGCAGTCAGGTAGGGTATTCATGGTGAACTAGCCCTGGGGTCAAATCTAAACACTTTACATTGATCGACAAGGAGGGAACGACTCCGGCGGATTGCCACTCCGCCTGCCGGTCCAGGCCCCGTAGGGGAGGCGGATCGCAATGACCCCGATATAATAGCTTTGCCATTATACGGGGCAGGCAGATCAGCAGAGTGCGGTCCAAGGAACCGCAATGATGCTTTTCGTCAAGTACTTCAAGTCGGTGCCGGTATAGACAACCAAGCCGGCAATGCAAGCCCTATTATCGTTCATGAAGTGCATGATGTTCTGAATATCGCCGTAGTTGACCTTGTTCGACAGCTTGGCTTCCAGGGCAATTAGCTTGTGTCCCTTTTCAATGACGAAATCTACTTCCCGCTCCCTCCCCCCGAAGGTGCGCCAATAATACATATTTGCCCGTATGAGCGACGCGAGCGTGCTCAAATGGCCAAACACCATGGTCTCAAAAAGATGCCCCGTGAATTCCGGAGGGGCTGAGTCCACGGTGTGGTACCCGGCAAGGTAGCTGGCCAGGCCGGAGTCGAGGAAGTAGGCTTTCGGCGCCTTGATTATTCTCTTCGATTTGCCTTTTGTATAGGGCCTCAGTTTCACGAACAGTTGTGAAGTCTCCAGCAGGTTGATGTAGCGGTGTACTGTCGGCTGACTCATCGACAGGCTTCGCGCAATATCAGTCTCATTCAAGATACCACCGGTCTGCAGCGCCAACATCTCCATGACTTTTTTGAAGTCGCTCAAAGAGGCGACCTGCGAGAGCTCTCTTAAATCCCTTTCAAGATAGGTTCGAACATAGCCTTCCCACCAGAGCGATGCTTGAAGCGGGCTCTTAACCCTAAAAACCGGCGGCAAGAACCCTTTGAATAGCGACGCCTTTGGGTTCAGAGCCCCACACCTGCTTTCTTTTGGCCACCTATCTTCAAAGAGCCTGAAAAACCACACCGGAATACCAGCTCGCCTCCACTCGCGACGGGCAAACAGCTGCAACACAAAGTACAACGCGCGCCCGGCCAGGGTTTCGCTGACTTGTTTCATCAACAGCAGGTTGCCCGAGCCGGAAAGCAGAAACCGAATACGCCGTCCCTGGTCGACGCTTCTCTTTATAGCCGCCAGCACTTCCGGAGCTCTCTGGACCTCATCGATAACGGTATCGACCTCCAGGGACAGCAGGGCCTCGGGATCCTTCTTGGCCTGCGCCAGAACATCGAGATCATCGAAAGTAATGTAGCGCCAGTTTCTGAACGGTAATTCATTCTGTAATAATGTGCTTTTCCCGGTCTGTCGGGCGCCGGTAAGGACGATTACCGGGTTAATCCTGAGGCCTTCCCGCATATTTTTGGCCAGCCATCGGTTCCTATAGGACCTACGTGATTTAATTTCATTCAGCATATGAATGGATTTTAATCAGGAATCGAGGAAAGTCAAGGGTTAGTTGTAGCTGCGCTTCGATTACAGTGATGAAGCATCATCGATTACGATGTGCCGCCGGAAGCGGCACATCGATACCAGTGATAAGCAGACATGATTACAGTGATACTGTCAAATCGTTGAGCATGCTAGATCGTTTAGAGCGTTATTATCGTTAGGAGCGCTGGGAACGTTAATAGCGTTGGAGCGTCTGCGCCAAAGGCGCATTGATGACCCCGATTAGACTTTCAGTCTAACGGGGCGGGCGGTGATGTTGGTGTAAGGCACCGTGAAAGCCCATGCGCCGCTTTGACGCAAGAAGCGGGAACGACTCAGGTCCTACCACAGGGTAGAGTCAACGGCCCAGGCCGGGACATATGTTGTGACCTGTCCGTTGCTACGCTCCTCGCCATACTGCTTTTTGGTCACCACGTACGCAATCCGGGCACGACCTTTGAAGTACTTCAGGAACTTCCGCAGCGATGCCGGCGCTCTTGGATGTTCGCTCCATTTCACTTCAATCGGCACCAGGATGTTGCCCCGCCGCAGGATGAAATCGACCTCATCCTTGGCTTTGGTGCGCCAGAACCTGAGCTCTTCAACATCCCTCAGATTTCGCAACAGCGCGGCGCACACGGCTGACTCAACCAATGGACCGGCATTGACGTGAAGGGCGAGATTCTGGAAGTTCTTCAGCGTATAGTTGAGAAACCCCGTGTCCGTAAAATGGAGCCTCGGCATGTGCGTTATCTCCTTGGCGCGGCTTGAGACTAAAGGCCTGATTAGCTTTATGATGAACGTTTCCTCGAGGATCATGATGTAGCGCCGGACCGTATCGCGCGCCAGGCCGACTTCCTTTGCGATCTCCAGTATCTTGACCAGGCCGCCGTTCTGCGCGGCCAGGAATTCGACCAGCCCGCCGAACCGGCACAGGCTCTCGTCGGCAACAAAACTCCTGATTTCCTTGTCAATATAGGTCGCCTGGATTTCCTTGAGAACGGCGATCTTCATCTTGTGGGAAGGACACAGCGCAACCTTTGGGTATCCCCCGAAGACTACGTATTCCTCGTAAGCAGCCAGGATCTGCGAAAGCAGGGGTTCAGGGACAGTCTGATGTCTGGTCCGCCCCAGCGCATCGTGCAGTTCCTCCTTGCCGGAGAACCGGAGGTATTCAGCGAATGACAAGGGAAATAACGTGAACACGACTTTCCGCCCGGTGAGCGGTTCTCCCATCTTCAATTTCAGTTTCAGGCTTGAGGACCCAGTGACGATGCACTTGAGCCTCGCGTGGTGGTCGTGAAGGTACTTGAGGATGCTCGAGGACTCTGCGAGATGGTGGATTTCATCGAGGAACAGGTAGGCACGCTTCTTGGCCATCCAGCCCATGGCTTCAAGATAAGATACCATCCGCCGCGCGGAAGTCAGCGACCGGCGCAGGTCGATATCTTCAAGATCAAGGAAGAAGGTCTGCTTCCCGTCCTGCTCCAGTTTGGCCTGCAGATACCGGAGCAAAGAGGTCTTGCCTACCTGTCGCGCGCCCAGAATGACCATGATTTCGTCACGGTCAAGCCAGGATTGCATACTTTTGACTATCTCTCTAGGCAAAAAAACCGGCTTTTTTGATCTCTCCATGCTACAAATATACACAACAACGACCGGATGTCAAGAGGAAAGGTACAAGGCACCTACGATTACGGAGATAAAACCTGACGGGATCCCTCGCTACGCTCGGGACGCACACGGCAGCGGATTACGGCGATGGGACATCGTTTGGATCGTTAGAGCGTTATTATCGTTAGCAGCGCTGGGAACGTTAATAGCGTTAATATCGTTGGCAGCGTTGAAACATCAGTTGAGATTCTTCATTGCACTCAGAATGACAAGGCCGGCGAGGGACGCAAAGGATGATACACGATGCAGGATACACGATCACCACGTTAGCAACATTATTAACGTTTCAAACGTTCTCAATATCGCTGTAATCAAAGGCCCCTGGGGTCAAATCTTCAATCTTCAATGGCACAAGGAGCAGTAGAGAGAAAAGATGGCGCA
>CAYGYG010000046.1:0-14310 GCA_964354155.1 uncultured bacterium | reverse complement strand
GCCCGGACACTTCCCGACACAAAGCCCGCAGCCGAAACACCGGTTTGAATCCAGCTTAACCGCCCCGTTTTCCGCGATCAGGGCCTGGAAATGGCAGCGCGGGACGCACTCAAGACAGCCGTCACAAAGCTGATCATCGAGGCGGACGGCAAATCCGGAACCGACCAGGGAATTCTCCATGCGGTACTGGTGCAAGCCGGCCATGACAAAACAGCAGCAAGTGCAGCAGCTGCAGATTTTTACCGGCGGGTCCTCGGTGCCGGCAATGAGCACCAAACCCTCGTCAAAGGTTCGTTTGAGAATTTCCAGCGCCTGGTCCAACGACACCGGCTGGGCGTAGCCCTCCTCAATGGCGCGTTCGCCCCAGTCGCTCAAAAACAGGCATCCTTCCAGCGTATGATCGCAGTTCTTGAACTTCTTCCGGCAGCCGCACTCGCCCGACGCGATTGTCTTGGACTTCTTGAGCAGCTGTTCGACCGCGGCGAAATTGAGGATCCTCTGCTCGAAGCGGATTTCCTGGTTGACCGGGATGACGATGCTGGCGTTGCTCGAACCCAGCATCTGCTTGACCTGTTCCCGGGTCCAGCCGGCCATCTTACTTATCTTTGGCGAACTGCTTGTGCCAGTCGACCCGGCCGGTCAACTGCATCACGATGAACAAGGTCAAGATGCAGAGGATGGTTATCGCAAGTCCGGTATAGCCTTTCAGGAAAAAAGTGTACGAGAAGAGCACCAGGTAGACAAACTGGGATATGCCGATCTCAAGCAGGGCGAACTTCGTACCCGCGACCAGCCTCATGTAGGATATGACCAGGAAGATGGCCACGGCCGAGGCGATGACCAGCGCGAGATGGATGTCGACATGGTCGGCCAGGTAGGCAAGCAGGAGGTGAAAGCTGAAGAAGGCGCCGCAGATGAAGAAGTAGTTCATCGGGTGGATTTTTCTCTCCTGGAGGGTCGTGATGATGAAGCTCAGGAACAGGAAGAGGAAGAGCGAAACCGGCGCGAAGAAGGTGACCCGGCTGACAAAAGGCCCGGGGTTCACCTTCTGCGGCATCGTGAGCCCGACCTGAATTCCGGAAATCAAATCGCCGTACTGCCAGGTCATGATCCAGCCGGAATCGGTCCTTTCCTTGCTGGTCGGCGAGATGCTGTTCTCGGGGAAATCGACATCGTCGAAATCGGTCGTCATCGTCAGCTGGAAATTTTGGATGTGGGAAACACCGGTGCCGAACATGTACCACCACTGATCCATGCCCTGGGACGCGTACGTGATTTCGATCTCACGGATGGCGCCGGGATCCAGGGTCATGGCTTTGGTGATCTGGCCCGCTTCCGGTTTGACGTCGCGCATCTTCTCGCCGTCGATCATGAGCGAGAAGTCATCGTAGATGCCTTCGCTCGTGGGGAAGGTGTACTGAAAATAGAAATTCTGGCTCGTGCCGATGGTGTTGCTGACGATGTACTTGCCCCGGAACTTGACGCGGTAAGTTGAGTACCAGAGAAGCCCTTTCTTGCGGTGGGCCAGGTTGAAATCCGCCCTGACGTTGCTGGCGTCAAGATTGATGGCGTGGTAGACCGTGTCGATTCTCGTCTCGATCACCGTTTCCGCGCCGCGAATCGTGCTGTACTTCCTTTCCTCTTTGGTCAGGTAGTAGACGTACGGTGCATTCTGGTATTGAGAAGTGCCCCAGAGCTGGCCGACCGCGCCGCGGAGCTTGGTGTCCTGGGAATGGGTCCGGGCTGTGGTCGCGCCGCCCAAAATCATCCAGGCGATGCTGGTGCAGATAAATATGAAGATCAGTCCGCCGATTCTCTTCTTCATCGTGCAGCCTCCTGGATTGTATTCTACTCACACGACCGGCTCTGTCAAGTGCCGCCGGACACCGGACAATCATAAATCCGAATTTCTAAACGCTAAACAATCTCGAAATCCCAATATTCAAGCTCCAGACTACTTCGAACGGATTGTCACGGATTCAAGCTGATACTCTGATTACTAGTGCCCTGCCTACGGATTCCCTGATGCCCTGATTTGCTTCCCGTCTTTCTCTAGGCACTTAGGTGTTTAGGAATTTAGGCATTTGTTTTTCATCCCCCCATTATTCCATCACTCCACTATTCCACAATTCCATCATCTCCTCATCCTTTCTCCCCTTCGCTCGGTAATCGCTCTTGACAAGAACGACTTTGTCCAGTATATTTCGGCCGGTGTCGCAATGAATACGAAACAGACTAATCGCAGTCCAGGAGAACAGATCGACATCTCCGAGGTAATCCTCTGTCTCGGGAAGATCGCCGAAGTCTTGAAGGACAACCCCCAGGAGGCCCTGAAACAACTGCGTTCGATCGGTGAGCGGCTTGACGCGCAGATTCCCTACCGGGACGGACACACCTTGCGGGTCGTGTCCTACTGCCTGGAGATCGCCGATATGCTCGGCTTCACCCCGCCGGAAAAGGCTCTCTTGGAAGCCGCCGCCCTTTTGCATGACTTCGGCAAGATTGGAGTACGCGAGGACATTCTGATGAAGCCGGCCGAGCTGTCCGAAAAGGAAAAGAAGGAAATTGAAGCGCACGTGCTGCGGGGTTATTTCATTCTGGAAGGATTCCGCGAGCTGACCGAGATTCTGGGCGGTATCAGAAACCACCACGAACACTATAACGGGTCGGGGTATCCAGACGGCCTTACCGGCGGTGATATTCCGCTCATCGCCCGGGTCATTACCGTAGCCGACGCGTATGACGCAATGACTTCAGACCGGCCGTACCGTCTGAAACGGAATTCGGAGGACGCTGAGGAAGAGCTCCTCAGGCTGGCCGGTATTCAGTTTGACCCGGCGATTGTCAAAATATTCTTAGTCTGTCTCCGGCGCAAGAAGCTGGAAGCTTAGGCCGCAGAGGAACGCGGGCTTCAAGCTCAGGCGATCCGGTACTTCTTTACTCCCTCTTCGTAGAGATCACCGCCGTGGATGTCGTTGACGACGATGACCGGGAAATTCTCGACTTCGAGCTCGGTGATCGCCTCGGCCCCGAGGTCTTCGTAAGCAACGATCTTCTTGGCCTTGATGTTCTTCGAGATCAGCGCTGCCGCACCGCCGGTCGCGGCGAAGTAGACCGCCTTATGCTGCTTCATCGCTTCGCGTACTTCCTTGGAGCGAACGCCCTTGCCGATCATTCCTTTCAATCCCAGCGAGATGAGCAGCGGGGTGTAGGGGTCGCAGCGGCCCGAGGTCGTCGGCCCGGCCGGACCGATGACATACCCGGGTTTGGCCGGGGCCGGCCCGGCGTAGTAGATGACCTGACCCTTGATGTCCACCGGCAGCGGCTCGCCTTTTGAGGCCAAATCGAAAAGCTTCTTGTGGGCCGCGTCCCGGGCCGTGTAGATCTTGCCGGTGATCAGGACGCTGTCGCCGATTTTCAGTTGCTCTATGTCCTTGTCGCTCAACGGGGTCTTGATTTTTTTTGCATCCGCCATTGCTGCCTCCTTAGATGACGGCGGTCTTGTGGCGCGCCGCGTGGCAATTGATATTAACTGCCGCCGGGAATGATGCGATGTGCCTTGGATGGACTTCGATGAATACGTCGAGCGCGGTGGTCCGTCCGCCCAGGCCCATCGGCCCGATGCCGGTCTTGTTGATCTGGACGAGCAGGTCCCGTTCAACATCGGCATAGAAAGGATCGGGATGGCGCTGGCCGATATCCCGCAGCAGGGCCTTCTTGGCCAGAAACGCGACATACTCAAACGTGCCGCCGATACCGACCCCGACGACGACCGGCGGACAGGGGTTCGAGCTGGACCGGACGACGCGGTCGATGACGAAATTCCGGACGCCTTCGATGCCCGCGGCCGGCGTCATCATTTTGACCTCGCTCATATTCTCGCTGCCGCCGCCTTTGGGGGCGATCGTTATCTTGATCTTGTCGCCGGGCACGATACTCGTGTGGATTATGGCGGGAGTGTTGTTGCCGGTATTCTTGCCTTTCACCGGGTCGGACAGGATCGATTTGCGCAGGTAGCCGTCGGTGTAGCCCTTGCCGACGCCTTCATTGATCGCGTCGATGATGTTCCCTTTCACGTAGACATCCGAACCCAGCTCCAGGAAAATGACGGCGAAACCGGTATCCTGGCACATGGGGATCTTTTCCTTGCGGGCGATCTCGGCATTGTCGAGCAGTTGTTTTAAGATATCTTTGCCGACCGGGGACGTTTCCTGGGCCTGGGCCTTTTGCAGCGCCTGAATGACGTCCGTACCGAGGTTGTAGTTGGCATCCATGCAGAGATTCGCCACGGTTTCAACGATACGTTGCGAAGGAATCTCTCTCATCTTTCACTCCTTTGAGATTGAACGGCCGGCTGGCTGGGGCCGGCCGGAAAATAGATTTTGCTGACCGCGGCGGGACAGTGTGCTGTCGCTTCGATAACTCTACCGCAAAAGGCTCATCGAAGAGCACACTGAAGGGGGGTGCGGCGGTAAATGCACTTGCAGGACATGACACTAACTGGCAGTGACCACCGATTTCTGTTCGATCATGTGCTCGAGCTCTTCGATGTTCGGTGAGTAGTCAAACGCGGTTTCAAGGCTAACGAGCTTGCGGGCGTAGAGGGCGTAGAGGGCCTGGTTCATGGTCTGCATACCGTACTTCAGTCCGGCTTGGATCGCCGAATAGATCTGGTGTTCTTTCTGATCGCGAATCAGGGCGCGGATGGCCGGAGTCGCGACCATCACCTCTGCCGCCAGGACCCGGCCGCCGCCGATCTTGGGCAGCAGCTGCTGGGTGATGACTCCTTCGATGACGAAAGCGAGCTGGGCGCGGATCTGGCCCTGCTGGTGGGGCGGGAAGACGTCGATGATACGGTGAATCGACTCGGCGCAGGAGTTGGTGTGCAGGGTGGCCAGGGTCAAATGGCCGGTTTCGGCGATGGTTAACGCCGCGGCCATCGTCTCCGGGTCGCGCATCTCGCCGACCATTACCGTGTCCGGATCTTCCCGGAGGATGAACTTGAGAGCGTTGCCGAAGGATTTCGTGTCCGAACCAACCTGCCGCTGGTTGACGATGCATTTCTTATGGCGGAAAAGGTATTCGATCGGATCTTCGACCGTGACAATGTGACCGCGTCGTTCCGAGTTGACCTTGTCGATGATCGCGGCCAGGGTCGTCGACTTGCCGCAGCCGGTCGGCCCGGTGACGAGGATCAACCCTTTGGGCCGGGAAGCCAGTTCGCCCACGACCGGAGGAATGCCGAGTTCCTTGAAGCCGCGGATTTCGAAAGGAATGGTCCGGAGCGCGGTCGCGATACTGCCGCGCTGCAGGAAGGAATTGCCGCGAAAGCGCGACAGGCCGGCGATACCGAACGAGAAGTCCAGCTCCCATTCCATTTCGAACTTCTTCTTCTGCTGGTCGTTAAGGACGCTGTAGACCAACTGCTGGATGCATTCCGGGGTCATGACTTCGTAGTTTGACGGAACCAGCTCGCCGTCGACCCGGAACATGGGCGGCGATCCGATGGTGAGATGCAGGTCGGTCGAATCCCGCTGGATCATTTCTTCCAAAAGCTGTCTCATTGTTACTGCCATAAGCACTCCTTGTTATGTTATAATGATGATGTTTCGCGCATCAATTCTTCAACCGTCGTAATGCCTTTCCTAATTTTGTCGATTCCATCCTCGCGCAGGGTCGTCATGCCTTCGTCGCGCGCCAGGACCGTCACCTGCGCCGAAGAACCTCCCTTGAGGACCGTTTCCCGAATCGCCGGCGAAATCGGCATCACTTCATACAAGCCGATGCGGCCCCGGTAACCGGTGTAGTTGCACTCGGGGCATCCCTTGCCCTTGTAGACCTTGCCGTCCGGGAAGGTGTCGGGCGCCATGTTGGCATCCCGGAGCAGTTTCTCTTCGACTTTGATCTGGGTTTTGCACCGCGTACAGATCTTTCTCACCAGGCGCTGGGCCTGAATCAGGATCATCGAGCCGCCGACCAAGTAGGACGGAATTCCGATGTCGACGAGCCGGTCGATCGTGGTCGGGGCGTCGTTGGTGTGAATCGTGGAGAAAACCAAATGACCGGTCAGCGCGGCGCGGATTGCGATCTCGGCGGTGTCGGAGTCGCGGATCTCGCCGACCAGAATGATATTGGGCGACTGGCGCAGGAAGGCGCGCAGGGCCGCGGCAAAGGTTAGGCCGATCTCTTCATGGACCTGGATCTGGTTGATGCCGTGCAGATTGTATTCGATCGGGTCCTCGATCGTCAGAATCTGGCGGTCCGGGGTGTTGAGGCGGGAGAGGGTCGAGTACAGGGTCGTGGTCTTGCCGCTCCCGGTCGGACCGGTGATGAGAATGATGCCGTAGGGACTTTCGATCGCCTTCAAATACTTCTTGAGGGCATCCTCGCCGAAGCCCAGTTTAGCCAGGTCGAGCATCAGACTGCCACGGTCGAGAATACGCATCACGATCTTTTCGCCGTACAAAGTGGGGATGACCGACACCCGCAGGTCGATGACCCGGTCTTCGACTCGGATGTTGATCCGGCCGTCCTGGCACTTGCGCCGCTCGGCGATGTCCATCTTGGCCATGAGTTTCAACCGGGTGATGATGCCGGACTTGAGGTTGTAGGGCGGCGATGTCTGCTCGCGGAGCACGCCGTCGATGCGGTAGCGGACCCGGATCTCTTTCTCAAAACACTCGACGTGGATGTCCGAGGCCGTCTTGGACACGGCGTCGGCGATATAGAAGTTAACCAGTTTGATGACCGGCCCGCCCTGGGCATCGGCCTGGAGCTGAGCGATGCTCTCCTCTTCCTCGCTGGTGCCGGCCTCGAGGACCTCCATGTCCTCGATGCCCAATTCCTTGGTGGCTTCATCGGTGTCGGTCACCGTCGCAACTTCCTTGGCCATCTTGTAGTAACGCTCGAGCGCTTCCCGCAGCTTCTGTTCCGAAGCCAGAATCGGCGTGATATCCATCCCGGTTATGAAGCGGAGGTCTTCCAGGGCGGTGATGTTCGAAGGATCGACCACCGCCACGGTCAGTTTCTTGCCCATGCGCTCGATGGGCAGGATCTCGTAACTGTAAGCCTTTTCCGCCGGGACTAAGCCCAACACCGTATCCTGGGGAATGACATAATCCAGATCGACGATCTCCAGCCGGTAGAGATTGCTGATCGCGGCGAGAACCTTGGATTCCGACACATAACCCAGCTTCACCATCACCGAGGTCAACCGCTCGCCGGTCAGGTTCTTCTCTTTCGTCGCCTCCCGCAATTGGGCTTCGGTGATCGAACCCTGTTTGAGCAATTGCTGGGCTAATTTCTCTTCCATGACTACTCCACTTTCGTTTCGCGGATCACTTCGTCAAACGTGGTCAGGCCCTGTCTCAATTTGGCGAGGCCGGACTCGCGCATGGTCAGCATGCCTTCCTCGATTGCGGCCTTTTCCAATTCGTGCGCCGGCAACCGCTTGAGGATCGCCTCGCGGATACGCGGCGTGACCAGCATGACTTCAAAAAGGCCGACCCGTCCTTTGTAGCCGGTGCCGCGGCAACGGTCGCAGCCGCTTCCCTTGTAGATCGGGAAATCGATGCTCTTGGGGTCGAGCCCGGCATCGAGCAGGATCGCGTCCGGGACTTTCGTCTTCTCCTTGCAGTTCTCACAAATCTTGCGGATGAGCCGCTGGGACTGGATCGCGAGCAGGGTGGAGGCGAGCAGGAACGGCTCGACGTTCATGTTGACAAGGCGGGTTATCGTCGCCGCGGCCGAGTTGGTATGGACGGTGGAAAGCACCAAGTGGCCGGTGAGCGACGCCTGAATCGCGATACGGGCGGTGTCGAAGTCACGGATTTCACCCACCATGATGATGTTTGGGTCCTGCCGCAGGTAGGAACGGAGGGCCGAGGCGAAAGTGAGGCCGATCTTCTCGTTCACCTGCAGCTGGTTGATGCCGTGCAAGCTGTACTCGATCGGGTCTTCGGCGGTAATGATATTGAGGCCCGGGTCGTTCAGCTCGGTAAGACCCGAGTAGAGCGTCGTCGTCTTGCCGCATCCGGTCGGTCCCGTGACCAGGACGATCCCGTACGGGGTTTTTATCGCCCGGCGAAAACTGGTGAGATTCGATTCTTCGAAACCGAGAACGTCAAGGTTGAGTGTGATCGCGGAACGGTCGAGCAGCCGGAGCGCGAGTTTCTCGCCGAACAAGGTGGGCACGGTCGAGACGCGGATGTCGACGATTCGCCCCTTGACCTTGGCCTTGATGCGGCCGTCCTGGGGCAGGCGTTTCTCCTCGATCTTGAGCTTGGACATGACCTTGATGACCGTGGCCAAAGCCCTCCTGACCTTGACCGGCGGCTTCATTACCTCGTGGAGAATGCCGTCGATGCGATACCGGACTCTCAGATCCTTCTCATAAGGTTCGATATGGACGTCGGAGACGTTTAGCGTCACCGCGTCGGTTATGATCTTGCTGACCAGCTTGACCGCCGGCCCGCTGTCCTCAGAGGTAATCGCGTCGCTTAAGTCTTCGTCCTCTTTCTGCTCGCCAACCTGCACCTTGTCGGCGTCGCCGATCAGCGATTTCAGATCATCCTCTTGTCCTTCGATCGTCTCCAGGTCGTGCATGACATCGGTGAGCATCTTCTGAATATGGTAGTACTTCTCGATCATCTTGAGGATCGCATGCTCCGAGGTCACAACCGGCTTGATCTCAAAACGGGTGGCGAATTTGATATCCTCGATGGCCGCAAGGTCGGTGGGATCTGACATCGCCAGGGTGAGGATGCGGCCGAATCTTGAAACCGGCACCACCAGGTACTTGCTGGCCAGTTCCGCGGGCACGAGCTTGAGAATGTTCTCGTTTATGTCCGTGCCCGCCAGATTGATTGACGGGACACTGAATTGCTTGGACAGAGAGTTGAGCAGTTGTTCCTCAGTGATGTAGCCGAGTGTGACCAGACAGGAACCGAGTCTTGAGCCGTTCTTTTTCTGTTCTTCGATGCCGTGGGCCAGCATGTCTTCGCTGATTAAACCATCTTTAATCAGGATTTCGCCCAACTTCATAGCCATGCCTAATATTAGGTCAAAGCAGGGGCTTTGTCAAGTGGATTATGGTTTGTATCGGTCCCGATGGATAACTCCCATTAAAGCCCATGTTATTGTGAGCCCCGGACTAAACCATCGTTGCCGGAAACGCGTATAATATGGTGATTTCAACCAAGGAGGCTTCATGAAATATCTATCCGCTCTCTTTTGCATCGGCCTTTTGATCGTCGTAGGCTGCGGCAACAAGGAAGATGATGAAGTGCTGATCAGGGATCTTTTGGAGAGTTCTCAATACTCGGCCGCGACCGCGGTTCAGGACGACGGTTCGAGTACGCCGACCGACGCGTTCCCCGGTCTCACCGACAGTATCATGCCCTTTGTCCGTTTCGCCCGCGCCATCCAGCGGCCGGTGACGAGAAACATCAACATCGTGGTTACCGGTGATTCGGCGCTGGCCACGATCAAGGCCGGGCTGACCGGCACGATCTATGTCCTCGATTCGATCGGCGGGCCGGTCTACACCCGGTCGATTCAGGACAGCTTCACGCGTCAGGTCAAGCTCTACAAGGATACGATCTGGCACGTCGCGTCCATCACCGCGGGCGATTTTCGTACCGTGGGCGCGCCGGTCTCGATCACGATCACCGAGCTGAAAGCAGAAGTCACGCGGCGCGGCTACACCTGGCGCCTGACCAGCCCGGCCGAGTTTCTGACCCGGGCGCAGTTGCCGGCTTTTGAGCCGGCCGATACCGTCGTGGTGACGGTCACACTGACTACGACCGGTGATTCGACCTGGTCGTTCTTGCACCACGGCCGCCGGAACGATGCGACCGGCACCGGAGTTCACATCCGGGATCCGTTCTACAAGGTCAGCACCCATGTCTTCCGGCGTTCCTGGGTCATTGCCACCGACAACATCGGACCGGCGGACCTGCCCGCAGTGCGCCACGCGGCGGTCGACGCAATCGGCTGGCCGACGCTCTGGGGCCGGTCGAGTGGCACCTACTACTGCCACGCCTGGGCATTGCCTTACATTGTCAAAAATCCGGGACAACCGTATCCTGAGGACCAGTAAGGTTCTCCTCCCTGTGAAAGAAGCGGCCCGCCTGGGCCGCTTCTTTTCTGCTGTCCCTCGATAGAAACGACGATTCAGACGGATTGCAGCGGCTACGCCGTCGATTACGGTGATGAGAACGGCAGATTATTACGGAGATAAGACGAGTTTCGATGCAGACGGATTGCAGCGGATGCAGACAGATCCTCTTGCCTTCGGCATCGATTACAGCGATGAATAATTGAGCTCCCTCGCTGCGCTCGGGACGCACACGGCAGCGGATTACAGCGATAAGGTGTTCTTTGCCCTGTGCCCTATGCTCAATTGCCCATTGCTCGTATCTCATTGCCCCATGACTCCATCACTCCACTATTCCAACACTCTCTTTCTTCACCATTCCACCATTCCATTATTCCGTCTGTCAATGCGTCCCTCATCCATTGCCGGCATCTCCTGGTCTTCTGACGGCTGATACCCCGCCCACCGATCCTCGGATAGTCTGATCTGCCTGCCTTGCGGCATCACCCCTGTTGACACGCCGTCCTTTCCGGGTATCATAACGTCTATGCCGGTAGTCATCTATGAAGGGCCATCCCTTACGAATCTAACGCCTCTCGTTTTTCTCCGTCCCAGCTTCCAGCTTAGGATCGGTACCGGGACGATTCTCAACAACTACATGAGGTTTTTCCGTGGCAAGCCCGGGTTCTTGACGCGTCGTATTTTCGGCGAGGCCAAGCTCCGGCTTGGCTTCGGGCCGGTACTTTTCCTCGATGGTCAGTTCTTCCTCAATGAAGGGCTCGCGCTGGCCGGACCGGATGAGCTTTTCGTCTGCGATGGGGAAGTTGTAGGTTTTCGAAAGACTAAGCCGCCGTACCCGGTAACGCTTGAAGATGCCCCGCGGATCGCGAAGAAGTTTAAGGTCCGGCGCCGGCTCAAGGGCAGGTTCCTCAGGTACCTCTGGGATTTTGTCGAGTACAATCCGATTGCCATCGCCCAGGCTTTCACCTCATCGACGTGCCAGGGCCGGTGCGAGAAGGGGGTCGTCGTTGAAGGTCCCAGCCGCCGGCTTCTGGTCAAGCGCAGTGCGCGGGTGGGGCCTCTCGTGTACGTCGATGTCCGCTCCGGTCCGGTCATCATCGACGAAATGGCCCGGGTGTTGCCTTTCTCGCGCATCATTGGTCCATGCTATGTCGGACCGAAGACGATTATCGACGGCGCCAGGATCGGACCTGGATGCAGCTTCGGCCCGGACTGCCGGGTGAGCGGTGAGGTTGAGGCTTCGATCTTCCAGGGGCGCACCAACAAGCACCATGAAGGTTTTCTGGGGCACAGTTTCATCGGCGAATGGGTCAATCTCGGCGCCGGTACGACCAACTCGGACTTGAAGAACAACTACGGGCCGGTGCGGGTCATGCTGGGCAAGCATGAAGTCGACTCCGGTCTTATCAAGGTCGGGTGTTTCATCGGCGACCACACCAAGACCGGGATCGGCACCCTATTGCCGACCGGGGCGTCAATCGGGGCTTTTGTCAATCTCTTCGGCGGCGGCATGATGCCGCGCGCGGTCGCGTCGTTCAAGTGGGGCACAGGGCAGAAGCTGGTCGCGTACCGGGTGGCCGATGCCCTGAAAACCGCCCGGACCGTGGCGCAGCGCCGGGGGACGCGGTTGACCGCAACCGAAGAGGACTTGATTCGAAAATTATATGCCGAGCTTGATCGGCGTTGATATCGGAGGGACCAACATCAAGGCCGCCCTGATCCAGGGCGGCCGCATCACGCGACGCCGTCGTATTCCGACCAACGCGCACCAGGGTGTTGCGGCGGTGATCAACCAGATCGCCCGGGCGATCGACGGCCTGGGTAAGAAGGCCGCGGTCGGCATCGGCATTGCCGGATTGATCGATTCTGAGCGCGGCATCGTCCGTTTCTCGCCCAATCTCCGCGGCTGGCACAACGTGCCCCTGGCCCGTCTGCTTACCCAGCGCACCGGAGTCCGCGTCAAACTCACCAATGACGTCAACGCCATCACCCTCGGCGAGTGGAAATTCGGCGCGGGCCGGGGCGCGCGTAACATGTTCTGCTTCACCCTCGGGACCGGGGTCGGCGGCGGGATCGTTGCCAATGGCGAGCTTGTGACCGGCCGGAACAACATGGCCGGCGAGTTCGGTCACATGACCATCGACCATGTGGGAAGGGCCTGCAAGTGCGGCAACATCGGGTGCCTGGAACGGTACGTCGGGGCGGAATACATCGTGGCGCTGGCTAAAAAGATGATGCGGGGCAAGAAGACGGTGCTCAAGAGGTTCACAAAACTCACGCCCCGGATCATCGCCGTTGCGGCCCGGCGCGACCGTGTGGCCCGAGCGGTCTTTGCCCGAGTCGGCGCTTACATCGGCGCCGGCTTAGTCAATATCATCCACCTGCTTGACCCTGAAGTCGTCGTCATCACCGGCGGGATATCACGGGCCGGCCGGATCCTGCTTGACCCGATCAAGGATGTGTTGGAGAAGAGGGCGATGAGCTTCAAGGCAAGGGGGGTGAAGCTGGTCCGGGGCAAGCTGGGCGACGATGCCGGCGTACTCGGCGCCGCTTACTTTGCCGAGCAGAGTTTGGCAACTAAACCCTAGTGATTTTTGCATTTTGATTTTTGATATTTGATTTGGTTAGAGTGCCGAGAGGGGGAGTCGAACCCCCACATCCCTTACGGGACTACGGATTTTGAGTCCGCCGCGTCTCCCAGTTCCGCCATCTCGGCAAAGTTTTCATTCTCCCCATCACCTCTCCTTTGAGGGGAGAGGATTGAGGTGAGGGTGTCATTGCGAGTCCCGTACGGGACGAAGCAATCTCATCCGTTATCACCGTAATCCGAAATACTATCTCCGTAATCGATGAATCGAAGATTCACCAGTTCCACCATCTCGGTGTGTGAAGCAATGCTTCGCGGCTAACAGCTTATGGCTAATTGCTAATAGTCAATAATAGATTATATACACGGACATCTCGAAGTCAACGCAGTAATACTCTTGATGGCAACGAGCTGAGCGACACAGGTCATTGCGAGACTCGCGAAGCGAGACGCGGCGATCCGATGCGAAGCATCGTCCCGAGGGCACCGAAGGATCCTATCCGTTCATCGCTGTAATCGATGCCGAAGGCAAGATTATCAGTTTGAATCCGCTGCAATCCGTATGAATCAAAACTCGTCTTATCACCGTAATCCGCTGCCGTGTGCGTCCCGAGCGCAGCGAGGGAGTTCAATTATTCATCACTGTAATCTGCCGTTCTATCACTGTAATCGACGGTGCCTTGCACCGCCATCTCCGTAATCGTATTTTCTCTTATCACTGTAATTGACTGACCTTGGAAGCTAATTCACATCCCCTAAATACACCGGGAAATTCTTGGTCTTGATATGGGGGATGATCTTTTTGAGTACTTTGGGGTATATTCGGTAGTTGTTCAGTTTTCTGATATCAAGCCAGACAACGCCTTTCTGATAAGTATCCGGCGTCTTGCCTTTTTTGGCCGATCTACGGCCGATAATCTTGCATAAGAACATAAACTCTACCTGATGCGCGCCCTTGTCCCATTTCTTGAACTCATGATGGGCGCCGATATATTCCCGGATCAATACCAGCTCACCGACTTTCAGATCAACATTGACTTCTTCCTTGCATTCACGCTTCAATGCCTGGATCAGGGTTTCCTTATGGTTCTGGCCGCCGCCCGGCAGAAGATACCAGTAACCCCATGGATCGATATTCTTCGTCATCAGGATCTTATTACCTTTTATGATAATAGCCTTGGCTGAGCAGCGTATGTTCTTCATTCTTTAGATAATAGCGATTTCTAGCCCCATTTCAACCCATCTTTATGGGCGATGTGCCGTGATCCCGCGCCCTTGGCGCAAACGCTACTAACGATCAAAACGTTCTAACGCTGAGCGGCCTTGCCGCATCTGATCCCCTGATCTGATGCTATTCGTCAGCTTATGCTGCCGCCTGAAAAGCCAAAACGCCGCATCGGCTTTCACCGCGATTAGTTCGTATCTCCGCAGCTATTCTTTCCCATCAAATGTAAAGTGTTTAGATTTGACCCCAGGGGGACTCGCCCTGGATATTAGACATAGGCTTTCTAGCGGGGTGAAAATGGCCGGTTTGCGCCAAATCGCTTGAATGGTACTGTCAATATTCTTGTGTAAATTCTAGTTAGCGACCGCATAGCGACGCTCC
>CAYGYG010000045.1:4794-14761 GCA_964354155.1 uncultured bacterium | reverse complement strand
GCTGGATTCAAACCGGTGTTTCGGCTGCGGGCTTTGTGTCGGGAAGTGTCCGGGCGGGGCCCTGATGCTGGCCGCCCGACTGCGTTAATCAAGACTGTCGTCGCGCGTTGGTCCGGCGCCGGGTGAACGGGCAGGCGGCGATGCAGTTTGAGCATTCGGCTCCGTTCTCGATCCAGAACCCATAGCAGCGGTCGTGATTGACCGCCCACCGCAGGATTCCCGGATTGTTCGATCGGCCGGCCGTCTTGAAACAAGGGTCGGGCGCCCGGTCGATGGCCTCGGCGGCGCAGGCCCGTGCGCAACGCCGGCAACGGCGGCAGTATTCGGTCAAACCAAAATCGACCGGTTCGTCGACCTCAAGCTCCAGATCGGTAACCACCTTGCAGAGTCGCACGCAGGGGCCGTGTTGCGGCGTGACCAAGAGGCCGTTGCGTCCGAGCTGGCCCAGACCGGCATCAATTGCCAGCGGTATGCTCAGCGCCGTGTCATTGCCCATCGAGACCGCCCGGTACCCGAGTCCGCGCAGAGCCTGTGCCAGACTGGAAGCGACGACCGCCATTTGAGTGTAACCGCGGCCGGTTTCAATACTGGCCGCAAAACCCGGCGACTTCGATATTTCCTCCGGGTCCATGGCGACCGCGAGCACGACCGCGTATCGGAGCGTCCTGGGAAGATCGATACGCCGCCCGTCCAGGTCGTGGGAGAAGAGCCAGTTGTGATCAAGGCGGGCAATTCCCACCAAGCTTGCGCCGAACCTCCGGGCCGTCTTTCGAACGTACTCGCCGGCGGCACGCGGCGTAGCGAACCGGAACCTGGGCAGCCGGGGCATTCCCATGCAGGACCTCGAACCGGTCAACCGCTCCCGCGTAAAAGCGCCGTGGAAAAAGTCATACACCGTCCACGCCGCGACCGCCTGAGCGAATTGGGGCCGGGTGTACCCTTTGCGGCCGCGGGCTACGATCTGGGGCACGTTGCGGTACATGCTCGTCTTATAGAACCCGGCCGTCGGGTCGAGCATCAACCTTCCGAATATGTTGCGGCGCTGATCAAAACGCCGGATGGTCTTTCGGTCAATCGTGTACGCCGGCTGCGGCGTTCGTTTAATCATCTTGCCTCCGGGGCGCTTTGAGCAGAATGACTGCCAGCACGATGCCGACCAGGGCCAGGACCGCGGTCGGGTAGAATGCGTATCGGTAGCTGCCCAGCAGATCGCGCAGCCGTCCCGACATCAACGTACCGGCAACCGCGCCGACGCCGTAGGCGGTAAAGACCCAGCCGTAGTTTCGGGCATAGTGCCGGCTGCCGAAGAATATTGCGGCCGCAGTCGGCGCAATCGCCAGCCAACCGCCCAGCGCCAGCCAGAAGAGGGAAAAGGAGACGATGTACAGCCCAATCCGGCCCGGGCAAGCATTGAGCATGCCCGCGGAAGCGGCAAAGATTACGACAAAGGAAACAATCGCCGCCTTCTGCGGCGTCAAGCGGTCGGTGAGCCATCCGAAGAACGGCCGGCCGGCACCATTGAACAGCGCGAAGATCGAGATGCAGGAAGCCGCGGCCCCCGGGCTGAGGCAGACAATCTCCTGGCCGCACGGGCTGGCAATCCCAATCGCCATCAAGCCGGCCAGTGTGCCGATGACATAGCACGACCAGAGCCCGTAGAAAGACGGCTTTGTCAACATCGCCCGCGGCGCAAGATCCACGGCGGTACCGGTCTTGCCCGGGCGCAGTTCCCCGCCGGGCCCAACCCGGTCTCGGGCCGGGAATCTTAAGAACAGGGAACAGCCAACGATGAGAATCAAGAATATGACACCCAGCAGACCGAAGGTCTTGAGCGGCCCGAAAAGGACGATCAGCCGGCGCATCAACGGCGCGGTAATCATCGCGGAGAGCCCGAATCCGGCCAGGGTCAAGCCCACGGCCAGACCTTTCCGATCCGGAAACCACTTTGTTGCGACCGTGATCGGTCCACCGTAGGCCACGCCGACCCCGATGCCGGTTATGACACCGTAGGTCAGCGACAGAACACCGATGCTCGACGAAAAAGCCGAAAGCATCCAGCCACCGCCCACAATAAGACCGCCGACAACGCCGATCGCCTTCGGTCCGTACCGCTCGAGCAGGCTGCCGGTGATGGGCATAAAGAGCGCGAAAACGGCTAGGAGCAATAAGTAAGGCAGGCCGCTTTGAGTGGCGCCGACCCTGAACAGTTCTTCGATCGGCTTGCGAAACACGCTCCACGAGTAGACACTGCCCAGGCAGAGGTTGATGACAAACCCGGCCGCCACGTAGCCCCACCGACGGCTTGCCGTCTGCGAACTAGATGGATTGGTGACTTGATTCATTTCGGTTGTCTCCTGACACGAACCTGGAGCTCGCCCCTATTCTACACAAATGCTGACGCGTGTCAATCATGCCTCGTGCCCGAGTCTTGACAAAGCGCGGCACCGTCATATAATCTGCTCATGACCGATAAAATCTACGAACAGCTCGCCGCCGCCCTTGATCGTCTGCCCAACGGTTTTCCAGCCACGCCGTCGGGAACGGAGATTGCCGTCCTCAAGAGAATCTTCACTCCCCAAGAGGCTGCCCTCGCGTGCTGTCTGGATGGGGTGTACACGCCCATCGACGTGATCGCCCGGCGGGCCGGCCAGCCCGTGGCCGAGGTCAGGGCGCGGTTGATCGCCATGGCCAAGCGCGGGATGGTCTGGCTTGACCGGTCCACGCCCGTTCCGGGATTCCGCTTGGCCCCCTTCATCGTCGGCATCTACGAGGGTACGCTGGAGCAGATGGATGCCGAGCTCGCCCGGTTATTTGAAGAGTACATGGCCGGCGGCGGTGCCGCCGGTATCCTCAAGCCCCAGCCTGCCCTGCACCGGGTAATCCCGGTGCACCGCTCGGTCAAGTCCGACCAGATTCTCCCCTACGAAGACGTCAAGGGCCTGATTCTCAAAGGCAAGGCATTCTCCGTCCGCGACTGCATCTGTCGAGTCCAGCAGGACAAACTCGGGCGGCGCCGGTGTGATTTCCCGCTCCTGAATTGCATGGGGCTTTCTTTCAGCGAACGTCCGCCCCGGCCCGGCGACATCAGCCAGGAACAGGCCATGGTTGTCCTCGACGAGAGCGAAAAGACGGGACTGGTCCATGCCGTGTCCAATGTCATTGAGGATGTCAGCTACATCTGCAACTGCTGCGGGTGCTGCTGTGGTGTGCTAAGGGGAATAACCGACTGGGGTATCGAGGAATCGGTGGCCCGGGCGAACTACTTCGCGGTCATCGACCCGGATACCTGCACCGCGTGCGGCCTCTGTACACAACGGTGCCAGGTCAAGGCCATCGTCCAGAAGGATGATGTCCATACCGTTACCCGGCCGCGGTGCATCGGCTGCGGCCTCTGCGTCACCGCTTGCCCGGAACAGGCCATACGCCTTGAACGAAAACCGGACTCCCAGATCGTACCCCCGCCGGTTGACTTTGAGACCTGGGAGAAGATGCGGCGGGCGGGGCGGATGGAGTAGGATAGCGTATCAGAAAATCAGCGTATCAGCAGGAGGCACGTCAGCCGATCAGATGAGTCTTGATGCAGACGGGCAGCAGCGGATTCGAACTGATGCTCTTATTGCTGGTATCCTGCCTACTGATCTTCTGATATCCTGATCTGCTCGCCTGCGGTATCCCTCGTGTCTTCGGTCGTCGCTTTTCCCCTCCGCTCCTCCGCTCCCCGGCACCCCCGCATCCTTTCATCCTTGACATCCCTCGTCCTCACCTCCCACGTCCCACGTCCTCATGTCCCCTCTCGCTATTCACTACCGGAGGATGGGTTTAAGGAAGCGGCCGGTGTAAGAACGGGCGTGGCGGCTGACGACTTCAGGCGGACCCGCGACAATGACTTCGCCGCCCTCGTCGCCCCCTTCCGGCCCCAGGTCAATAATCCAGTCCGCGCACTTGATTACTTCCAGGTTATGTTCGATGACGACGACCGTGTTGCCCTTTTCAACCAGGCGGTTGAGGACCCCCAGCAGCAACCGCACGTCCTCGAAGTGGAGCCCGGTGGTCGGCTCGTCCAGGATGTACAGGGTCTGACCGGTGGCGATCTTGGACAGTTCCTTGGCCAGCTTGATCCGCTGGGCCTCGCCGCCCGAGAGCGTCGTCGCCGATTGGCCCAGTTTGACGTAGCCAAGACCCACTTCGTTGAGAAGTTCGAGTTTGCGCCGGATGATGGTCATGCTGTCAAAGAACTCGCGGCCCTCGCTGATGCTCATGTGGAGGATCTCGCTGATATTCTTCCCCTTGTAACGGACCTCGAGGGTCTCGCGGTTGTAGCGCCGCCCTTTGCAGACGTCGCAGGTCACGTAGATGTCGGACAGGAAGTGCATCTCGATCTTGATCGTGCCGTCGCCCTCGCAGGCCTCGCACCGGCCGCCGCTGACGTTGAAGGAGAAACGACCCGGCTTGTACCCGCGAATCTTGGATTCGCGCAGTTCGGCGAAAAGCTCGCGGACCGGGGTGAAGGCCCCGGTGTAGGTTGCAGGATTGGACCGGGGCGTGCGGCCGATCGGCGACTGGTCGATACTGACGACCTTGTCGATGTGCTCGGCGCCGACAATCCGGTCGTGGGCTCCGGCCGGCACCTTGGAATCGTAAAACCTGCGGGCCAGGGCTCGAAAGAGGATGTCGTTGACCAAGGTCGATTTGCCGGAACCGGACACGCCGGTGATGCAGACAAACAGGCCGAGCGGGATGTCGACGTCGATCGATTTGAGATTGTTCGCCCTTGCCTTCATAATGGTCAATCGTCTTGCGGTGTCCAACTTACGCCGCGCCGGGACCGGTATTTCCCTCTTACCGGACAGATACTGACCGGTAATCGACCGCGCGTTGGCCTTCACCGCGTCCGGCGGCCCCTGGGCTACGACCTCGCCGCCGTTTTTGCCCGCACCCGGGCCTAAGTCGACAATCCAGTCCGCGCGGTTGATGGTTTCAGCATCATGTTCGACGACCAGGACCGTATTGCCCAGGTCGCGCAGGCGGAGCAGGGTGTTGAGCAGCCGTTTGTTGTCACGCTGGTGAAGTCCGATACTCGGTTCGTCGAGCACGTAGAGCACGCCCACCAGGCCGGACCCGATCTGGGTCGCCAGCCGCACCCGCTGTTCTTCACCGGCGGAAAGCGAGTCCGTGGTACGGTCCAAGGTCAGGTAGTCAAGACCGACCTCGGAGAGAAAACCGAGCCGCCTTTCGACTTCCTTGATCAGCTCCCGGGCAATCGTCTTTTCCTTGTCGGACAGCTTGAGACCATCGAAGAATTTGACCCCCTGCTTCACGGACATTCTCGTCAACGTATTGATATTCAATTCGTTGACCTTCACCGCCAGGGACTGCGGCTTGAGCCGGGCTCCTTTACAGGCAGGGCACGGTGTCATGACCATGTACTCTTCGATCTCCTGCCGGATCATCGCGGAAGTCGTTTCGCGGTAGCGCCTCATCAGGCGCGGGAGGACGCCCTCGAAGCTGTCCTCGAATTCGCCCCAGCCCGAACCGTCGCTGCGGTAGTACTTCACCTTGAGCGGTTCGTCACTGCCCACGAGGACCAAATCCCTGATCTTCTTGGGCAGTTCCCGCCAGGGAGTGTCAAGGTCGAACCGGTAGCGATCGGCCAGCGCCTTGAGCAGGGCGCCGATCCAGCGGCCCGGTTCGCCCCAGGGCTCGATTGCGCCCTCCATGATCGACAGCTCGTCATTGGCCACGACCTTGTCCGGGTCGATCTCCATTTTGATGCCCAGGCCATCGCAGGTCGGGCACGCACCATAGGGGTTGTTGAACGAGAACATGCGCGGCGATAGCTCCTCATAGCTGATGCCGCAGTCGACGCATGCTAAGGACTGGCTGAAGGTCTTGTCTTCCTTGCCGTTGACCAAGACCGTGACCACGCCCTCCCCTTCCTTCAAGGCGATCTCAACCGAATCGGCCAGCCGCTTTCTAATACCCGCCTTGATGATGAGCCGGTCGACGACCAGTTCGATCGTGTGTTTCTTGTACCGGGCCGGAGTCGGCACCTGTTCGATGTCATGGATCTTGCCGTCGACCCGCGCCCGGACAAATCCCCGGCGCTTGGCCTTGGTCAGGATCTCCTTGTACTCGCCCTTCCGGCCCCGGACCAGAGGTCCGAGCACTTCGATGCGGCTGTTGTCCGGAAGATCAAGGACCGCGTCAACGATCTGATCAACCGTCTGCGCAGCAATCCGTTTGCCGCATTGGTAGCAGTACGGAATTCCGATGCGGGCGAAGAGCACTCGTAAGTAGTCGTAGATTTCGGTGACGGTCGCGACCGTGGACCTGGGATTCTTCGAAGCGGTGCGCTGTTCGATCGCGATCGCCGGCGACAGGCCGGTGATTTCGTCGACGTCCGGCTTGTCCATCATGCCCAGAAACTGCCGGGCATAAGCCGACAGCGACTCTACGTAGCGCCTCTGCCCTTCAGCATAGATCGTGTCGAAGGCCAGCGAAGATTTGCCGGAGCCGGAGATACCGGTGATGACGACGAGTTTGTCCCGCGGTATCTCAACATCGATGTTCTTGAGATTGTGAACCCGGGCGCCTTTGATTCGGATCGAATCCATAGACCGTAAGGATACCGTAAAATAGCGGGGATGTCAAGATTTGCGGACGGAATGCGCCGAAGGGCGAGGGACGCCGAAGACACGAGGGACGAAACAGAACGATCCTGGTATAAACGCATCAAGTAACATGATAGTGTCATTGCGAGCGACCGATAGGGCGCGTGGCAATCCGACGAAGTCGTTGCGAGGGCAAAGCCCGTGGCAATCCCATTTCCTCAGAAGAGATCCCTCGTTTCACTCGGGACGATGCTTCGCATCGGATTACTGCGTCGCTTCGCTCCTCGTAATGACGATCTAGCAACTGAGTTCGTATTAGATACTTGATACTCACGGTAACGCGAGCACTGATCTTCTGATGCCCTGGTGCGCGCGGACTAAGTCTTAAACAAATTCCAAACGACAATACTCGATTAGCCAAACGTTTGGACTCTGGGCATTGGAGCTTGTGATTTGTTTAGCATTTAGGATTTCGAATTTAGGATTTACGGATATCTAATGTAGGGCCGGCGCCCTGGGCCTTGACAACTCAAACCCCGACACATATAATCTCCCACGAGCCTATGACCAAACAGGAAATGCGCCGCCGTATTCTGAAAGTGCTTTATGAGAAGTTCTGCGAGCACCCCTACCATTCGGTCACGCCCAAGGAGTTCACCCAACAGCTGTCGGTCGACCGCCGCGACCTTGACTACAACATGATCTACCTGGAACGCAAAGGGCTGATTGAACTCGACAAGCCATTGGAAGGCGACATCTTCGTTGCCGCACGGATCAGCCCCAGGGGCATCGACCTAGTTGAAGATGAGTATGCCCTTGAGACAACTTTCCCGGATAAGCCCCTGCCGCCGCCGGGTGACCACTCCCGGGTGATCAGAGCCCTGGAAGATATCAGGATCTCGCTTGCCGACCCCGGTCCCGACGACGACATGCCTTTGTCCGAACTGATCGAAGGGCTGGCCCTAGAGCTTGGCAAACCGGAGCCCTCCTACCGGCAACTCGGCACGCTCTTCGGCACGATCCGCGCGCACGACCAAGCCCTGGGAAAAAAGATTGCCGTGGTCTTGCGCGACCCGTCCATCACCCGGCTCCTGGCCGACTCGGCAAGACGGGAATTCCTTGACTCTTAGCCTCCTGGTTCTGGCCTCGGTTGCCGCAACTCTGGAATCGGTTGGGGACCGGTACTTCGCCGCGGGCAACTACCAGATGGCCCGCGCGGTCTATGAACAGGCCCTGGGCCAGGATCAATCCGAGGAACTCCGGGAGAAACTCGGGTGCACCAGCTACTATCTGGGTGACGACGCGGCTGCAATCCGCCAGCTTGAAGCCGTCCGTTTTCGGCGTCCGGCAACTTTCTTCTATCTGGGACTCTGCAATCTCTTTGCCGGCCGGTTCGAGGAAGCCCTTACCGCTCTGACCCAGGCCCGCCATTGCGAATACCCGGACTGCCACCGGCCCGCGTATTACCAGGCCATCGCCCTGGTCTTTTTGCATCGCTTCGCCGAGGCCCGGACGATCCTTGCCGGGCTGACCGAATTCGCGGAACGCGACTGGTGGTTGGGTTATGTGCTGGCCCGGGAAGGCGACGACCCGGCCAGCGTCGCGTTCCTGACCCGCGCGCTGGAAAGACCCGGTTGGTGGCAAGCCGATGCTGCCTACCTGCTGGCGACCCGTCTTCACCTTCCGGATTCCACGCTCCGGCGTTTCGATGACGCCCGGCTTCAGCTCCTGGCGGCGCGTCAGCACGTCGCGGATCATGACTGGGCTGCGGCCCGCCGCCTCTACTCGAACCTGGCCAGCTACGAACCATACCGGCTGTTGGGCGAAGGATATGTTCTGGAGCAGACCGACAGCCTGACCCGGGCCCTGGAGAACTACGACCAGGTTGTGGCGCGGTCCGGCGAAATAAGTCTGCATGAAATCGCCTTGCGCCGCAGCGCCCACATCGAATTACGTCGCGCCAACGTCGCCGGCGCCAAGGCCGATTTCCTAAAGTACTTGGAGCTTCACAAGGCCGTGGACGAACCGGTCTTTTTTGAGCTGGGCAACATCTATTTTGCGCAAGGCTCCTATGATTCGGCGCTTGCGTTCTACAATCCCCTGAATGACTCGACCGATGAGTACCTTTTCGCGCGCGGCCGCACCCACTACCGCCTTAACGACAACCAGGCGGCGATCTCGATTCTTAAGCAACACCGCGGCCGGTTCCCCAACTCATCAGTCGCCGAACGGGTGCTGGTCATCCTCGGCAATCTCCACGCCCAGGCCGACAACCCGCCGGCCGCCCGGGAATACTGGCAGGCATTGATCGATTTCCATCCCGGGTCACAGTACCGGGCTTTCGCGCAAATGCAGATCGCGGTCAGTTATGCGCGCCAGAATGAATTCCGTAAGGCGCTCGAGGCGTACCGCAACGTCGAGCATCTCAATCCGACCCCGGCCCTGCTCGATGACGCGCACCTCGCCGTCGAGGAGATGAAGTTCCGCCTCGGTCAGCACTCAAGCCAGGCCGATGCCCTGCGGGCTTTTGCCGCGAAATACCCGGCAAGCCCCAAGACCGCCGCGGTCCAGCTCCGGCTGGCCGACCAGCTCATGGAAACCGGCGCCATCGACCAGGCCACCCAATTGCTCGAACGCCTGGCGGACCAGGATAGCGCCGCGGGCGACGCGGCCCTGCTCATGCTGGCCCGTGCCTACCGGAAACAGGCCGATACCGGAGGCGAGAAAAACAGCTACTACAAACTGCTGGCGCGCTTCCCCCAGTCGCCAAACGGGCCGGCGGCACGCCTGGAACTGGCCGCCATCTACCTCAAGGCACAGAGTTATGACAGTTCGCTTCAGCACTTGGGCGAGCTTCTCGAGAATCGTGAATACCGGCCCAAGGCGCTGTTCGAAATCGGCCGTATCTACCGGATGCTAAGGAAGTATGGCGAGGCCGAGCTCGTCTTGAAGCGTCTTACCGACGATCCGGCCTCGCCCGAGTTCTCGGTCCCGGCCCTGGTTGAACTGGCGATGGTCCTCAAGGAACAGGGACGGTACGATGAGGCGATCAAGATCGTAAAGTCGTTGGAAGAGAAGCAATCGGATCTTGGACCGACGCTGCTTCTGAAAGGCGATATCCTGAGTCTGACCCGGGACTACCAGGGGGCGCGGGCCGCTTACCTGCGGGCCGCCGAGCAGTTCTCCGGGGAGCGCGACCGCGCGGCGCAGGCCTTGCTCCGGACCGCCGAGATGAACCTGGCGCTTGAGGAACCGGGACCGGCCCGGGATTGTCTCAGGCGCGCCCTAGTCCTGGTTCACGACGAACGCCTCAAGATCGAGATCGAAAAGAAGCTGGCCCGAATGGAGTAGATCAG
>CAYGYG010000045.1:0-4694 GCA_964354155.1 uncultured bacterium | reverse complement strand
GCTCACTAGGACGAGGGACGATGAAGGAAGCGGATCAGGAAATCAGAATATCAGTGGGCAGGGAATCAGCAATCAGAATATCAGTTTGAATCCGCGGTAATCCGTCTGAGTCAAGACTCATCTGATCTGCTGATCTCCTGATGTGCCTCCAACTGATGCTCTGATACGCTGGTCTGCTAAATCCCCTCTTTCTACTCTTGAGACGCTCCCTAATTTCCAACGCCGAGCTTGAACACCTTGTCGCTTGGCCCTTTCATCATATTGCGCGTGTCGACGACCAGGTTGGCATGCTTGTCGATGAAGTCGGCTTTGAACTTGGTGTGGTCGGTCAGAATCAAAACGCAATCAGCGTCCTTCAGGGCCTTCTTGTCGAGCTTGACCGACCGGTAGGTCTTCTTGCCAACCCGGAACTCGTCGATGAACGGGTCATGGCACACGATCTCCCCCACTTCGCCCTCCAGGACTTCGATGACTTTCAGGGCCGGTGAGTGGCGCATATCGTTGATGTCGCGCTTGAAAGCAACGCCGAGCACGAGGACTCTCGCCTTGGCCGGACAGACGCCGATCTTGCTCAAGGCCTTGACGACCTTCTGGACCACATGGTAAGGCATGTCTTCGTTGACCTTGGCGGCAAGCTCGATAAATGAAGTGTGGAAATCATACTGGCGCGCCTTCCACGACAGGTAATAAGGATCAATCGGGATACAATGACCCCCGACCCCGGGCCCGGGATAGAAAGGCATGAATCCGAACGGCTTGGTCCTGGCCGCATCCACGATCTCCCAGATGTTGAGATTGCCCATCCGCTCGCAGAGCAGGGCAAGCTCGTTGACCAGGGCGATATTGATGTTACGGAAGACGTTCTCCAGCAGTTTGGTCAACTCGGCCGCCGCGGCTGAAGAAACCCGAACCACTTTTTCGATGAATTGCTCGTAGAACAGGGCGCAGACCTCGGTACAGCGCGGCGTGATGCCGCCGACAATCGCCGGGGTATTCCTGATACCGTATTCTTTGTTGCCCGGGTCGATACGCTCCGGCACAAAAGCAAGGTAGAAATCCTGTCCCACTTTCAGGCCTTTCCGGGCCAGAATCGGCAGCAGGACCTCCGCGGTAGTGTGGGGATAGGTTGTACTCTTGAGAACGACTAACTGCTCGCGCCGCAGTATCCGGGCAATCCGCTTGCCCGAGTCGATGATATAGGAAACATCCGGATCTTTAGTGCCAGTCACCGGTGTCGGCACACAAATGAGCAGCACGTCACAGTCGGCAAGCCTTTCAAAGTCATGGGTCGCCGAGATAACCCGGTCTTTGACCAGGATCGACAACTCCTCATCGCTGACGTCGGTGATGTAGCTTGAGCCCTTGTTGAGCAGCCTGACCTTTTCCCGGTCAACATCTACCCCGAGCACCTTGAATCCGGCCTTGGCGATCTCGAGGCCGAGCGGCAGGCCGACATAGCCCATGCCGATGATGCCGACCAAGGCCTTCTTTTCTCTTATCTTCTTCTCTAACATCAAATGCTCCTTTGCTGTATCAACTGCCGGCCGAATAACCGGCCCGGGCCGAAGCGGGAATATGCCTATTGCATTTGCCTGCCTGCATTGATAACCTCTGAATTTTCAAACCTTACAGTCTGTCCCCGGATCTCAATCCTCCCCGCCTTCGATTATATCCTAAAGCGCGCTTTTGGCAAGTCCTGTTTCTTGCCTCTCTAGACCGTCATTTCGCTGGTCTCTTCGCCGTCAGTCTGCCGGCGGCGGCAGAGTACGGTCACCGCCGGCTCGCTGCGGCCGTCGCTGTAGCGCTTGGTCATCAGCGCGGCTTCGTTGAGAAACGATACATTCCCCCGGAAAAGCGCGACCGGACTCCCGAAACCCTTGACCTCCAACAGGCGGTCACCGGTCTGGGCCATCTTCTCAAGACAATCGTTCTCGCTTTCATTACGCCCGACAATAATCCGGGTTTTGGCGTCGAACCGGAAATGGCGGCCGACCTTGAGCAACTCGATATCGGCCGGCAAAACCCGGGGGTTGAGGGCGAATTCCTCCCTGAGCTTGACCGCGAAATTCCTTTCGGTCAGAAGACAACCGCCGGCCGGCTGGCTATAATCTTTGACCCCGTACGCCACGGCCAGTTCCATCTGCCGGCGCCGCGACCGCCCTTCAAAGTCAAGCAGCCACTCCCGCGGCACTGACTCTTCTTTCTCGGGTTCGGTCGGCGGCAGAAGTTTGCCGGAAAGCGGTCTGACCACCAGCCCTTCCACCCCGGCTTCGCGGTCAATCAACAGCAGCGTGTTCCGGAATTGGGACATCGGACGCTGGCCCAGGACCTCGCCGGTGACGATAAACCGGGCGCCGGTTTCAACCATGTAGTCCCGGGCCTTCTTGAGCATCAGAATCCGGCAGTCGATACAGGGATTGATATTCTTGCCGTACCCGTGCTGCGGCTGGCGTATAATCTCGATGAATTCGTCGCCCAATTCGAGTTCCTTGACCGCCTCAACGGCCAGGCGCGGCGCCTTGACAAACGGGTTGCGGAAAAGGATCGGGTGGCAATCGAAGCCGTGCCGCCGGCACCAGTGATAGGCCAGGGTGCTGTCCAGCCCGCCCGAGATTAAGGCCACGACCTTCATTTGCCGGGTACGATGCTCTGGGTCAGCTCATCCCGCATACTGCGGGCCGCCGTGTCATTGGGGGCGATCTGCAGCCAGTCGTCAAGCACCGCGATCGCCTGGTCGACCCGGGCGGTGTTGATGCAGATCCCGACCAGCAGTTCGTAAGCTTCCCGGAATCTCGGCTGGAGCGCGATTGTCTTTCTCAAGTATTCCTCGGCCTTGATACTATTCCCCAGCGCCTGATAGCAGCCGGCCATCCGGAAGAAGATCCCCGCGTCCTGAATACCCTGGATCTCTATCTTCTTAAGGTAAATCAGGCTCGAGTCGTAGTTTCCGCTCTGCAAGTACATGATGCTCAGGTTGTAAAGAAAGGCAATGTTCCGTTCCGGGCGGAAGAGCAGGGCCCAGTGCCATGCCTCCTTGGTCTTGTCCAAATTCCCCTGGCGCTGGTGCTCATAGCCCAGCGAGAAGAGCCCGGCCGCGTAGTTCGAAAGCAGGCGGTTGGTGTTTTCGTCCTTGTGGACCCGGTATCCGGTGAACTCGCGGGCCCGGCGGCGGGCTTCAAAGTCCGGCAGGATCCGGCCCAAAAAATCAAAATCCTCCGGATTGAATATGTTGGTGTAACGCATCTTACGGTAGAAAAGGTCTTCGGTCTTGGCGATGTCGGTTTCGATGTTGCCCGCGGCCTCGCGGTAGCCGGCGGAGCTGTCGCCGACGATCCGGTAGACCAGGCCTTCGAGCCGGAGGTACGGCTTGAAGCCTTCGAGATTGTCGTCGGAGACCGTCGTTGCGAAATATATCGTCTTCTTGCCCTTCTGGTTATGGACGAATTTTCTGACGAACTCCGCCTGGGGACAGAAATAGTCCATCTCTTCCATCGGCCGCCCGACGTTGTTGGCGATTATGTGGCGCACCATGATGTCCTTGACCAGGATGACCCCGCCGTCGGGCATGCGGACCGGCCATGATTCACAGGTGTTGATCAATTTGTCCGGGAAGGCTACGCCCGCGCCCCAGTACTTCATCTGCCTGATGTACCAGGAGGTGTTGATCAGCGATAGATTCGCCACCACGACCGACCTCTTGTAGCCCAGCACCTCCTGCACGAACCAGAGCGGGAAAGTATCGTTGTCGCCGTTGGTAAAGACCAGCGAGTTGTCATCACAGCAGGTGAGCATGTTGACGCCGTAGTCTTTCGGAACCCAGTTGCCGTACCGGTTCTTCTCACGGAAGTGCGTGGCAAAAGGAACAATCGCGAGGGCGACGACGAGCCCCATACCGACATACTGGCTGAACCGGTATTGCCGGGCCGCACGCTTGAACCATTCCAGGAAAGCAAAGAACCCGATACCCATGAAGACCGCGAAGTAGGCGAAACCCGGATGGAGGAAGTAGTCACGCTCCCTGACCTCGCGCGGCTGGTGGGCGGGATTCGGATCCGAAGGCGAAAATTTAAGATTAAGGTAGGTTATCATCGCAAATGAAGTCATGAAGAAAAGCAGGAAGATGAACAGGAAGGTCTTCTTGTCTTTGCTCCACTGCTGGTACATACCCCACAGGCCCATGAAGTAGAAAATCAAGAGCAGCAGCACCCTCGGGCCCAAGTGCATCTTTTCATTCACAAACTGCCACGAAAAGTAGCGGATGTACATTCTGAGCTGCTCAAGATAGCCGACCACCGCATTCTTGTTGGTTTGCACCTGGGTTTGACGCGGCAGGACACTCATCGGCGGATACTGCTTGCGGTGGAGCACCTCGTAGAAAGTATTAAGGGAACTCGGGTCAACTTCGTTTATCCTGGTCACCTTCGTGTTCCCGGCCTGGTAGGCCCGGGTTAGTACCCCGGCACGAATTACCAGGAATAGTTCGCTCGAAAAACCGATCACGACGACCAGCACGCCGACCCAGAGCAGCAGGCTGTTGCGGTAGCGTTCGAAGTACGTGAAGCTGACCACCAGGCCGACAAGACAGATCAGCCCCAGGGTCACGAGACTCGGTTTGAAGAGATTGTCGGCGGCGATGAAGGAGGCAAAAAAACCGATCACGACAAAACCACCGATCAACCATAGGTAGAGGTCCC
>CAYGYG010000044.1:0-16092 GCA_964354155.1 uncultured bacterium | reverse complement strand
GAGCGTCGCTATGCGGTCGCTAACTAGAATTTACACAAGAATATTGACAGTACCGGGGGGTCGCGCCTAAGTTAATGGCGTTCATCGCCATCAACCCGGAAATTCCGTGTCTGTTAAACGGGGGATTCCAGCGCGCCCTCAGGACCGTCCAGGTGGAGTTATTCGGGCTGTATTCGGTAAACACGGTGTCCCCTCTTGTCCTGATCCTGAGGTAGACCAGAGTGTCGCTGTAGGGGAGGCTCCTCATGGAATCGTACACCATCCCGAAGATCCCTCTAAAGGAATGATCGTTGGCGTACCCTACCATAGCCGGAGGGGGTCCGGCGACATTGGTATCAGGGGCGGCCCAGACCGCGCCGAGCTGGCCAACGTAATCCGGACGAGCAATGAGTTTGGCCGAGACCGTGAAATTTCCGTTGATCGCCTCAAAGTGGGCAAACCAATTCCTCATATTGTTGCCGTCGAAGTACTGGGTAATGATCCGCAGGAACCCCGGACGGGCCGTGAGGCTCCAGTGGGTGGGGTCCTCGCCCTGAAGCCGCCACCTCGGATCAAGCACAGTACTGTTGAATTCGTCCGAGAAATCGGCAGACGCTGTGCCGACCGCCAGAGCAGCAAGCACGATAATCCATAGCATACACTGCATTCGTTTCATTATTTCCTCCTTGTGATGAACCAATATCAAATAATACCCTGATTTGTCGAGTTGTCAACAATTATACTTTCTGACCAGGTCAGTTTAGTCAACTTTCCGGCTCGCTACTTGCTACTCTCTGCGCGCATGCGGGGTCGGGCTACAAAATAGAAACAAGGTAGCGAACAGGGGGAATGTCTAGCTGAAAGCCGCGGGCTTCGAGCGCCCGATGCGAGAAGTATCGATTCCGCTGCTCAAGAAGAACAAGAGAGATGACCTGACACCGGCGCAGACCTGACATCTGCGCACACCTTCCTGCTACTCAACCATCTCCTCGTACGTAAATCCAATCGGCAGGGAGGTCTTGGGAATGGTGACGAGGTGCTGGGGATAGGTGTCGATCGGCAAGATCCCTTCCCAATCCTCTTCGCGGATAGTAACGACCAGCCTATCATCAAAAGCACGAACATCCTCGACGGTTGTCTCGTAACCCGACGTTGGCCGCACGCCCATGAATACGCAGATCAAGGTTGAGTTCTCAAAGTCGACCTGAGGAATGCGTATCAAGAGTGTGTCGTAGCCGTATTTAATCCAGAATGCCCGAAGGGCGACGCTATCCTGAAACACAAAGTTCGCCCTCGCGAAATAGGGGAGGCCGTAGCAGGTTTTTTCAACCGTTGTGAAGCCGATCGGCTCGCCGGGCTTGAGAAGTTCGCAGGAGAGGCAGAGCAAAATCGACAAGGCGCAGATCGTCAGCAGGGGAGTGGGCGTGAAAACGCGATCCCTCATGGTCGTATGTCGGGCTACTGAAGCAACAGCATCTTTGCTGTGCAGGACGACGTACCGGATTTGATTTTAACAAAATAAACACCAGAAGAAATCTTCTTTCCCGCCCGGTCGCATTTGTTCCAAATAAACATTCCTTCACTTGTTGAATTGCTCAATTGAACAGTTTTGACGATATTGCCCAGACAATCATAAATGGTGATAGTGGCTTGAGAATTGCCATAGGGCAGATTGTAAAGAAAGACCGGCTTGCGGGTCGGGTTGGAGAGAGGACTAATTGAAATCGATCGTGCGCTTGGCCGGACCGGACTATTTTCCTCGATGCCGCCGGTCTGAACATATTTTATCGTTGCATAGTCATGAGAGGTAGTTGAATCATAACCAAAACCTGTAACATAGACATTACCTCTACCGTCTAGGGCTATTGCCGATGCTGCATCCCAACCTCGTCCACCATATCTTGCGACCCATTGTTCAACGCCGGTTGAGTTATACATAATTGTCGCATAATCCTGGCCAGTGCCTGAATCATAACTCTCGCCCGTGACATAGACACTACCTGAGCCATCTATGGCTACAGCATATGCTGCATCTGCATCATTTCCTGGTCCATTGTATCTTCTAACCCATAAGGTCTCGCCAACCGAATTACACTTGAGTGTGACATAATCATCCCCAGTGCTTGAATTGTAACTCCATCCTGTGATGTGCGTATTACCTGAACCATCAACTGCAATTGCATTCGCCCAATCTCCGCTGTTACCCGGTCCATTATATCTTCTCACCCATACGGTGTCGCCGGCTGAATTGTATTTGATTGTGGCAAAGTCATAACCAGTACTTGAATCATAACTCACGCCCGTGACATAGATATTCCCGGAGCCATCTATAGCCATAGCATTCACTTGATCATGACCATTTCCTGGTCCATTATATCTTCTCACCCATACGGTGTCGCCGGCTGAATTGTATTTGATTGTGGCGTAATCAGCTGAAGTGCCTGAACCAGCACTGCTTCCTGTCACATAGACATAAGCTAAGCCATCAACTGCGATCGATTGTGCATAATCGTCATCATTTCCTGGTCCATTGTATCTTCTGACCCATTGTTCAAGACCTGCGGAGCTGTATTTTATTGTTGTGTAATCCCAGCTAGTGCTTGAATCATAACTATAACCCGTAGTATAGACATTGTACGCAGCGTCCACAGTTATCGCTCTCGCTAGATCAATGCCATTTCCCGGGCCGTTATATCTTCTTGTCCATACAGTGTCGCCGGCTGAATTATACTTAATCGTCATATAGTCGAATTCAGTGCTTGCATCATAGCTACATCCTGTAACATAGACATTACCTGCATCATCTACGGCTATTGCCGATGCTTCATCATTACTATTTCCCTGACCGTTGCATCTTCTTGTCCATACGGTGTCGCCGGCTGAATTGTATTTGATTGTGGCGTAATCAGCTGAAGTGCCTGAACCAGCACTGCTTCCTGTCACATAGACATTACCTACACCGTCTACGGCTATTGCTCTAGCCAAATCTGCGCTATTTCCTGGTCCATTATATCTTCGAACCCAAGCGGTGTCAACCCCATTAGAAATAACTGGTCCTTTGTGAAAATCTGTCAGATGGGTTTGGTTTTGACAGATATAAGAATTTCTAACGGGGTAAACTTGAGCAGATGAAAAAGTGGGTAGTAAGGTGCAAAATACAAATAAGGTTAGAGAAAAGGATTTTAGTTTTTTCATCTGCACTCCACTAGCAAGATTTTTGTCGTTTGAGAAAATGAGCCGAATTTGATTTGAACAAAATAAACACCAGAAGAAATCTTCTTTCCCGCCCGGTCGCATTTGTTCCAAATAAACATTCCTTCACTTGTTGAATTGCTCAATTGAACAGTTTTGACGATATTGCCCAGACAATCATAAATGGTGATAGTGGCTTGAGAATTGCCATAGGGCAGATTGTAAAGAAAGACCGGCTTGCGGGTCGGGTTAGCGAGTGGTTTGATGAAAATCGATCGCGCACTCGGCCGAACCGAACTGTTTTCCTCGATGCCGCCGGTCTGAACATACTTTATCGTGGCATAATCCTGATAAGTCCCAATACCATAGCTTTCACCTGTCACGTATACATTACCCGTACCGTCAACCTCAATGGCGCGAGCATTGTCGTTGCCGCCGGCCGGCCCGTCATACTGAATGGACCATTGCAGGGTACCCGCTGAGTCATATTTGATGGTTATGTAGTCGGTGGTGCTGCCGGTAGATATACTGCCTGTAACATAGACATTGGCCGCGTTGTCAAGGGCGATGTCAGCTGGACCGCCGTATGTGCCGGGGCATCGTCTGACCCACTGCTCGACTCCGTCGGAACTATATTTAATCGTAGCGAAGTCGTATTGGCTGCTCGAATCCTGGCTTGTGCCGGTTACATAGACATTGCCGGCGCCGTCGACTGCGACGCACTTGGCGACATCTGTTCTGTTACCGGTGCCATCATAGTGCCGCACCCACAGGGTATCGCCTGAGGAATTGTACTTGATGGTTGCGTAGTCACCACCGCTTGTGCCCGCAACATAGATGTAACCTGCGGCGTCGAGCGCGAGGGCATAACTGGAAGCAGGACCGTATCTTCTCGCCCATATAGTATCTCCCACGGAGTTGTATTTAAGGGTCCATATATTGTAACCCGAATTGCTGCCGGTGACATAGACGTTCCCCAGGCTGTCCGCGGCAAGGGAACTGGTTCCGTAGTCATAGCTACCAAACATCCTGGCCCACAGTCCGCCACCTTGAGGGCTATACTTAATAGTCAGGTACTGCGTAAGGTAGCCGTATGTGGCAGCGACGTGGACGTCGCCGATCCGGCCCACCGCAAGGGAAACCGGCCAACCGTCATAGTTGAGCGTGCCGCTGTGTCCCTGGGACCAGTTCGTGCTGCCATTTGGTGCATACGTGATCGTACAAATGTCAACGGCATACTCTACACCCACCCAGCGTTTTCTTTTACCTGCCACTACTATGTTCCCGTTGAGGTCAACTTCGATACAACAGCCCCACCATGATGTCCGGTCGCCCCCGCCCCATGCCCTTGTCCACTGCGTGTCACCGGACGGGTTGTACTTGATAGTCAGATATGAATGGTTAAGAGGAGCAATGAGGTCGGCCCCGCCTGTTACATAGGCGTTTCCAGCACTATCCAAAGCCAGGGCATTTGCATTGTCATTATAATGACTTGACCCATCGTATCGTCTTACCCACGCGGTATCGACCTGAGCAGACAGAAGAATGGGAAACAGAACAATCATCACCACCGCTATCCGTATCATATTGCCTTCCGCGAGAATTATATACGAGCCGCGAAGGATGTCAAGGGGCGATTTCGGTGCAGAGCACCGTCGATTACAGTGATGGCAAGGCAGATTGCGGAGATGGGGGCGTTCGATTTACCCCGTTAGAAATCGGCCCCGCCTCGCGGGGTCAGGCCTGACATTTGTGATATTCATGTCCCGGCTGCTGTCTATCCGGTGTCAAACTTCTGCAAGCAGGTAACAACTTTCGTTCACATCTAACGGAGCAGGCGGTGATTTGCCCCGTTAGAAAAATTCTCAGCGGGCGCTAAGATCTCGCACCAGAGAATGAATGAGAAAATCATTGACAAACAATGAAATTTTGCTATAATTTTGTGAGCTAGGAAGTTTATATGAAATGTATCTCATTGTTATTTTTGTTATCAGCGTTGATCTATGCTTGGTCGCCGCCAATAAATTTGTCACCGCAATCATGTCAGGATGTCAATCCCGCAGTTTCTTTTTATCGTTCCCCCACTGGTATGCTCTGGTATTATCCCTTTTGCCTGGTCTGGCAGGCATATATTAACGGAAACTGGGATATCTATTCAAGATTCAATTATAGAGGGAGATTCTGGTCAAGAATGATACCAGTGGCGACAACGTCGGTTAACGAGATGAATCCCTCGGTTGCATATGATTCGGCGCGCGGCCGCTGGTGGTGTGCATTTCAAAAGACTGACACTCTTAACGAAATAAATGTCTTTGTAAGTTATGGTGATTCAGTAAACGGATGGTCAGCGCCGATACGGGCTTCTGCTGTTGACCTGCGTAATGATAAAGAACCAGTAATCATTTGTGATAGTAATAATTTGGTCTGGGTTGCATGGTTGGCGCCGTATGGGGAAGGCATGAATATCCATACCAGATACTATGATGGTCTTAACTGGTCACCGGTGCTACCGGCAACATGGGATAGTAATCAGTCTAACATCAACCACGATTTTAGTCTTCGTAGGAGGAAGCCTTTTCTTGTTTGGGAGAAAAGTAATAACATATATTTTAGTGAATATTATCTAGGAAGGTGGAGTAGTCCAACGGCAATCACAAATGATATTTATGTTGATGCAAGACCCAGAATTATATCAGGTGAGCCCTATAAGGGAGTTTGGGTAGTCTGGTATAATAACCGCCATGGGAATTTTGAGATCTCAAGAACCGAATACGATCTAATGCCGTCTTATTATCGCCTCACCACTCACGATTCATCAGATTTTAATCCAACCGGTGTCAATTTTGGATCAACTTCAAAATTCGATCCATTTACGATATTATGGACATCTTGTCGCAACGGCAATAAAGATATCTATTCCTGCTACTTTTTTAGTACGTTCCCGACCCCGGTTGATACAAATCCGGCTGAAGATGATTCGGCGGTTGTCAGTATGAATTTTGACGGAGTTTTTTTCTACACTTGGGCAATCTGGCAGACAAATCGAAATGGTGATTGGGATATCTACGGAAGTTATAATAGTTTTTATCTGAATATTGAAGCGGAAACAAAGTCAATGCCAGAACTTGCCGAAGTTAAAATATCTCCTAATCCCAGCCGGAATACGATAGCGATTGATTATTCGCTAAAAGACGCATCTGAAATAAGGATGAAGCTTTACGACGCTTCAGGTAGAATTGTTCAAAGGCGCTACGAAGGAAGGCGGGAGAAGGGGAGACATAGCCTCTTGATAGGGGATGGGTTATCCGCGGGGATTTACTTTGTAAGTTTAGAGATTGATGGAAAAAGGATTACAACTAAGGTGGTAATTACAGAATAGGGGAAAAAGGAGGCAGGACCCGTGTTGACGGGTCAGGCCGGTTGGGAGAAGGATGTCAGGTGATCTGGAAATCATGGTATCGCTGCATCTATCCTATGGTCCTACGGGGCAGGCCCCGTTGAATAATCGCCCGAGTTTATCTGAAGCCACGGGTGCTCGTCGTGCGTGTTCGTCGTACGCGGTCAGCACCTTGGTGATACGGTGGCAATTCTACGGGGCAGGATATCGGCGGATCAGAAGATCAGCAAGAATCAGTTGAACCAGTGATGAAGTTGGATGGACTACCGGTCGGCTAGTAGTTTTCCGAATTACGCTTCGTCAATGCCGGTCTGGTTTCGGCGTGATTCAGACGGAGAGTTGCGGATGCAGACGGATCACAAGAGCGATACTCGATCCTGGATACGCGATACACGCTAAGAAATAGAACAGACGATGATTTCAATCCCCTTGGAAACGCGTCAGATCAAGGTAAACAGAGAAATCGTGGGATCCCGCAGCGCTGACAGCAGCGGAGCTCTTTGGCGCAATCATAGCAATACTTGTAGGCATCGTATGGAGTACCATCATGACAAATCTTGCACTCACCGCACACGCACAGATATGCTTTTTCTTGGCAGGAGGGGCACAGGTACGTGTTGCCATCGTCGAGCCACCCGCCCCGCGTACACGAGATTGGCAGGGCAACCAGTAAGCCGGCAAAGAGGAGAACGGCGACAGGCCTTGCGGGACTCATCAGTCGAGATTACCGTCGGCAACCATCTTGTCGTATGTGAATCCGATCGGCAGATTAGTCTTCGGGATGGTGACGAGATGTTGGGGATGGGTGAGTATTGCGGCCACAACGTCGCCCGGTCCTGGGCCGTGTTCGGCAATCGAGACGACTATCTCATCGCCGAAATGCCTGACTTCGAAAATGATCGTCGAGTAACCGCTGCTCGGGCAGGTCCCCATGAATACGCAAATCAGAGTCCGGGTACTGAAGTCAATGTGCGGTGGACGCAGGGGCGTCACAATGGTATCGGGGCAGTACTCTTTCCAGAAGTACCCGAGGGAGACGCTGTCCTGTATGACGCAGTTGGCCCGATCAGGAAGTCTGAGTCCGTAGTAGTCGTCGACCGTCGTGAACTCGATCGGCTCACCGGGCTTGAGAAGTTCGCAGGAGAGGCAGAGCAAAATCGACAAGGCGCAGATCGTCAGCAGAGGAGTGGGCGTGAAAACGCGATCCCTCATGGTTGTATGTCTGGCTACTGAAGCAACACGATCTTTGAGGTGCAGGATGATGAGTTGGACTTGAGTCGCACAAAATAGACGCCGGGCGGGAGTTGCTTGCCGGCATCGTCGGCACCATCCCAGACGATGTAGTCTGATTGTCTTATGGACTTATAGTCGAATTGTCGAACCAATCTACCACTTACATCGAATATTGCCAATTTCATTTGATATTTGGCATTTGACATTTTGAATTCAATACACGTTGCATTACGGAAGGGATTGGGCGAAACTCTTATTTCACATCTTTTGCGCGGCATTTGTTCTGTTGTTTCTTTAATTCCAGTGGTTTGGCAATACTTAATTGTGAAATAATCGTCATCTGCACCAACGCTTGATCCTGTAACATATACGTAACCTAAGTTATCGACTTGTATGTCAAATGCATCATCATACCAATGTGCTGGTCCGTCATAAAATACAACCCATTGTTCAATGCCAAAGGGATTATATTTAACTGTTACGTAGTCATCATCATGACCGCCATGGGTTGCACCTGTTACATAGACATTGCCTAATTTGTCAAGTGTCATCCCGTGTGGCCTATCTATGTAATTCGCAGTACTATTATTGTATCTCGCAACCCATTTTTGAGCACCGGATGAATCATACTTGATTGTCGCGAAATCTTCGTATGTCCCGGGGCCGAAACTTGCTCCGGTCACATAAATGTTAGCTGAATCATCGATCAGTATTCTGTTTGCCTGGTCTATGTAACGCCCCGTCCCGTTATATCTTGCGACCCACTGTTGAATTCCTGCGGCGGTATACTTAATAGTTATGTAATCATAGTTCACACTGTCAGGACGGGGATCAAAGTCGCTCGAACCCGTCACGTAGACGTTACGATTGCCATCAGTCACAATGCCGGTCGACTGATCATTCTGGTTTGCGGGACCGTTGTAACTCCTAACCCACTGCTGAGTTCCTGAGGGGTTATACTTGATTATCGTATAGTCGTAGTTTGTCCACATGCTTGTATCGACATCACTTGATCCTGTTACGTAGACATAGCCGGAGTCGTCCACGACCAGGCCACTAGGCCCGTCGCTACCGCGTCCCAGTCCGTCGTATCTTGCTATCCACCGTTGAGTACCGGAGGAATTGTATTTTATGATCAGTATATCATCGTAGGTACTACGTCCCCTGCTCATACCTGCTACATATACGTTGCCTGAATCGTCGAGTACTAGACAACCCGCCGCATCATAATCATTTCCAGTTCCATTATATCTTCGAGTCCATAATGTTTCTCCTAAGGCGTTGTATTTAATTGTAAAGAAATCCATCCAGGTTACTGAAGTGCCATAACTTGTGCCAGTTACATATATATTACCTGAATCATCAAGCACTAACGCATATGCTACATCTGCCATATCTAGCGAGTCGTTATATCTTGCTATCCATACTACATTTCCTGCTGGATCGTATTTAATTGTAGCATAATCCATATAGGTACCAGAGCCGTGGCTATATCCTGTCACAAAAATATTACCGGAATCATCAATCGCCATTGCATGAGGAATATCTTCATAGTTGCCTGGCCCATTGTATCTTCGTGTCCAAACCGTATCGACCTGAGCAGACAGAAGAATGGAAAACAGAACAATCATCACCACCGCTATCCGTATCATATTGCCTTGCGGAAGGATTATATATGGCCCGGTCGGTGTGTCAAGGGGTATTATCGGCGCAAGGCGCCCTCGAGCGCCCGCCGGATGGTTGCGGATCAGATATTGTGCAGAACCTGAAGGAATTTCTCCTGCGGGATGTACACTCTCAGCCGCCTGATTATGCTCATGAGGGTACCCCGATCCAATTCTCTGTGCAACGGGACGACGATGATATGTTTCGTTGCGCCATAGAACTTCTTCATCTTGGCATGGCTGCCCTTCTGGGCGGCTTTCTCGTAGCCGAATTTTCTCAAGGCCTCAACGACACTTTGTCCAGAGACAACCGGCAGTTCGGGCATCAACTAATCGATGATAATCGGTACGGCAATGGGCGGTTCCGAAGAGAGCGGCAGATCTTTGGTGTCTTCGTTTTCAAAATATAGGTGCACTGCTTCTTTCAAGTTGGCCAGGGCTTCATCGATCGTCTTCCCCTGCGTGACGACATCGATTTCCAAACACTCGGCGATGTAGAATTTCTCTCCTTTTCGGATAATTGCGGTGAGGTTCTTCATGTGCACTGATTATAGCCGCATTTGAAGCGGCGTCAAGAGGTTGATTTCGGCGCAAGGCGCCGTTGATTTACCCCGTTAGAGTCGAAGCTGGAGTCAGGCTACAAAATAGAAATAACGCTAGATGCATGGAACCCTCTAATTCTCCGTCGGCCGCGGAAAATCCTTGACAAAGAACGTGAAAAGGGTTAAGGTGTTAAGGTTAGGGCAGATTGCACTGGAGGTATTATGAAATACGTGATGCTTTTCGTTGGATTGTGCGCAACCATCTGGGGAGGGACACCCGGTAAAGTACGGTTCTTCCACAGATTTGAAAAACCCTTTATGCCTGAGTACGCTTATCTAGACATTGTTGGGTTCAGGGAGCGGCTGGTTAGAGATACTGTGAATTCTGATTATACCTGGGCTTACTTTGATTCGGCAGGGAACCCCCTCAATGCTGGGGACGCCTTTCTGGACAACCAGCAAATCCCCTGGGACAATGGTCAGTACTGGCTGGAATACAGCCAGGGCTTTCGCTACCAGGCAAGCCATCCCTATGCCTTTCGAGTAACCGGGTCGGCCAATGTACCTTGCTGCACCGTAAGGGTGACGTCCGCCGGACCAAATGTCTCAGTAACTACGCCTGCGCCCGACGATACCGTGATCAAGTCTCAAGGGTTGAGGGTGGCCTGGCAACCGCGGGGCGATACGGTCTATATCCAACTGAGTGATACCGTCAATTCCCTGTATTGGCAGATAGTTGATACCGGTTCGGTCTTCTTCGCACCCGCGACTTTGGAGTCTCTTCTGACCGGTCAGATCTGGCTATATGTATGGCGTGAAAGCTATTCGGAGGAATATCCTGGATTTCCCTTTACTATTTGGACGACCATGTGCGAGATGTTTACGCTTGAGCTCGCGGGGGTCTCGGTTGAGGAACCTGTAAATCCGTACTTGAGGAACCGAGGCCCGCTAATTTCGGTTAAGCCACAGCCAGCTCGAAGCAGGCTTGAGATCTGCCTTGATTCAAAAGAAAACGGCCGCATCAAACTCGATGTCTTTGATGCCAGCGGCCGATGGTTGACTTGCTTGTTTGAAACCCGGATAGGATGTGGACAACAGAGAATCCAGTGGGATTTGAAAGACGCGCAGGGCCGGGCATTAGCACCCGGAGTATATTTCTTGCGGTTGAAGGCAAGCGCTGCGGCGGTCACGAAGAAAGTCGTGGTGCTGGAGTGATGAGTTATTTCTATTTTTCAGTTTAGCCCGTTTTGAGGGGGCCTGACCCCGAATCGCCGTGGAGGTTCTATGAAAAGAAGGGCTCTGTTCTTTGTCGCCGGACTCTTCATGTTGCCTTGCTTGGTTTGGGCCCGCTGGGTCAGCCAGACCTCGGGCACAGCCAATAGGCTTAACTCCGTCCATTTCCCCTCGGATGCCTTAACCGGATATGCCGTGGGGGATAACGGCACCATCCGGAAGACCACGAATGGAGGAACGGGCTGGTTCGGCCTAATCTCGGGTACACCCAATACTCTTTACTCCATCCATTTCCCTGTAGATGTCTCAACCGGGTATGTCGTGGGAGCTGGGGGCACGATCCGGAAGACCACGAACGGGGGAGCGGCCTGGGTCACCCTGACCTCGGGCACAAGCAATCCTCTAAACTCCGTCCATTTCCCTGTGGATGTCTCAACCGGGTATGCCGTGGGAGACATCGGCACGATCCTGAAGACCACGAATGGGGGAGCAGACTGGGTCTCCCAGACCTCGGGCACAACCAATTACCTTGTCTCCGTCCATTTCCCCTTGGATGCTCTAACCGGGTATGTTGCGGGAGGGAATGGTACGGTCCTGAAGACCACGAATGGGGGAGCAAACTGGGTCATCTTGCCCCCGGGCACAAGCAATCCTTTTTACTCCGTCCATTTCCCTTTGGATGCCTTAACCGGGTATGTCGTGGGAGGGAATGGCATGATCAGGAACACCACGAATGGGGGAGCAAACTGGGTCACCCAGACCTCGGGCACAACCAATCACCTTCTCTCCGTCCATTTCCCCTCGGATGCCTTAACCGGATATGCCGTGGGGGTGAGTGGCACCATTCTCAGGACGACAGATGGGGGAGCGAACTGGGTCCGCCAGACCTCGGGCACAACCCAAAATCTTTACTCTGTCTACTTCCCCGTGGATGCTCTAACCGGGTATGCCGTGGGGTGGAATGGCACCATTCTCAAGACTATGGATGGCGGGGTGTGGATAGAAGAGGCAAATCAAAAATCAAATGTCAAAAATCAAAGATTCAGTATAAGACCGAATCCGTTTGCCAACTTTGCGGTGGTTGCGGGTCATGAGTACGAGACGTTCGGGGTGTATGACATTGCTGGAAGCAGGGTTGGAATTTACCGCGGCGACCGAATTGGGCTTGGCTTGAGCGCTGGTGTCTATTTCATCAAGTCTGAAGATCCCGACCTCAAACCGGTGAGGATTGTGAAGGTGCGCTAAGAGCGCACGATTACAGTGATGAGACATCGTCCGATTACGGCGATTGGCGCCGGGGCGCAAGATTTGAACTGGAGAATAAATCTGGTCCCATTCGCCGTTGACGAAGCTGCATGGGTGATTAGAATATCAGGGGAGAGGCTGGATTTCTTGAGTTTTCACGGAAATTTGGGCACAAAGTAAATAGACTCGCCAAGGAGGTCGTTGTGACAAGGAAATTTCGATGTTCAGGTAGGATTCTTTTTCTCGTTTCTCTCTACTTTCTACTCGCTACTCTCTCTTATGGCCAGTGGCTGGAGACGACGATCCATCTCCCTGATTCCCTCTGTGGCGTCGCGTTTCCCACGGCATTTGCCTACAACTCGACCAACAACACGGTGTATGTTGGCGGCGAACAGGGCAACTGCGTGATTGCCATCAATGGCGCAACAAACCAGAAGATTGCGAGGATTCCGACCGGTCCGGGGGTCTGGGCCCTTTGCTGGAACTCGGTCAGCAACAAAGCATATTCTGCTAGTTATTCAAGTAGTAATGTAACGGTCATCAACGGCGCAAACAATCAAGTCATCACTACCATTGCAGTTGGCGGCGAACCATATGCATTGGTCTATAATCCGACCAACAACAAAGTATATGGTGCCAACCGGACGAGCGACAATGTAACCGTGATCGACGGCGCAACCAATGGAGTGATCACGAATATTTCCGTGGGCGACGAGCCTTTTGCTCTAACCTATAACCCCACGAACAACAAGGTCTATTGTGCAAATAGGTCAAGCGACAACGTGACTGTTATCGACGGCGCGACCAATGCGGTCATCACCACGGTGACGGCCGGTGACGGCCCTTATGCGCTGGGCTATAATCCGACCAATAATAAAGTCTACTGCACGAATGACATCAGCGACAATATGACCGTGATCGACGGCGCGACCAATTCGGTGATTACCACAATAACGGTTGGCGATATCCCGCGTGCCCTGGCTTACAATCTGACCAATAACAAGATGTATTGCGGCAATTTCTGGAGCTGTAACGTGACCATTATCGATGGGGCGACCAACGGTGTCATTACGACGGTTGCACTGCCGAACGCCTATCCGTCGGCGCTGGTTTATAACTTGAGCAATAACAGGGTCTATACGGCTAACTCCTTCAATGATAGTGTGAGTGTGATCGACGGAGCAAGCAACGCGATTCTCGCAACGATCTCGGTCGGTGACGGGCCCTCGGCCCTGGTCTACAATTCGACCAACAACAAGATCTACTGTTCGGACCGGTCAAGCGCTGATGTGTCGGTGATCAACGGCGCGACAAATCAAGTCATCACCAATGTTACGGTCGGGAACGGACCGACCGCTCTGATCTATAACTCGGTCGGCGACAAGATCTACTCGGCGAACTTCTTTAGAGACAGCGTGACCGTGATCAATGGCTCGACCAACGCGGTGATCGCCAATGTCCCGGCTGGAGATTTCCCGAGTGACCTGGGCTATAACTCGACTAACAACAAGATCTATTGCGCCAGCAATGGCAGGAATGAATTGACTGTGATCAACGGGGTTAACGATCAGGTGATAACCACGCTGCCGATCGGGAACGATCCCTATTCGTTCGCCTACAATCCGACGAACAACAAGATCTACTGCGCCAATTTCGGCTCTCATAATGTGACCGTGATCGACGGCGCGACCAATTCGGTGATTACGACGATCTCAGTAGGGTTCTTCCCGTGCGCCCTGGTCTATAACCCGGTAAACAACAGGGTCTACTGCGCCGACAACTGGAGCGACGACGTTGCGATCATCAACGGTGCGACCGACTCGGTGATCAAGCGAATGGCTATCGGCGATAGCCCGCAGGACCTGGTCTACAACTCGGTCAACAACAAAGTCTATTGTGTCAATGCCCGAAGCGCCGACGTGGCGATAATCGACGCCGGATCTGATACCGTGATAACCAGTGTTGGCGTCGGGGCTTACCCTTTTGCGCTGGCGTACAATTCGGTGAATAACAGAGTGTACTGCACCAATCGGACGAGCAATGACGTGACAATCATCGACGGTGCAAGCAACAGTGTAATCGCGACGGTCGGGGTCGGCAGCGATCCGTGTGCCCTGGTCTACAATCCGATGAATAACAAGGTCTACTGCGCCAATAGCCTGAGCGACAATGTAACCGTGATCAACGGCGCGACAAACCAGGTCATTAAAACGATCGATGTTGGCGATAATCCGATTGGGTTTGCGTACAATCCCCTGCGGAATCGTATCTATGTCGCCAATTATTGCCGGTCGAGCATATCAGTGATCAGGGATTCGATGGTGGGCGTGAGAGAAGAAGCAATGAGCAATGAGCAACGAGCGATGAGGTTAAGGATTCATCCGAATCCGTTTGCTGCTTTAGCTGTCGTCTCGGGTCGTGAGAAGGAGAGCTTCACGCTCTTTGACATCTCCGGCCGGCAGGTGGGGATATACCGCGGTGACCGGATCGGCGTCGGGCTCGCGGCGGGGGTGTATTTCATGAAGCCTGAAGGTCCCGGTATCGAACCGGTCAGGATTGTGAAGGTTAGGTAGGTTGCCCGGGACTGGAAAATCAACACTCTGTAACTCTGTAAGCAGGTAACAGCTTTCCCATTCCGTTCCATCGCGATGGCGCAAAGTGGTAAATAATTTCGCTTGCCACGGGGGGGGGTAGGATATAATTGCCCAGGGACCAGTGGCAGCGCAAGCCGATTGCGAGGAGTAAGGTGTTCGTCTGAAGTGAGCCGTGATGTGAGCCTACTGCTTGCCGCTCAAGCTCATTGCTAATCTCGGGGGTGGTTGATGCAATCGTCGTTGGTGGAGATTCTGCGTAAGAAAACCGGGGGGATATGGCGTCTAACTGCGGATGAAGCGGCTGAGGAGTGCAAGCTGAGCCGCCGGCAGTTCTGCCGCTGTTTCAAGACGGAGAACGGGTTATCATTCCGTGCGTACAAGGACGAACTGCGGCTCGCGGCAATCAAATCCGCCCTTAAACGCTTCAATGGCCGGAAGCTGAAGAACCTCGACCTTCGGACGTTTAAGTTTTCCACCTATCCTTCGTTATGCCGTTCCTTCAAACGCCAGACGGGCCTCTCGCCGCGGGAATACCTGCGCAACCGCCAAGCGGCCAAACACCTACATTCCTAAATGCCTAAAGTAAGGAGCAAGGACGGTGCCGAAGGCTGGATCGTGGGAGAGACTTCCCAGTCTCGATACGGTGTTATGAGCGTTACTAACGTTTCAAGCGTTCTCAACGTTACCATCGCAGTAATCGGCTGTCCCATCACTGTAATCTACGGCACTTTGTGCCGACATCACTGTAATCGATGCCCCTTGGGCAAGGAGGTGGAAAATGATCTAACATGGCTGCGAGCCAGTAACCCATCACTCACAAGTGGCTAGATGCGATCAGATGAGTTATTTCGAAATGGCAATCCAAAACCAAAATTAGGAGGAAGAAATGAGATCCATTGAGAAGACCATAGCGGTTGTATTGGCGATGGTCGTTGTCGTCAGTATCGCGGAGGGTGTCTGGGCCCCGGAAACACGATTTCCCAATTCCTACCAAACCTCGCCGCCGAACGCAT
>CAYGYG010000043.1:0-16241 GCA_964354155.1 uncultured bacterium | reverse complement strand
CACTCGTTGCCGATCCCGGTCATCGACCGCCAGACCCGGTACCCGGCAAAGTCGAATTCCTTGTAGAATCTGTCATAGTTCGGCTTGGCCGGGTCGGAAATTACCTTGTAGTAGGGATCCGGCATCGCCTCGGGGAAGTTGTCCCATAACAGCGTGACCCGGTGATCACCCGGCACACAGGCTAAGTTCGGCGAGATCGGCGGACCGGGCAGTAACCAGTTGTGGTCGTAGATGTATTGCGCAATCGAGCTCTTCCGCGCTAGATCGAACGAATCACCCGGCAGACCAGTGGGCAAGGGCCACTTGGCACCAATCACCGCCACCAAAATCACGGTCGAGGACTCCGGCGGCAGGGTGATCGGACCGGTCGCCATGCAGAAGCGCTTGTCGTCTGGGCCCGCATCAATCGAATCATACGGGTCGTAGATACGCGTACGATAGTCGTAACCGGCCATCGTCATATACCGCGCCCAGTCCTTGGGCGGGTCAGTGTCCAGGGTGAAAGTCCGGAATGACGTCAGACCATACTGCTCAATACAGCTCTCATCCCGCCAATCAGGTACTCCGTCCAGGTCCCCATCCCACAATTTGCGCGGAACGTGCGATAGCCACCATGTCGAGTCGACTTCCTGTTTGTCCATGATCGTAATGGTATCGCCATAGAGAAGGATGTCGCGCGCGCGATCATCGTCTTTGTCATTACTCAGGGCGTACGGACTCTGCAGGTAGTCAAACGCAACACAACCCCAGGGCGGCGGGCCGTTCTGATACGTATTGTCGCATGTGAACGCGACATTGTCCATCCTTAACGTTTCACTGCCCACCACGTAGGTCCGTCGCAGCCGAAGCCCGTTGACGTCATCGCCGGCGAACCCGACGTCGTTGTCCGTTGCCACCGCGACGTAGACGTCTTTGAGCGTATCCACATTCTTGTTCTTGATCTCGAATTTCAGAAAGACGATGTCCCGATTGTCGTAAAGATTCCAGACATAACTGGTTTGATAGATCTCGAAGTTGATCGGCCGCGTGTCCAGCGGAACGTGCGCCGCAATATCGGCATCGTTGTACACCGTCCAGCCGTCCTGGAACGAATTGAATCCCTGGGGCGCCATCGCGAAGATGCCCTTGGGTGGCGGCCAGTCGGTCGGGTACATGTAGACCCGGGCCGCCGGGTCACCGGTCGATTGGCCGATCAATCCCGGAACCATCTCATTGCCGCCCGAGTTCGGGTTGTAAGCGAAGGTCACGAGCGTGTCAAAACCGCCCGCCGCGTTGCGCTGACGGCAGCCGACCCAGACCCCGGCACCGAAGATATACTTGTGTCCGCTGCCTCTTGGCCACTCACCACCCGCTCCGGCGGTTATGCTCTGCCCGAATTCACCGAAACTGGTTATCGGTAGTAACCACTGGTTGGCATCATGATTCTTCAGGTCAAAAGCCCGGCCTGGCGGCGGCGAATTCGTAAGCGAACGCGAATATCCCAGAGCCAGGAGGACGACCGTTAGGGTTAGCAGCTTCTTCATTATTCCTCCTATATCTTTATACTTGCACCGAATCTGACCCGGAACGAAGGCATGTAGTTGTTCGGGTTGTACTGCAGAAAACGACGGCCATCCATGTAGCCAGTGTACCGTTCGGTCCCACTGCTGATACCGTCATGGTTCATATCGGTAGCCGGCGAGTAGTAGCTCATCGAGAACAAACTGAACGAGCTGAACTGGTAGGGGGCGTAGTTAGGATCAGCATCGTCCCAGTTCGGTTTCCCGGAAGAAGCGTAGACCTCTCTCACCTGCTCGGTATTCAGAAGGTTGTTGATCGAGCAGTACAAACCCAGGCCCATAGGACCGATCGGCACATCCTTGCTCAACCTGAGGTCGGTGTTAATGTAGCCTGGCTTGCGCGCCGAGTTCATATCACCCGTCCGTTCACCCTTGAGATTGGTCGGCGTATACGGCTGCCCTGAATGATATGTCGTCACGGTCGAAAGCGCCAGATCGCGCATCACAAACAGCGAGAAATCCTCGGGGAATGTCAGGCCAAGATCAGCCACGATCATACTCCGCTCGTCAAAATCAAGCCAGAAGTCGATCGCCGGCACCGGCGGCCGGGTTCCGGTAACCGGGTCTGGGGCTGCATTGTAGTAGTCAAAGTAAGCCTCCCAGGCCTGGGAACCAGTACCCTTGGCGTACTGCAGGGTATACGAAATACGACCGCTCCAGTATTGCGAGAGCCGCTTGTTGATGCCGAACTCGAAGCCCTTGACATTGCCATAGTCGGCATTGGCCATCTGGAAGTAACTTGTTGGCAGCGCGATGATCTCACGCACCGTTTCCAGATCGTAGATGTCCCGGAAGTAGGCGGTCAGGTCCAGCGAGAAGACGTCCGACAACTGGTCTTCAAAGCCGAACTCGTATTGAATCGTCTTCTTGGCCTGCAATTCCGGATTGCCGAGTATCTGATTGCCGCGCCGAATCGCGATCGCCACCACGCTCGGCGTCGTCACGCTGTAGAGGTTGTCCAGCGGTGGCGTCTGGAAGAAGTGGCCGTAGTTAAAGCGGAACTTGATGCGCTCGGTGATCGGGAATGAGAAGCCCATGCGGGGAGATACCCGGTAGGTCGGTTTGGCGTACACCCAGGACGTCGAATCATAGGGGTCGGAAACACCCAGCGCGTTGGCATCAAGATAGTCAAACCTGACACCGGCCCTGAGTATCATACCGCCCCAATCGACCCGGTCCTGAATGTAGGCGGCGCCGTTCAAAGGCTCCCGCACGTAGATGTCATAGAAGGGTAGGGGATCCCAGGGCAGGGAATTGTACCAGTCACCCATGCTCGACCATGACGCCGAGACTCCGGTCTTAAACTCGTGGACCTTGCCGATACTGTGGGTGACGTCGGCCTTGCCTGAATACGTGGTAGAGAAGTAGTACTCCCAGGTGCGGTAGTCGCCGACAAAGAAGAGACCGCGCGCACCGTAGGGATTGGCCACGCTCTGCGTATTATACTCGGTATAGTAGTTCTGCAGGCTGTCAACCACCTCTTCTTTCGTCACGTCGCCGTCATCAATGACCCACTGGCCTTTGTACCGGTAGTCTTCCCACCACTCGCGCGGTTGCATGTTCTCATATCCGGCGAACCTTCCGTAGTCGGGATGCAGTTCCGGATGATTCTCCAGAAGCGTATCCCGCACCGCAATCCACCTTCCGACCTCAAGCCAGCTTCCTTTTACCGAGGCCAGGGTGTTATCACCCAGCCGGTAGTTAAGGCCGCCGTTGACAAAGTTCTGCCTGTAGGTTCGGGCAATGTAGTTCGGCAGGTTGAAATGGAAGGCCGTGGCGTACTGCGTAAACTGCTCGCGCGTATTGCGTCCGCTGAGTGACAGCTTGCCGCGCGGTATCCGGTATGTAACCCGGCCTTCGGCTTTGTAATCAAGTCGGGGGCGGTTCACTTTAAAGAGACCAGTCCCGTTATCCGGTCCATAGTCATCAACCGCGTAGACTTCGCCGGAAAGGAAGTAGCGCAAGCTCTTGAGCCCGGGCAGGGCACCGCCGAAGTAGCCTTCGTAGAAATTGTAGCCGTAGTTCAGTTCGTCGGTCTGGAACATCTCATCGGTCGTGTAGCGCATCATCATTTCGATCTTGTCGGCGCCTTCTTTGGTGATGATATTGACCACACCGGAAAGAGCTTCGCCGTATTCGGCTTCAAAGCCGCCCGGCATGATCGAGATCTCCTCGACCGAGCCCTTGGAGACGTTGACCGCTTCCGTGCCGGTCTGGGGGACCTTCGCGGCCATGCCGTCGATGTAGTAAGTGACCTCGTCCGGACGGCCGCCGCGGAAGTGCGTGCCTTGACCATCCTTGGTCACGCCCGCGGTCAACCCGATGAGCTGCGGTATGTTGATGACCGGAGTCCGTTCGATGTCTTCCCGGGTCTGAATGCGGGTCGTCCCGACGATGTTCGGCGTGACCATCGGCTTTACGGCGCTGACCACGGTCGCCGGCAGGGCGATGACCGTCTCCTTGAGCCGGAAGTCCTGTTTCGTCGTCTGGTCGGCGTTGACGATCACGTTCTTGACGATAACTGAATCATAGCCGACCGAAGTCGCTTTCAGCGTGTAACTACCCGGGGTCAGGTAGAGAATGACGTACGACCCGTCGCCGCCGGTTGAAGCACCGAGCTCGGTGCCGACCACGATGACGTTGGCGCCGATCATCGGCTGATTGGTGCCGCCGTCAACGACTCGACCCACGATCCTGCCGTATTCTCCGGCCCACAGAAACATCGTGAGGGCAAGAATCGGTATTATTATTCGCTTCATCATACACCTCCTACTGGACTCTGATTGGAATTACCCAGATAGTCGAGTAAAAATCTTTTTTGGTGTTTTGCTGGTTCGATACATAGAAGGACCGGGTGTCAACGACCTGCACGTACAGGCGTTTGTATCCGGGGGTGTCGAACTTGACATAGAAAATACCATTGTACTGGATTGACCCTACGAGCGGCCCGTAGTCCTCTTCCAGGTGATCATGAATGCTGCCCAGATGACCGTAGAAGATGTAGTAGCCGGCGTCCGCATTCTGACCATCATAGTCCGTTCTCACAAAAATCTGTATCGAGTCGCCTGGTTTGTAGGTGAGAACCGAGTCCAAAGGCCGGAGAATGTTCATCGCCTTCAGTTTGTTGTCGGTGGTCGAATAGCGTATCGTGTCAATTCGCGTCGAGCCGTACAAGGTAAACCTGACCTGGTTTATCTGCGGCGCGCTGTCGACCGAAGGGAAATTTATGATGGTCGGCGTGAACTTGGCCAACCGCCAGGCTCCGCCCACTGAATCGAAGAAGAGGTACGTTCGGGCCACCGACCTCTTGAAACTCTTGGTCAGGTTGATATTGGCCGGCCAGGAGTTCACCGAATCGAGCACTGGCTTGTAGGGGTTGCTAATACTGCAGGTGTCTTTGAAGTAGAAAAGCGAGCAGACCTTTGCCGCATGATAGTTCATGTCTACTTCGAAACTGTCAAAAACAGTAACCGTGACGGTCGTGTCCCGGGTGAACTGAAATCGCTGGTTCCGGCTCGTCCGCTTCATTTCAAGACCCAGGCTGTCGGCAATGTACCTCACGGCAACTGAGTCAAGGCCGAAGACCCGTTCCAGCAATGGCACGCGCTGCATGCTATCGTACAGCGGCTTGGCCAACTTCATGCTGTCCTTGGCAAAAGGGAAGCCGTCGCTGACAAAATAGCTGGCATTGGCCGCAATCAGCCCATCGACTTCGGTTGAGTCTTCCGGCGTCCCGGACCACATGGCCGGCGGAGGTTCGGTACCGCAGGTCGCTATGAACAGTGTCAACGCCAGACCTGCCAGGTAGATTGTTATCTTTTTGGACATTTCTCCTCCTGTTAAGGATTAGGGGGATGGCCGAATGGCCATCCCCCTTTATTCATAGTTACTTCACCAAGAGGGCTTTCTCAGTGTAGTTTTCGGTCGAGGTGTTGAAGTGGACGAAGTAGGTTCCCTTGGGCAGGTTGCTGCCGTCCAGGACCAAAGTCCTGGTGCCGCTGGTCTGATATCCGTCCGCCAGCGTCCCGACCTTCTCGCCCATAGCGTTGTAGACTTTCACCGTAACGTGGTCGTTCTTGGGCAGGGTGTAGGTAATCGCGGTACGATTGGAGAACGGGTTCGGGGTGAGGTTGAGTTTGAACGTGTTCAGGTTCTGGCCGGTCTCTTCCTCGACGCCGAGCCAAGTCACGTTCCTGCCTTCCCAGTACACGCTGTTCGTCGACCAGTAGATCATGTGAATGAACGCATCGGTCGCTGGAACCGTACCCCGGCCCGGACATTTTGCCGTCTCAAGCGGGTTGTCTGCCGCCGATAGAGGTACATTCAGATTGCCGCGATAGGTGAAGCTCGTGCCCAGGTTGTTGGTGGTCCAGCAGCGCGGGCTGGTCCCAGCACCGGTTGTGATCTTGGCCACGACCGCGAAGGTGTTGGCAAACCTCGGGAAGTATTCGCCCTTCACGAAGTTGACCTCGCGGACGGCTGAGTCCTGCCCCGGAGGCGTGTTGCCGCCCAGCAGAGTCCGGGTCCAGGTCCGGTTGCCGACCGGGCCGCTGGCCCTGAAGAGCTCAACCTGATCGCGATGGAAACCAGGCACGCCCGGTGCGTTCAGAACGTACGGCATGTTGTTGATAACTTCGGCATCATACGTATACCACCAGCCTGAGTACTGCGGGTTGGGTATTGAAGTCAACATGCACTTGCCGCCCGCCGGAACCCAGGTCGCGCCGTTGTCCGAGGACTCGATGTAGAAGGGCAGAAAACACGTGTCCGCTCCGATAAGGCTTTCCCGCTGGAAGTAGCAGAACACATACCCGCCGGTGCCGCACCGGATACCCGGGGTATCGTGGGTACCATTAGGTACCGCCGAGCCGGGAACCAACACCGCCGGTGCACCCCAGTTGTAACCGCCGTCGGTCGAACGCCAAACAAAGACGTCCTTCGGCCCGCCCGCGCCCATATCATAGTCGCCGGCAGTGAAGAAGACGACATTGGCATTGTCCGGACGGACGACGATACTGGTCAACCAGTCATTGTGCGCCGGGGTACCTGACTGGGGTAGTGTCCTTCTCTGGAATGAACCGTTCGGGAAACCGCCCTCGTCAAAGGCCATCGCGGCCGTGCTGGAGTCATTATAGGCGCCGCCGCGGTAGTATGCCTCGTGCCAGCCGCCGTAGATCACCTCGCTGGCCGCAACCCAGTTGCCGCCGCGTGCATCAATACCACCGTACATCCGGCGGTAGTTGACGTAGCGCACCGAGAATGGTCCAAACAGCCGCCAGGCCACGCCCTTATTCGTCGAGTAGGCGATCTTGGTCTGATGGATATTGTCCGGGTCGCCCGAAGTGAAACCGTAAAGCACGGCAACGTTGTTGCTGGTCGTATCGGCGCAGATGTTCTTGCCGCTCGAACCGGTCACGCAGCGAAGATCAGGACCGGCGTCGATCCGAACCGCGTTCGGGCTCGGGATCCAGTTGTTGTTGATGGTCACATTCGGTGGTCCGTAGACTTCAGTCGGTGTTACCTTGGAATCAAGCGCGAATCCGAAAACACACAGGACGATGGTCAAAGCCATTACTTTCTTCATTGTTTATGCCTCCTTATTAACCTGTGCTTTAACCTCTTTACCATATAGGAGTTTAGGCATTAACCTCCTTCATTGCTCTTCACATACAGTTGATGATACGAGGCCGGCCCCTAATCGTCGAATTCGTTCCACCTTATCAGGCCCCAGTCCGCCTAAGAAGACCGGGGCAGGCCGGTTTCCGCGATTTGAGAGTATTATTATATTAACAAACCGACAATTGTCAATATCAAATTTCGCTTTCTATGCGTCTAGCCCCCACCCGCGCGTTTGAATTCAATCGGAATCGTAATGATGACCGGAATCGCCTGGTCCTTCTGCCGGCCCGGGGTGAACCGGTATTGACTAACCGTAACCAGGGCCGCACTGTCAAGCAATGGCAATCCAGATGACGATCGAACCGTAAGGTTTATCATCGAACCATCGGTGTTGACTATCCCCTCGACCACAACTGTGCCTTGAAGCCTCGCCTTTTTAGCTGCTTCCGGATAGACCGGGGCGACCTGCCGGATCAGAACTGGCACGATATCGACCCGGTAGATTGGCATCGGCTCGACTTCAAGCTGGTTCACGAAGATCAGCCGGCCGGAGAAATTCTCGCCGGGGCCGGGCATTTCGGCCTGGGTCGGCGCCGTCTCCTGCACTGCCAGACTGTCTTTGACCGGCTTAGGCTGGCCCAGCCGCCGGCCGGGAAGCTCGTCGGCGGTGGATTTTGAGTATGGTTCATCGCCTTTTATCGATGGCGGGGGCCCGAGCTGCGCATAAGTGAGAATAATGCCGGTCGTCCGGCCGGATCGAGAAGCCTGGCGCCTTGCCTCGACGACCTGCCATCTCTGATAGGCGACAACCGAAACAACGGCAAGGAGCAGGATGAGGTTGGTGAGGTAGTAGGCCCGCCTCAGCAGATAGGGGTAGGCTCCAATAAGGGGACTGCGCTGACTCAGCATGATGGGCTCGATCGATTCTTTTAACTTTTCCTCAACACTCTACGCCGCCTATGGCGGACAAGTCCTATGGCAACCGTACGACCCTGGAGTGCGGGCCCGCCACCTTTACCTTAGATTGTCCTCGTGACCCTGAATCGTTCACTGCCCTCAAGGACAGATTCCATGAAGAGGAAGAACCTTCTCACGACCCTAACGGCTACTCCAGGTGTAGTAGAGCCAACCGCAAACCAGCACCAAAAGACCCGACCCAAAAAGGAAGATATTCTCCATTCGTCCCATGCGTAGCGACCCGATGATGAGCTCAAAGAGATCGCCCGACGCCCGCCCCAGCTTGGGAAAATAGTAGAGAATCCGGGATAAGTGAAAAATCGCGACCAAGAAAAGCCCCAACGCACTCAACAACGGGAATACCCAGATCCCCTGCTTCTTGATCAGCTGGAGCAACCGTTTGATGATCAGCCCGTAGATGACAAAGGAGACGGCGAGGAGAAAGACGGCAAGCAGAAAGACGACTTCGGCCCCGGCATCAGGTCTCATTAATTCCTCCTCGTTACCGAATAGAATCTCATGTTGCTGACAAAAGACAGAATGCCCGACAGCAGGAAGAAGCCGTACGCGATCCACGTGACCCCGCCCTTGGGCAGCATCATGCGTCCCAGCACCCCGCAGTAATAGAGTTGAATGACGGTGAAGACCAAAATGCCGGTCGGTGCAATCATCATGAACTGCCAATTGGTCGCTTCGCCCAGCACCACCTGGTACCGGCGGGCGATGATCCCCAGGAAGACACAGGCCAGCCAGATGAAAAACCCGCCGATGACTAAAAGATAGTTCGGGACCGAAACCAGCATGTTGTAGTTACCCGCGCCGATCTCTTTGACTAATTGCTCAACCATGACACCTCCTAATCAGTACGGATCTCTACGAGACACAGTCGTGGAATGCTCCCGTGCAGAGCCCGCATGCCTACATTCCCTTGATGAACTCAAGGAGCTTGTTGGTCATCTCTTTAGCCCGCTTCGGGCCGATGATCATTGAAGCCCCCTTATTAAGTCCGAAGATCAGCCGCTTGATATCCTCGACCTTGACGTCGGCGCTGTTGACTTTCTGGGCTTTGAGCTGATTCTGATATATCTTGTCCGCGAAATCGCCAAGGTAGGTGTTGCATTCGGCCTTCATCCGGTCCAGGATATTAGCATCGATTTTGACGTCAACCGCTTTCTCCTCAACCACCACGGCCGGTCGGCTCAACTCGCCGACGAGCTGGCCCAGGCGCTCTTGGACAACGGCGTAGTCGACGTCTGATTTGAATGTCGAAATGACCAGCCGCTGGTCGGCGACCTTGACCAGCACACCGCGGTCGTTCCCCAGCACGCCGATCTCATCGACCGGGAACTGGCCGATCGCCGCCATCGTCTCGAATATTATTACCCCGATCTGATTGACATCGTTGCGCAGTTTCTCTTCAATGCTGGCCGCGTGGAGCTCGCCGCTGCGCTCCAGCATGAAGATCTGGGCAAAATCCTGCGCTTCGTATTTCTTGATCAGCTCGGTCGGGTTCATTTCATTCTCTCGATTACCGCCTGGACTTTCACCCGGGCTTGAGTTGAGCCGAACTCCTCAACCGCTTTCTTGACCATAAAATCAATCAGCATCCGCAAAGTGCTCGTGCAGTCGGCCTCTTTATCCTCCGCCGGCAATTCCTTGAAATCGAGATGGCCGTCAATCACTCCGAGCAGGCCGGCCATGTCACCGGCGAGCACCTCGATCCCGGACTTAAGGTTGCCCACCCAGTGCTCCCGCTCTCCGCCCCCGGAAAACTCATCGAGAAGGAGGTTGATCTGCACCAGTTTCGACTTAATAGCGCGGGGCAATTCGAGCTTCTTGGGTTTCTCAACCGTATCAAGGTGCGTACAGATCTCGCGCACCGTATCCAGGGGCGGCAGGGTGCCGGCAACCTCAACACCGATGTAGCTTGTCTGGTGCGCGAAAATCAGCAATTGGGAGTCCTGGTACTTCAACGTGATTAGATTTATGTCCCCCAGACCAAGCGCGTTCTTGATCACCTCCCCGGCCGAACTGAAGAAGGCCACCAGGTCGCCGAGCGGGCTCTGGCTCTGCCCCTGCTGCTCAATCAGGCTGCCGTCTTCGGCCTTGATCACCGCATAACCGCTGATCCCGCTGAGCCGGTCAAGAATTTCCATAGTCGCTACTTGCCGCTTTCGGCCACACGTTTCTGGACCGCTCCCATCTTCCGTTTAGCCAAAATCCTGCCATAGACGCCGACCCCCGCCGTCTCCAGAAATTTGAAAAAAGCATCAAAGATGCCCTTGATATAGTCCTTGTCCAGCCGAGCCAGTTTCAGTTCCTTCAGTTTCACCGTTTGATCGGTAATCATGAGCGATTCTATCAACATACGGTTTTCTTCGCTGGCCGCAGCCCAACCTTCGACCAGGACTCTCCATCGTTCCCCGCCGACCCCGGTGCGGGCAAACTCGTCAAAGAAGATATCGATACGCTGGACTTCACGGGCCACCAATCGCTCAAACTCCTTGGGGTCGACAATAAGCCCTTGTTCTCTGAGCCAGATGATGCTCTTGTAGGCATCAAAGGCCCCCAGCTTGGATGCACCGATAATCTCCTTGAGCGGTTTCTTGCCGTCAACCAGGGCCAGCACCTGCCAATCCATGCGACGCAAGGACACGCCCTGCTCCGGAATCACCGCGGCGGATTTTACCAGAATCGAATCAAGGGGCGGTAGTCTCTCTTTCAGCTCCTTGAACTCGGTGCGCCGCTTCTCAAATTCCTGGGTCAACAGGGCGGTATCTTCCTCCAGCGTCTGCTGGGCGGCTTTGACGCCCTTCTCGAAAACCGCCCGGCCCCGGTCCTCCATCGAAAGGTCGTACAGGGCTTCCACCCCGGAAATGTCTTCTGCCTCACAGTGGACGACTTTTCCTTCGTTCAGGTAGATTCTGCCCTTTTTTGATTCACCGTCAACGCGCAACAACCCGGTCTTGCCGGAATGATTTAGGAACATGACAAGCTGGCCGAGGTCAAATTCCTGAAGATTGACCTCTAAATCACCCATATCTTAATGATAGCCCACCTCATAGCAAATGTCAATACATAAAAGCAGGCTGATACCGCAGGAACGATCTTGACTTTCGGTCCCGGACGGGCATAATAATCGGTCGGGGCGTGATTTGAGGGACGGGGTTGATGCACCGCTGCAGAATTGATGTCGAACCGATGATTGCTAGTGCCCCTCCAAATCAATAGGTGAGAAAAGTCGGTGCGGCACTAGTCCGATTTTCCGCGTACCATTTTCAGAAATATGCATCGATCCGGGCCTTTTCTAGGAGGTAAAATGACTAAGATCTACAAGAATATCATCGCCGGCAAGGAAGTTGATTCCGCCGGCCCGAAGACATTCGAGAATCGCAACCCGGCCGATTGGGCCGAAATGGTGGGAATTTTCCCGTTATCGACTGAAGCTGATGTCCTTCTGGCCATCGCCGCGGCCAAGAAAGCTTACGCATCATGGCGCAAGACCCCGCTGCCCAAGCGGGCCGAGATTATGCGAAAGGCTGGAGAAATCCTGGTCAGCCGCAAGGAGGAATTGGCCCGGCTGATGACCCGTGAGATGGGCAAAGTGCTCAAAGAAACGCGCGGCGACATCCAGGAAGGCATTGACACCGCTTTCTACGCCGCCGGTGAGGGCCGCCGGTTCTTCGGACGCACCGTGCCTTCGGAACTGGCCAACAAAGTCTGTTTCACCCGGCGCGAGCCGATGGGAGTCTGGGGTGTCATCACGCCGTGGAACTTCCCGATGGCCATCCCCACCTGGAAGATCTTCCCCGCGCTCTTGGGCGGCAACACCGTCGTCTTCAAGCCGGCCTCGGACACGCCGGCCAGCGGCGGTGAGCTGGTCAAGGCCTTTCTCGAAGCCGGTTTGCCCGAAGGCTGTCTCAACATCATCTACGGCGGCGGCGGACTGGTCGGGGAAACGCTTCTGGCCCATCCCGATATCGTCGGCATTTCGTTTACCGGTTCGTCGCTCATCGGCAAGCGCATCGGCGAAGTGACCGGCAAGATGCTCAAACGCTGTTCGCTGGAGCTGGGCGGCAAGAACGGACAGATCGTCATGGATGACGCTGATTTGAACCTCGCCCTCGAAGGGGCGATCTGGGGCGCTTTCGGCACGACCGGTCAGCGCTGTACCGCGACCTCGCGCCTGATCATCCACGCCCCGATCTACGACCGCTTCATCGAAATGCTCAAAGCCCGCACTGAGAAGATCCGAATCGGCAACGGCCTCGACGAGAAGAACGAAATGGGTCCCTGCGTCAACGAGAAACAGCGCGCCAGTGTCCATGACTACGTCGAGATCGGCCGCAAGGAACAAGCCCGCTTGCTGACCGGCGGTGCGACTTATCTCGAAGGCGACTGCCGCAAAGGATGGTTCTACCGCCCCACCGTCTTCGTTGATGTCAAGCCGAACATGCGCATCGCCCAGGAAGAGATCTTCGGTCCCGTCCTTTCGGTCCTCAAGGCAAAAAACCTTGACGAAGCGGTGCAGATTCTCAACGGCACGGTTTATGGTCTCTCTTCGTCGGTCTACACCAATGACCTGCGCCGTGCCTACCGGGCGATCGACGATATCGAAGCCGGCATCACCTACATCAACGCCCCGACGATCGGTGCTGAGTGTCAGCTGCCGTTCGGCGGTGTCAAAGAGACCGGAAACGGTCATCGCGAAGGCGGCTGGACCGCATACGAGATATTCACCGAGCTCAAGACCGTTTACATCGACTACTCAGGCACGCTCCAGAAGGCCCAGATCGATACCTAGTGTAAGGGGGGTCACATGGCCAAGCCGTCCGTACCGAAAGAACTGCCGGGTGAAAAGGCCCGGGTCGTTCTGCAACGCGACAAGCGGTTCGTCTCGCCCTCGGTCACCCGGCCCTATCCGGCGGTGATTGAGAAAGGCAAAGGCATGTACGTCTGGGATGTTGACGGCAATGCGTTTCTCGACTTCGCCGCCGGCATCGCCGTCTGCGCCACCGGCCACTGCCACGATGAGGTGGTGGCCGCCATCAAGCAACAGGCCGAAGTCCTCATTCACATGTCGGCCGCCGACTTCTACTATCCGCTGCAATCGGAACTGGCCGAGAAGCTGGCTGAGATCACCCCGGGCGCCAAGAACAAGCGCGTCTTCATGGGCAACTCGGGAGCCGAAGCGGTTGAAGCCGCGCTTAAACTGGCCCGCTACAAGAAACGGCGCACCAAGTTCATTGCGTTCCTCAACGCTTTTCATGGCCGCACCATCGGCGCCTTATCGCTTACCGCATCCAAGGCCGTTCAGCGGCGCCATTTTGCTCCCCTGCTCGACGTGGTCCATGTACCCTACCCGGACTGCTACCGCTGCGTTTTCAACTACACCTATCCGGATTGCCGGTTCGCGTGTCTAAGTTACGTCGAAGATCGCCTCTTCAAGACCGTGGCGCCGCCTGAAGACGTCGCGGCCTGGTTCGTCGAGCCGATCCAAGGTGAAGGCGGCTATGTTGTTCCTCCCGCCGGCTACTTTCAGCGCCTCAGGGCGATCTGTGACCGCTACGGTATCTTCTTGGTTGACGACGAGATTCAATCCGGCATGGGGCGGAGCGGCCGGATGTTCGCCATTGAATACTGGAATGTCAAGGCCGATATTTACTGCATCGGCAAAGGCATTGCTTCCGGACTGCCGCTCAGTGCCTGCATCAGCAACGCCGGCGTGATGGATTGGGAACCCGGGACCCACGCGTCGACCTTCGGCGGCAACCCGGTCGCCTGCGCCGCTGCGCTCAAGACGATTGAGATTTTGGAGCGGGGGCTGATCGACAACGCCGCCAAGATGGGCAAGGTCCTCATGCGGCGTCTGAAAAGCTTGGCCGAGAAGTACGAATTCATCGGCGACGTACGCGGCCGCGGGCTGATGATCGGGGTTGAGCTCGTCGCCAACCGCAAGACCAAAGAACCCGTGCCCGACAAGCGCGACGGCGTGGTGCGCGAATGCTTCAGACACGGGCTGTTGTTGCTGGGTGCCGGCGCCACCGCGGTCCGTTTCTGCCCGCCGTTGATAATCTCGGAGGAGGATATCAACGCCGGTCTGGACATCTTCGATGCCGCCCTGCGCAAAGTCTTCTCCACCGGGCATTGAGGTATCGGTAGGGCGGCATTTCATATGCCTCTCGAGAACGCCTGACCTTCGGCCGCCGGGAGGTTGATTCATTCGTAGGGCGGGATTTTATATTCCCCTCGAAAGCTCCGCCGCGTGTCTCTCTCGAGACGAGAGGGAACACTCGGTGTGAGACAGAGACCTTCGGCCGCGGACTCCGAGTGACAAGACCCGGGCCGGGTATAAAACCCGGCGCTACAAGAATTCTTCGTAGGGCGGGATTTTATATTCCCCTCGAAAGCTCGGGACCTTCGGCCGCGGACTCCGAGTGACAAAACCCGGGCCGGGTATAAAACCCGGCGCTACGAGAATTCTTCGTAGGGCGGGATTTTATATCCCGCCGGGAGGATTTTCATTTGGCATTTAACCAGACGTATTTCGAGCGGTCGTATTCATTCTAGTCAGGGTAAATCGATAAGCCGAGTTCTGTCTGACCAGGGTACAAAGGCACCCCAGCGAGACGGCCATCTATCTAGGCCTGATGTTGCCACCAGGCTCATGCGACCTACCCGCCCTGTTTCTATTCGAAACGAGAGGGCACTCGTGGTTCGATAGGAAAACCGATCGACTTTTCCCATCAAGCCGCAGGGCAATATGGTCTTGCTTCGGATGGGGTTTGCCATGCCCCGACCGTCGCCGGTCGGGCGGTGAGCTCTTACCTCGCCTTTTCACCCTTGTCTCTTGCTTTGAGAAGCTCAAGACGGTATATTTTCTGTGGCACTTTCCATGTCGAGCCGTTATGGCCCGGCTCTCCGGTTAGGGAGCATCCTGCCCTTTGAAGCTCGGACTTTCCTCGCCCCGCTCACGAAGAGCGTGACGCGGCCGTCTGATTTACCCTGACTCAATGTATCATAATCTAAAGCGGATCAATGTCAAGGCTCAATAGCAATCTTTAATCCCCCTATGTCCCCCTATATCAAAGGGGGAGAAGAGCGGGATTTTGTCCCCGGTGAAACGAGGGATCCCAAAGCAATTACTGCGACCTCTTTTTTCTGTCATTGCGAGGCATTGAAAATGCCGAAGCAATCTCATCTGTTGATGAAATGGATGGGATTGCCACGCCCTTCGGGCTCGCAATGACAAAGCTGTAGGGGCAGTTCATGTTGAAAATCCCGGTCGAGGGGAACCGTCCCTACGCAATTCCGGAGCATTCTAAACATTGCAACTTCAGAGTGAATTTGGGTATTGACAAGGAATGTTTTGTATATATAATTGCAGTGAAAGGAGGGCCCAATGAAACATCTCTCTACGACACCTCGGTGTCCCTTAGGGAGACACATTCGTGGCAGCGGCTTTACTCTCATTGAGCTTTTGGTCGTCATCGCCGTCATCGGGATTCTGGCGGCAATTGCAATACCAAACTATCAGCAGTTCCAGACTCGGGCCCGGGACGGCCGGGTTCGCTCTAATATGCACGTTTTGTCGCAGGGCATGGCCGATTTTGCGGAACGGAACAACGGTTCATATCCAGCCGCAGCTGCATCAACGTGTTTGGAAGGCAATCTTATTCTGCAACAGGTGATGGCCGGCTCCTGGCCGGAGAATCCATACAACAAAGCCGACGTACCGGTATTCTGGTTTGTTGCGGGCTATGCTCCTGGTGACCGCCTGGGGGACATCGGCAGATGCTTACTTTGGATGGACCCACCAGTAGGTGGATTTGTCAGAAACTACATCATCTCGGGTTATGGTAAACGCGGTAGACAGCTGCTCCCGATAATTCGCAATCCATAGTAGGCGCTAGCGTAGTGTTCCATAAATCAGTTGACATTTGTTGTCAGACCGAGACTCTTCTCGCCGCCTCTGTCATCCTGAGTCCCGTCCGGGATGAAGGATCTAATCGAGACTCTTCGCCCGCCTCAGGCGGAGAACCAATCTCAAATCCCCCTATGTCCCCCTTTATCAAAGGGGGAAAAGAGGGGGATTTTGTCCCCGGT
>CAYGYG010000042.1:0-16656 GCA_964354155.1 uncultured bacterium | reverse complement strand
AATATACCATAATGAATGCTTGTCAACCCCTGTCGCGTCCGCCGGGGAGTCGGAGGCCAGGCTCTGCTTGACTTTAACGGGATTCTGCCTAAGATTACAAAGCACGGTCATATGACAGTATTGTCTATTTTCGGCAATCCGCCAGCGACTTTCCAGGCGCTCAAAGCACATCCCAAATGGGTGTTGGCATTCAATCTGGTTGTCATTTTCACCATCATCAGTAGCGTGCTCCAGGTGCAGTTTGTCTTGTTGCCCAACCGTTTTGAGATTTACCAAAGGAGTCATTTCACGCCCGAGCAGATCGAGGATGCCGAAGCGCGCATAACCGGCGTGGCAATCTATATCCTCAACATCCTTGCGCCTTTTGTGTATGTGGTAATCAACCTTGTGGTCACCGGCCTTTACTTCTATCTGTTTTTCCCGGTGCTCAAACATGACATATCTTTCCGTCGGACATTCGCGGTCGTTGCCCACGCATCCTTGGTCAGAATCCCCGGATTCGCGGTTCGCCTGCCCCTGATGATTATCCAGAAGACCGATGCGGTCCACACGGGGCTGCTGCTGTTCTTCCCGTTGCTCAGCGAGAAGACCTTCGCATTCAGAATGCTGGCCCGGTTCGACTTTTTCAGTCTGTGGGAGGTAATCTTGGTCGGTATGGGTCTGGCGGCAATTGCCGATTGGAAGAAGCGATACACGGTGCCGATCGCGATCGGGTCGTGGAGCGCGGTCAACCTGCTCTTTGCCCTTTCGCCGATGGTCCGGTAACCAATGAAGGCATCGGGTTTTCTTGACATTCGGACGGGAGAAAATAAGATCACACAAGGAAACAGAATCAACGTCTCAGTCGGTAAGTAAGGAGGTTTCATGTTACTTGTTCTTCTCATGTTTGGCGCCGGCAAGCTCGCGGTACAGGAGTACCGCCTTGATAACGGCTTGCAGTTGTTGGTCTACGAAGACCATTCGGCACCGGTCGTTTCGGCGCAAATCTGGTACAAGGTCGGCGCCTACAACGAAACCAAGGGCTTGACCGGCCTTTCTCACTTACTGGAACACATGGCGTTCAAAGGCACCAAGAAAGTTTCGGGTAAGGAATACTCCAAGATCATCGAGCGCAACGGCGGTGACGAGAATGGTATGACCTCGCGGCACTACACGTGCTACTTCGCCAACATGGCTCGGGACCGGTACGAAATCGAACTGGAGCTCGAAGCCGACCGGATGCAGAACCTGATCCTTGACTCGGCGGAATTCGTTCCGGAAAAAGCCGTAGTGATGGAAGAGCGCCGCTTGGGCGAGAATGACCCAATCGAAGCGCTCTGGGAGGAGTTTTTTGCCACCGCCTACCGGGTGCACCCCTACCAGAACCAAGTGATAGGGTGGATGGCGGATTTGGAGCGGGCCACCCACCGCGACCTACAGCGGCATTACCGTACGTATTATAATCCGGCTAACGCCGTCGTGATGCTGTCGGGAGACGTAAGTCCCGAGGAAGCCCGGCGTGTAGTCCAGAGACTGTTTGGTAAGATCAAGGGTACACCGGTATCCGAAGCGGTCTATGCGGAAACGCCGCAGCGCGGTGAGCGCCGGATCAAGGCGAAACGGCCGGTGGAAACCGAGGCCCTGATAATCGGTTATCATATCCCGAGCATAACTCACCCGGATGCCTACACGCTTGATGTCATATCCTACATCCTGACGCGGGGCCGCAGTTCACGTCTCTACCGGAAAATGGTATATGACCAGCAGGCGGCGCTGCAGGTTTCCGGCGGCGCCTGGTCGGACAAGTACGCCGGTATGTTCTACTTCCTGGCGTTGCCTCAGGCCGGGAAACCGATTGCTGAGCTTGAAGGCCTGATATACGAGGAAGTGGCACGGCTCAAGAGCGAACCGGTGAGCGATGCCGAGCTCGAGCGCGTCAAGAACCAGGTGCTGGCTGATTTTGTCTTCTCCAAAGATGGTGTCACACGGATGGGTTTTGAGATCGCCTATGCCCAGATTCATGCCGGTTCTTATACATACCTCGAGACCTATGACGAGAAGATCGCCCGGGTATCCAAAGATGACATCATGCGTGCGGCGGAAAAATACTTCACGGAAGATAACCGGACCGTCGCCGTGCTGGTGCCCGAGCCCGAGGCCCGGTCAAAACTGGAGGAGAAATGAGTTATCTTGCTTCAGCTCTGGCATTTTTCTTGCTGGCTGATGCTTCGGCGATCAACCGTGAGACGCTGGCCAATAACATGGCGGTGCTGTCGATCGAGGATCACAAGATTCCCATGGTTGACATCTGCCTGGTGGTGAAGGCCGGCAGCAGCTATGACCCGGAAAGCAAGGACGGGTTGGCGTATTTGACCGCCCGGCTTCTTACCTACGGAACCAAGACCCGAAGCGCCCTTGAGATCGCCGAACAGATCGAACGCCTGGGCAGTACGCTCAATACCGGATGCACCGAGGATGTCATCACTCTGCGCACCAAGGCGCTATCGCGGAATCTGGAAAAAGTGATCGAGATTATGGCTGACTGCGCGATCAACTCGCAATTTGCCGACGATGAGGTGGGAAGGATCAAAGGTGAGATGCTTTCTCAGATACAGCGGGAGAATGATGATCCCTTTGCGACGGTTGCCAAGACATACCGGTCGCTGCTGTTCGGCCGGCATCCCTATGCCCACCTTCCGATCGGTTTTGACTCTACGGTCCGGAATCTTCGGCGCAGCGATGTCGTCAAGTACTTTCAATTGACGTTCGTACCGGAAAATGCCTTTCTGGTCGTAGTCGGGGATGTTGATCCAGCGCGGCTTTCCGGATTGGCCGGCAAGTACTTCGGGAAATGGCCCAGGATTGGTGTCGCGGCCGGCGAACCTTTCTTACGGGACCCGGCGGCGGCGGTTGAACCGATGGCGAGGCCGCGCGGCCGGATCGTCAAGAAAGACATATCGCAGTCGTACATCCTGCTTGGTCACTATGGAGTGGCCGGGGCCAACCCCGACTGGCTGGCGGTTCGGGTCATGAACTTCGCGTTCGGCGGGGGATCGCTGACGTCGCGAATCGGGCTCTTGATAAGGGAGAAGAAGGGTTTGGCCTACATCACTTACTCCTACTTCGAGCGCAAGCGCTTTGCCGGCGTCTTTGCCTGTGAAGTCCAGACGAAGAACGAGAGCGGGCCGGAGGCGATAAGGTTGCTGGTCGAGGAAATGAAGAAGATGCAGGCCGGCGGGGTACTACCTCAAGAGCTTGATGATGCCAAGAATTATTACACCGGGAACTTTCCCCTGCGCTATGATTCGTTTGCCGAGAAAGTCGACATGATCGTCACGGAAGTGGAACTCTACGGCGGCGGTCTGGACTACATCGACCGGTTTGTTGGCCGGATCAAGGCGGTCGGGATTGATGCCGCCGACCAGGCGGCGCGCGACTATCTTTTTCCCGACAATTATGTACTGGTCGTGGTCGGCAACATAAGTGCCGCCGACATCAACCTGCCAGAGATTGCGTGGGAGGAATAAGTTACCGTCCTTGATATTGCACTATTGACCGTACTGGCGATAGCTTTCGCGCACGGCGTGTGGAAGGGGTTTATCGAGGGAGTCTTTGACTTGGTCGCGATTGTTGCGGGCGTGGTCGGTGTCATCAGAGTTGCCAACGCGATCACGAATGCATCTCTCTTCCTCAGGGTCCTTGTTCCCATTCTGTCTTTTGTGATTATCGTGGCGCTGATCCGCTTTCTGGGCTGGCTGCTTTCCAGGGCGTTCAAGGTATTTCCGCTGAATTTTGCAAACCGCATCTTGGGTGGTGTGTTGGGGCTGATGAAGGGTGCGCTTGCCTTCTGGGTTTTCCTGCTTTTCTACACTGTGGTGGCGGCGAACGGGGCCGGCCGCGTCGCGGAGGCGCCGATGTCCCACGTGCTTTGGCGGGGCGGCATCACTGCCGTAAAGCTGCTGCCGAGGGAATGGCAAAAGATCATCATCCGACCGCCGCGTCCCACCCAGGGGACCTCGCCCAGAGAAGCCGCGAGCTACCCCGGTCGCGTCCTGCCCGGCGCCGGGTCGAACCGAAGGGTGACCAATGACGTACCAAGCGTTTCTTGGCCGGCTTGACCGGTTGGTCAATTACGAGAAGGTGGCGGGGTACGATTACGATCTTGCCGCCTTCACCCGGTTCCTCGAGAACTTCGGCTCTCCAGAGCGGCGGCTGAAAAATGTCATACTGGTCGGCGGCACCAAGGGTAAGGGGTCGACCTGCGCGATGCTCGAATCGATCCTACGACATTGCGGTTACCGAACCGGCCTCTATTCATCGCCCCACCTGGTAAGAATCAACGAGCGGATTCGGGTCGACGGTCGGCCGATTGGCAACGACGATTTCGTGCGGCTCGGAGAGCAAGTTCTTAAGAAGGTTGAGCGGACCAGTGGAGGCCGGTCATTCTTCGAAGCCCTGACCGCGGTAGCGTTTCTTTACTTCATCGAAGAGGAACTCGACTATACGATTCTTGAGGTCGGGCTCGGGGGCCGGCTCGATGCGACGAACGTTTCGAGTCCGATTGTAACCGCCATCACCCGGATTGGCCTTGACCACACCAACTTGCTGGGGAAGACCCTTGAGAAGATCGCCGGGGAGAAGGCCGGGATCATGCGACGTGGTGTACCGCTGGTAATCGGATTCCAGAAGCCCAGGGTCCGAGAGTACCTTGTAAGGCAAGCGCGAATAAGACAAGCCCCGGTCAGCCATGCCGGCTCGATGAGGATGGTCGGGATACTCAGCACAGGGGTTGGCGGAACGAGCATCCGCATCGGTGAGAGGCGGTTCAAGATACCTCTTGCCGGCCGCCACCAGATTGAAAACCTTTTGACGGTTTTAAAGATCGTGGATGCTCTGCGGGGCTTGGGCCATGCCTTGCCGGAACGAGCGGTACGTGAGGGCGTCAAACATACGCTTCTTGCGGGCCGCGTTCAAGTCTGGTCGCGTCGCCCGCTTGTGATTCTGGATGGTGCGCACAACGCCGATTCATTCCGCGCCCTGCTTTCGGTATTGGAGAGTTTTTCTTACAATCGGCTCTTTCTGGTTTTTGGCATCACCTGCGACAAGGACCCGCGTGTCGCCTACCGCGGCATCTTTCCGATGGCCGACCGCGTCATCTTGACCAGGGCCGATTTTCCCCGCGCCAAGGAGCCGGCGGCAATACGGCTTGAGCTCGGCGTTCGAGGCCGTCGCTGCGTGGTCATTGAACCGGTCAACGCCGCGGTGCAGGCAGCAATCCGGGCTGCCCGGCCCGCCGATTGTGTCGTTATCTTCGGCTCGTTCTATGTCGTCGGGGAAGCATTGAAAGCATTGAGAAGATGAGGGAATGGGGGAAGGTAGCAATCGAGCAATCCAGCTATTGGGCAAAGAAACAACAGAACAGAAGAGAGGCATTGACAAGCGCGCATTTTGTTCACAATATCTCCAGAAAGGAAAGAAATGAATTTTGTACGAGGATACTTAGTTCTGCGCGGAAAACCGAGGTGTGGTGATGCATTCCGCACGTTGCCTTCTCGCCGTAGACAAGACAAGACAAGACAAGACAAGACTTCCTTATCTCCTAAGAGCTTTTCTTTATTCGCAACTCGGGACACGCATGAGTTTTCGTGTTCACCCGCGGCATTCTCGTGTTTCATCAAGCCATCAAACGATATCAACGCCTTCAAGGTTCCAACGCCGTTAGACGCGAAGAGTCTCTCTCCGAGAGGCAGTCGTGTAGTTAGGGTCATTGCGAGTCCCGTATGGGACGAGGCAATCTCATTCGTCTCATGCTATCACCGTAATCGTTCTTTCACATCACCGTAATCATTCTGTTGCATCACCGTAATCATTCTGTTCTATCAGCGTCATCGATGCGCCTCAGGCGCAAGGAGGTGGATGATGAGATAAGAGATCAAAAATCAAAGATCAAATATCGAAACGCACACGTCGACGGGAAGCAACAAGCCTGCTTCATGCAGGAAAAGCCCTTGACAGAAAGAGGAAGAGGTGGTAAGATGCAAGGAGGCAAAGATGAGGCGTAATATGATATCCGCAGTCATTCTGACTGCAATAACCGTCGGAGCAGCTTTTGCCGTGCTGCCGCCGGACGGCTGGCGAGTGCCCGAACCGGTCGTCGTTGAAGCGGCGAGTCAGGTCGGTGCCGGGGTGGTTGTGAATGGCCAGACCGTTCACTCGGTTTGGCTTGACATGCAGGAGCGCGAGCTATACTACAAGAGGAGCAGTGACGCCGGATTCCAGTGGACCGGGCGAATCAAACTATCCAACGCCAATCCCCAGGTCATTCCCACGGCACTGGATATCGCTTTTGCGTCAGACGGCGGTCAATGGGTATATGCGGCCTGGACTCAATACGATCCTCAGGAGGAGGAGAACTGCGTGTGGTTTTCCTACTCCGACGACAACGGGATCACCTGGACCGAGCCGCAGACAATCGCGTCGCCCTATGCGCCGAAATCCCCCCAGCCGGTACTGGGCTGTGATGCGCGGGGCTGGGCGCATCTGGTGTACGTCGGGGCCGAAGGCACCGACCCGAGGATCGAGGGCCTTATCTACAAATGCTTCAACAATGTGGCGCGAAGCTGGTCTCAACCTGGTCTAGTGTGCGAGAAGGCCGCCAGCCCCAAGATCGCCTTGCTGGGCAACGAGCCCCACATTGTGACGATTTACGACGCCGGCGGTACCTGTTGTTTTCGGCATTCGCGCATCGTTTCGGGTCAGTGGGAAACCACCGTCATACCTGAAACCGACGATCATCTCCATCATAACTTCGTTGTTGAAACCAGTACCGGCTATCTCCATCTCGCCGCGACCCGGCAGATCACGCCGTACCGGCTGCGTCAGTTTCGTTCGACCGACCTGGGCAACACCTGGTCGATGTCCGATCTTGCGGAAATCACCGACCCCTATCCCGGGCCATCGATGGTGAGTGATCAGAAGGGCCTTTTCATCTCGTATTCATCCGGCGTCACGGGCGAGGGGAAGAATCTCTTTGAGTTCTATTCTTCAGACCATGGCAGTAGCTGGACCGGCCCGCAACCGTTGACCCAGTTGAGTGGTAATGAGACTTCCTGTGCTGTTGCGAGCGGACGATTTGGTCGGGTTCTGGCTTTTGACTACGATCTCCCCAGCGAGGATGTTTGGTTTGCGGCTGATGATGATTCCTTGCTTTCCGATAGCCCGGAAGCAACCGCCTTCACATCCGGCCGGCACTTCGTCCGAGACCCGATGACCAATCGGCTCCACCTGGTCTACTTTTCACAGAACCGACCTCACTACACCTATTCTGATGACGAAGGATCCCATTGGGCATCATATCACATCATTGACAACATCGCGCAATCCAGTAAAGACCGGGGCGAATTTCCCTCGATTGGCCTGTACGCGTCGGCCTCAGAGACTTTCGAGCCATGCGTGGTCTACGTCTCCCCGGCGTCAACGGGCGATACCCTCAAATACCGCTGGTGGAATCCTTCGACCAACATCTGGGAAGGATTCTGGTTCTGTAATGCCGGGATTGCGCTGAGTGCGCCTTCCTTAACGACATTTGGTGAGATGGTCGGCGTGGTTGTGGTAGCCAAGAACCCTGCCCTTGGTCAGTATGTCGTGCGCTATTACGAGTTCCCTTACTATGCGGCCGGACCGGGCACCCCTGAGATCATTCAATCCGGGTTCCTGGACACCTATGCATCACCCTGCATCACGGTTGACGGGAACTGGGACAAACACGCAGTCTATGAAGAGAACGGCGAGATAATCTATGAAAGACGGGTTGGCCCCAACACCTGGGTACGTGACCCGCCATTCCCGTCCTCGCCACTTCTGTGGTCCGCAACCCCCTTCGTCGAGTTCTATGGCGATAAGCTCTACGTGCCATATGCGGAAGAGGACCAACCGTTGGGCTATTATGATGTTTACAGAAGGTGGCGTGACGTACAGCTACCCACGCCTTGGTCAACTCGATTCAATGTCAGTGAGTCACCTGGTATTCCCTCGCAGTGTCCGGTTGCGGCCTGGGGTGATTTTACAGTCTGGGCTGAGCAGGCCCCGGGGGATATCGAGTTCGACGTCAAATACTACTGGCACCCTGAATATCAGTCAGGCTTCGTCTGGATGTATCCCCTGCATTCAGACCACCTGCACACCCAGATGTACTATGACTGGTTGGGTGGCAGCACGGTACTGCTCACGGCGTGGACCGAAGGACTAATGACGGCTGCTCCCTACCGGATTGCTTTCCGGAAGATGAGCTTTCTGCCGCCCCCGGGTGATTTCGGCACCTACTACGCAGTCAGTACCGGCAATCCGACCCCGTCCTTCTTCTGCTCCAAGCGGGACAGCTTCGTACGATACCAACGCTACAAGGTCGATTTCGGCAAGGACGAACTTGCCTACACCCTGACTTTGCTCAATCCAACCTATCCGGCGTACCGGATGAAAGTTTTGTCTTACTTTGAGGGCGGCAGTAATCGTACCGAGAAGGTTCTGATCGACGGCAAGGAATACGCGACTCTTGATCTCAAGCCGAATCAACTGAACACCTCTGAACTTCTGATCCCGAAGGAGTATTACAGAGGTGATCATAAGGCAGTTGTCACCTTCCGGGGTTCACCAGTCACTAAGGCCGGGCTTGTTGTCCAGCAACTTGAGCAAGCGAAAGTTGGTGGTTATTCGGGTGGTGGTGCCCAATCAGTCTCGACCGACAAGCTTGTCGTCGACGATATCTTTGAGGCCAGTCCGAATCCGACCAAGGGCGCAGTAGCTATAACCTATTCACTGGCGAATCCTGGAGATGTCAAACTCAGACTCTATGATGCTTCAGGCCGAATGATCCAAGAACTGGCGCATCGTCTGGCGTCAGCCGGGACGCATCAAGTTGCCCTGAAACAAGGGCTGCCCGCGGGCATCTACTTTGTTACGCTCGAAATCGACGGCAAGAGGATAATCAGAAAGGTTACGATAATAAGGTAGCAACAAGTATCGGGAGGGGCAGTCTGCCCCTCCCGAAAGGAACTCTATGGTTTTGAGAGTCACACTAATTCTGCTTTCCTTGTGCAGTCTGCACTGGGCGGTGAACTTCAAGCAAGTTGCCCGGATACCGGTTGGTCTTGCGTATTCGTTAGGCCGGGTCAAGGCCCTTGATGCTAATCATAACGGCCGCAACAATTTGATTTTCGGTGCCCGTTATGAGATGCCAGCGAGGTTGTATGTTGCCTTTTGGGAGCATCAGTCTTCTAACCACTACACGCTTGTTGACTCAATAACTCCGATTGACCGTGACTATTCTTGGGACATCGGTTATCTTGACAATGACTCCCTGGTTGACGTCATAACCCAACACTACGATCCTGATTCCATAACGCGTAACATTGCGGTCTTTGAGGCGCCTGACCGTGATTCATATCCAACCCGGCGTGTCTGGCGGTGGCGGTATGAGGTTAATGGTGGGGCGACCTACCGGATGATGGTCACTGACCTGGATCAAGATGGCAAGAAGGAGATCTTGGCAATAGATGCATACGTTATCTATGTTTTCGAGAATGTCGGCGACAACAACTATCAGAAGGTTTTCTCCGATACCATACGACCTCAAACCAGCGCACTGGCACTGGGGCCGAATGGGGATTTTGACTCAGACGGCAAGACTGACTTTGTGATGAGACAAGCGAGCCGGTATCTCATCGTCTACGAGTGCGTAGGTGATGACCGATATGCGGAGGTCTTTCGGGACACACTGCGCAGCGATCTTCCGAACGGTTATGACCTTTGGGGCGGCAATGACCTGGATGGTGACGGCAAACCGGAGTTCATGGTCAGCGCCTGCGGTGGGACTTGGCGGTACTATCTCTGGGTATATGAGGCAACTGCTGACAACCGATATGAAGTAGTTTTTACTGATTCCTTCTACACCGGGATTGGTGTCATGATGGCTGATGAAGTCAGCAACTGGGGCGATATTGATTGTGACGGCCAGGACGAACTGATCTGGGCAGTCAAGGGTAACTGGCTGGTCTATAAGGCTACCGGTAACAACACTTATGAAAGAATCTTCAGAGCCTATCCGACCTGGAATCGTTATTATACTACTCAAACCTGTATCTATGATTTAAACCAGAACGGTTATCCTGAGATTGTAGAATCCGGGGACTCAGCCGATGCCAGCCGAACTGTAACAAGAACCGTTCTCTGGGAGATCGAAGGTGTGCGTCTACATCGTCCTAATGGAGGCGAAGTCCTTCAGCCCGGTTCTCAATGTCCCATCACATGGGAGAAGTTCACCCCGCCCGGGGCGGATTCGTTCTCTCTTTTCGTTTCCTATGATAACGGTGTTGACTATCGGACTATCACGACTATAAGACAATCAGACGACACCATCTTTCTCTGGAGCGTTCCTGACACCCTTTCCGACTCCTGCAAGATCATGATCTGGGCCTACGGCCCGCCGAGGCCGGGGCAGAGCGCGCCAAGGGGAACGGCGTGGGATTTCTCGGACTCTACCTTCAGAATTGGACAGACGGGAGTCCGAGAAGCAATGAGCAATGAGCAACGAGCGATGAGTCTAAGGATCATACAGAATCCGACGACGGCGAGGCAGGGAATTCGGTTGCTCGTCACAAGCCCGTCGCCCAATGCCAAACTGCAGATCTACGATGTGTCTGGTAACGTTGTTCAATCCTTGCCAATCACCAATAACCAATTACTAATTACTGTCCGCTGCAACGCCGGCGGCCCGCAGGGCGCAGCGTTGCCAGCGGGGGTCTACTTCGTTCGGCTGCAAGCAGAAGGCGCTGCAATCATAAGGAAAATCGTTGTATTGGAGTAGGGCCGAAGCGTTGAGGGCGATAAGGGGATGCGTTGATGGATGAATGAGGGGCTGAACGAAGGAACAACGAGCAATGAGCAATGAGTGCATGGGGCTGTCTTCAGTTCCTCATCGACTCATCCTCCCATCATCTCATCGACCTATTCACTCGTTCCTTGCTACTTGCTGCTCGCTACTTCTCTTCTGAAGCTAAGTCTTGACATTCGGGGCAGTATGGGTAGACTCTGACGTATGAACAGCTTCATGGATAGGCCTCTCTACGACCTTGATCCCGAAATCTTCGAGGCGCTCTACAAGGAAACCGAGCGGCAAGCCAACGGCCTTGAGTTGATTGCCTCCGAGAATTTCGTGCCCGACGCGATCATGGAAGCGATGGGCTCGGTTCTGACGAACAAATATGCTGAAGGGTATGCGGGCAAGCGCTACTACGGTGGGTGCGAGTTTGTCGATGTCGCCGAAAGCCTGGCCATAGAACGGGCCAAGAAGCTCTTCGGTGCCGATCACGCCAACGTTCAACCCCACTCCGGGACCCAGGCCAATATCGCTGCGTACCTTGCGTTGATTAACCCGGGCGATACGATCTTCGGCCTCAATCTGTCGCATGGCGGACATCTTTCGCACGGACACCCGGTGAATTTCTCGGGCAAGTATTTCAAAGTTGTGCACTACGGCGTGAGCCAGCAGACCGAAGTCATTGACTTTGTGGAGGTGCGCAAGATGGCACGCGAGTTCAAACCGCGGCTGATCATGACTGGCGCATCGGCTTATCCCCGAACCATGCACTTTGACCGTTTCCGCGAGATCTGCGACGAAGTCGGGGCCTACCTTTACGCGGACATTGCGCACATTGCCGGTCTGGTGGCGGCCGGCCTGCACCCCAGCCCGGTGCCTTTTGCCGATGTCGTGACTTCGACAACCCATAAGACGCTGCGCGGACCGCGCGGCGGTCTGATTCTCTGCAAACAAGCCCACGCCAAGGCCATCGACAAATCGGTGTTTCCGGGGAATCAGGGCGGACCCCTCATGCATGTCATCGCCGCCAAGGCGGTCTGCCTCAAACTGGCCATGACCGACGAGTTCCGGCAATATCAACAACAGATTCTTGCCAATGCCCGGGCGCTCTGCGGGGAGATGCAGCGGCTCGGATACCGGATAGTCGCGGGCGGGACCGACACGCATCTTTTCCTGGTCGACCTGCGCCCGAAGAAAGTCACCGGCAAGGTCGCTGAGGAGAATCTGGAGCATGCCGGCATAACGGTCAATCGCAACACGATACCGTTTGATCCCGAGAAGCCCACGGTGACGAGCGGCCTGCGCATCGGCACGCCGGCTTTGACGACGCGGGGTATGAAAGAACGCGAGATGGTATTGATCGCCGGCATGATTGACGACATTCTGACGCACCTCGGCGATGACGGCGTGCTGGCAAGAGTGAAGGCCGCCGTGCGGGAGCTTTGCACTTCGTTCCCCTTGTATCAGAAACGGCTCGACTACTATCGAACCCACCGGAAGGGGACCTAGTGGACAAGCGGACTGGAAACCTTGCCGTGATCGGCCTGCAGTGGGGCGATGAGGGCAAAGGGAAGATTATTGATTTTCTCGCCAAGGACTTCGACATCAACGCACGGTTTCAAGGCGGCCCGAATGCCGGCCACACGGTTATTCATGAGAAGCGGAAGTTCGTTTTCCATCAGATACCGGCCGGAATTCTGAACCGGAACGTTACCGGTCTGATTGGTGCCGGCTGTGTTCTGGACCCGCGGGTCTTTCTGAGCGAACTTGCCGATGTCGAGAAAGCCGACCCGGACATCAGAAAGCGTCTCAAGCTGTCCAAATTTTCCCATCTGATCTTTCCCTACCATAAGATGATTGATAGGCTAAAAGAGGAGAAGAAAGGCGACGAGCGCATCGGCACGACGCAACGGGGTATGGGCCCGGTCTATGAAGATAAGTACGGCCGGGTCGGGATCAGGCTGGGCGAGGTTCTGGATGAGGATGGGTTCCGGAAAAAGCTCAAGGCCAGTCTTTCCTACAAGAATTTTCTGCTTATGGAGCTGTACCAGGGCGAACCGCTGGACGAGAAGAAGGTGTTTGAAGAATACCGTGCCTTTGGCGAAAACGTGAGAGGCATGGTTGTTGACGATGCCTACTACTTGAACCAGGAGATGAACAAGGGCCGGCGGGTTCTGTTCGAAGGAGCCCAAGGTACGTTTCTGGATATCGATTACGGCACTTATCCATATGTGACTTCGTCGCACACCGTTGCCGGTGGGGCTGCAGTCGGCCTCGGGGTTGCCCCGTTCAAGGTGGAGAGAGTATTGGGCGTGGCCAAGGCATACGTCACGAGAGTTGGGGCAGGACCATTCCCGACCGAGCTTGAAGGAAGTGCCGGCGAATCTTTACGGAAGAGAGGCGGGGAATTCGGTGCGACGACGGGCCGGCCCCGTCGCTGCGGGCATTTTGACATTCCGCTGGTCAAGTATGGCGCAATGCTTAACGGTGTCCAGGAGATCGCGCTGACCAAGCTCGACATCCTGGACGGGGAGGAGACGGTCAGAATCTGCCTCGATTACGTCGGCATGGACCATTTTGACCCGATGACGGTGGATCGGGCGAAGTCTTCTTATCTTGAAATGCCTGGTTGGACCGGGCCGACCACCGGTGTCGGTGATTTCGCCAAGCTTGGAATCAACGCGAGGAAGTACGTGGAAGAGATCGAAGTGCGGTCCGGCCTCAAAGTCTCGATGATTTCGGTGGGGGGAGAGACCGAAGCAATGATCGTGCGCTAGCGCCGCTGGTTTCAGGCCTTCAGCAGCAGTCCCCGTTTCGATGATTTGATGAAGCGAACCATGTACTGCACGTCCTCTTCATCCGGATACTCGTGCTTAAGCTGATCGATCGCCCGGCTCAGGCTCAGTGTCGAACGGTAAATGGTGCGGTAAACACTCTTGAGGCGGCTGTAGGCATCAGAAAGGCCGAGCCGACGGAGGCCTTCACTGTTCACGCCCCTGATTCGACAAGGGTTACCGCGGCCGATGAAGAAGGGGGGGAAGTCTTTGTTGATGTAAGAGAGGGCTCCGACCATAGCAAGCCGGCCGACCCGGCAGTGCTGATGGACACCCACGAGGCCGCCGATTGTGGTGTTATCTCCGATCTCGACGTAGCCGCCCAATTGAGAGCCGCTGGTTATCACGACGTTATTACCGACTTTAGCATTGTGCGCGACGTGAACGTAGGTCATGATGTAATTCGCGTTGCCGATTTCGGTGCGGGCACCCACCCCGGAGGCCCGGGTGATCGTCGTGTACTCGCGGATTGTATTGTCGTCGCCGATGATGCATGATGAAGGCTCGCCCTGATAACTCCGGTCCTGAGGTTCTTTGCCGATTACGACACCGGTTGAAATGCGGCAGCGCTTGCCGATACGGACGTCAGGGCCGATGACGACGTAGGGTCCGATCTCACAGTCATCGCCGATCTCGGCGAATTCGGAGATTATGGCATAGGGACCGACCGAGGTGTGACGGCCGATGACGGCCTTGCTATTGATTACGCTGAGCGGGTGAAGCATAGCCGGCTTCACGCTGGGACCATGAGGCGCGGGTCGGCGTCGGGAGCGCCGGGCCTTGGTCTGACCTTAGAGGCGATGGCGCCCTCTATTTGGTTCCGGCGATAAACCAGGCTTCGCAGGCGAGCGCCCCATTAACCGATGCTTTGCCTTCGACCTTGAAGATGTCGCCCCGCGAGCGGAGTATCTTTACTTTTAGTGTGAGCACGTCACCGGGGACCACCTGCCGGCGAAAGCGAACCCGGTCAATGCCGAGGAAGAGCGGTGTTTTGCCCAGCCGCTTCGGATCGCGCAGTAAGAAAATGCCGCCCATCTGGGCCAGCGCTTCGACCACGAGCACGCCGGGCATGATCGGCTGTCCGGGGAAGTGTCCCTTGAAGAACGGCTCGTCCTTTGATACCAACTTGTAACCTACGATGGAGTCCGAACCGATATCGGTAACGGCGTCGACAAAAAGGAACGGATCCCGGTGGGGCAAGATCTTCTTTATCTCATTGAGATCCATAGAAAGGGCCATCGTCCATTATATCGAATTGGGCAGTAGCGTCAAGAGTGGATGCGGCCGGCGCCGATGGGCGCTTCCTGCTTGACTAGGCCGCAAGCTGGGCTATAATGTTCACATGCCTGATAGAGCAAGCGGCATCCTACTCCACGTCACTTCATTGCCGTCAGATTTCGGAATCGGCGATTTCGGGCCGGGGGCGTTCCGGTTTGCCGATTTCCTGAAGACCTCAGGCCAGCGCTACTGGCAGATTTTGCCTCTCAATCCGACCGAAGTGGCCGGCGGTAACTCACCCTATCATTCAAGTTCGGCTTTCGCCTTCAACCCGCTGATGATTAGCCCTGAGTTGCTGCTTGCCGATGGCCTGTTGGTCAGGGAAGACCTGGCTTCGATCCCAAGTTTACCCAAGGGTAGATGTGACTACGCCAAGGTGGCCGGGTTCAAGGAGAAATTGCTGAGCAAGGCCGCCGACCGCTTTTTCAGGAACGCCTCGCGACCCGGGTTTGTTGATTTCTGCGAAAGAAACGCTCTTTGGCTGGATGATTTCGCCCTGTTTGCGGCGCTCAAAGAAGAGTTCAAGGGCCGGGCCTGGAATGATTGGCCCGCCGGAGTTCGTGACCGATTGCCGGGGGATTTGGCTGCGGCGCGGCGACGGCTTTCGGACGAAGTGGCTTCGGCCCGGTTTCGTCAATTCATGTGCAGCCGGCAATGGCAACGATTGCGTGACTATTGCCGCAGCCTTGGTGTCGGCATCATCGGCGATCTGCCCCTTTATGTCTGTTACGACAGTACCGATGTTTGGGCGCGCCCCGACCTGTTCATGCTCGGAACGGACAAGAGACCCGTTTTTGTTGCCGGTGTGCCACCGGACTGTTTCAGCGCCACGGGTCAGCTGTGGGGTAACCCAACGTACCGCTGGGACGTAATGGCGGCAAGTGGCTTTGAATGGTGGGAACAGCGCTTCGACTGCAGCTTCAAGTACTTTGATCTTCTGCGCATCGACCACTTCCGCGGTCTGGTCGGCTACTGGGAAGTCCCGGCGGCCGCCCCGACGGCGGCGACTGGTGCCTGGCAGAGGGCACCGGCGGTTGAGCTCTTCACTCAATTGGGCCGTCGTTTCGCTAGTCTGCCGGTCATCGCTGAAGACCTTGGCATCATCACGCCCGATGTTAAGGAGGTGAGAGATCGTTTCGGTTTCCCGGGCATGAAGATTCTGCTGTTTGCGTTTGGCGAGCAGAATCCGAAGCATCCTTACCTGCCTCACAACTATGAGGAGAACTGTGTGGTCTACACCGGCACGCACGACAACAACACGGTTCGCGGCTGGTTTGATGAGGAGGCCGGCGATGCTGAAAAGCAGAGGCTGTTTGACTACCTGGGCGTGCACGTCGCCCGGGAAGAAATCGCGTGGGCCTTGGTCAAAATGGCGCTGGGTTCAAGGGCGAACTTGGCAATACTGCCGATGCAGGACATATTGGGGCTGGGGGGTGAAGCACGATTCAACATTCCGAGCCGCGCCTTCGGCAATTGGGAATGGCGGATGCTTGCCGAACAGCTTGAGAAAGCACCGGCCCAGGCTCTTGCCGATCTTGTGACCTGCAGTGCCCGAGCTTTGCCGGGTGCTTCGTGATTTCTTCTTGGCAAACAGCATTTTCTGACTTATAATATCATTAATTGTCATCAATGCGTCGTAAGGAGGTTTCTTGAAATTAAGAGCGTCGACGATCATTTTAATTGGTTTACTGG
>CAYGYG010000041.1:0-17719 GCA_964354155.1 uncultured bacterium | reverse complement strand
ATATTAACATTTCCGCTTAGTAATAACTATTAACATTTATGCATAGTAATATCAACAATGACAAAACGGTTGACGGCGTTATGATTTTTGGGTAGACTACACGCCTATGGATTATTTTCTGACCGATGAACACAAGAGAATAAGGGAAGTGGCCCGGGAGCTCGTAGTCAGGGTGATCAAGCCGGCGCGTCGTAAATACGACGATAGCCACGATTTCCCCCATGATGTCATCGCCGAGATCGGCCGGGCCGGCATGTTCAAGATCTTCGTGCCCAAGGAGTACGGCGGAACCGGCGGCGGGGTCATGGACATGTGCATTGCCGCCGAGGAGATCGCCCGCGGCTGCGGCGGGTTTGCGACCGCGTACGCGGTCGGCGCCCTGGGCGGATTTCCCATCGTCCTTTTTGGCAACGAGGAGCAGAAGAAGAGGTACCTGCCCAAGATCGCGACCGGCGAAATGCTCTGCGCCTTCGCCCTTACCGAACCCGATGCCGGTTCTGACGCGGGCAGTATCAAAACTACGGCCCGCAAAGAGGCCGATTCCTACATCCTCAACGGCGTTAAACAGTTCATAACCAACGGCGGCATCGCTCACGTCTACACGGTCATCGCCATGACCGACAAGTCCCGCGGGGCCCGAGGCGCCTCGGCCTTCTTGGTCGAGAAGGACTATCCCGGGTTCAGCGCCGGCAAGCAGGAAGACAAGTTGGGCATCCGGGCGTCGCTTACGTCGCAGCTCCTATTCGAGGACTGCCGTGTACCCAAGTACAATCTTATGGGTAAGGAAGGGCTCGGCTTCATCTATGCGATGAGGAATTTTGACCGGGCGCGGCCCGGGGTCGGGGCATTGGCTTTAGGTATCGCCCAGGGGGCTTTTGAAGCGGTAATGGAGTTCGGCCGCGACTTCGGTCTCTTGGGCAGCCAGTTCTTCCAGGAGAAGGTTGCCGACATGGCGGCCGAAATCGAGGCCGGCCGGGCCCTTACCTACGCGTGCGCCCGCGTGATCGACGCTGGAATCAAAGAATTCACCAAGGACTCGTCGTTCGTGAAACTGTACTGCAGTGACCTGGCGATGAGAATAACGCTCGAAGCCATCGGTTTGATGGGTCCGCACGGCGTGCTCAAAGAGTACGGGGTCGAAAAAATGGCCCGGGACGCAAAAATTACCCAGATCTATGAAGGCGCTAACGACATTCAACGAACGGTTATCGGCCTTGAGTTGATACGCGAAACCGGCAGCAAGGAAGGCTAGGCAATGGAACTTACTCAAGAACACACCATGCTTCAGAATACGCTGCGCAAGTTCGGGCAGAAAGAACTGCTCGACAAGGCCGGTGACATCGACCAGAAGGCGCAATTTCCTACGGCCGCAATCAGCAAGCTGGCCGAACTCGGCATCATGGGTGGAGCCGTTCCCGAGCAGTTCGAAGGTACCGCGCTCGACATGACGAGCATGGTCATCGGCTTAGAAGAGCTGTCCCAGGTTTGCGGGTCAACCAGCCTGGTCGTGGCGATTCACAATCTCTTTGTCGGTCATCCCCTCGTCGAGTTCGGCACGGTGCCGCTCAAGACCAAGTACCTGCCCAAGCTTGCCTTCGGTGAAATCCTGGGCGGATTCGGCGAACCGGTTTTGACCAACGTCACCGCAACCGGCGACGGCGACAACCTCCGGCTTTCCGGAGAGTGCAAGAATATCATCTGCGGCCAGGTTCAAGGGCTGTATCTTGTTTTCGTCAGGAACGATCCGGCCGGCGGGGCGTTGACCGCCCTGGTCGTCGAAGGCAACACTTCGGGGATGAAAATCCTGGGACCGGCCGATGCCATCGGCATGCGCGGTGCCGGCATGTGCGCGGTCCAGTTTGACAACGTGGTCGTATCGAAAGCGCAGATTTTAGGGACCGAAGGGGCTGGTCACAAGGTGTACGAGGCAATCTGCGATCGGGCCCGCATCGGCCTTGCCGCGATCGCCCTCGGCCTTGCCCAGGCGTCAATCGACGCATCCCTCAAGTACGCCCGGACCCGTGTCCAGTTCGGCCAACCGATCATCAACTTCGGCATGGTTCAGTCCAAGCTGGCCGAGATGACCACCCGGGTCAAGGCCGCCCGGCTGCTCACCTACAGCGCGGCCGAGAAGCACGACCAGAACAAACCCATTGCCGCCGATGCCGCCATTGCCAGGTATTTCACCGCCCGAACCGCGGTTCTGAACACGACCGACGCGATACAATTGCACGGCGGATACGGCTACACCAAAGACTATCCGGCGGAACGCTTCTTCCGGGACTGTCAGATCTGCGAAGTCCTCTGCGGTGCCCCTTATCAGGACCGCGAGTTCATCGCCCGCAAACTCTTTGGCTAAGTATTCGCTTCTTGATACAATCCGGCGCCGCCGCTCGGTTCGACGCTACGCTTCGCGGCCGGTCGAGGCCGAAAAGATCTCCGTCCTGCTCGAGGCCGCACGGCTCGCCCCTTCTTCCAGCAACACCCAGCCCTGGCATTTCATTGTCGTGCGCAATCGCGAAACGATTAAGCAGATACGGAACTGCGTTCCTCCGGGGAGCAAACCCCTGCTCAACGATTTTGTCAAGACCGCGCCGGTGGTCATCGTCGCTTGCGGCGTGCCCTTGGCCGTGAATCACTACTTTACCTCCCTTTTCGGCTTGAGCTTGCTTTCAATCGACGTCGCCATCGCGGTTGAGCATATCGTGCTTGCCGCGACCGAGCTTGGCATCGGCACATGCTGGATCGGTTGGTTCAGCGAGAAGAAGCTGAAACGGCTTCTGAAGATACCCGGCAACGTCCGCGTTGTCTCGCTTGTTACTCTGGGTTATCCGGAGAAAGAATCCACGCCCGAGGACATGGGCGGCATCAGCGCCAAACCCCGTAAACCCCTCGAAGCGATCTGTTCATTTGAATTCTACGGCGGCCGGCGACCCTAGTTCCGGCTCCGGCCTCGATTACAGCGATAAAACGGCTGATTGCAATGATAAGGAGGTAGCCAATACTCCATCATTCCACTATTCCATTATTCCATCTTATCGTGGATCGTGTATCATCCGTTACGTCCCGCGTCCTACATCCTAGTGAGCAACGCGAACGATCGTCCCTCGCTATACGTCCCGTTCGCTACATCTGCCCGGTCACGGATTTGACTCGGTTTCCTCCCTGCTGCTTGGCCTCGTAGCAGGCACGATCGGCCAGACGCAATAGTTCGCCCCGCTCGGCGCTGTCCGACGGATAGGTAGCAATGCCTATGGAGAGAGTTACCCTTGGTTCCCCGGTCTGGGCCTCGATAACCTGTCGCATCCGTTCGGCCACCTCGCCGGCTAGTCCGACCTCGGTCTCGGTGAGAATTGCAACGAACTCGTCGCCGCCGTAGCGACCCAGGAAATCGACATCCCGCGTTGAGTTCTTCATCAGGCGGCCGAACTTTTTCAGCACTTCGTCACCGGCGGCGTGGCCGTGCCGGTCGTTGTAGCTCTTGAAGTTGTCAAAATCGATCATGAGCAGCGTGAACGGACGGTGGTACCGTTCCGCCCGTCGAGCCTCGCCATCCAGAAAGAGCTCAAAGCTGCGCCGGTTGGCCAATCCGGTCAGCGGATCGGTCAGGGAAAGCGTTTTCATTTCCTCATAGAGGCGGGAATTGTCGAGCGCGATGGCGATCTCGGTGCTCAGGGTCGAAAGAAGGTTGATATCATCCTCGGTGAAGCGATTAATCTCGGCACTCTCAACGTCAAGAACCCCGATCAGCCGCTCGCCGATGATAAGGGGAAAGCATATCTCGCTCTGCGCCTCCTCGACGCCCCGCACATAGTAGGGGTCTTTGGCGACATCGGGGGCATAGTACATCATCCTGGTTCCGGCGACATGTCCGGCGATGCCGGTCTCACCGATCTTGATTCTCAGGTTCTTCATCGATTCGGGATAGTTCATGTAAGCCCGCAGCTTGAGTTCGTTCTTCCCTTCGTCGGCCAGGAAGACCGCCATGTTCAATGTGCCTAAAAAGACGGTGAGCCGCGACAGAATGTTGTTGAGCAGTTTGTCGAAGTCCAGTGTCGATATGAAGGTCTTGCCGACATCATAGAGGATCGCAAATTGCTCCGCCTCGCGGGTCAGCGATTCGTACAGCTTCGCGTTTTCAATGGCCACCGACGCGTAATTGCAGAGTAGGGCCAGGTATTCTACTTCCTCCCGGCTGAATTCCCGCGGTATCTTCGCGTCAACATAGAGAATGCCGACAATCCTCCCCCGGACAATAAGCGGCAGACCAATGACCGCGCGGCGACCTTTCTCCAGCGCGACCGGATTTGCCCCGGGATACTCAAGCAGGTCGGGAACGATCACCGGCTTCTCGTTGCGCAGAATCTCGCCGGAAATACCTTCGGCAAGCCGGGCCGACGACCGATAGCGCCTCGGCCCGCCCTCCTGGGAATCGTATTCAAAGGCATCGACCACACGCTTCCGCTGGCGGTCGACGAGGATTATGGCCCCGGTGTCGCAGTTGGTCACCCGGATCGCAGTTGACAGAAACACCCGGGCGATTTCATTGATATCGAACGAGGAGGTAATACGCAGTCCGATTTCGCCCAGGACCGCGACCATTCGCGTTTTGACTTCGATATCGGAGAGCAAGCGATGGTGTTCGATCGACAGCGCGGCCAGACGCGTAAAGAAGTCAAGCGCGTTAAACTCGGTAAACGACTCTTTGATTTCGGAGTAGTACAAGTTGAGGCAACCAATCGCCTCATCCTGAACAACCAGCGGCGCACAGACCATCGAAACCAAGCCTTCTTTTTTTGCCCATTGTACGGTCAACTCATCACCCAACTCCTCAAAAAACCTGCCGATGTCTTTGACAAACCTGGACTTCTTGTCACTGCACACCTTGCCGGCAATCTCCTGATCGCGGCCGACCTTGACCGCCTTGAGATAGGCCTCGGAGAGATTACAGGAACGCACGATCGTCAGACAGGTCTTCTCCTTGTCAAATAGCATGATGGAAGAGGACGACGCATTGAAGAATGAACAGGCGGTCTTGGTCACGGCATCAAGCAAGGAATCAAGGGCGACCTTGCCGAGCAAGGCATCGGCCATCTTGGGGAACGTCCTGGTTAAATCCTTCTCAATCATGATACCAATATACGAGGGCCGAGGGTAGTTGTCAACACGATAATCGCCTCTTCTTCACCTTGACAGTCCATTATTTACATATATAATGACAGCCTTGAAGCAGACCAGCGGTGCGTTAGTGCATAAGAAAACAAGGAAAAAGCATCCCGGACTCAAAGGGCGCGTCTTGGAGCTGGTGGATTTGATCAGCCACCGGGCCGGCGCCGTTGTCAGCCGCGAGATTTTGAGAGGCAAATCGGGCGGCGTCACTCTTTTCGCATTCGACCGGGGCCAGGGCTTGAGCGAACACACCGCACCGTTTGATGCAATGGTTATTGTCCTTCAAGGCACCGCTTTGATAACCATTTCCGGTCACCGGTGCCGCGTCCGGAAAGGCGAGACCATCATCATGCCGGCCAACAAGCCTCACGCTTTGAAGGCCCTGGGCCGGTTCAAAATGATGCTAACGATGATCAAAAAATGAAAACGAACCGTACTGTTCAGAGCTACAAGACCGAGCGTGCCGAACTTGACAAGCTGGTGATGAAGCATGCCAGCCTGAAAATAAAGAAGTTCTATAGCCTCGACGCTCAGGCCTATCTTGACGGTGCCCTCCCGAAAAAAACCAAGGAGATGCTCGGCCTCGTTGCATCCTTCGTGCTGCGTTGCGATGACTGCGTTACCTACCATCTGACAAGGTGCTACGATGAAGGCGTTACCGATCAGGAATTGGAGGAACTGCTCAATATCGGTCTCGTGGTCGGCGGCTCGATTACGATTCCACACTTGAGGCAAGCCTTCAAAGCCTGGCGCCAGATCAGGCAGTCGGCGCGGAAAGAAAAATGAAGACGCCAAGAAAGAAGCTGTTCGATTCAATGCTCAAGCAGATTCGCGGCATTATCGCCAAGCCGGGCAGTCGCGACGAAGTCCTGTTGGCGGTCTGCCGATTCCTCAAGGAGAACGTTACGTACTACGATTGGGTCGGCTTTTACCTGGCTGAGCAACCTCGGCGTCAGCTTTGCCTCGGTCCGTTTGTCGGCGAACCGACCGAGCATACCAAGATCGGGTTCGGCAAGGGAGTCTGCGGTCAGGCGGCAGAGCGCCGGGCCACGTATATTATCCAGGACGTATCAAAGGAAAACAACTACCTGCCGTGCAGTCCTAAGATTAAATCGGAGATCGTCGTGCCGATTTTCAAAAAGGGTGCCATCGTCGGGGAAATCGACATCGACTCCCACACCCTGGCGCCATTTTCCGAAGAGGATAAGGTCTTTCTGGAATCGGTGAGCGAGCTGCTCAGCGAGCTTTTCTGAAACCTCTCTCGCCCCATATTTGGCATATCGAAACCTCCTCTAAATACTGCTTTCCCCTTCTTGATCCTTTGTTTACTTTTCTCCAGCTTTTCTCAGAGCAAAGCGCGGAGCTTTAATCAAAATATTCGAGGGGGAATTTTACCCATCCTATTTTTACAAACATAACTACAACGATAGTGTAAATGATGGAGATGATCATATCTTTTGCAAGTTCTCTTTTTGTGTATTTACCTTTTTCATTTGAAACTAAATCTCTTACACCTCGGTGCATGAGTATAAAACCGGCAACATTCGTAATCCAATATCCAAGGATCATCATTGGTAAAAAGAGGTTTCTCGAAATTAATCCAAACGGGAACGCAAACGCATAAGCCAGTGGAATGTTGATAACAATGTCATTCCACCAAGAAAGTGGTGACAGTATATAGCCGATAGTGGCTAAAATTCCGCCTTTAACTCTACGTTTCATCTGGGGTCAAATCTCTACATTCTACATGCATGCCGCACCTTATCTTCAAGCACTGCATACTTCGTGCGCACTGCAGGATCCTTAGCCATCAGTTCCCTTAGTCTGCGTCGCAGCAGATGAACCGCACCATAATCAATGCTACCCAATAATGAACCGATCTGGGCTTGGGTTATGTCACAATACTTATACATCAGCTCCGCAGCGATGCCGCGGAACACGCCATTGCCGCCCCGCTTGGTCAACGCCCGCCGGCTTATGTTGCCTTCCCTCACCATGATGGCTATGACCTGTTCCGGCTCGATCGTCGGCAGCACCATTTCGCGATAACCTGGCTGGTCCCGCACCGAACCCCGCTTCAAATACTGCTTGACCTGCGCCACAAAGCCATCGTCGCCCAGTATTAGACGGCCTTTCACTTGGTTAAAAGGACTTACTAAGTCACGCCTCAAGCCATCCGTGACATAGTCACGGTAGGCCCTGCGATCGCCCACCATCTCCAAAATCAGATCATAACTCACATACGGCACAACCCGTTCTTCCTGCAGATATCCAGATAGACTGCTCCACGGATAGGCCCGGGCCCTCGTCCAACGATCAGCCCAGGCCCGACCTGCCCACCTATCCACCCGCACACTATTAAGATGCAGATACCGCGAGACCTCAAGCAAATAATTGTCCGCATCTATCAAGAAGGCCTTATAGCGACCCTGATACAGGTTACCGCTCCGCTGATGATGCCAATTGAACCAACCTGTGTACGATATATTGAAATGCCTCATGAATTCAGCACAATTCGCTTTCCTGGTTTGAATCAATAAATGCAAATGATTCGTCATCATGACGTAAGCATGGAGCACAACCTGATAGGTCTCTAACGACCGCGTCAGTAAGGTTAGGAACCGGGCTCGGTCCTGGCTGTCTTCATATATGGATCGCTGTTCTACACCCCGGCAGGTAATATGGTAAAAAGCACCGGGAAACTGGATTCTTAATGCCCTGGCCATGTCAGAAGTATATGCATTTTCCTCTACCGGTCAATAACTATGTAGAATGTAGAGATTTGACCCCAGAGGTCACCAAGCACTCTTTCGAGACATTCCTCCTTCCGATTGGCAATTGCGTATAATGCCTCGCCCCACAACGCGGCGGCTCTTGGTTCTAAGAATAAGATCCATCGCTCGAGCCCAGATTGCCAAACCGCACCGAGAACCATTGAGCAACCTCAATAGTCCCCTTCAAGTGTGCGAGCGTCGTTGTTGGGCGTGTTATGCGAAGAACGTTGCCCCTTCAGTCTTCTGCGTTCATTTCTGAGACCTGCACTCTCAAAGGATTCCTTTTTCCAAAAAACTGAAGTAGTCACTTCGATTGAAAATAACGTGGTCGAGCATATCAATGCCGACAATCGCGCCCGCGGCTTTGAGCTGTGTGGTAATATCGATGTCACTTGGCGAGGGTTCAAGACTCCCACTTGGATGGTTATGGGCGACGATGACTGCCGAGGCGCGATCCGAGAGAGCATCTGCGAACACTTCTCGGGGATGCACCGGGCTGCGATCAATCAGCCCAATCGAAACAACCCGGATATTGAGAATCTCATTCGCCCCGTTGATGGTGGCGCAAAGGAAATGCTCCTGCTTTCGATCGGCGTAGTGCCGAACGTGAGGCAGCAGGTCCACCGGTGTCGTTATCTTCGCTCCCTCCGGTTTGATGCGGCGGCGCGCGAACTCGATGGCAGCCAGGATGAGCGTGGCTTTCGCGTCCCCGACAGCACCGAATTGCTTGAGGTCTTCGGCCCGGAGATTCAGCCCTTTTTCGTCCACCACTTTGGCTAGTTTCTCCGCCAAGGTCATTACGTCAATGGCCGGCGTTCCTTTCCCCAGCAGAATCGCGAGCAGTTCCTGGTCGCTCAACGCGGGCGCGCCTTTCCGGAGCAGTTTCTCTCTGGGCCGGTCGGCCTCGGGAATTTGGTCAATGGTCTTGCTCATAGCCTTATGCCGCGAATGACAGATGGTGCTGGATCACCGTGAATGCCATGATGTCGAAGATACCGCTCGGGTCGGTGTATTTCGGGTCGGATAGTTCTTCGTAGCGCCCGCGCCCGACGTAGGCCGTCTGAATCTCGCCGTTGACCTGTCCGCGATAAGCGCCTTCAAGATAGACACGGTCTTCACGGTGCGCGCGGACGGTCGTGCGAATGGCGGGGTCGGCGGCTTTTTCTTCGGTGACCTGTTTGATGTAGAGCGCTTGCTCGTCGGTGATGTCGAACTTGGCGCGAATCTTGTCAATCATGTCCTGGACGGAAACCTTCGTGGGTGGTGGGCCGGTGCCTACTTTGCCTTTGCCCGGCTTGAGCTTCACCGGCCCGGCGCTGGTTGTGACGCCCTGATACTCGACAGCAGCCTTGATGACTTCCGTCTGGCGAATCTGTTTCATCAGGTCGGACACGCTGCCTTGCTTGATGAGTTGCGGGCCGACGTATTCGGCGAACGTGGCGAACTCCTTCAACTCTGGCGCGTAGGTGAAGAAGCACGTCAGGAAATGGAAGCTCTTGACGTAGTGGGCGAGGAGATAGACGAATGCCTTGCGCTTCTCGGGTTCCGCAATTTTTGGCAGAAACCGGGCGCGCAGCGCGTTGACGAAGAACTGCACCTGCGCATCCGTGCCGGTAATGACCAGTTTCACGAAATCGACAGCATCCTTCTGGGTGAACACCCCCGCCGCCAGAATTTCGGCGTAGAGCTTGGGACAAAGGTCTTTGTCGGGCTCTTCCGGCGCGAAAGGCGTGCCTTTGCGGTATTTCTGAAACGCCTTGAGGATGGCGGCGGCGTTGTTGGTGAAGTCCACTACCACGATATCTTGCTTACCCTCATGGCAGCGATTCAACCGTGAAAGCGTCTGAACAGCATTGCGTTCCATTACTGGCTTGTCGAGGAACATGCCGGCAAGCAGGGGTTGGTCAAACCCTGTTTGGAACTTATTGGCAACGATCATCAACCGGTAGTCATCACCCTCGAACCGCTTCTCGATCAACTCGCCGTCCTTCAACTCGTTGACCGCGTGTTCGCTGATCGCCGCGTTGGTCTCCGGATGGACGAAATCCGAGAAGGCATAGAGCGCCTTGTAGGCTGCGCCGCGCTCCTTGAGCTTCTCCTTGATGATCTGGAAATAGCGCAACCCGGCGACGCGGGAAGAGGTCACGATCATCGCCTTGGCGCGTCCCCCGATGAGCGGCATCACGTCCTTCTCGAAGATGCGCAGCATCACCTCAGCCTTGTATTGAATCAATCCGTCGTCATTGAACGCCACGTTCTGGAGCGCCTTGGACACGACACCCTTGGGATAGAGCTTCTCCTCGTCCAGCCTGGGCACGACAGGGCAATGCAGGTGGTAAAGTGTCTTGTAGGAAATAATGCTGGTTGCCACATCCACGATGTAGCCTTCGGCGATGGCTTCAGCCTCGGAGTAGGCATCGAACGGCTCGCCGAATAGTTTGACTGTAACAGGCGCGGGCGTGGCGGTGAACGCAACGAAAAGCTGATTGAGGTCGTGCTCCCGGATGACCCTGGCGATTTGCTCTTCCGGGTCCTGCTCGGGGGCTTCAGCATCGGGTTCGTCCGTCTTTCGGAACGGCAACCGAATGGCCACAGCCATCTTGCCTTCCTGCGAGCGATGGGCTTCATCAATCAGGAAGGCAACCCGCAGCTTCTTCAGTTCGGGGTTCTTTTCGATCTCTTCCAGCACCCAGGCGAACTTTTGCTGTGTGGTGACGATGATCGGTTTACGCTCCGCGAGGAAGCGCGGCAGGTCTTCAGCCTTCCGCGCCAGACCAACGACATCCTTAAGGTGCATGAAGTTCTCGATCTCGTCCTTGATGTTCGTGTCGAGCGACTTCCGGTCGGTGAGGATGAACACCTGGTTTACAAGCTTCTCGTTCGTGCCGGATTTATACAGGCTGTGCAGGCGGTCTGCCAACCAGCAGATGGTGAGCGTCTTGCCGCTGCCGGCGGAATGGTTGATGAGGTACTTGCGGCCGATGTCGCCCTTCGCGGCGAACTGCGCCGAGATGTCATCCGCCACCCGGCGCACCATGCGGCTCTGATGATAGCGGGGGTAAAGGGTAAAAGCCTGGCGTTCTGCCTTGTTCTCTTCCGCCTCGCGTTTCGGGACGTGGACAAGGAAGAACGAGACCGATTCGAGCAGCTGCTCCTGCGACAAGACCTCGCGGTAAAGGAACTCCACCGGGTATTCACCCGCCGTTTGCGGCGCATTCGTCAGCCCGGTGTTGTGCCAGCGGAAGTTCTGTTCGCGGCGCGGGTCGGTCGCAGCCATTACGTCGCTCGTGTCAGCAGCAAGGTAAAGGAACGGATGCTGGAAAATCTTGCGTGTGTGGTCACGGGTTGCGAACTGTGCAACAGCATCATGAACGGTCTGGTTCTTCTCGTGTTTTAACTCCATCGCCACGATGGGCAAGCCGTTGAGGAAGAAGACGAAATCAATCTCCTGGTTTGTCTCGCCGTATAAGAAATGCGGACGGAAGGTAAGGCGGTTCTCGCCGTATTTGCTGGCGGCTGCGCTCTCATCTGAGCGGGGCTTTGGGTAGAAAAGCCGAAATTCCAGTCCGCGCACTTTTAACCCGTGGCGCAGGAGCATCCACAGCGGCGTGTGCTCCAGTTCTTTGCGCAGGGCTTTGAACACCTCGTCCCGCGCGTCCGTTCCGTAATCATCCGTGAGCTTCTTGCTTGTGTCGCCCTGCGTGGCTTTGAGGAAAGCCCAGAGCTGGTCTTCGGCGATATAATGCTCGGTGTCCGTGATGTCGGTCTGTTCGAGCATGCCATACTTGTGCTCGCGGATTAGAAAATCCGCGATGTGCTGCTGAAAGGTCAACTCGGGGGCTTTTTTCCGCTTAGCCATGGGCTGTCACCTTCTTCAGGTCTGCCTCCGAAATCCGCCGCTGGCCGGTGACACATTCGTGAATCAGCGACTTGCAGTAGGCGGTGAGGGTGGAGATTTGGGATTCTATCTGTCCGAATAGCGAGCGGAACTCTCTGTCCTTAGCTGTGAGAAAGGAGATGATCTCAAGTTGTTCTCGTAGTGGTGGAACAAACAAGCGAGTTTCTTTCAGAAACCGTGATGACACACGCTTCTGTCCTGCGGCTCCCGACATATTCTCGGCGGCGTACGCACGGAAAATGGGATTGCAGGTGTAGTAGAAGAGAAACTTCCCATTTATGGCATAAGTAGGGCGCAAAACATGGAACTCCGTGCTTCCAAACGCATAACTTGATGGCAGGCTCTCAACGAATGCCCCTTTTCCGTTTTCCATACAAGGTGTGATCTTTGCGAAGAGGACGTCCCCTACTTCAAATAGTGTGAGACCGCTGCTCACATCCTCAAAAGCTTGCAACGATGTGGTGTCCACCGTCCCGGTTTCAGAAAGAAGCTCCATTGGTACAACTGTGCACAATTCATCATTCGTCGGAGGCCTCCCGGAATAGCCAGGAGATAACTTGGCTACGTTTTTAATCCGGCTTGGTGTCCAGTGAGCAGGGGCTTCGGAAAGCCAATCCAAGTCGGCAGGCTTCATCTTAGCGTCAGCATTCAAACCTCGCGTCACCGCTGTGTGAATGGTGGACTTCCAGAGGGCATCCAGCTTTTCAAGTTGGCGGCGTTTGGCGGCCGCCGCCGCATCAATCGCTGCACAACTCGCATCCAGATAAGCCGCGATGCGCTGTTGCTCTGCCGCAGGAACATCGGGACATGGAACTCGCTCAAGCTTATCCGCCGTCAAATGGGCAATAGTAATTCTTGAAACCATAGCATCGATGAAACCGGCATGTTTGAGATTATAAAGCCAGTAGTAGAGGAACTTTGTCGAAGCCGATTTTCTTGCACGGACTCGGTTGATGGCGTTTTGGAAATAGCAGGATTTCATATCTTCGCACCAAATGGCGCAGCGTCCTACATCCCCACCTTCATTCACCAACAGATCGCCCTTACGCAACAACAGATGATGCTTTTCGGCAGGCGAGAACCACATAGTCTTAACGTCGGAAAGATCCACGCCTTCCCACTGCACATTAGCGGATCGAAGGTAAGGCTCTTCTGTTTCCTCTTCACGGTCTTGCTCAGGTTGCAGCATCTTGCCAAGAACGACCTCATAATCTCGTTTGAGAATACGCTCACGCCACAAGGTCGGAATGATCTTTTGACCGTTGGTTTGAAGTGATGTTCCCATATCGCTCATGTACTTTATGCGCCAAGGCTTTCCAGCATCTTATCCACCTCTTTCTCCAACCTCCAGAACTCTCCCAGCAACTCTTTCGTTGGCATAGGCGGCTGGTAGCAGTGGAAATATTGGGTCATGGGTCGCTCCTTTCGGGAAGAACAGTTCGCACGACATCAGCAAGCTGTTTCTCCGTCGGAAGTTTGCCCTTCAGCTCCGCTGGCAATTTCGACTGGAGTTGATAGGCTGCCACACCGATGGGGTTCTTTTTGGTGCGAAGGGCATATTCCACTTCCACGTCGTCCTTTTCGGCACAGAGGATGATACCGATAGACGGCTGATCGTCATCACCGCGTTCTGTATCGTTGAGTAGATTCAAGTAGAAATCCATCTTACCCGCGTATTCCGGCTCGAACGGCCCGACTTTCAGTTCGAAAGCCACCAGCGCCTTGAGAAAGCGATGGTAGAAGAGTAGATCGATAAAATATTCCTTCTGACCCAGCGTCAACCGGTGCTGGCGACCCACGAAGCAGAAGCCATAGCCGAGTTCGAGGAGGAACGCTTGCAGACGGGTGATGAGCCGGTCTTCAAGTTCGCGCTCCCTGACCGCTCGGCGAAGGCCAAGGAATTCGAGGTTGTAGGAACTTTTGAGCATTTCATCAGCCTGCTCGGCCAGATGCTCCGGCATGGCGAGGGGGAAGTTGTGCGTCTTTTTGTCGGTGACGGCGCGCTCATAAGCTCCGGCCTTTATCTGGTTAAGCAGGACATTGCGCGACCAGCCGAATCGGGCGGTGGCGCGGAGGTAGTAGAGGCGCGCGGCGGGGTCGGTGAGCTTGTTGAGGATCAGCAGATTGTGACCCCAGGGAATTTCTGCGACAAGCTGTTGCAGAAATTCGATGAGCTTCCCCTCGGTCAATTTGGCTACAGGTTGTAGCCGTTTTTCGTCTCCGGCCAATTCTGCGACAGGCTGTCGCAGAATTTGGTTTACCCTGTGTTGATCGATTTCTCGCACGGCCTGTGCGAGAATTTTCCGGGCGGTGTAGGCTTCGTAGAGACGACGCATGTCCCACACATTGCGCGTCGAAAAACCCGCCATCTGTGGAAACGCACGCCGCAAGTCCGTCGAAACCATCTCCACCACAGACTCCCCCCAACCGAGCAACCGCTGTTTCTCCACGATTCCGCGTCCGATGTCCCAGTAGAGCAGGATCAGGTCGCGGTTTACGGCCCGCGCCGCCGAGATGCGCGCGGAGATCACCCGCGTCTTCAGGTTCTCGATAAACCGCCGGTATTCGGGCGAGGTCATCATCGTCTGGTCGGTTGCGTTCTTCATTGCGCCAATCCCTCCAACATTTTCTCCGCCTCCTTCTCCAGCCGCCAGAACTCCGCCAACAACTCCTTCGCTGGCGTGGGTGGCTCGTAGCGGTAGAAGTATTTGTTCGGCAGGATTTCATAGCCAAGCTGCGGGCTGTCCTCCCATCGGATAATGGGCTTGGCGATTTCACGTTTCAGGAACGCCACGATGTCTTCGCCGTGCGGAATGTATTCGTCGTCCTGTACGTAGTGCCGGTGCGTCCATTCGACGGAGAGGATTTCCGGTTGATCTCCCAGAGCGGCTTTTAGCTTCTTCACGGCGCTGTCCGCTGGTTTGAGCACGACCTCCACGGTCTTCTCTTTGTCATTCTTCTTCACGCGCACGCGGAAGGTGAGGTCGCTGTCGTAGAACGCCTGCTCCTTAGCGAGGTTGGCGGCAGTGAACGTTTTCTCGTATGGCTCGGTGATGATGGCGGGATGGTCGTGCTCATCTGTCTGCCAGAAGACAACTTTGACCTTATGATAGGCAAAATCGGTGGTGTTGAACAGTTTCACCTGCTCATCCGCGTAATCCTTTGCCCAGCCCTCGCGGTAGCGCCGCTCGATCCATTGACGGTGGGCGTCGGTCATCCGGTTGCGCTTATTACCGAAAGACTTTGGCTCTTTTTCGAACTGCCGGCGGGCATCAATCAGCATCACGCGCCCGCGATGAGCGGCGGGCTTTTCGTTTCGCAGCAGCCAGATGTAGGTGAAGATGCCGGTGTTATAGAAAAGCTGGTCAGGCAACATCACGATGGCGTTGAGCCAGTCGTTTTCCAGAATCCAGCGCCGGATTTCGCTCTCGCCTGAGCCGCAATCGCCGTTGGAGAGAGGCGAGCCGTTAAAAATGATGGCGATGCGGCTGCCGTCTTTATCCGGTGGCTGCATTTTCGCCAGCATGGTTTGAAGGAAGAGAAGGGCTCCATCGTTGGAGCGAGGCATTCCTGCCCTATAGCGGGTCTGTTCAAGTTTCCTTGCTTCCTTCTCGTAGCCGTCTTTGCCGCCCCATGTAACGCCAAAGGGGGGATTACTCAACATGAAGTCAAAGTGGAATTTGGTTTCCGGGAACTGGTCGCCCGGCTCTTTGCTGTGCACCTCGTGCGGGATAAGAGAGTTGCCGAGATGCACCTTGGCCTGCTGGTCGTTCTTGATGAGCAAGTCGGCCTGACAGATAGCGTAGTTGGTCGGGGAAAGCTCCTGTCCGTGGACGGTGACAAACTTCTCGACGTTTTCTCTCTGTGCGGGTGTGGAGGCGCGGTCGAGCAGGTGTTCCTTAGCCACGGACAACATGCCGCCCGTTCCGCAAGCTGGGTCGTAGATGGAGATGTGCCGCTCGGGGATCGGAATTCCCAGGAGCTCAACCATGAGCCTGATGACCTCGCGTGGGGTGAAGTGTTCTCCAGCCTCCTCGCCGCTTTGTTCCGAGAAGCGCCGGAGCAGTTCCTCGTAGATGTAGCCCATCTCCAGGCCGGAGAGATTGTCCGGGCCAAGCTCCAGTTCCTTATATTGATTCAGGATCGGGGCGAGCCGGTTGTTCTTCACCATCGTGCCAATGGTGGCGCGGTAGTTGAAGTGCTCGATGATGTCGTCAACATTCTTCGAAAAGCCGTTGATGTAGGCGCGGAAATTTTCTTCCAAGAGCGTGTGATCTTCCTCATAGACCTTGCGCAACGTCCATTTGGTCTTGTTCGAGAACGGCGACTGTTTGGGATTCAGTTCGAGCTCCTTGACCAGCTTGGCGAGTTCCTTTTCGGTGAGCTTGGGTCGCTTGGCCAGCACCTCGGCGCTCTTTGCCTCGCGCCAAGCCAGCAGCACGCACTCCAACCGCCGAATGACGATGATGGGCAGGATGACGCTCTGATATTCGTAAGCCTTGAACTTGCCGCGCAGCCGCTCGGCAGATTTCCAGATTTCGTTCGCGAGGTTGTCGAGTTTGGGTTTGTTGAGGGAGAGGGACATACTCTCGTACTTAAATATTGCTTCGGTATCTGGTTAAGGGAAACCCTATTCGCATAACGTCTGCGGACATGCGAAGAGCGCGGCTTCGCTGAGCATTTTGCGCGGAGCGAAGCGTAGCCGTATGTCCGCTGTTATCTGCAGGCTTGTTATGATATGAATTCTATTCATGATTGTTTATAACATCCTGTTACTAGTTTCTTTACCGGAATTCCTAATTTGCTTTCTATTTTTTGTCTATCTTTATAATCAATTGGATGTAACAAACAATGATCAACAACCATTAATTTCATCACTCTTCTTGCTATTTCAGAAAAGTCCTTTAGCCCAATCCTTTCCGCAATCTCATCAATTCTTATGTTCTTATTATACCACATCAAAATTCCATGTCTTATCATGAAAGATGCAGGAGTATTCATTTCGTTACAGATTTTTTGAACAATGTCTATTAGTTTATCTGAACCTAAAGAATGAACAATTTTATTAATCAAGCCGTAGACAACAAAGAAATTTGTATTCCAGAATATGATTCTTGAAATCTTCTTCATTTCTTCTTCAGTTGGCTTTCTCCCTTTTTCCTTACTAATTTTGTCTAACCTTTTTGAAATAAAATCAATTATTGATTGTTGTTCATCTTCGCTTTTTATTACTTCGAAGAAAGAGGACAAAATTCTTAAATGAACATACATCGCTTCTTTAAATAACTCTTCAAGTTTCGTCTTTTCCAAAGAACCGGCTCGATTCTTAATAATGCATCCCATAACTTCCACTGTCTTAGTAGCTCTCCGTAATTCTATTTCTAAAGAATCTTCTTTATTCATATTATCATTCTGCTCAACGTCTTTTTGTGTTTGCTCAATATTATCTTGAATTTCTAATCTTTCAGCCCTTTCTTTTTCAGGTGTTACATTAGCAGGAGCCAAAGCTGCCTTAACAATAATACTTGCTTGCTCGTCAAAAAATTGAATCTCATCTTTTGTTAATTCTGCAGTTGTATATTTATCAAACAAACGCAAGGCGTTCCCTTTAAGTTCTTCTAAGATTTTGATGTTCTTAGAGTGATGGGCTATAAAAATTGCAATGTAAGCATTTTCATTTACATGAAGGTTATCTATTATCTTGTCACTTTCCTTCTTTATTTCATTATCCTCAATATGCTCGGCAAAATATTTAGCAACAAAAAAGTAATAGAGGTATGGGTATTGAAATGAATAATTATTAAAACTATCTACTGAAACTATTGTTATTACTAAGTCAATATGTTAATATTTTCCCAAGGGAAAATGTTAAGGTTGA
>CAYGYG010000040.1:0-24124 GCA_964354155.1 uncultured bacterium | reverse complement strand
CGTTTAGGGCTGGGACTACCAGGGTATCTAATCCTGTTTGCTCCCCCAGCTTTCGTGTCTCAGCGTCAGGAGCGTTCCAGAGAGCTGCCTTCGCCATCGGCGTTCCTTGCGATATCTACGCATTCTACCGCTACACCGCAAGTTCTACTCTCCTCTCCCGTCCTCTAGCCCAACAGTATTGAATGCCGTTCCTCAATTGAGTTGGGGGATTTCACATTCAACTTATTGGACCGCCTACACACCCTTTACACCCAGTGATTCCGGACAACGCTTGCCACCTCCGTATTACCGCGGCTGCTGGCACGGAGTTAGCCGTGGCTTTCTCTGAAGGTACCGTCATCCCACCGTGATAAGCGGCGAGACATCGTCCCTCCTAACAGAGGTTTACATCCCGAAGGACTTCATCCCTCACGCGGCGTCGCTGCGTCAGGCTTGCGCCCATTGCGCAAATTTCTAGACTGCTGCCTCCCGTAGGAGTCGGGGCCGTATCTCAGTCCCCGTGTGGGGGGTCATGCTCTCACACCCCCTACCCGTTTTAGCCTTGGTAGGCCATTACCCTACCAACAAGCTGATAGGAGAGAAGCTCATCCTAAAGAGGTATACCTTGCGGCACACCTTTCATTCCATAGACTTGTGTCTACAGAATCGTATGGGGTATTAGTCCGCCTTTCGACGGATTATGCCCCACTTCAGGGCAGATTACCTGTCTATTACTCACCCGTGCGCCACTAATCTTGGCTGATTCTTGCGAACCAACCAAGACCCGTTCGACTTGCATGTCTAAGACACGCCGCCAGCGTTAGTCCTGAGCCAGGATCAAACCCTCCAAGGGAAAAAGGTTTACCCTTGTGAGTTAATCTGAGGACCCATAACCTTGGTGCTTAATAGTGCAATTTTTCAAAGAACGGACCTTGTCGGTATGAACCGACTCAAAGAGAACAAATAATAACCAGATTCCAGCTTCTGTCAAGAACAACTTATTGACTATTCAAGCATATCCGGGAACGCGGATTTGTCAACGATAACTTATTGGCAGATTTCACGCATCGCCGGCGAGTTTTTTGCGGGAGGAATCGTCGTAGTACTTGTGGTAATAATGATAGTAATAATACCGGGACCGGTAGCGCCGGCCAATATCGACCCCGTTTAAGACCACGCCTAACACCCGGGTATTGGCGTTCTCAAGGACCTTCATCGATTCGATAACCAGATCACGACCGGTTCGGCCGAACCAGACGACAAAAAGCAATCCATCGCACAGACTGCCCAAAATGGATGCATCGGCTACGCCCAGGACCGGCGGGGCATCGAAGAATAGATATTCATACTGACCCTTCAATTCCTCGATCAGGGCCTTCATCTTGGCTGAGCCCAGCAACTCACTGGGGTTCGGCGGCAGGGTACCGCTGGGCAGCAAGTCGAGATTCTCGATATTGGTCTTGATGAGGGCATCTTTGAGTTTTTCCCGGCCGACCAGTACATCGGAAAGGCCTTTAACCGGGCGGTCCTTGAAGATCTTGTTGAATACCGGTTTACGCAGGTCGGTATCGACAATCAGAACCCGGTTACCCATCTGAGCAAAAGTGATGGCGAGATTGCCGATCACCGTCGACTTACCCTCCTGGGGGATGCTGCTGGAAACGACGATGGAGCATACCGGGCTCTTGATCGACGTAAAAGCAACATTGGTACGCAGTATGCGATAGGCCTCCGCTACCGAGGAACGAGGATTGAGGTGGGTAATGAAGCGGGCCTCGATTCGGGCGACCTCATCGCTGGTGCGGGAACCTTTTATATGAATGATCGGAATGCTGGCCAGCACCGGGCGTCCGGTTATCGACTCTACGTCCTTGGGATCACGAATCGAAGTATCAAGGTATTCGAAGATGAAGGCGGCGCCAATTCCCAGAATAAGCCCCAGGATTGTGCCGAGAATGAGATTCTGTCTTCGCTTGGGGCTGACCGGATGCAGGGCCGGACTGGCCAGGTCGATTATCTTGGCTTCGCCGATCTCGCGGGCCTCGGAGATCTTGGCTTCCTCGAGTTTGGCAAGGAGCATGTTATAGATCTCTTCATTGGCCTTTTTCTGCCGCGAGAGTTGAGCCAACTCAACTTCGGCCCTGGGCAAACGGGAGAGCTTGGCGTTGAACTCATCGATCACCTGAGTCAGGGCCTCAAACTTGCTCTGCAGCGCCAACAGCTGAGTTTCGCTTTCGATCACCTTGTTGATGATCGATTGGAGAATGGGGTCGGAACTGGGCGGCCCGACTCTTACGATCTGATTGACCGCATTCTGAATCTGCTGATTGACTTCCTTCGTCTGGGCGTCAATCCGGGCGAGCTCCTCAGGGGTGGCCGCGGTTTGCCGCTGCATTTCAAGGGTCTTGAGTCGTGCCTTCAGCGAGGTGACGAGCGGACTGTTGGCGATGGTGGGGAACGAAGCGATATTCTTATACATACCGAAAACACGCGCATCGCCCTGGAGTTCCTTCTCCAGGCTCGAAAGCCGGCTTTTTACCTCCTCGATCTCGACCTGAGTCTGGGCCAAGTCGGCGTCAAACTTCGCCAGGGCATCAATCATCTCCCGGGCGGACTCATCGAGCAAGAAGATGCCGGAACGCTCTTTGTAGCTTTTGAGCTTCTCCTCGGCCGAGGCGAGCTCGGCACCGAAGGCGCGGATCTGATCCTCGATAAAGACCTTGGAACTGCGGGCTTCCTCACGCAGGGAAAGCAGGGAATATTCGATATAGGCGTCGGCCATGGCGTTGGCGATCTTCGCGGCCTGAACCGGGTTGCGCGACTGGGCTTTGAGCGAAACGAGATCAGTCTTCTTGATTTGCATCACTTTGATCGACTTGCGCAGGTCCTCGGCCGCCCCGCTGAGGTTGCTTACCGCGAAGTCGATCACAGACCGGTCGCCGCGGTGGTTGGGCCGCCGGAAGACGAACGAGGCGACCCCCGGGCAGTGGACGAACGTGCCGAAGCCGCCCCGGCCGATAATCCTCTTCTCCTTATCACGAACGATAAAACTATCGCCGTGCAGCACTACTTCGAATATTCCATTGCCGGCGTGCGGATCGACCGCCACCGAATCAAATAGGTGATGGGCGTTGCCCGCGGGCACGAAATTCAGGGCTAGTTTTTGGGCAACCGACTTGGCAATAGTCCGGCTTCTAAGGACTTCGATTTCGCTTTCGATGAGGTCAATGTAGTAGAAGCTGGCCGGAGTTAAATCAGAGAAGATAGTCGACTTGGCGCGCTTCAGGGCCAAACGGAAGGTAACGTCGGACTCATAGATCCGGGGACTGCGCAGGCTGAAATAGAGGCTGGAAAGAACTGTAACCAGGAAAACCAAGCCGATAAGAAGGCGGTGTTGATAGATAACGTCAAGGTAGTCCTGCAGCGTGGGTTCGTTTTTTTCGCCCGACGGCCGGTAGTTGTTCATTTGACAAAGGCTACGTAGATGTTAATGGCGAGCGAAGCGGCGGATACGATAATCGCCGTCTCCTGCCATGACGGCCCCTGCCGGCGCGGCACAATCACCAGATCGCCGGGCCGCACTTCCAGTTCCTGCACCGACTTCCCTTTCTTCAAAATCCTCTCAACATCGACCTTCCGCTCTCGTCCGACGCTGAGAACCCGGACACGATGCAGGTTTCCCCTCTCGGTCACGCCTTCGGCCGATGCAAGCAGGTGGGGAATCAAGTCATTGGACAGGACATAGTAGATGCCGGGCCGACGGACCTCGCCGAGGATGCTGATCCGGTAGTAGAAATTGACCGTCAGGAAGGCTTCGCCTAAGTAGTTCCGATATAGGTTGAGAAGCTCAATCCGCAGGCTGTCGAGCGCTTTCCCCTTCAGTTCAATCCGCCCCAGAAGCGGCAGCTTTAATGATGTATCAGGGTCTACGTAGAATTTCCCGGAAAGGTCTGGTTGGCGCCAGATGTTGACTTCGACCAGATCCATGGGCACGAGGGCTGATTGGGGCAGGGTGGTCACCAATAAGAGTGCCGCGAGCAGAACCATCTACAGGTCTCCGGTTTGGATCAACACCTTGTATGCAGCAACACAGTGTTCTATCCCGCGCAGACATTCCCGCATCAAGGCCAACGTGTCGTGGTTGGACCCTCGATTCAGCGTGCTGATCGAAACGACCGCTTTCTTCAAGCGGGGCACTTCTTCGTTGGAAATCACGTCATTCTCCGCTAGCACGATAAAGACATCCATGGCGTTGATTGGCTGCCGCCAGTCCTTGTTATCAATGTAGTCGTTGCACAGGTTAAGGAGTGATTGAATCGCCGATACGAAGAAATACTTGGCTCGGTCAATCCGCTTGGGACTGGAGAGCAGCGCCTCGTCGCCGGTCTTGAGGATCTCCTGGATGAGCGAGACATTTTTGCTGATATTGTCGATGGTCGAAACCAGTTTTCTTTTATCCATAACCTAGACCAGCTCGTCACCCTTAAGGGCTCGACCTGGATTCTCCTCGAGCAGTCGGCCCAGCTGGGCCGACGAGGTTTCTTTTTCAAGTTGGGCGAGGTTCGGCAGCAATCTCTCATAATCGGTTGAAGAATGAAGATCACTGGCCAGGACCGAGATGAGTCGGTCTTGGAGCAGGGAATAAGCCTGCCGGCGCGCCGGTGCGCCGTACTGCCCGAAGAAACTACCGAGGTTGGCCTGGAAAAAGACTGCCTGGTCGTGCAGCTTATGACAGTCGGCGATCGACAAGTAGGGATACCGTTCGATGTGGGAAATGATCGGAATAAGACCGTCAGCCCGAAGCCGGCGGAAGAATTCCTCGGCCGCCAGAACCGGTCCGGTATAAGGCAGTTCGACCAGAAGTGTCCGCCCATTACCATTCAGGGTAAAATCGCGCAACACAGCACACGTTTTGTCGAAAGCCCAGAGAATGCTGACCTCTGCTCCATAACATAGTTCAATACTGACCCGCTTTCGGCCTTCGCTCAGCACCCGGTGAATCGATGCCGAATCGATTTGGCCGTTTGATACATGGGGCGTCGCCGTGATACTCTTGATTCCATGCCGACTCGCGCTGTCTCCGACGGTTGCCAGTTCGGTCCAGCTTTGCAGTCCGTCATCTATCCCCGGCAAGATATGGGCATGAATGTCAACCATGCGGCCAATTGTATCTCGAAGCTCCTCATTAGTCAAGTCTTTTAAGTCCAACGACCAACGGGGCCAACCGGCGAGTATACACACCAGACCAGAGTACGCAATAGGGTATTTACCCTATTTTTCTGACTAGTGCCCCTCTAACTGATAGATGCCGATAGTATTCACCTTCGCCGAGGGGCACTGAGGGTGTATGGGGGAGAGTGCTCCCCCATGTCCGGGGGGTGCTCAGCGAGTCCGGTGCTTAGGACGAGCGCCGAAGGGGGGCTTACCCCCCTAGCGGAAGTGCCGCACCACAAAGCGGCAAAGCACTCTTGAGTGAAGAGAGTTGGTGCGGCACTAGGGTCAGATAAACACCCGAATCCCGAAGAAGAACCAGATCGTCACCGCCCGGTAACCTGGACGGGTCAACCATGGACAATAGTGAAAGAAGATCACGGCGGGACCCCCCGGACATCCAGTGTCGTGTCCCGCAAATTCATTTACATTAGTCTTGTTCACAAGACACGACACTTCCAAAGGGGCTCCGCCCCTATGGCGTTCCCCTTCACTTCGTTTTGGGTCACTGTTACCCCAAAAGCGTGGGGACGTTTCTTCCCCACACCCCTTCAGTGTGCTATACAATGAGCTTCTTACATGTAAGTCATTTATGGGACAGCACACCAGGAGGCATGGACGAAGTCTCGCTCCGGACTGAAAAACCCAGGGATTCACGTCCGCCCGGGCTCCGGCATATTACCGGTTGACATTGAATGGAAAATAGATAGAATCAGTAGGAGAGAAAATGAGATTTATCGCACTTGTCTTTGTTATCCTGGTCGTTGGACTCCTGGTTGGATTCTCAGTCACTAACGCCCAGTCGCAGGTTGACATTCACGTCTTTGGCCAGGCATACGCCAATGTTCCGGTCGTGGTCGTGATTTTCTATGCTTTCCTGGCCGGGATGGTTTTCGTGCTGGTTTTCGCCGTGGCTAACGAAATCGTACTGCGGCGCCGGCTGCATCGCGAACGCAAAACCAACGAGGACTTGAAGAAAGAGCTTGATGCCTTGAGAAACTACCCGATCTCCGAGGAGAACGAGCAATGATCTACCTGGTCGTGATTTTCATACTCATTGCGATTGTCATGTTTCTCATGCTAAGGCAGCGACGCGAGAAGAAGACCGGACACGCTCCTTACCTTGACGCCCTTTCCGCCCTGGTCGATGACAACACCGAACTGGCAATAAGAAAACTCAAAGAGACGGTCCAGCAGGACACCGAAAACGTCGATGCCTACATCCGCCTGGGTGACCTCTACCGAATGAAGAACGAAATCAACAAAGCGGTCCAGATTCATCAGACCCTGACCGTGCGTCCGGCCCTGACCAAAGAAATGGAAAAGAAAGTCTATTTCTCGTTGGCGCGCGACTACATTGCGGATAAAAGATTCAATCGCGCCGTGTCTTTTCTTAAGGAGATTCTCAACATAGATAAGGAGAACGTTGAAGCCCGGGAGCTGATTCTCCGCATCTACGAAGAGACTGAGAACTATCTGGACGCAGCCCTGGTGGAAGAGGAAGCGGCCCGAAGTCATAAACGGTACGCCCGGTTGGCGGCCTACTACGCCGAGCAGGGGAAGCGAGTGCTGGGCGAGAATGACAAAGAAGGCCTAACCTATCTGAAGAAGGCGCTGAAGCTTGCGCCGAATTGCCCCAGCGCGCTCTATTATCTCGGTGACCATGCCAATGCCCACGGCAAGCCGGACAAGGCCGCCGAGCACTGGGGTAAATTACTGGAAGTGGCGCCGGCCTATGCCTGCCTGATGCTTGACAAGTTCGAAAAGGTCTATTTTGACCTGGGGCGCTTTGATGAGTTGGTGCCTCTCTACAAGAGCATGTTCAACAAGAGCCCCAAGAGCTTGACCGTCGGGCTGGCCCTGGTCGAGATTTTCTTGAAAAAGGACGATTACGGCGAAGCGCGCGACGTGCTCAACAAACTGGCCGATATCAATCCTCAGTCACTCGTCCCCCAGCTTAGGCTGGTAGAAATAGCGCTCGAGGAAAAGGAAAGCGGGAAGGCGGCGGAGCGGCTCCACCGGATAACGAGCGAAATGCTGTCCCCTAAGTTATACTGTACGCGGTGCGGCAATGAGTATGCGGGGTTAACCTTTTTCTGCAAAAAATGCTTTGGTCCATCCGAAGTTCGTGTACGCTACTTCTGATTGTCGGCGCCTTCAGTTTCGGTGACGAAATCGATGAGGCGATCAAGTTATTCAACAATTTCAAATTTGATGAGGCGCGCAAGGCGTTCCAGGAAATCCTGAGCAAGAACGCCAAAGATCCAAGAACCCCTGAACTCTATTTCTACCTGGCGCGACTCGCCGCGGAGCCCGAATCGGCGGCTTTCTACTATGACAAGATTGTCAGCGACTACCACGATTCACGCTTCTGCGACAAGGCGTATCTTGAGCTGGCCAAGGCCGATTTTGCCCGCGAAGAATATGCCCGGGCCATCCAGCGCCTCATACTGCTGGGCGAGAAGTTCCCGGACGCGATTGTCCTGGATCAGGGGCTTTTCTGGTTGGGGCTGGCGTACATGGGGAGCGGCGACAAGCGGAATGGCATCATAACTCTCAAATCACTGGTCGAGACCTATCCCAATTCACCTTGGTCGGCCCGGGCCAAAGCGGTGCTCCGGTCAGAAAAACAGCCGATTGAAGAGAAAGGTGCGCCTTTTACGATCCAGATCGGGTCTTTTCGAAGCCAGGCCAATGCCCGATCCCAGATTGAGAAATTGAAGAGCAAAGGGCTGGTCGGCGACATCTCCAGATTTGTGGTCGGCCCGGACACGTTCTTTCGAGTCTGGGTTGGAGAATTCAAGACTCAGGAACAAGCCAAAGACTACCTGACGAAACTCGACTCACTTGGTTACAAAGGGAATGTAGTCAAAAAGTAGCTGATGGAGCGGCTCACTCCCCTGCTTGAGCAATATCAGCGCGTCAAATCCCGTTATCAAGATGCCATCCTTCTATTCCGCATCGGCGATTTCTATGAAATGTTTTATGATGACGCCAAACAGGCGGCCCGGCTTCTGGGCGTGGTGCTTACCTCCAAAAGCCTGGGCAAGAATAACCGGGTCCCTCTGGCCGGAATCCCGCATCGGGCGGCGGAAAGCTATATCCAGAAACTGGTGCAGTCCGGGCTCAAGGTCGCAATCTGTGAACAGCTCGAAGATCCGGCGACCACCAAAGTCATCGTCAAGCGGGATGTGGTTGAGGTTATCACACCGGGCACGATTCTCCGGCCTTCCTTGTTACAGGAGAGTAAAAACCTATTTCTGGCCGCGGTCTATCCGGACGACGGCCGGGTGGGTTTTGCGCTCTGCGACTTGACCACCGGTGATTTTACGGCGGGGGAGACGGATTTGGTCCGGCTCAACGAGGAGATAAGACGGCTTGAAATTCGTGAGCTGGTCGCGCCCAACGGCCGGCCGGGCGACTTTGAAAGGCAAGTTGAGGGGGTTACGCTCACCACGGTTGATGACTTCACCTTTCTCCACGACGTCGCTTATCGGAAACTGAAAGAACACTTCAAGGTGGTAACTTTGGAAGGCTTCGGTATCGAAGATAAGAAGACCGCGATCCAAGCCGCCGGGGCCTTGATTGCTTACCTTGAGGAAAACCAGAAATCATCATTGCCGCACATCAGAAAGATGAACTTGTACCACGATCAAGATTTCCTCTACATCGACCATTTTACGCGATGCAATCTGGAGATCTTCGAGCAGATCCACGGCGGTGAGGAGAATACGTTATTTGCCGTTCTTGACGGCTGCTTGACCGGTTTCGGCAAGCGACATCTGCGGATGCTGCTGCTCAAGCCCGAAGTCGACGTGAAGAAGATCCGATACCGGCAGGATGGGGTGCGCGAGCTGAAAACCAAGTACTATTTGAGAGAGGAACTGCGGGGCTTGCTGGCAAATCTACACGACGTCGAAAGAATGACCGGACGAATTGCGCTGGGCCGGGGTTCGCCACGGGAGACGGTCCTGCTCAAGGAGTCGCTGAAGCTGTATCCCAAGATCAAGGACCTGCTCAAAGACAGCGAAAGTGAGCTTCTCAAAGACGTCAACGCGCAGGTGCTCGACTTCACGACGCTGGTCAAAGAAGTGGAGAAGACGCTGGTTGACTCGCCTCCGGCCGGGATCAGCGAAGGGGGACTGGTTCGAGAAAGGGTCAGCGCGGAACTCGATGACCTGCGCACGATTGCTCATGACGCTAAGAAGTACCTTCTTGAAATGCAGGAGCGCGAGCGGCAGAAGACCGGCATCGGCTCGCTGAAGATTGCCTACAACAGTGTGTTTGGCTACTATATCGAAGTGACAAAACCGAATCTCGGCCTGGTGCCGGAATCCTACATCCGCAAGCAGACCCTGACCAACGCCGAACGTTTCTACACCCCCGAACTCAAGGAGTTTGAGAAGAAGATTCTTGACAGCGAAGAGCGGATTGTCGAGCTCGAAGGCGAAATCTACAATCAACTCAAAGAAAAAGTCACCGCGGCGGCAAGTGACATTCTGGTTTCGACCAAGGCCCTTGCCTTGGCCGATGTGATCCAGGGATTCAGCCATTGCGCCACGATCTACAACTACTTCTGCCCGGTGGTTGATGACGGCGACGAGGTCACGATCCAGGATGGCCGGCATCCGGTCATCGAACGCCTGCTTGAAGGCGGCAAGTTTGTTCCCAACGATACCCGGCTTGACCACAATGAAAACCAGATCATCATTATCACCGGTCCGAACATGGCCGGTAAATCAACTTATCTGCGCCAGGTCGCCCTCATCATCATTATGGCCCAGGTGGGCAGTTTTGTGCCGGCCCGCGAAGCCCGAATTGGCGTGGTCGACAAGATCTTCTCGCGGATCGGCGCCAGCGATGACCTGGCCCGCGGCGTCAGCACTTTCCTGGCCGAGATGATGGAGACGGCGAATATCCTCAACAACGCCACGCCGAAGAGCCTCGTGATTCTTGACGAGCTGGGCCGCGGGACCTCGACCTACGACGGCCTGTCGCTGGCGTGGGCGGTGGTTGAATACTTGCATAACCACGACACGGCCAGGGCCAAGACGATGTTTGCGACCCACTACCGCGAGCTGACCGACATTGAAAAGTTCCTCGCCCGGGTCAAGAACATGAATTTCACCGTCAAGGAATACGGCGAGGACATTGTTTTCCTGCGCCGACTGGAACGGGGCGCCTCGGACCGCAGTTACGGCATCGCGGTGGCCAAGCTGGCCGGCCTGCCGCGCGAGGTGATCGCGCGGGCCCGGGAGATCCTGGGTGATTTCGAAGCCGGCGCCCAACTCAGCGTCGAGAACATCTCCGGCAGCCAGGCGCACCAACTCGGTCTTTTCGCGGCCGGGGCGGATCGGAAGGAACGGCCGCACCCGGTTGTTGAGAAAGTGAAAGAGCTGTCGATTGACCACCTGAAGCCGATCGACGCGCTCAACATCCTGAATGAACTGAAGCGGCTATTGGGAGAAGAAAAATGACAAAGAAGATACTGTTCTTGGGGGACATTATCGGCAAGCCGGGCCGCGATATTTTAAAACAGCGGCTGGCCAAGATCAAAGAGGACGAAGATATCTTCTTTACGATTGCCAACGGCGAAAACGGGGCCGGCGGCTTCGGCCTGACCAAGAAGATAATGGACGAGCTGTTCGAACTGGGCATCGAATGCCTGACGTCGGGTAACCATATCTGGGACAAGAAAGACATCATTCCTTATCTAGGGGTCGAGCGGCGAATTCTGCGGCCCGCCAACTACCCGCCCGGGGTTGAGGGTTTCGGTCACCACGTGTTTGAGAAGGATGGGGTCAAAATCGGCGTCATCAATCTCCAGGGGCGGGTTTTCATGAAGCCGATCGACTGCCCGTTCCGGGGCGGCGATATCATCATTGAAGAGCTCAGGAAGCAGACCGGCACCATCATCGTTGACTTTCATGCCGAAGCGACGGCCGAGAAACAGGCGCTCGGCTACTATTTCGCCGGCCGCGTGACCGCGGTAATCGGGACCCATACGCACGTGCCGACCGCGGATGAACGCGTCTTGGAGGGGGGCACGGCCTACATCAGTGACGTCGGCATGGTGGGTAGTTTTGACTCGGTCATCGGCAACCGGAAAGAAGATGCTCTGGTCAAAATGATACTGCAGACTCCAACCCATTTGAACGTTGAAGACAAGGACAAGAGGATATCCGGTGCCGTAATCGAGTTTGAGCCGGAAAGCGGAAAGGCGGTGAGTATCCGACGGCTGATGGTCGCGAACCCGCCGGAGGTCCCTGAGGGAGAGGAATCGTATTCCCCTGGTTAGACCGAAGGGCAGGTTGGTGCCCCAACCGCGCTGTTGACTCTTCTGCCTTTGAAGATATAATTGAGGCAAAGAGCTGCGGCGGTAACTCAACTGGTAGAGTTCCAGCCTTCCAAGCTGGTTGTTACGGGTTCGATCCCCGTCCGCCGCTTGGCTGCCTGAAGGCAGCCACGATTACAGTGATGAATGGGTCAATGTCAGCAAAACAAGGAGGGATCTTATTAGTACGACGATGAAGCATATACCATTGGTTTTTCTCCGGATTACTCTGATGATTGCATTGATGTACCTGTCATGTACTTCCGAGGCGGAGAAGAAGCAAGCAAGAATCCGCGCCAAGACCAACGCGGTCCAGGAAATCATGGCTCGTGCGTATGAGGGGACGACATCAGTCCAAAACGTTGAGCGTCGGGTTGTGGTCAGGCTTGAGGAATTGATTCCTGATTTCGCCATCTGCATTCCTTTGCCGCCGGAAGTAAACGGGCAGAAGATAACCGAAGTCGAATATCGACCGAAGCCGGGCGAGGTCATTGAACGACAAGGGCAGACATACATGATCTACTATGACCCTCCGGTCGACAACTTCGGCGGCTACGCCTGGACGGCGAAGATCCAAACTCTGGTCAAGACCCCGGTTGAACCGCAGGAAAGCTTGCTGATTTCGTTTGCTGACCTTCCGGCGGACACGCTTGACTCCTTCCGGGGTTCGTCGGGAATTTTTGACCTTAACAGTAACGAAGTGGCACTTGCCGCCGACGAGGCAGTCGGCACCGACACGCTTCTCATGAAACAGGTTCGCAGGATCTTCGAGTATGCTGAGAAAAAAGTGCTGGTGAAGCGCAGCAATGAGCTGTCGAGTGCGAAAAATGTCCTGAAGCGAGGTTATGGCTCGGCGGAAGAGAAGACTATCGCCTTGTCGGCGCTACTCCGGCAAAAAGGTTTTCCGACGCGGCTTGTCGCCACAAGGAAGGAGCGGTTGGTTCAACTCTGCTTGCCGCCTTATGGTTGGTTGACGATGGATCCGGTAGATGGCAGCCTGTTCGTCGGAGGGAACATGATTCTTCAATGTCAGGCTGACTTTCAAAACTTCCTGTATCGGGGCTGGGATAAGGGGATTTCCATCCGGCGCAACGGGGGTTGGATGAGGCCGAGCGGCGTACCCAAAATCAGAGTTAACGAAAAGATAGGTATGACGAAGTAAGGCCGAGTACGCTTGGAGCTTGAGATGATTTCTCGCAAATCACCTTTAGGAAACCAGTAGAAATCCCCCTTTCTCCCCCTTTGTAAAAATCCCCCTACCTCCCCCTTTGCCAAAGGGGGTAAGGGGGGATTAGAAAAGTATTGACAGGGAGAGAGGATTAAATATACTCCTGCACTGGAGATTTTATGCGAAGAGCTTTCTTTTCTTTAGTAATAGTTATAACCTGCGTTTTCGCTGCTGGAGATAGACCCGGCGCGACATATCTGCTGCTTCCTCCCACTGCGAAAGCCACTGGAATGGGCTATGCCTGGACCGCAATTGCCGATGACGCCTCAGCCAACTATTACAATGCCGCTGGACTTGCATTTCTGGAATCCCCGACAACCTGCGCAACCTATTTCAATTACCTCCCGGGTTTTGCTAATGATATGCATTATGTCTACATTGCTGCCGGAATCCCGCACATCAAATATGCATGGGGTTTTGATATAATGTACTTCTCTTTGGGGAAAACAGAAGTGACCAATGAACTCGGCGAGTACATAGATACCTATTATGCTTGGCGATCGGTTCTAAGGCTGAACTATGCAAAAAAGATATTCGATAACCTTTCTGGTGGTATAGGTTTGAAATGGATTATTCAAGTGCACGAACTTGGTGGGTTGTGGTTTGAACCCTTTCAGTACCCCCTTTGGTACCCGACGTATCATGATGGCACCGGCTCTACGTGGGCAGTCGATTTTAATATTCTATACAAAATCCTACCATATCTGTGTATTGGCTCAGTCGTACATGACTTAGGCCCCCGTATGAAATATACAGGAGATGGTTTTCACCCTTATCGGACTAACGGCAGCGATCCTTTGCCTTTGACTTACCGTCTTGGTGTTGCTTTTTCTCCAGTGGATAATAAATATTTCAAGCCGACTCTTTCGGCGGAAATAACAAAGGTGCTGGTAGGTATGTTTGCTGATAAAGACAAATCATTTCTTGAACAGTTGGATTACGAGCTCACCGAAGCTTGGAAGGGGATAGGACTTGAATTCACGTTTTTCAGAGTATTATCCTTGCGCGGCGGGCATTTTTGGGACATGGAGGGCGCACGCCGGGGCTTTACTTATGGTGGCGGGGTAAAAATAAATAAGTTTGAACTGGATATCGGCATTGATGAGAATATTTTTGACTTTCCCACCACAAACCGCAAAGTATCACTAAGCTATACCTTTTAATTCCCGTTAGACCTTTTTTCTTAAGTTGGCGCCACGTGAGACAAGTCACGCCACTTGTCTCGTTGGTTCCGCGTGAAACGAGGGGTCCGAAGGTCGTCATTGCGAGTCCGCCTGCCGGTCCAGGCCCCTTAGGGGAGGCGGACGCGGCAATCCCATGTTATTTTCCTCTCCCTTGCTGCAAGTCTCGAGCCTGACCGAGAGAAGGGGAGAGCCTGCCCCGTACTTGATACGGGGGTGAGGGTGATTTTGCGTGACCCCCTGACTGCTATGTCCACGCTTCTGGAATTGTCGAAGCGAGACTTACTCAATAATGACCAGCTTTTTGGTGAGGATTCTGTTCTTAGTCTGGAGGCTGACAAAATAGACACCGGGATTAAACTCATCATTTATTAACCGCTCGTAAGTGCCGGGATTTAACTTGCCATCGATTAATATCCCTACCAATTGACCTGAAGGATCGTAAAGCACAAGCTTCATATTTGTCATCCCGTGTATTGTGAATCTAATCTTTAGTTTATTAGTCACTACAGGATTCGGTAGAATCTCTATCCGGTCCGTAGTGCCTGTTCTGGGCCTTAGAGATTGTTCTTCTTCTATACCAATATTGCCTGTTAGATTACGTTTGTAATAGATTTCCCGATTGTAATTGTTTTGGCGGTTTCTATCGTCAGTCCAGATTACATGTACTCCCGAACCGGCTGTGGTAGTATGAGGATAGGTAGAGACTGCAGGCTCATTGGTCAATCTGACGGTTGAATCCCAGCGATAACCGCGATTGCTTGATTTCTTATAATAGATATCCCAGTAACCACCATAATCATCAATCCAGACCAAATGGACATTGGAAGCTGAGGCAGAAATCGATTGAAATCGACACCAGCCAAGGCTGTATGATAGGTTTGTATCAGCACTCCAGGTGGTACCTCTGTCGGTAGAATGTTTGTAAAAAATTTCAAAATTAACGTTGGTGCCTTTGGCTATGCCTCCCGTCCAGGCAACATGTATGTCATTCCCAGATATTGAAGCGCAAGGATCCGCCGATGTATTTGGTGGAAAGGTCAGTTGAGTGTCTCGACTCCAGGTGCTACCAAAATCATTCGAATACTTATAAAATGTTTCATAATACCCACCAAGATCATGATCATACCAAAAGATATAAACGATCGAGTCATAGGAAGCAATATATGGAGCTATAGCTGATGCCCTGAGGTCAATCAAAGCTGTGTCTTTACGCCAGGTCTGACCAGCATCGTCCGATTTTGTAAAATAGATTGTATCCTGATTCATGCTTCCCCACCAGCCAACGTATACATGACTATCTGAGACTGCTATTGACGGGTCTGCAGCGTCTTGAACACTTGAAACAATCGTGTCCGACAACCATGTTGAACCTCCATTTATGGAGCGTTTGTAGTGAATACCACCCAAGCCCACCCACGTAATATGTATAACATTATGACTGGCGGCAATCGCCGGGTAAACAGATGAATAGATGTCGTAAGTCAGCCTTGTATCCTGACCCCAATCCGTGCCATCATTAGTTGACCGCTTGTAATAGATCTCACCATTGCCATCTCGATAATCGCACCAGACTATATGCAAAGAGCATCCAGCAGACGCAATGCATTTCGCGTGATTGTAGTTGGTATGTGACGTAGCAGTATCATTGGTTAACCTTACATCCGGCTCCCACTGGGCAATTAGCAATTTGGTAAAGAAGATAGTAAATACTAGATATCTCATATCAGTCCTTTGGTTGATTGTCTGGGGGGGGCTTTGAGCCCGCCCCAGACTTCAATAGTCATCTCATAAAGACGATTTTCTTTGTGCACTTGAAATTTTCCGCCGTAAGGACCATAAAGTATATCCCAGCCGTAAGTTTTGCATTCTGGGAATCTGCGCCGCGCCAGGTAATATTGTGGTAACCGGGCAAGAATCTTGAATCAAGCAGATTGGCAACCTTCTTACCAATAGCATCATAGATGTTTAATGATACTCTTGAGCTGTTAGGAAGACCAAGAGAGATTCTGATGATCCCAGTCGCAGGATTGGATGATGAACAAGTAAATGAGAAGGCCTTTGGAATAATTGAGCTCAAATCTGCAGACTGACCACCTCCGCCACCCTGAACTACTATGCAAGTTCCCTGGTAGGGTCCATAATTATGTTTGTCAGCAGTAACATAAAGAGTACCGGTAGTTAACGGGCCTATCTGGAATGAGATATCACCGTAGGCATTCGTATAACCAGCCTGGTGGATATCATTTTCCTTGTAGAGGCAGACAACGGCCATGCCAACACCAGCCCCTTGTCCATCGCTAACATGCACATTAAAAATCGTCGGGTCGGTTGTGATTTGGATGGGATGCGTTGCCGAGAGATATCCAAGCCAATCAGTGTAAACGTCATTTTCCGGATCACCCAGATAATGAAACCTTTTCAGGCCACGATTGTAATCCGGATCACTGCCATAGGCTTCGAAAGTCCTCATCTTTGCAGCATTCAGCGTCCAGCCGACGTTGTAAATGTTGTTGTCAAATGAGCATCGGTAGAGTTCAGTGTCGAATTTATGATTCCAATCTGTATTCGTAGCTTGTGGGGCAGCAATTGCACCAACACCGCCACCATGCGGGTTTCTTAGCCAGGCTTCAGCCAGACATGTTGTATCAAAAGGTATTTGCGACACATCGCGTTGAATGTATCCTACATCGCCAGTCTCACAACAAATCGAGAATACCATTGGCAACCAGGCTTCATACATCGAATTGTAGTTATAGAGGTCATAGACGTCAGCATTAGTAAAGTTTTCACTATGAAGATTCCAATCGCTCCAGCCGCTCCAGTAGCTGCCATGTCCCCGATAGTTGACCAGGCTGACACCACGGGGATATGAGAGAAAGTCATTGATGTTAGATTTTACTGTATTATTGCTTACTTGTGGATCATTGCCATTATCTTCATGCCAGCTCCACCCTGGACGGTGAGGAACATTGAGAAATTTATCTCTTATCGAATCTCGTTTACAGGCCCAATATCCATTAGGTTCCTTGGCAGCAACCAGGTCGTGGTTTCTAATGTTCCAACCGGTCCAGGGATAACGCTCGTAGGCAAAGATCTTATCTATTGTAGCATTAAGTTGTGCAGAATTCCAAACCGCCAGCCGTCCGATGGCAACGTCGGGTAAAGTATCATCGCCGGCAATGCATGCGTACCAGGCATCCGACCAGTCTTCACAGAAACCGCCAAAGGGCGTCCAGTCAGCAACCGGCAGACACGGCTCCCACGGTCGAATCGGAAAGAAAGGCTTTCGCACAGCATCGCCGACCAGCAGAACATAGTCAAGATTATAATTTTCATAACAATATTGTATACAGTTTTTGATCGCAGTTGTATCCCGTGCTACCTGGGTGGGCACTATTCTAACATGAACGATCATACCTTTTTGTCGTTTCCAGTCAGCCAATCTCAGTATATCATTGGCAAACGAGGCATCGGTTATAATCAGATAAACCGGAAAAAGATATGGAGGCACGGGTGGTGGACCGCCGCCCAAGGTTCCGTAATTAGCGATAGTGCTTCGATAGATGGCATCAAACTGCAGCTTGCTTATGGTCGGCCAAGTGGGTATCGTGTTATGCTGATTCTCGCCAGCAAATTTACACTCAATGGTCATTACAGTTGAAATCTTCAATACCTTTGTTGTCGGATTGAATGTTATTGGCCTAAAACTCGCCAACATGACTCTATAGTCTCTGAAGATGCTCGGTCCATTCTTTCCGTATGATATGACCGGATAGAAAGCATTGGTTTGGTAAACAGCTTCATTTATCGTAAAAGGCGGAGGTGGTTCGTTCTCACATCGCGGTTTTTGATAGGGAAAAACATAATAGCCAGTCAGTTCTCTTGTCTGAGCGGTAATCTTTATGGAGACGTCTGTACGCGGTGCAATGGCGATGAGTCGACTGATGTTGGGCAGCTCAGGATTACCAACTTCCCAGCCAGACTTGACTCCAGGCAATTCTATGGTATGATAGGTAGCACCATTTATGGTTTTGTCATCAACGAGCATTCCAGGGATTGTGATCCTGTAGGTGACGCCGGTGCGGCCACCGGTAACTATTTCCACTCTGGGGGGCGTCGGATTCTGAGTTCCGTCAAAAGAGATCCACCTGGGTTTAGCAAGCAAACAAAGAGGAAAAAGCAGGCAAACCCAGAATAAGCTCTTTGCATTTAAGCGTCTTTCGATGATATTCATTGTTCCTCCTTTTGATAAGACGACCCTCTTTCTCAGCACAACGGTTTAGGCCTTCAGGCCGTCACCTCCTTTCGGCCAAACAATCATCTGTACAACATTGTATATAAGAAACGGGACTCGTCAAGTATTAATCCTAAGTTTGCTGAAAAAATGATTCTTATCTGGAGATAATTGAGTCTACCCTCACATTAAGTTATGGCAAACTCGGCGAACCCCTGTATTCTTTTGTTGAAAAAATCCTGATTAGGTTTATAATGTGTCAGTAGATTCACACGAATTGATACAGATGCAGCCGGATGTATCAATTATAATATCAGATTATCAGGGAAGCAAGACGTAAGGATATGGGGTTGGCAGAATACCAGGGGAATTATTTATAAACCTGGTATACTGATGTCCGAATAACCACTAACTGCTAATCTGATTGCCTGGTGGCCTAAATAGCTTGGATCTGCACCCACAAGCTAACAATTAGTTATGCAAATCCTACTTAAATCGACTATCATAATTATATCGCTCGTGCCATTACTACTTCCGGCCCGCGACTGGACCGTGGCGGTGTACATGTGTGCCGACAACGATCTTGCGCAGTTTGCCACCCGGAACCTCGAGGAGATGAAGAGGGTTCCCTTCAGCGACAAGGTGTCGATCGTGGTGGAAGTGGATCGGCCCTATGAAACAGCCAAGCGGTACCTGGTCGAGCCGGGGCGGCTCACCCTGATCGAAGACTTAGGCGAGATCGACATGTGCAATCCGCAGGAGATCATCGACTTCGGTCAGTTTGTGAAGCAGGCCTATCCTGCGGACAAATACTACGTCGTCTTGTGGGACCACGGCACCGGATGGGTTACCGGGCCACGCCGTTCATTTGGTGTGGATTGGACCAGCAATAACACGATCGGCATAAGCGACGGCGAACTGCAGAATGCGGTCGGTGAGTTCAGCCAGGCGCTTGGGCAGAAGATCGACGTCTTAACCTTTGATGCGTGCTTGATGGGTATGGTTGAGGTGGCTTGCGAGCTTACCGAGTCAGTCAATTTTCTCTTGACATCCGAACACTGGGTACCAGTCGAGGGGATACCGTACGAGAAGATATTGGGCGTTTTGACATCCGATCCCGGCATCGGAACGGAAGATTTCGGCCGGAAGATGGTGGATGCATACGTCGCTCATCACCAGGGCCGCTATGTCAATATGAGCTTGGTCAAGATCGACCAGATGGGTGCGCTCAAAAAAGCCGTCAAAAATCTGACAACCGAACTCAGAGTCGGAAAACCACCCCCATTCTTGAAACAAATAAGGCAGACGGTGCAGACTTTTTCGCTTGAATCCCCGGGCGTCCCCGCGCCGCACGACGACTATGTAGACCTGGGTGACTACCTTGCACGACTTGATGCCGATATCGGTAATGACCGGTCACGGCAGGCGGTCGAGGCCTTCAACCGTGCGGCTCTCTATACGAAGTATTCCGGCGACTCTTTAGCCGGGAGCAAAGGGCTTTCGGTCTGGTTTCCCGACGAGTATCTCCCTTCGTTCAGAGGATTGGTCGCAGCTTACCCGGGTCTGGCTTGGTCCGGGTCCACGGGTTGGGAAAGATACCTTAACTGGTTTTACGATGCTGATGATGTGCCTCCGTCCGAGACCCATCCGGCCTTGTCTGCGGTTGGCGCCAAGAATGATTTCAAGCTTTTCTGGCCGCGGAGCTACGACCTGGCGCCGGTCTCCTACGACATATTGGAATTGATCGAGCCTTTAGTCGTTTATGAGGATTTTATGGAGGACAGCGCGAAATGGATGCTCAATGGGTTTTCCTTTGGTCCGGGGAAGACCCGTTCTGGCTTGTCGGCGCTCTTCTCCGGGGCCGGTAACGGGCTCAATAGTACCGCAATGCTCAAGGACTCTTTCGCTCTGACTAATCCGGTGTTAATTAGCTTTTTCTGCAGCTACGATATTCAGGAGTTACGGGACTCGCTCGTGCTCGAAATCAAAGACGAGCTGGGCGCATGGCGAGTGCTCCGAACCATATACGGGCGGGACAGCCGCTGGCAGGAATTTCGTATTGCCGCAGTGCCGGCCGGCCGGCTCTCACTGCGGTTTTGCTACCGTACCGACAGCGCCCTGGTCCAACCCGGGGCATACATTGAGGATCTGAGAATCACGGAACTAAGGAGCGGTCGCTACGTAGCGCGGGGCTATCCGGATACGTCGTACTTCTTCTACAACAAGAAGAGCGGCGAATACTTTTTTACAGTCGGTCCGGTTGACAGTTATGGCAATCAGGGGAACTGGAGTCAAATGGCCGGACTTGTGGTCAACAACTTTGCCACGCCCTATTCGGTCCCCAATCCCTTCAGTGATAATTGCCGAATCGTCCTCGACTTCCCGGACGGTATCAGTCCCGAGCTTGAGATCTATTCGATCACCGGCCGCCGCGTCCGAAGCTTCAAGCACGAAGCCATCCGCAACAAGGATGTGTTCTGGGATGGGAAATCAGAATCAGGGCGCAAAGTCGGCAGCGGACTCTACCTTCTTTTCCTACACGCCGGCGACTACAAAAGTCTAGGGAGGATTGCCAAGGTTGAGTAACTGAGCGTAGATCTCTTTTTGCAACATCACGTTCTTCACATATTCGCGCGTTTCATCAAACGGAATCAACTCGATAAACTCGTCAAGTTCGCGGGCCGGGTCGCGATTGAGCCACTTGGTCACATTGACCGGGCCGCCGTTGTACGCGGCCAACGCCAGGGGCAGACAATCAAAAGCCTGGAGCTGATCCCCCAAGTATTTCATGCCGAATTTTATCGAGCACTCGGGATCAAAAAGATCGTAGGTCTCCATCTTGAGATCTCTTGCCAGGAGGCGTCCGGTGCGCGGTATGATCTGCATCAGTCCCCGGGCGTCGGCCGGGGAAAGGGCCAGGGGGTTGAAATGGCTCTCCTGTCTTATGACGGACAGGACCAGCGCGGGTTCAAGGCCGGATTGAGTGATTGACGCGGCATACTTGATCGGGTAGAGAATCGGCAGCAGTTCTCGTGTCACCTTCACCACGCCCGCCCGCTCGGCGAGCTTGCGCAGCGCAAAGCCGAGCCGGATTGCCTCATGGTCAAGGCCGTAGTCCTGGGCCATCCGGGCGAGATATAAGAGATTGGCCGGGTTGGGGGTCTTGATCATCCGCAGTTCGCGCAAACCGGTTTCCCGCTCGCCGTGCGCCAGGAAGAATACGGCCCGGTTGAGCACCACTGACTCGGCGGGCGTGAAGTTGGGAACCGTGTCGCCGATCTTGGCCAACCAGTGGTTGATGGGAATCGTATCATAAAACTTGGTGGTCTTTTCTTTGATCATCGTGTAGTACGAAAGAGGATAGCGGGCGAGCAGTTCGTTCTTCAAGGAGTCGTTCTTAAGGCCCAGGCGGTCGTTCATCCGCATGTGCCAATAGATGAATTCCGCGGCAGTGTCCTGGGCGAAAAACTCCTTGGCTTTGGTGACCTGGCCGGAGCGGTAGCAGAGCAGACCGCTGCGGAAGAGGTTACGCCGGCGCTCGCTTGGATACTGCAGTGCGATTGCGAGAAAGGTACTGCAGGCTTGAGCGTACGAAGCATGCTCTTCGAGCAGATGCCCCTTGCGCAGCAGGACCCTGCGGCGCAGCGAACCTTCCGTGGTCCGGGCCAGGGAAGTGTCATAGGCGGCAATCGCCTGATCATCCTGGTTTAAGGTCTCGAAGATGCGGCCGAGCCAGTAGTACGCCTTGGGGCTCTTGCTGCGGTGCAGGTAGAAGGCCGCGGAGTCGAACATATTCATGCCATAGTAGATCATGCCCCGCAGGTACGACGTCCCGGCGGTCTTCCCGGCTCGATTGAGATAAGAAAGGGCTTTCTTGTGGTTGCCGCGCTGATAATAGACATCGGCCAGCGCCTTGAACTGACCGGGGAGTTTCGGTTTCACAAAACCAAGTGCCGAAAAGGCGCTACCCGATCCGGGGAATCGTTCAATTGCCTGCCAGTATAATTTTTCCGCGGCAACCGCATCACCGCCCAGCTCGGCGAGCTTAGCTTCAAGATAGGTCCGCAACGCATCATCTTTGATCTGAGCCACCACTTCCCCGGCCCGGGCGGCTTGTCCGGACTGGACCAAGCACCGGGCGAGTAGTTCATAGTGGCCTTGTTCGAGGTAGGGCGGTATTGTCTTTGCCAGGAGTAAATGGTATTCGGCTTCGCGCAATCGATTTTTGTTGTAGAGTGCCTTGCCCAGATAAAAGAGGCGGTGATTCTCCAATTGATGCTTGCCGGCGCCCAGACTATTGATGGCCGAGTCATAACTTTCGGCGCGGACGAAGAAGATGCCCTTGATCAAATGGTCTTTCGTGAGCCGGGCAGCGCGCTCGTAATCCCCGCTCAGGGCATAGAGGGCGGCCAGGCTGTCCGGCGATACCGCCAGCTTGAGACTCTCGATCAAAGCCGTAGCTTTTGGGTACTCGCGTTGGTCCAGATAGAGCCTCACGAGAAGAGAGGCCCGTTCCTTCTTAAGGGTCGTATCCCCAACCAGTATCTTGAGTGCGGCGAATGGGTTGATCTGGGCAACCGAAGCGGCGAAGTTGACTTTTTCTTGGGCGGGACGGACGGGTGGTTGCATGACTTTTTTGCAGCCTAGGCCGACGAACAAGAGCAGCACGACGGCCGCCGCGGCTATGAGGCGCGCGTACCGTACGGACCTTGTTATGCATGCCTCCATGAACGATTATATCCGAAACCGGCGCACAATCAACAGAATAAGGGCTAGGCGGCAGGCCTCCAATTCCACCGTTTGACCATTCGATTATTCTCGAATTGTCGAATAGCCGAATGCATGATGCGATTGGTTGATGGTTCGTGTATGCGGGAGCAGATTGTCAGCCTGGGCAATTCCCCTTCCTGTCACCCTGAGTCCGCCAAGCGGTATGGCGGATGAAGGGTCTCTGAGATTCTTCCCATTCACTTCGTTCAGGGCAGGCTTTGCTCCGCTCCCTCAGAATGACAGATGGGGGCGGTGAGTCAGCCGGGCCCATGCCCTTTCTTGTCACGATGAGACGCAGGGGTTTCTGCGACCGCCTGGCCTACCGCTGAATGACAAACTTGGCGGTCTGTCTGTTTTCAGCCGATGAAACCATTATGAAGTAGACGCCCTGTGGCAGGGCTCGGACATCTAACTCAACGAAGCGACCGGGCTTCGAGCTGACCGCGTGCATCAGCACCCGTCGCCCCAGGCCGTCAAAGACCTCGATTTTGGTCTCGCCTGGTTTTAGTCCCGCGAGACTCAACCTGACGAATTCGGCGACCGGATTGGGACAAACAATCAGTGCCGGGCCAGGCTTATGCGCGCCGGCGATTAGTTCCTCAACCTGGGTGGTGATCCCTTTCTTGTAGTAGATTTCCTCATTGCCATCTCGGAAATCAGTCCACAGGATATGGGGAATAGAGGAGTCGTCGGTACAGACGAATGGTTCATAGGAGTGACCGGCAGCATTGGTTACCCTGACGTCCGGACCCCAAGCCGTCCCGTCATAGAGCTTGTAATAGATCTCGCTCGCGCCATGACGGTAGTCAGCCCAGACCAGATGCAGGCGATCCTGCTTGTCGACCGCAAGATAAGGGTGCTCCTTGATGTAGTCAACACTGACCAGCAAGGTTTCCGGTTCCCAGCCGGTGCCGTTGAACCTCTTGTAGAATAGGTCCCAGGTTCCAAACCGGAAGTCCTGCCAGACTAAGTGGACTCGGCCTCGAGAATCGACGGCTACGGTCGGATAGACCGAGGATTCGAAACAGTTGGTGAGCATTGTCTCAGGTTCCCAGAAACTGCCGTTATATCGCTTGTAGTACAACTCAAAGTTGCCGGTGGTATCATCCGCCCAGACGATATGCAAGTAGCCTTTCAAGTCAGGAACAATGACCGGTCTTGCCCAGGATTTTGCATCACCACCT
>CAYGYG010000039.1:0-25960 GCA_964354155.1 uncultured bacterium | reverse complement strand
TGCCGGGGTCGGACCGGGTCGCCGCCAAACATGTGGGTCGACCATCCGGCGTTCTTGCCATGGCCGGGGACCGTGTCCTACCAGCCGTTCATTGATATCACCGGCAACAGACTTTGGCTGGTCTGGTCGGAACTGGTCGGTGGATACCGGACCATCCAACGTACGGCAAGGGACATGCCAATAGGATCATGGTGGAGCTACTCGCGTTTTGACGAGAACATCAACGACAACGCGTCTGAGTCTCCGGTTGTTGCCGGTGGCGACTGCTGTACCTGGGCTGAATTCAATACGGCCAATAACTCGTTTGACCCCCTCAATCTGCGCATGTTCCAGGGCACGCGCGATACGATCGATCAGACCCTTGCGACATCGTACTGGCCCCACACCCAGTTCTACGTCGATTACTTTGGTAGGGGGATGACGCTGTATGCCTTGTGGACCGAAGGTTCGGCTCCGAACTACCTGGTGAAGTTCAGAAGCAAGGTGTTTCAGTCGGACGAGGGCGACGCGTTCGGCTACAGCGTGATCTGCGGCGAAGAAAAAGCCTCGCCCTTCTGCGTGTTACGGACCAGTAATAAGCAGGTGGGTGGGTATGCGATTGACTACGGCAACGATTCCCTGGTGTACAATCTCGACTACCTTGACCCACGCTACGACTACACGGTGCAGGTCTTGTACGTACACAATGGTACGACGGCCTGGACCCAGAGGGTTGCGGTGGACGGCGCTCAAGGCGTTGTGGTCTCCGCACCGCCAAGGAAGCTCGAGGCGCTGTCGGTCAAGATCCCCAATCTGTTATATGAAAAGGATCACGCCATACGTCTGAAGCTGACCAGAGAATCGGGTTCTTACGCCTTTTGCCAGAAAATACACGTGGACGCAACCGAGCGGATGCGGAAAGCCAAGGGCGGCGGCAGTGGCGGCCAGTCCAGCTCCATGGGCTTGTGCATTCCGACACTGTCCGTGCACGTGTTGCCGAATCCAAGCATTGGGTCTTGCGTTGCAATCAGCTATGTGCTGGGGGAAGAGGCTGAGGTAGCGGTCAGGGTCCACGACGTAGCTGGTCGGGTGATCCGGCGACTACATCTTGGCCGGCAAAGGCTTGGCGCACACGTCGCTACATGGGACTGCAGGGACGAATCGGGACGTTCCATGCCGGCGGGTGTTTATTTCCTGGATCTCAAGGCCGGTTCGAACAGTCGGACGGTCAAAGTCCTGTTGGTCAAGTAGGATAGCGGGAGCGGGGGGCATATCCCCCCGCTCCCTTATTCTTCCAAAAAGAAGGCTTGACAAAGGCGCGATTTCGTAGTAAAGATGATATAAGATGGAGAACGCAATGAACAAGGGACTACCGCTGCTCCTCGCGTTACTTGGGGCATCGGGCTTCGCAGTCAATTTCACACGGGTGGCCTATATGCCGATCGGTGAGGACTATCAGGGCAACATATGCTTCTTCAATTCGGGCCAGGACTCATTGGTCGAGGTTTACATGAACAGCGACCGGCCGCACTCGCCCTACATCGTTCGTTATCACTATAGACCATGGAATGAGCTTGTGGCGCAAGACTCCATGTCGCGGGTGCGGCAGTGGGCTTGGTCCGCGTGGGCGGTTGGTGATTTCGACAAAGACAGCCTGACTGACATGGCAGTGCAGATTGAGTGTTCGCTGGCGGTCTTTGAGTCACGAACACGAGACTCCTTCCCCAAGCAGGCCGTTTGGAAGTGGCCATATGAACTTGGCGGTGGCGGTTGCATCGAAACTCATGTCCAGGATCTTGATCAGGACGGCTGGCCGGAGCTGATCTTCAACGAGGGGTGGTTTCTCTATATTCTGGAGAACTACGCGGACAATCAGTATCGACTGGTAGCCAAAGACAGCTTCTCTAATTCCGGATCAGGTAGTAGCGACTATGCGTTTGGCGATTTCGACCTTGACGGTCAGCAGGAACTGGTGAAACCATGGGGCGGGCTTCCTTCTGTGACTGTCTATGAATGCATCGGTGACAATCAGTACCGCCGGACCTGGCTGGACAGCACGCCCTACATCAACAGCTTTGATGTCGTGGCGACGGATGATGCTGATGGAGACGGCAAGGACGAATTCTGGGTCGGTTGGATGAAGTATGTTGGGGGCTGGATCTTCGGTATCAGGGCATACGAAGCAGTTGGGGATGACTCATATCAACGTGTGTTCCTTGATACTACTTGGGCTTGGACCGCCGGCGGGGCGTTTGTCAGCGCCGCGGGCGATCTAGACAGCGATGGACGACCTGAGGTCGTTTGGTGCATCTCGAACAACTGGTTTATCCTCAAAGCGATAGGTAATAACCAGTTTCAAAGGGTCTTTGGCGCCTACCCCGAGCCCCGCGGCAATCATCACTGGGATACGAAGGTCTATGTCTATGACTTGAACGGCAACGGATACCCTGAGATCATTGAGACCGGTCAACTTGAGAACGACACAACGACTGAAACTAAGATTTTTGAAATCGAAGGCGTGCGTCTCCACCGCCCCAACGGTGGCGAAGTCCTCCAGCCCGGTTCCCAATTCCCCATCACCTGGGAGAAATTCACCCCGCCCGGGGCTGATTCGTTCACTCTGTTTGTTTCGTTCAATGACGGTGTTGACTATCGGACGATCACGACAATAAGACAATCAGACGACACGCTCTTCCTCTGGTCCGTGCCGGATTCCCTCTCCGACTCCTGCAAATTGATGATCTGGGCCTACGGACCGCCAAGGCCGGGGCAGGATGTCCCGCGGGGCACGGCGTGGGACTTCAGCGACTCTTCGTTTGCCATACGACAGACGGAAGTCCGTGAAGTGCTGAGCAATGAGCAACGAGTGCTGAGTTTAAAGATACTGCAAAACCCGACGACGGTGAGGCAGGGAATCAAGATACGTTGGACGTGGGACGAGGGACGTAACGGACCCGGTGAGCCTGATCGCCATAGGCTGCAAGCCAGATTGCAGATCTACGATGTCGCCGGCAAACTGGTGAGATCTGTGGCTCTTGGCGCTTTGCCTTCGGCTCTTTGCTCAGTTGCCATTCCTCCCGGCGTTTACTTCATACGGCTCGAGGAACGGCCGGGACACAGTCCAGTTATTGCGAAGAAGGTTGTGGTAGTCGAGTGAGTCAGAGATCTGCTTTGGGCCTGATCTGATGACAGGCAGTTCCCCATTACCCCATCACTCCACTATTCCATCACTCCAATCCCGTCTGCTCTCTGCTCCATGCCCGATTGCTCTTCATCTTAGTCCCGGCGTGTACTTTGTGCGACTTACCACTGCGGACAAGCTTATCACCAGGAAAGCCGTGATAGTAGAGTGAAGAGTTATTTCTATTTTTCAGGCTGAGCCTGACCCGTCACAACGACCCGTCACAACGATTACGGCCCTGGGGCGTCTTGCTTCTCCTTATTGACGCGCGGCATAATAGGGATATAATGGCTTTGTGAGGAGTCACTGCATGCCAAGAAGTCAGAAAGCCGACGATCTGGTTGTTATCTCCAGAGAAATCTGGGAGTGGGCGAAAGCCAGTCCCGCCTTTGCGGAATTGATTGAAGTGCTGGAAGATCTGGAAGATATGAGACAGGCCAAGAAAGAGAAGGGAGGGCTGGCGCGCATTTCGGACGTAATTGAGCGTTACGAGAAGTTGCACAAGGTCAAGCTTGACCTATAGAGTACTGATCAAGCCATCGGCGGAGAGATCGGTTCATAGGCTTCCTTATGATGATGCATTGCGCATTTTCCGCGCCTTGAAGAATCTGGAAACAGAGCCCAGGCCGCCGGGATGCTTGAAACTGACCGCTGAAGAAGGCTATCGCATTCGAGTGGGGAGATATCGAATCCTGTATGAGGTCGATGACACGGAGCGGGCCGTGATCGTCTATCGCATTAGGCACCGTGGAGACGTTTACCGCCACTGACACTGCTGAGTTAGTGTCTTTCGCGAACTACGTTTGATAGCGGAGCTGAATAACGGAGGTTGCTGCATCACGCGCCCAGCGGCCATCGGGGACGTTGGTTCCGAGAGTTGCGGCGCAAGGCGCCCCCGAACAATTACCTTGACAACGCGTCAAGCGTAGCTACACTCCTTATACTATGATACCAATCATCCTCTTAATCATCAGTGCTGATTTCCCAATCTGTACCGCGGCCGGCTTTCAGCAGAACCCGGCCGTGAACTTTGTGAACGATCAATTCTACGTTTTTTGGATCGATGCCCGCGTGTCAAACCGCATGGGCGTGTACGGCGCCCGGGTGACGAAGACCGGTACGGTGCTGGACGGCGGTGGCCGCCTGCTCTATTTGGACAGCGCCAGCTACAGCTGCGACGCCTCCTACGACGGTTCGAACTTCCTGATCGTCACGCGCAACCACTGCTGAAGCGAGGGCGATGTCGTGGGAGTGCGGGTCACTCCCAACCTCGATACATTCCCGTCGCTTGAGATCCATCCCAGGCCGAAGAAGCAATCCTGGGCTGCGGTTGCCTTCAACGGGCAGAACCACCAGGTGGTCTGGAGCGACATGACCATCGACACGACGACATACTACATTGTCGGCGCGCGCGTATCGCCTTCCGGGACCATTCTTGATCCTCAAGTCGTCATCTCCACCGCACTAGGGATTTCCGATGGTAATAACGCCGCCATCGAGTACGACGGCGCCCGGTGTCTGGTCGTGTGGAACACCGATGCCGGCACCATCTTCGGTCGTTTCCTCAACCTTGCGGGCCGGCCCGACGGGTCCATCTTCTTGATCCCGAACACGAACGGCTGGGAACCGGACATGGCCTTTGACGGGACCAACTACCTGGTCGTCTGGAACACAAGCACTATCTATGACATCAACGGTCAGCTCGTTTCCCCTCAGGGGCAGGCGGTCGGCACCACGATTCCCATCGGCACCGGCCCCCAGGCGCAGTTGTTTCCCAGCGTCGCCTACGACGGGCAGAAGTACCTGGTCATGTGGCGTCAGCTTGAGGGGACAAACCGATTGATCTGCGGTCAATTTGTGTCCAAAACCGGCTCGCTGATCGGCGGCAACTTCACCATATCTGACGTCAGCACCAGCGAGAAGTGGTATGCGGTTGCCGCGGCATCGGACCGAAACTACCTCGTTGCCTGGCACGTTAACAGCGGTACCGGGACCGACATCTACGGGAATGTCGACGTGAACATCAACGCAATCCAGGAGCAAGACTTCGAGATGCGGCCGCGGGCACGGGCGGTGTCCGTATTGCGGGGCGGGCTCGACCGTTACCTGAACAAAGAATATGAAGTGTTTGATATCCGGGGGCGTTGTGTCGCGACAAGAGGCGCCGTTGGTCCGGGCGTATACTTTATCGTGTCGAATCAAGCCGGAGTCCACGAGAGACAGAAGATCGTCGTTATCCGGTAGGGTGTTTAAAGGTGGGAGGCGAAAAAGGAGATGATAGTGAGAGGAAAGTACGCAGTGCTGAATCGAAGAATCGTAATGGGCAAGGGTCTGGTGTCATTCAGCGTGCTTCTTTTCCTGATGCTGATTCCGCTGTTCGGGCAGTGGGAGGCGGATCAACGGTTGACATTTGACAGCGGCATTTCGAGCGTTTCGTCGCAGAGCGCGCGCTGCATTGCCGCCACCGGGGATACATTACACGTCGTCTGGTGGGATACGCGCGACGGGAATTCTGAGATCTACTACAAACGGTCAACTGACGCCGGAACCAGCTGGGGCGCGGACACGCGCTTGACCAATGACGCCGCCATTTCTGCCCTGCCCACGATCGCGGTTTCGGGCCTGACTTTGCACGTGGCTTGGTACGATACCCGGGACGGGGCGAACAACTTCGAAGTCTACTACAAGCGCTCCTCAGACGGCGGTGTCACATGGGGAGGGGACACCCGCCTTACCGACGACCCCATGCTTTCATGGTATCCGTCGCTTGCTCTTACCGGCCCGAATGTCCACCTCGTCTGGCGCGAAAACAGGGACGGCAACTACGAAGTCTACTACAAACGCTCCACCGATGCCGGTATCAGCTGGCAGTCGGACGTGCGGCTTACCAATGCTGCCGGCAGTTCGGAGAGTCCGGCGATTGCCGCCGCACCTTCCGGCGATGTCCACGTTGCCTGGTTTGACAACCGGGACGGCGGGGCCTATGAGATTTACTACAAACGCTCCACCGATCACGGGTCAATCTGGGGTTCGGACCAGCGTCTCACCAACGACCCGGGCGTGTCGTTCGGCGCGTCGGTCGCCCTTTCCGGCGCGAATGTCCACATTGCGTTTCAGGACAGCCGGGATGGGCAATGGGAGATATACTATAAGCGCTCGACCGATGGCGGAGTGACCTGGGGAAGTGATACACGTTTGACCAATGCGGCGGCGACTTCAGAGGCTGCGTCGATCGCCGTCTCAGGCTCGAATCTTCATGTGGTCTGGTGGGACAACCGGGACGGTAATTACGAAATCTACTACAAGCGGTCAACCACCGGCGGGACAAGTTGGGAGACGGATACACGGCTCACGAACGACCCATCGTGGTCGCAAAATCCGTTTCTCGCCATTTCCGGTTCTAGGCTGCATGTCGTGTGGAAAGACGGCCGGGCCGGGAACGACGAAATCTACTACAAGCGGAATCCGACTGGGAATCCGGTGGGAATAGAAGAAGAAAGAGACGATGCTCGATACAAGATCCACGATGCACAATTGAAGATCCATCCGAACCCGTTTGTTTCTTTCGCGGCGGTCATCGGTCATGAGCGCAAGACGTTTGCGGTCTATGATGCAGCGGGGGAGAGGGTCGGAATCTGCCGCGGTGATCGGATCGGTGCCGGGCTTGCGCCGGGCGTCTATTTTATCAGGGCCGTCTCTGGCGACGGTCAGACTATCAGAATCGTCAAGCTGTAGTAGGTTTCGGCCGTCGGCCCGCGTTCCGTCGATATCGTGTATCATGCATCCGGTATCGAGCATCGTCATTTCTGACTGGACAGGAGGTTATATGAGGAGATCATTGTGCTTGAGTATCTTGATTGTTCTCGCCTGTGCGGCGCCAGGCTTCGGCACGTGGGTCAGGCAGACGAGTGGAACCACCAACAACCTCAGAGACATCTGGTTTAGGCGTCCGCCGAGTCCAAGGGGCTGGGCCGTGGGAGACCAGGGAACGATCCTCACAACCCAGAACATGGGGACCAACTGGACGGGTCAAACCAGCCCGACAAATCAGATCTTGTATGGCGTAGCCTGGGAGCTCAGATGCCTTTCTTCCAAAGAGTGGGCAACGGCGGTTGGTGGCGATACGGGTGGGGGTGCAGTGATCCACACGACAAACAGCGGCAATACTTGGATCACAAAGATCACGCCGACCAATATCGTCTACGCCGTATCCTACGGCGACAGCATGAATGGATGGGGCGTTGGCGGTGCCGGGTCGGTCTGGAGAACAACCGACGGTGGGCTGACCTGGGCGTTTCAGACGACGACGCTTCGGGTCACTTGGTTCGGCGTCTGGTTTGTCAACGATCGGCTCGGATGGAAGTGCGGCACCAACGGTGCAATAATGAGAACCACCAACGGCGGCGCCGACTGGCAGACCCAGGGGAGCGGAGTCTCCGACACTTTACGCGGTATCTGTTTCAGGGATACACTCCTGGGGTGCGTCGTCGGCAACGGCGGCATAGTCTTGAGGACAACGGACGGAGGTTCATCCTGGACTCTGGTTTCGACCGGTTTCACCGAGAACCTGCACGGAGTATTCTTGTCCTGCTACGGCTCTCTCGGCTACGCGGTCGGCGCCAACGGCCGGATTCTGGCGACGAGCAACGGCGGTGCGACATGGTTGCCTGAGCTAAGTGGCGTGACGAACACTTTGCGCGGGGTCTGGTGCTGGCTTGATTTGCCAGGTTATTGGGGAGTTGCGGTGGGTGACTTGGGAACGATTCTGTACCAGTTCATACCGACGGCGATTGAAGAGAGAAACGATCCACGATCCACGGTGCACGATGTCAGATTGAAGATTCAGCCGAATCCGTTCAGGAACCGATGTGAGATACGATACACGATGCACGATACACGATCCGGGAAGGAAATGCCCGGCCTGCGGATCTACGACGCGACGGGCCGTTTGGTGAAGTCGTTGCCGATTACCGATTACCGTTTACCAGTTACCATTCGGTGGGACGGTCGTGACGATCAGGGCATCGGCCTTGCCCCGGGGGTCTATTTTGTGCAGCCGCAGGACGGCCGTTCCTCGCCGCTGAGGATCATGAAGGTCAGATAGGCCTCTGGGGGACGAGTGATTATGTTATTGAGTCATTAGTTATTAACGACCTATCGTTGATCGTGTATCCTGGATCGAGCATCATTCTGGCCTCATCGCTCATTGCTCAGCACTCGTTACTCATTGCTGCGCTAGGGCGCTCCAGCCAGTCGCCGTCACTTCTTGCGTTTCTTGGTTTTCGTCTTGGATGCCTTCTTGGGCAGGGAAGAGACATGCTTCAGCGACTTGCTGACGAGGTCGGCAAAGACTTCTTCATTGCGATATACGGTCTCAGAAAGTGCGACGTACTCCTTCATGACCCTCCCCGGCATCGATTCAAACAGGGTCACCTGACGGTGCTTGTTCAGCGCGACGTCCCGGTCCTTCTCCGCGAGCCGAACGATTATTAGCTGTTTGAAAAGCCCGATGAACATATTGCTGTTGATGAAACAGCACGGATAGCCGAACATGACCCGGTGTTCACATGGAACTCCGGTCGTTTTCTCCGTGAAGAAGTCGACCAGCGCCGGCGCAGGTTTTTCCCACTTCAGTGTCATGAATCAGCCTTACAAGTAAGCGAGCCTATCTTCTTCTCTACGGCACGGTTATGGAGCCGGTCATGCCGCTGTGGTGTTTGCAGTAGTAAGAGTAGGTCCCGCTGCTGTCGAACTTGAAGCTGTAAGTGGCATTCTGACCCAGGTCGCCGCTGTCGAACTTGCCGCTCGGCTTGGTCGGCAAGCCGCTCGTCACAGTATGAGTGGCAGCATCCTTGTTGGTCCAGGTTATGGTTGTGCCCTGGGTGACAACCTTGTTGGCCGGATTGAACGCCGACCCTTCGATCCAGACCTCATTCGCGCCCGGCATGCCGGGTGTGTCCTCCGGACATCCCGAGATCAGAACGCCGATAACGACTGCCAGCGACACGGCAAATAGCATTTTCACTGCTTTCAGCTTTTTCACGTTTCATCTCCTGGTTGAGCTTCTATTATACGTGTCGCCACGAGTAGGTCAACATGAAAGCGATAAACGTAAGGCTCCCGGCTTGACTAGCCATTGACATCGGTGCCCTAATTGCTATACTGACCTGAGGACTCTATCAGGTATCCTATCGATTTCTGGAGATTGCGGGATTTAGGGATATTTGGGCTATAGGTGGTTTGCCCGGGGACAGGGCTTCGCCCCGCCCCCGGAGAAACCTAAAAAAGGAGAAAGGTATGAAACGCGTGTTTTGGGTTTTGGTCATGCTGGCCGGGGCGGCGAGTGCCGATTTCCTGGACGAGTTCAACAGTAGCGTGCTAGATCCGCGGTGGGGGATCGGGTGGGAGGACCCTACCCACTGGAGCCTCACGGCCCGGCCGGGGTTCCTGCGGATCATCACCAAATACTGCGAAGGGGATACGATGTGGAATAGCTTCTACCATGTGGAAGCGATCCCCGGGAATTTCGAGGTGAGCACCAAGCTCATCGCCCGTCCCGATTCCGCGGGCCAGGTTGCCGGAGTCTATGCCGACTACGACTCCCTGTTCATTGGGAGACCTCGGGCCGCGGCGGGAGTGGTCAACATTTCGCCCTATGGTAAGATGGTCTTCGGGATGATCAACGACTCCTTATACGGTCTTCCTTACAGCGACACGCTGGTCTACCTCCGGATCAGGACGAGCGGGAACACCGCGTTTGCCGAATACAGCCCGAATAACTCCAATTGGACGGTTCTTAGCTTGGGCGGGCCCTTTCCCGGACATCAGGTATCCGGGGTGATGGCGATGATTTCCTCGGAGTTCGGCGGGACCCGTCAGACGCCGGAGATAAGCGCCGATTTCGATTGGTTCCATCTGGTGGCGGTGACTGGAATAGAAGAAGAAAATCAAATACCAAACATCAAAAATCAAAAAGTCAGAATAATGCCGAATCCGTTTGCCAGCTTTGCAGCGGCGCTTGGTCACGAAAGAGAGGATTTCGCAGTGTATGACATTGCCGGAAATAGAGTCGGGATATACCGCGGTGACCGAATCGGCCTTGGGCTCGCGGCGGGGGTGTATTTTGTGCAGTCACAGACCGGTCTCTCCGCACCTCAGAGGATTGTGAAGATCAGATAAGCCGCATTTCGTGATTCCTCCTCCTTGACGGGGGAGGAGTAAGAAGGGGGTGGATGGTTTCGGGGACTGTCCCGGCTGTCATAAATGGAAAATGCAAAAGGTTGTCCCGTACGGGACATCGATCACAGTGCTTCGCATAGATTACAGTGATAACACGGCAGATGGCGGAGATAAATGTTTCCGTTATCATGGATCATGTATCCTGTATCGAGCATCATTCAGGACTCATTGCTCATTGCTCCAGCCTTTCGCTACTTATATCGCTTGACTTCTGATGGGTTCCATTTAGAATTGTTGCATGACTGGCGGCTAGGCAGTGGTTAAAGGTGAAATGTAAAATGAAAAAGGTTGAAGTTGGGATTTTCGCTACTCGTTTCCGTCTTTTCCAAAGGCATGCTTGTGCCAGGTTTTATCTGCTCTCTACTTTCTACGTCCTACTTTCTACTTTTGCCCTCGGGCAGTGGCTCGAGACTACGATTCCCGTTGGAGTCACGCCTTGCGCTTTAACCTACAATCCGACCAACAACAAGGTCTATTGCGCCAATGAAGTAATCGATCGCGTCACGGTGATCGACGGCGTGACCAATGCGGTCATCACTACTATCGCCGTCGGAGAGTTGCCTTATGGCCTGGTCTACAATCCGACAAGCAACAAGGTGTACAGCACTGATTATGAAAGCGATGAGGTTACGGTGATTGACGGCGCGAGCAATGCGGTCATCACCACGATTACCTCCGGAAGTCACCCTTGTGCCCCGGTCTATAATCCGACCAATAACAAGATCTACTGCGCTGATTGTCTGAGCGCTGAGGTCACGGTGATCGACGGCGCGACCGATACGGTCATCACCACGATCGCGGTCGGAGATGGGCCTTGGGCCCTGGTCTACAATCCGACCAACAACAAGGTCTACTGCGCTAATGGTTCGAGCGATAATGTTACGGTCATCGACGGCGCGACCGATACGGTCATCACCACGATCGCGGTCGGAGACGGGCCTTGGGCCCTGGTCTACAATCCGACCAACAACAAGGTCTACTGCACTGATTTGTGGAGCGATAATGTTACGGTGATCGACGGTGCGACCGATACGGTCATCACCACGATCGCGGTCGGAGATGGTCCTTGGGCCCTGGCATACAATCGCAACAGCAACAAGGTCTATTGCGCCAACGAGAATAGCGATGATGTTACGGTGATTGATGGAGCGACCAACAATGTGCTTACGACGGTCCCGGTATACGATAGTCCGCGAGCTTTGACCCATAATCCGACCAACAACAAAGTCTACTGTGCCAATAGCGGAAGCAACAGCGTAAGCGTGATTGATGGTGTGAGCAACGGTGTGATAAGAACAATCGCCGTTGGCGCCCGCCCGCTTTGCTTCACCTACAGTCCCTCGTATAATCGTACTTATGCGGCTAACTACGATGATCCAAGTATTTCAGTCCTCCGTGACAGCATGGTGGGAATAGAAGAAGAAAATCAAATATCAAGAATCAAAAATCAAAAAGTCAGAATAATGCCGAATCCCTTCGCCACCTTTGCCACGGTTGCGGGACATGAGAAGGAGAATTTCACGCTCTTTGATATCTCCGGTCGTCAGGTCGGAGTCTTCCGCGGTGATCGGATAGGGATTGGGCTTGCGGCGGGGGTCTATTTTGTGAAACCGCAGAGCGGCTTTGCCGCGCCGCAGAGGATTGTGAAGATTAGATAAGCCGAGCTTCAATGGGGTTCATCCCGTCGGTACGGGGCCCAGCCCGTCACAACGGGCACTGTCCCGTCTTCACATATCTTCTATCGAGTCCTCCCCCTTGACGGGGGAGGAGTAAGCCTGCCCTGAGCGAAGTCGAATGGGGTACGGGTGAAGCTTTTGTCCTCGGGACTGCCCCGGGCCTTACTTTTTTCCATCTGCATCCGCCCGAATCCGTCTGCATCACCGTCTGCATACTTTCGACCAGACCTTCTAACGTTCTCAACGTCCCTATCTCCGTAATCGTGCGGCCTTGCCGCTTATCACTGTAATCGATGTGCCTCCGGCACAAACGCTCCAACGATATTAACGCTCTCAACGCTCTAAACCTAACAGCGCCTGACACCGCAGGGGCCAAATGCCCAGGCTCGACCTGCATATGCAATTTTCCAATTGACAAATAAATGTTTGTAAATATAATGTTTTTTATGGAAATGAAAATTGAAGAAAAGAAACTGTATGGATTGATAAAGAAGGCAGTTAATGAATCGTTTCAGAAGTACCTTCAAAAAATGAGAATTGCGCTTATTCCTTATGTTGATGATAAAGAAACAAAGGAGATAGGCGAAATCTTTGGTACCGCTGAGAAATATAGAAATCAGACATTCGTAAGGAAAAAATTGTAGGTGTGGCAATACGAATTCAGTAAAGAAGCAGAAAAGTCGTTAGAAAGAATTCCACTGAAGCTCAGAGAATCAATAACAAAAAAATCAAAAATATTGGAGATTGGCTTGAAGGGGGAAGCGGGCTTTTAGTTGATATTAAGAAATTGAAAGGTGAATGGCAAGGACTCTATCGTCTGCGAACCGGCAGAACAAGGGTTTTATTTAGTATTGATGAGGAGAATGACATAGTTAGAATACATGATATTGGTTTCCGAGGTTCGATCTATAAGTAATAGAAGAGCGAAACAAGGGAGTCAAGTGTCAGGCGTGGAGGCCGTGTTGCCCAGACAGTATTTTTACGACGGTGTTTCTGTCTCACATCTGTCTCACGCCGAGTGTTCGACACAAGATGGAGACTCGACGTCGAGAGAGACACGAGATGGTAGGAATATGAAATTAAAAGGACTGATGTCATAATGTGTAGATTCGACCCCACTCCTGCCAATCCTGCGCTCTAACGATACTAACGCTCTAAACCTAACAGCGCCTGACCCCGCAGCGTCCTTTTAGTTTTTTTCGGCTTCGAGATTATTTCCCAAAATGAAATGTGGATTTCCGCATTCTCGGAAAACTCTTGACAAAGTAGCATAACTGATTATAACAATAAGGGAAGTCCATAATCAAAAGGAGGTTAAGATGGCTTCTACTTTACTACGTTCTAAAAGTAAGTTGATTTTCTGTGGGTTTATACTTTTGTCGTCACTAGCTTTTGCCATTGACGGGCAAAATGCCTGGGCACCGGGTGAGGTAATAGTAAAATTTAAGGATGACCTGGTAGTCAATTTGGTGCAAGAAGACGGAATTATTAAGACCGGGCTTCCTTCTATCGATGCAATAAATACCCGGTATCAGTTAAAAGAGATGGAGAGACTATTCCCAATAATGGCGGAGCGGAAAGCTGCTTCGGTCAAGACGCCATCGGGCCGCGTTATTGAAGTTCCAAACCTTGTTAATATCTATCATTTGAAGTTCGATCCAACATCCAATATGCAAGAGATTATTAGCGCCTACAGGAACGATCCCCATGTCCTATATGCCGAGCCGAACTACTATGCCCGCATGTGCCGAACGCCCAATGACCCGCGTTTTAGCGAGCAGTGGGGTTTTCGAAAGATTGAGGCGCCTCGGGCATGGGATATTCAGGTTGGTGATACATCGGCTGTGATCGGGATTCTTGATACGGGCATCGATACAAGTCACATTGATTTAGCTGGGAACATCTGGATAAACCGTGACGAGATACCGAATAACGGCATTGATGACGATGGCAATGGTTATATTGATGATGTCAAGGGATGGAATTTTGTCAATCGGAACAATATCGTTCAGGATGGCGCAGGTCATGGCAGTCATTGTGCCGGTATCGTATCAGCGGTTACCGACAATGCGATCGGTGTTGCCGGGACGAGCTGGCGATCAAAACTAATGGCGGTGAAGGTCCTTAACAACAATGGTGTTGGTTTGTATTCCGACATTGTCCTGGGTATCAATTATGCATCCAATAACGGTGCTAAAATAATAAATATGAGTTTAGGTGGTTATGCCTCTTCGCAGTTACTAAGGGATGCGGTCATCAATGCCTATGTGACATCGGTTCCGGTTGGTGCGGCCGGCAATGATGCCAGATCCGACTCATTTTTTCCGGGTAGTTATGAAGTTGCCTTAGGTGTGGCGGCAACCGATTCTTTTGACAAAAAATGGGATGGTTCTAATCTTGGGAAATGGGTTGATGTATCAGCGCCTGGGGTTGGTGTTCTGAGCACAAAGATTGGAGATTATGGATATTTTACCGGCACTTCGATGTCGGCGCCGTACGTTTCTGGTGTTGCCGCGCTGGTTGCCTCGGGTCGGCCGTGGTTATCACCAGGTTCAATCATTAATGCAATCATAAACAATACCGATCCAATCGACAGCCTCAACCCTAACCATCAAGGCATGCTGGGCAGTGGCCGATTGAATGCCTATAAAACCATTACCTGGGATTCCCTGCCGTTGCTAACTTTTTATAAAGACAGCATTGACGATTTTCGGGGCGACCGCGATGGCATAGCCGACGCCGGCGAGACGGTAAATGTATTCTTGACACTCAATAACATCGGTTCTAATGCTACAGGCGTATCGGCGATATTGCATACTGATGATGTTAATATTAGGGTAATGGATTCTCTAACGCAATTCGGCAACATTCTTGCAAGGGAAAAGAGAGCCAACACGACCGATCTTCTGACCTTTGCCTTATCCGACACCTGTCCTCAGCATAATGTTTTATTCAAACTTTATGTAACTGCCAACGGCGGCCGATATCAGGATACGATCGATTTTAGTATTGCCACTCAAAATACGCGCAATGTGAGTGGTGTAATATCGACCAACACGACCTGGCGCAGGGGAACATACGTGGTCACAGGAAATGTTCTAGTGAATCCGGGCGTGACGCTAACCATTGAGCCGGGCGTTGCGGTCTTGATCAATCCGGGCTTATACATCAGAGTTGATGGGATTCTGAACGCAATCGGCACTCAAAACGATTCGATCAGAATAACGAGAAACGGTACGACTGGTACATGGGACCGTCTTTTGTTTAATCCCGGTTCCAAAGCTACGTTCAAGTACTGTCGAATCGAAAGGGCGAATGCCGCAATAAATGGCACGGCTGATTCACTGTATGTCGGATACTGCACCATATCTAACAATTCCGGGGGCGGCATTGAGTGTCACGGTATCATGACCGTGACTTATAGCACGATTTGTGATAATAGTAGTTTTGGTTTAGGTGTTTGGTGTCATGGTTCATCCGAAATAACATACAATTCAATCTGCAATAACGCCGGGAGTGGTATCCGCTGCAGTGGTACGGTGAAAATAAGCAATAACATTATTGCTGGTAACGTTGCTTGTGACTATGGCGGCGGTGGTATTCATATTATGAGTCATGGTTTAAGAGATACTATGATTATAAGGAATAACCTTATTTTCGACAATCATGCAACTGCAATGGGTGGTGCTATCTATGATGCCCACGCCGACAGCGTCTTGGTTCAGATACAAAACAATGCCATTCTTGCCAACTCTGCCGATAGTAGTGGCGGTGGTTTATGTATTATCTGTAGTTCAAGACGTATAGTAACTGGCAATAATATTAATAGTAATATGGCGTCTATAGGCGGTGGGATTTACATGCTGCCTTATGGTGAGAGTCCAAAATCCGCAACAATAAGCCGTAATACAATTAGTAGTAATCGCGCTCGCCAGGGTGGTGGGATATATGTGGATGAGCGCGATGCATCGCCAGTAATAACCTGCAACACAATTATTGATACTAATGCGTCGTCGATCTACATAAGGGCCGGTAGGCCGGTTATGCATCAGAACAATCTCATTGCCAAACGTTATGCGGTGTATAATAACACGGTTAACAATATCGCGGCCGATACCAACTGGTGGGGAATGGTTGATACATTAAGAATCAATCAGATGATATACGATTACTACGATGATTTCACGCTCGGCATCGTGAACTACCGGCCATTCTTGACTACGCCGTCGCAAGCTGCGCCGCCCTATCTCGACAGCTTGCGTGTTGTCCCGGATGTTGTTGGCGTCGAAACACTGCGTGTCTACCTTACTTTCAGCAAGCCGATGAAAACAAGCGTCCCGCCACGTGCGACATTTGGAATCGCACCGAATGATACTCAATATACCTTCAGTGGTTCCTGGTCAGATACAAAGCACTGGAACGGCCTTTATTATATTAATGAGATGATTCGCGATTCAACCTACCGCATAAGAGTCGCCGATGCTAAGGATGATAGTGATTTTGTGATACCAGTTAACAATTCTTACACTTTCCGCGTTTACACGGCTGGTTCCCAGTCTCGCGAGTTATTTGCGACGCCCATCATGAACTATATCTCATTGCGGTGGCATCCTTCTCGCATCATTAATCTTCTCGGTTACAAGATGTATCGCGATACAGTCTCAGGTGGCCCTTATCAACAGATAAATACCGCTATCATCACCGATACCACCTACAACGATTACAATGTGTCCGGTGGTATACGATATTTCTATGTCTATACGATTGTTGACAACAACTTCATTGAAAGCAGTTATTCAAGCGAGGCCTCAGCTCAGGTGGGCATTAAAGAGGACGAAATCAAAGAATTATTGCCCACAGTATTTATGCTGTATCCAAATCATCCCAACCCGTTCTTCCGGAAGACAACAATAAAGTTTGCCGTGCCAAGAAGAGCACAAGTAAGCTTGAAAATCTATGATGTTCAGGGCCGATTAGTAAAGACACTAATAGATGGGATGCAGGAACCTGGCTATCACGCGATCGACTGGAAAGGCTCGGATCAATGTGGTCGCTCGGTTGCCAGCGGTGTCTACTTCATCCAGTTTGAAGCCAAGGGTTACGCCGCTATCCAGAAAGCGATTCTGCAGCGATAGCGATTTCTCTGTAACTATTTACATTGCTGGCCTAAGATAAGGGCACGCATGGGGGCGTGGGTTCGGTGTCCGATCTGGAGGGCGTGTTGCCGCATCAGTTCATATTTTACCTTTTACCGCTCACCTTTCACTTCTGCCGCCTGCTCCGCTGATGCGCTGATCTGCCTGTCCCTCCGGGACATCGATTACGGTGATAGCACGGCAGATTCCAGGGATAAGACGTCACCCATTCTTCCATTACTCCAATGTTCCACTACTCCATCACTCCAATCCCGTCTGTCCTCTGCCCGATTACTCGCGTTACCGCGTTGATTACGATGATGGTAAGGCTGATTACGGTGATTCCTTCTGCTCTTCCGTGTTTCTCACATCCGGACTTTCGGACGTCGTCGTTTTGTCAAGCATTTGCGTCCCACGTCCTTCGTCCGACGTCCCACGTCTGCCCCGGTACTTCCGCATGTATTGCGTCATGTAGGAGCGGCGGTGGTCGGCATTGCCCTCCAGCCACTGCTTGAAATACTCCGGATTCTTCGCCCGCCATTTGTTGTAATAGCGGGGATTTCTCTTCCGCCACTTCTTGTGGTAGTCGGGATGCGCTTTCAACCACTCCTCCTGCTGGATCATCATCTTGACATTGCCCAGGCGGTAGTCTTCCTGGTATTTGCGTCGCTTCCTGTTAGGCCCATTTCCCGTGGTCATCTTGTCATTCATTCTACCCAATGCGCATGTTTTGTCAATCAGTTTGGGCCGTTGTAAGTAGCCGCTCGTAGGGAGGAAAGAAAGTAAGCAAGTCGTGGTGCGTGCCGCAAGCAACAATTCTGCCGGTTTCGAGAAAGAAGACCCTATCAACTCTCTGTACGGTCGAAGGCCGGTGCGCCACTACGATGACAGTTGCTGTCCGTTTGAGGTCAAGGAGACTCTGCATAATCAGTGCTTCTGAATCCAAGTCAACTTCGGACAGAGATTCATCAAGAACAAAGATTGTTGGTTTTCTGACAATGGCCCGCGCGATGGCAATACGCTGCCTTTCTCCGCCGGAGAGCTTCACGCCTCTTTCCCCAACCAGAGTACGGTACTGATCTTTCAGATGAGAAATGAAGTGATGGGCATTAGCCAGTGTGGCGGCGTCGACTATCTCTTCATCGGTTGCCTCAAGGTTCCCATACCTTATGTTCTCGCGTATTGAGGTTGAGAAGAGGGGAGCGCCTTGTGGTACAAACCCGATGTGCGCTCTCAACGACGCATTACCCAGTAGTCTTGTATTGATTCCGTCAACGATTATTTCACCTCTAAGGGGTAGGTAGTAGCCCATCAGGAGATTCAGTATGGTGGTTTTACCAATGCCGCTCCTGCCGGCGATGGCAAAGAGATGGCCGGGTTCCATGACGAAGCTTACATCATCAATGATCGGCTTCGAGCCATTGTGGGAATAGGCGACGTTGCGAAATTCGACGCGACCCCGGGCGTCTCGTAGTGCTCCGGCGCTGACGGTCGTGGGCTCCGAGGGATGGTCAAGCACTTCGAACACACGATCTATTGCCGCAAGTGAGGCTTGAATACTTATGTTGAGATTGAGCAGACGCTGCGTCGGCCCAAATAGATAGGAAAGGAACATGCTGAAAGCGAAAAAACGTCCGAACGTAAGCGCGCCACTGATTATCTCACTGCCACCGTACCATAGAAGGAGGATTGGCCCGGCTGCCCCGATGAGAGATGTGAGCCCTCCAAAGATCGCCGTGTACATGCTTGTCCGAAAAGACATATCGATATAATGCCTCAAGGCCGAAACGTACTTTCGCATGAGTGATTTGTGGATGCCGAGAGCTTTGACCGAGGCAACCAGGGAGACATCTTCAGCTACTTCCTTGTTCAGCTGTGCACTCGCTTCCTGGAGACCGCTATTCATTTTCTTCATGTGCTTTCCTGCGTTCAGAATCGAGATGACAAATGGAGGCAAGAGAAGACATGAGAAAAGGGCCAGTTTCCAGTGCAACACAAAGAGACAGACTACTCCGACGGCCAGAGTTGCCACGTCCTTAAGGAGGCTGATTATCGTGTCAGCCATCAGGCCTTTGGTTGTCTCGGTATCGTTCCTGACTCTTGAGAGGATGTAACCAGATTCGTTTGCTTGGAAATAGCTCATCGGCAACTCCAGAACCTTGGCGAAAACCGTCTTCTGTAAATCGAAAAAGACACGCTGACGGAATGCTTCAAGGAGGTATCCATGAAGGAAATAGGCAATAATAGCGACCAACTGCACCAGAATCAGGAGTAACGTCAGCTTATTGAGAAAGGGCATGTTACCTTCGATTAGGACGTTGTCGATAACATACATAGACAAGAATGGCATTGGCAGTTGCAGGAGTGTTGTGAACAGCGTCAGTATGAAGGCGTGTGCTGCGCGTCTCCAGTAGGGACGATGATACTTTAGGAACCGTCGAAGGTTACTCTGAACCATTCCTGTTCCGATTGCTCAAACGGCATGCCATAGATTTCCAAGAAGGCATCTAGAATCGCGTTTCCCTTTGCGTGCTGGTCGACCGAGCGGTATAATTCGAGCAGTTTTCCTATGCCGTGACGTGAAATGAGAAAACCGACATATGAGCCGGCGGTGACGTAGGCGACCTCCTGGTCGGTGTCGCGAAAACTGATCGTCTCGAGAAGCGAATCGAGCGGTATCATTCTGCCCTCACCATTGAACTTTGCCAGCCAGTAGCCGAGCGTCCGGCCATTCCATTTTCCTTCGACATGTACCGCCAAGCCTTCACCTATCAACGCCGGAGGAGATCCAACTCGGCTAGCGACAACGTGCATAACCTCGTGTGATCCAACCGCCTTGATTCCCTTCGAATAAACCGAGTGAATCTCCATGTATTTAGTGTTGCAGTGAGCATTTCCCTGGTTTCCCGTCACTTCCTCCTTCTGAGCACGGGACCGATAGACGTAGTGCGCAATCTTCCCTGGCGGATCGAGGTTTGTAATGTGATGTATCTCCTTGAGGGCAGCTTCATCATAATCCCTGATGTGCGCGGCTGTCTGTTCCGACATCCGCGGGTCATAGAAAATGCAGAAGTTGTCTGATTCCATCTTGACCCAGGAAGGACGTCTAGCTCCCCGGCTTTGCTTGTTATCGATGCTGCCACTGACGATATAACCAAAGAAGCGCGGCCCGATGCGATCGTAGACAATGAAATCGTAGTTCTTGCCGAAGCTGAGCTTCTGAAGATTCTCCATGTGTTCAGAGGCCATCAACAGAGTCATTCCGCCCGCTGATTGATTGAATGCAAACACAACAGAGAGTTCATCGCCCGTGAAGTCCCTATTCCTAATCGAAAGCACCCCCGGGCCTAAACTGATTCCATTCTCAACCAGAAGTCTGGCCAGCAGGGTGTTGTTCATTGGTGTACCGAAGATAGCGAGACTACGATCTCTGTTGCGGGAAGGCACTTCCATCTCGCTGGAGCATTCATACCCGCTGCGCTTGAGCTTACTCTTCATGACTTCTACCAGCAGGCTGTCGCCTGGCTCGATGCGAGAGCCGTAAACCCAGGCGACCCGGGCCTTCGGCAACTGGATGAATTCATGCAGACGGCCACACTTTCTGGATGGACACCTTGTCACCATAGCAACGGTCATCATAGCCAAAAGCAGACGCAACCACAACCGGTTTCTATGCATGCGATCCTCGTTCGGCTTTCCACGATGAATAATAGAGAGATAACATGTTCTTCAAATTATGGCGCCATGGAGGGCATTCAAGGGCCCTGCCAGCCGTCGACAGTTTCTTATAGAGACAGGAGCCCATGCAGACGGGTAGGATCTTGCATCGGACGCATTTCTTTTCCTTGAATACGTCCCAGTCGAGCCACATAAGGTAGTTCGAGAGAAGCTCTTTGTTGGTGTCTTTGTCGAGGAGGTGACCAACTGCTTCGGAGTCTACCCCGATTGCATTCCAGCATTTCTGCAGCAGGCCACTGGGTTCTATCAGAATGGATGACACACATTCAGCGCCACATGCGGTCGGCGTTGTATGGGGGAAGGGCACGATGTTGAACCCGGCGCGTAGAGTCTCTTGATAAAGGCGCGTTTGAACGTTGGAGAACTCTTTTGTGATCAGGCACTGGTGTCTTATGTTTTTGCAGACGGGCGAATAGACTTCAACCGGCGCGTAGTAAAGGCTGACGTATTTCTTTAGATCCAGATCCCGGAGGTGGTCAAGAAGGAGGAGGCAGGATTCCTGGTTCTGGCGGTCCACGTTGACTCGGATGCGAATAGGCAGAATCTTCTTTGCCCTCTGAATATTTTCGATCACCTGGGCAAAGCTTCCCCGACCACTACGGAAGGGCCTGCGTTTGTCGTGCACCTCGGGCGGTCCATCGATGGTTATCTGAACCGATGTGCAACGGTCTCGGCGAAGCTCCCTTGCCATCTCTTGATTCAAGAGAGAGCCATTTGAGACCAAGGCAAAGGCATATCTTGCATCGAATTTCCTGCACAGTTTGCGGAAGGCCGCCGATAGAAGAATAACGGTTTTGAATGCCTTGGGAAGAAATGGTTCACCTCCGTACCATGTCACATTCACAGTACGTACGCCGCCTTTTAACTTGCTCTCGAGATAGCGGATGACTGCTTCGGCCACGACTTCGCTCATATATGTTGTCTTTCTGTCCTGGAAGCAATAGGTGCATTGGAAATTGCAGTCCAGTGTCGGGGCTATTGTAAGTCCGGCGACATTGCTTTGATACCGGGCAATACGGTTGCGGACCCTGAGGTATCTGACTTCGTCGACGTTATCATCAACGACAAGACCGCTATCAGTAAGCTCTCGCAGTAATTTTCCACTGACGCCGTGCGCGGCTGGCTGGAAAGCAGCCAAAATTCTATGCTCTCGCCTGTTCATCCGGACGAAGGCTCCGGTCAGTGCGTTGAAAGCGAGGATTTTGCCATCGCTTGCCTTCATGAAAAAATTGTACTTAGAGTGCTTCATTTGGACTTGGGCCAGCCTGTACGGACTGCCCCTTCGTATTCTAGTTTACTCCTGGGTTGCAGTCACAGGGACACGCGCCTCTTGTAGAACAACCCCCACCCTGTCCGGAGCAACGAGAACCACAACCGTCGGCACCACAGTTGTCGACACCGCATCCGTAGAGCGCACACACATATAAGCCGCATCCATCAACGATGCAGATGTCCAACGGACAACTTGTGGGTGGATTATTGCATCTGATACCCATTTGATTCGGTGGCATTATGTACTCCATTAATGACCTCCTTTTGGTTCGTTGAAAGCAAAGATCTGTTCTATCAACCTGCGATTGGTGATTTGGACAACTTTGGCCCTCCCGGTCAATCCAGGGAATAGTGGGCCGCCCTTAATCGGCGATAAGTTGCTTATGACAATCTCAAAACCGCTTCGGTCCAGCGTGGGTTTGAGGGCTACCACTTTTCCCCAACTGAAACGATGTCTGCTTTCTGGATATGCGGCAACAGATACCCGGGCCTTTTGGCCCTCTCTTATCAGGGGAATATGGCGCTCCTGTACTTGAGCAACGAAGCTGAGTTTGCATAGGTTGGATATTGTCGCAACTAGTTTCCCCTGTTGCAGTGGTCCGGCCCACAGTTCTTCATGCAGGTGAAAACGTACATGGCCATCTGTCGGCGATAGGACGGCTGAGCTGGAGATTGATTCATTGAGCCAATCAAGTTGTGCCGTAATGAGAGAAAGCCCGTGATGCTTTGCTTCAATCTGATTTCTTATCAGACGTTTCTTGGTGGCTATTTCCTTTTGCGACATTTCATAGCTGGCCGCACACAGCTCGTAATCTGTTCTGATGCATTCGTACTCGTCAGAACTTATGTATCCTTTTTTGAAGAGACTCTGGGCAGTGATGAGCTTCTTCTTGGCTTGCTGCAGCCTGGTTTCGGCTTCAGGCAGAATCTCTCGCCTGACCTGGGTTTCGAGCGAACCACGGTTCAAGATCTCAAGGCTACAATGCAGCTGCTGGAGTTCGTTTTTCGCCAGTTCAAGGTCGAGTGCCAGTTTCTGCCGGTTCAATTTCTCGTCGGGGTTGGTGATGGAAAGGATTGTGTCACCTTTCGCAACGAGGGCCCCGTCCCGGACATAGACTCTCTCAATCACGCCGCTTTTGGACAGACGGATGTAGCACAGTTCGTCTGGCTCAATCCGGCCGTAGACGGTGATGGTTTGGTCGGTGCGGGCGAAAATGAGGAAGACCAGAACTGAGGCGATGAGTAGTGATATGATTGCCGCAGTGTATCCTGCAAGTTTGTCAATCCGTAAACGCACCTAACCCTCCGTCCACCAAGGGTGGGACGCGAATAACGCGAATGATAGCGAATTCCTCCAATTTCTCATCACTGTAATCGACGCCGCCGTAGGCGGACCTAAATCCGAAACAATATCCAAGTCACAAGTTCCCAAGTTTCCTCCGTGCCATTACGAATTCAAATCCCCCTGTGATGCGAATGATAGTGTATCTCCGCCATCGAGCCTGCCGGAGGCAGGCGGCAACCTCTCCCGGTCTTGTCATCTTAGTTCGCACCCATCCGGTTGCATCGATCCTCACTAATCTCCGTAATCCGACGCCCTGCGTCGTCCCGAGCCGGCCGCTCGGCGTGGCGGGCGAGGGATCTCATTTGTCAATCACCGTAATCTGATTCTTAATCACCGTAATCGACGGGCACATCATATCTATTTTCTCGTGCCCGACAAAGGGAAGTTTTTTTTATTGCTAACGAACGTTTTGCAAAATGCAAAACAGTTCGTTCGATTACAGTGATAGAACGGCTGATTACGATGATAATACAGGACGACTGCAGTGATGAGAGCCTGCAGCGCATGATTACAGCGACGGATATGCATGTCTAGCGGGGCAGGGCGTGATATCGGTGCAAGGCACCGGCGATGAAGCGGCTATTAGAAAATACTTGACTTTTAAGAAGAGGACGCCATAATATAAGGCGTAGGTCTTATGATCAAACGGATGTTGATAGTTCCGCTTCGATTTGTTGAATCTTTTTCATGGTTCTTTTAGTTTAGTGTTGCTCGACGTTAGAATAGGGAGGTAAGGATGAGAGGACACGGTGGAGAAGTGGGGCTTTGGGTGGTGCTGATGTCTTGCTTTGTATCTGCTCTGTTTGCTCAAGGGACGGACACCCTCTGGACCAAGACATATGGCGGAGACACAACTGATATTGGTTATTCCGTTCAACCAACCCAGGACGGTGGTTTCATTATCACCGGCTCGACCCGATCTTTTGGCTCAGGCGCCGAGGACGTTTACTTGATCAAAACAACAGGCAACGGAAACCCGGTCTGGCTAAAGTCTTACGGCGGCACCGGTGCGGATATCGGTTGGGCAGTGCGGCAAACGACGGATGGCGGTTACATTGTTACGGGGAATACGAAGTCGTTCGGCAGCCAGGGAGTGTACCTCATAAAGACAAATGCCAATGGTGATACGCTCTGGACAAGAAAATACGGAAGGACGAACAATGACGAAGGGTATTGTGTTGCGCAGACCGCAGATGGTGGATACATTATTGCCGGCCAAATATGGTGGACAGGCACACATCGCGATGCTTACGTAATAAGAACGAACTCTCAGGGTGATTCGATCTGGTCGAAGTGCTATGGCCCGTCGGGTATATGGGATTGGGCACGATGGGTTCAGCAGACTCCTGACGGCGGATACATTCTTACTGGCGCAACCGAAATCGATTTCAATAACAAGCGGAGCGACGCCTGGCTGTTTAGAATGGATTCCCTTGGGAATGTGATTTGGTCGCGCGTCTTCGGCGGTGGCGATTATGATTACGGAAACTATGTTCAACGAACAAGTGATGGCGGGTATGTCATCATGGGAGCGGCCCGGTCATTCAGCGGTAACCGAATCAGCGATGTCTATCTTATCAAGACCGATTCTGGCGGGAATGCCGGTTGGACAAAGACATACGGCGGGACAGGTCTGGATGACGCAATGTCAGGTCAGCAGACTCCAGATAGCGGTTACATCGTAGCAGGGTCCACCGCATCCTTTGGCGCCGGGGGCGCTGATGTATGGCTTCTCAAGACCAATGCTAACGGTGACACCACCTGGGCGAAGACCTATGGAGGGCCATCCGCTGATCAAGGTTGGTCGGTCAAGCAGATTGGTGGTGGCCAATACATCGTTGCCGGACTTACGCGTTCGTTCGGCGCAGGTGGAGGCGATGTCTGGCTTCTAAGAGTGGGGCGTCTGGGGAAGATTGAGGATGGGCCGATTGCCCCAGACCCGGTCTTGCTTCTGGAGATTTCGCCCAACCCGTTCAGCAAAGAAACCGGTATCCGATTTCAGCTTGTCGATAACCGGCAAAGAAACATAAGAATGAGAATCTACGATGTCTCAGGCCGAGTCCGCGAGATTCTGAACATCGCACCTCAATCAGGCGGCGCCGGCAACTTACACTGGGACGCGAATGCTCTGCCTAACGGCGTTTACTTTGTTGAGATCGAAGCTGGGAGGTATTTGAATCGGCAGAAGGCAATAAAGCTGGAATAGCTAGTACAGAATTAGAGCCAAGACCCCGGTGTTTAGCTGCTGGGGCCTTGGCTTTTAACAGATGTTCCAAATGCAAAAGGATTGATTTCTATTGCTAACGAGTTTTTTGCAAACTGCAAAAGAACTCGCGTGATAAGGTAGTGTATACTATTCTGTGTAAATTCCCTATTGTATTAAAAAGACAAGGGC
>CAYGYG010000038.1:0-26266 GCA_964354155.1 uncultured bacterium | reverse complement strand
ATAACGCCTTCGTGATGGCCGCGGTTAATACCGTCTTGCCGTGATCAACGTGCCCAATCGTACCTACGTTGACGTGCGGCTTCTTCCTCTCAAACTTCGCTTTGGCCATAAAACCTCCTTGATAATCAACAACTAAACACCGGTAAGGTTAATAAAAAGACCCCTCGCCTGAGGGCGTCATCATGAATCGTACGACGCCAATGCCAATGTCCCGAAAGACCGGTCGGCGCTCCCGCGCCAACATAACACAGCCTGGAGCCGGAATCGAACCGGCGGCCTCCTCCTTACCAAGGAGGTGCTCTAGCCGACTGAGCTATCCAGGCGTAGGGTACGGGATGCTCTCACGCCTGAACCGACAAATGAAGCCATAATAATACCTAAATCGTCGGAAATGTCAACAAAAAGAATCGAGATTACGGTAATTAGCCGCAAGACGGCCACATCGGGCGTGGGTTCTGAGTCGGTTTCGGTACGCCCGCATCTTACCCCCGGCTGGCGTTTTGCCTGCCCTCGCGGCGGCATCTAAAATGCCGCCCTACGAAGAATTTTTGTAGGGCCGGGTCCTCGCGGCACCCGGCCGGTTGGTTATTCGAGCGGCACTTCGGAAACGTAGATGCCGGCCAAGCGCTCGGTCTTGAGCTGGAATACAAAATAGACCTGGTACCCGGCGATTTCCGGATGGTCCTTGATCGGCGTGAAATAGCGGAGGGCAAGGAGGCTTTTCAAGCTGTCCGGCGAGGCGAACTTGAATCGGAACCGGGCGTCTTTTCCCAGCGGGAAATGGCGGGACGCGATTCTTGTCAGGAAAAACGAATCGCCTTCAATGGCCTGGCGCCGCTCCCTGACCAGCTTTCGGAATTCCCCGCCCGTGGGGTCAGCGTAAGTCCAGTTAGAGTACGATTCCTTCTTGATCTGGGCAGAATCAAGTCGCTCGACCTCTTTGACGATGTCGTACCGGGTGCAGCCCAGCAATAACAAGGCAACACATGCCGCCCGCGCGCCGGATCGCGCCGGTCCCAGCCCTATTTGCATTCTTCCCGCAGACCTTCCGGCCGGCCCGTGATTCTAAGTTCGCAAAACGGGTTTTCGCACTTCTTCTTACAATATCTCGTGTTGGTCTCGGCGCCGCATTCGTACAGATCAGTGGAGAAATACCGCTCGGCACGATCGGCCAGAACCGTGACGATGTTCGCATCCGGCCCCATAGTTTTGATCATGTTGATTGTCGCCAGTATGTTGGCGCCCGAAGAAACGCCCACCATCATCCCGTACGCGCGGCACACCTTCCTGGCCATACCGATGGCGTCATCGCCCTTAATCACCTGGACGCCGTCGATGAACGACACGTCCAACAGCTCCGGAATAAAACCGTCGCCGATCCCGGCGATCTTGTGAGGCGCCAGATCTTTCGAACCGGAGATGACCGCCGACTCGGCCGGTTCGACGGCGACGACCTGGCATTTCGGGTTCGTTTCTCTCAGTCTCCGGCCCACACCCATCAGGGTACCCCCCGTGCCGACCCCGGCCACGAAAGCATCCACCCTCGCCCCGCCCAGCTGCTCGACAATCTCGTTGCCGGTCGTCACATAGTGACACTCGGTATTGTCCGGGTTTTCAAACTGCCGGGGCAGGAACACCTTGGGGTCATTCGCAGCCATGCGCACCGTCTTGTCGCGCGCTCCGGCAAACCCCTCGGCGACCGGGGTAAGATGGAGCTCGGCCCCGAAGTTAAGCATGATCTTCCGGCGCTCGGCGCTCATATGCTCGGGCATGACTATGACCACCTTGTAACCCTTGACCGCGCCGACCATGGCCAAACCGATGCCGGTGTTGCCGCTGGTTGCCTCAATAATGATCGAATCTGGTTTCAGTTCGCCCCGCTTCTCAGCTTGATCAATGATGTACTTCGCGATTCGGTCCTTGACGCTGCCGGTCGGGTTCATGAACTCGAGCTTGGCAAGAAACCGCCATACTGTCCCGTCCTGGTCGATTTCCATTCGAATCAAGGGCGTATTGCCGATAAAGTCCAGAATACAGGCGTTCTTCGAAGTACAGGTTTTCAGGGAATCTTTCATGGTCATAGTATAGCGAAAGAAAATGCGTAGTCAATGTCAATGAAAAGTAGCAAGTGGCAACAAGAAAAGTAGCGAGTAGCAAGAGTAAGAGTAGAGAGTAGCGAGAAAAGAGTAGAGAGTAGCAAGGGAAAAGTAGAGAGTAGCGAGTAGCAAGACAAAGAGTAGCGAGTAGAGAGCAAAGAAGAGAAAGTAGCAAGTAGCAAGAGAAGAGAAGATTGTAATGAATGGAGAAAACGAAAAGCGGCGAGGACTAAAGCACTTTAAGGATTGACATCTTGACTAGAGCGATTAAAATGGCAGTTCGATCAAGGAGGTTAGATGCAAAAACTCATTCTTCTTTCGGTTCTTCTGCTGGTCGGTGTCGCCATGACCCAGAATCCACCCGCGGACACCGCGACGAAGTTCAAACAACCGGTGGCGGTTTTCGTGACGACCCTTGGCAAAATCGTCGTTGAGCTGTACGCCAAGCAGGCACCGCTGACCGTTGAGAATTTCATCAAGCAGGCTCGAGCCGGCAATTTCGACGGTACCACATTCCACCGCGTGGTCAAAGGCTTCGTTATCCAGGGTGGTGATCCGAACAGCAAAGACGACGACGCAAGCAACGACGGTTTCGGCGGCGGTGAAATCGGTGTTGACCCGAGAAAGATGTCCAATGTACGCGGCACCATTTCCATGGCTTCGTCTTCAAGGATGCAGCCGATTGATACCCAGTCTGATGTCCAGTTCTTCATCAACTTAGTCGACAACGTCCGGCTCGACGGCGTCGGCTTCATTCCCTTCGGCAAGGTCATCAGCGGCTCAAGCATCGTCGCCAAAATCGCGCTGGTCAAAACCGGGGCCAATGACCGTCCCCTCAAGAACGTCATCATCACGAAGATCACAATAATCGAGAAGACGAAACTGCCGAAGTAGTACGGGATTCTGAATCAGAAGGATTTTCCGGCGGCCGTCAGGCCGCTGGTTCTTCTTAAAGTCGGTGCCGGGTCAGTCGGCAAGCCCGGCAATCTCGGAGTGCCGGTAAACCATGCCCATTTCTATGACGCGTCCGTCGATGCCGCCGCCGTAGATGTTGTACATAGCGGCATTGCACTCAAGTTCGGACGTCGCATCGATGTGTACCCAGATTTCTCCCTCCGGAACCCGGCCTGGTGACGGCAGGAGCCATCCGTTTTCACCGCTTGGCTTGAACAGCGTCAAGACCTCTTCGGTCTCGGGTGATTCTCCGTGCATGACCGCAAGGTAGTCCTTGATCGTCTCGCCCGAGGGACTTGCCGCATCCATGCCGCCCGGATACGAGCCACCGTCGTCGGCAAAGTCCTCCAGCGCCAACTGCAGCAAGCCCATCCACGACCGCACGCGGGCTTCGCGGGAACGGCCCTGCCTGACCCGGAAGCTGTGAACTGAACTGATTATTACCGCAGCAACGACGGCCGTGATCAAAGCTGCCAGCACGAGCCTTCGAACCCGCTGACGCCGGGATCTGGTATTGTCGCTTTTGCCGCTGTAGACGATCAAATAACCTCGCTCCTCGACATTCTAGCCCAAATACGCTGGTTGTCAATCCTGATGAGTTTGCTGGAAAAGTATCAGCAAACTCGATTACGGTGATAAAACGGCTGATTACGGAGATATTCGCTTTTTGCGTTTTACTTACGGAAAAACGTGGGCTCATGATGAATCACGGTAGTCAAGTCTGCTGATATTCTCTCCGCCGACTCCTGGTTAGCAGTTGACAAATCCTCCCAAATGCATACAATGCAGCCAGGAGGTTTCTAATGAAGAAGTTGCTCTTTGTTGTCCCCGTGTTGTTTCTTGCCTGTGCCCACGTCACCCCCTACAAGATGACCAACTACTTTATGAACGACGCGGCCCTGGGCGCCTTGCGCGCTCAACGAGTCGCGGTTCTGCCCTTCAGCGGCGTCACGTCACGCGCCGGCACTGAGATGGCTGACGAGTTTAATGTCCAGTTGGGCAAAATCAAGATCTTTGACTTGGTCGAGAGACAGAAAGTCCAGGATCTATTCAAAGAGCAGGATTTTGACCCAAAGCGGCTTGACCCCGAGACGGCGGTCAAAATCGGCAAGATGCTGGGCGCCCACGGCGTGATCATGGGTAACGTAACCAACTACGGCGAAGGCAAGGTTGGAACCAGCGTGAAACTGGTCAGCGTCGAGACCGGAACCCAGATCTGGCAAGCCAGCGACGTGTTGAACGGCGACGATAAGCGCGTCAAGATTCTGGTCGACAAACCGGACCGGTACCGCCTGGTTGAGGACCCGGCTTTCCTGAGCCAGGTCCTGTGCCGTCTGATGGCCGAGACACTCAAGAGCAAATGAAGAAAACTATCGCATCCGTTCTCATCGTTGCCTTCATCCTTTCCTGCAGTCCGGTCAAGCCTTATTCGGTCACCAACTTCTTCCGCTCGTCGAAGATCGAAGAACGGGGCATCAAGCGGATTGCCGTCCTGCCTTTTGAGAACCTGTCGGACTTCAGGGGTGCCGGTTACATCGTCACCGATGAAATCAACTTGCAGCTGGGCAAGACCGGCGTCTTTGACTTAGTCGAGCGCATCAAGGTCGAAGAGCTGTTCAAAGAACAAGACTTAGACACGCTGCGCTTCGACCCGGTCACCGTGGCGAAACTGGGCAAGATGCTCGGGGCGCAGGCGGTGATCCTCGGCAACGTGACCAACTTCAAACCCCACCCCAAGGCCGTCATCGACACCTCGCGGCGGTATCAACGCGACCGCGAACATCTGCCTCCGGTGATCATCATCGGGGGTCACGGCCACGACGATGATGATGACTTCTGGAAGGTTGCCTGCCTTGTCGGGGCCGTGGTCACGGTGGTGGGCGGCATCTATCTGCTCTTCCGAACCAAACCGTCGGCTGAGGTCGGTGCCAGCATGAGAATGGTCGACGTCGAAACCGGCGAGCAGCTCTGGCAGGTCAAGGATGTGTTCCGAGGCAACAGGAAACCGGTTCAGGCTCTGGTCAAAACCAAGGAAGACCGAAAGCGCCTTGTCTACGACGTGGAGTATCTGACACGCATCCTCTGCCAGGAGATGGTGAGAACCTTCAAATACCGGCAGTAGGACCGTCGGACAATCGATGCCGGCGGCCAAAGGTCTCTGTCTCACGCCGAGTGTTTGACACGGGGCGGATTCTCCGAGAGGCATGTGAAATGCCGCCCTACTACGTTACGGTCAATTCCTTAATCCTAATCTCTAAATCATAAACAAATAACAAATCCTAATGTCCCAAGCAGTACACTACAGTTTGAATATTGGGATTTAGAAATTGTTGAGTATTTAGTATTTCGATATTAGAATTTCCAATCGGCACCTGTAGGGCCGGGTTTTGTTCTCTCGCTACTCGCCATCACCCATTCGCCATAAGCCAGCATGGGCAGGGGAGGATTCGAACCTCCGTAGGCCAACGGCCGTCAGATTTACAGTCTGATGCGATTGTCCACTCCGCCACCTGCCCGGGAATAGCGTATGGCTCATGGCTGATAGCTTTTAGCAAAATAACAAAGCAACACCAAAACAGAACCCACCGCCGTGATACGCCGGAGGCCATCGGCTACACGCCGAACGACCTTCGGTCGTTCAGAGCCGGCGGCCAGAGTCGAACTGGCGACCTGCGGTTTATCCCGCACAATATATAGCCGACAGAGGGAATTGAACCCCCGACCTATGGTTTACAAAACCATTGCTCTACCCCTGAGCTATGTCGGCATTTACATTATTGTGCGGGACTACTCTACCACTGAGTTACACCGGCGTCTCAGAAATATCGGTAACGATTCAGTCAAAGAACAAACCGCACGCCAGCATGCCTTTCTATTCTATGCACCGAGCGAGAAAAGTCAAGAGAAGGTGAATATTATTGGCCCCTACTAGTGCGGTGCGTCTAACAGACCTTTACATTTGGAAATTCTTCTCATAATTGCATGTATTTAGTAAACTCCAGGTCGGTCATTGCGGGGCAATCCCCCTTCACTTCCCCCTTTCGTAAAGGGGGACATAGGGGGATTTGAGATTGCTTCTCCGCCTGAGGCGGATCGCAATGACGATATTCCGCGATCTTACAAAGGTTATTTAACTGTCAAGTGACTTATGACACACAACACTAGTTGGAGGGGCACTAAGCAACAAAGCGCATGATTGCGCCGGCCACGATCGGCACCGCGAAGTTGTCGTCGAGGGTGAGCGGCAAGGCCTCGATTATGGTGGCAACCACGGCGCCGACCAAACCCACCTTGAACGGCAGCGGCGTCGGCGGCAGTATCGACAAAAGATGGGCAATCACGACCGACACCGCGAGGAAACTCAGGCTGCCGACCAGTGATTTTTTGAATAGTTTCAAGGTTCCGAACTTCAATCCGATCACGGCCGCGAAGGTGTCGCCAACGATGACATACAGCAGGGCGGCAAGCGCGATCTCCTTCGGGAAGAGCAGAATCGATATCAGCGCACCCAGCATCAGATAGGTAGCGCCGGTGACGCTCCAGATCTCATGCTTCCTCAGCGACGAACCGAAAACCAGGACGAAGATATCTTTAAACAAGCTGAGTTTGAGTCGGGCCAGGTCGATGATGAGGAAAACGAGGGCGATCAACAGCATGATGTACTTGCCAATACCCGTCGGCACGAAGTAGTAGACGATCGGGATGAACAACGCGATAAGGTTGGCGAGTTTTCTGAATATTTCCGGATTGGTCAAAAGCTAACCCCGGCCGATACTTTGTTCGAGGATGACAGTTCCGGATGATAGACAAACGCATAGTCGAGCGTCAGCCCGCGCCAACCGATGCCCAAACCGAGGGTGGGCCTGAACTCCTGAAGACCAAAACGCACGAAGAGTCCTGAATTGTAGGCAAGTTCCATGCCCAAGTTCTGCTCAAACCGCCGTCCGTTATCGAGGCGTTTGACTAAGTCCCACTCGAATCGCAAGATGCTCTTCCAGGCCGGGATTTCAAACCGCGGCGCCAGTCCCAGAGCGAACCGCGGCAGGATCTGCTCGCGGTAGCCGTTGTCCCATATCACGGGACTCAAGATCACGTCACGAATCGTCAAGCCCAGATCGAGATAGTCGAAATGACCCTGGAGTCCAGCGTCCAGACCGCCGCCAAAGCCCTTGATGACGGCCAGGCTGCGGTAGTAGAGCTTGATATTGGCCCCGTATGAGATGCGGCCGCGGCCCCGGCTGTAATTGAGAAACAGCACGTGATCCGAAGCCGACACGGTATCGTACGGCACGGGACGATTGGTCTCCGAAAGCTCATAGAGCGTGTCGGCAAGCCGCGTCAGCTTGATGTCGGGCACGCCGAGATAATAGTAGGCGGCCCCGACGGCACCGTTGCTGCCCGGGATGACAAGGCTCAGGTAGTCGTTCTTGACGACGCCCCCGAAATTCTCAGCATGCATGAAACCGACCGACCGCCGGTCGGCAAGCGCCGTGGCGGCCGGGTTATAGTATAGAGCAAAAGGATCAGCCGGCTGGGCGACAACGGCCGCGGCCATGCCCAGGGCACGTGCCCCAACCCCCAGTTCCTGGAAATCACCCGCGTACTTGGAGGCGCGGCCGATATTGACGGAGCATACCGCCAACAGAATTGCTATGAACCGGATACGCATTTTACCCTCGCGTTTAAGTTCTTGCGGAAATAGTATCTTGATCCGTAAGTCGCACGGACCATGATATTGACCTCGTACATGTCCGGCGCGACCGGATTGCCCTGGCCGTCCCGACCGTCCCAGAGAACCAAAAAATCGCCCGGGGCCTGCCGGGTTGCCGATATCAAGTCGCGGACCTTTTCACCCGTCGTTTTTGAGATACTGATTTTCACATCACCCATTTCGGTCAGATAGAGCGCAATCGTCGTTCCCTTCTCGCCGGGTACGAACTCCTCAGGGAAGCAGCCGATGAACAAAGCATCGATGCCGATCCACAGATACTGCCCGCCCTCTTTTTCCGCAAGCAACACCTGTCCGTACCGGCGCCAGATGCCGATGCCCCGCGGCGACAGGAATTCGCCCTCATTGACCCCGCTTCGGCCGTAGGAGATGATGTACCTCAAATTATGATCGAACTTATGAACCTGATTGTTAAGCGAATCAGTGACGTAGATGTTGCCGAAACGGTCGATCGCCGCGTAGACGAAACCCGCATCGGCAAGCCCGATCGCCTCGGCGGTGATCGATTTGAGAAACCCACCCTGCAGCGTGAACGTCTGAAGCCGTCGTCCGTTCAAGTCGGCAACCACGATTTGATTATCATGATGGAAGTTGAAGGAGTCGGCATCGTCGATAACGGCAATCGCGGTCGGCTTTTCGAGCTCGCCGCGCGCCGTGCCGGGCTTGCCGAAGAAAAGCTTGAGTTTGTCGTCGGCGCCGAAGACTTTGACCATGCCGTGATCGGTGTCGGTCACATAGACATTACCCTTGGCATCAAGCGCCACCCCAAAAGGACGGCCGAGACCGTCCTGGATCGTCCCCTTGATACTAATGCTGCCGCGTTCATACTGCATCTTTACAATCCGGTTATTGCCGTAGTCGGCAAGATAGATCAGGCCCGACGGAAGCGCGGCGATGCCCTTGGGATGGGAAAAGTCCTTTTTGAAGACTTTGATCGCCTCAAAAGCAACGTTGTAGACGATCTCACCGCTTCCCGAGTTGACCGCAAAGACGGTCAGCTCGTCGTCGTCCCGATTGGTCTTGGGGTTGTCCAACTCGAAAAGCTTGACCGCGGTGATACCCTGAGGGTCGTTGTAGTCGAACTTCGGCCCCAGAAAGAGGTTGAGGTAGTACTTGCTGGCCCGGTAGAAACCGGCCGAATGTTGGAACGGCGGCACAATCAAGGTGCTCGGCTTGTAATCGCCGACGGCCAAGATGAAGAGCAACGCTATCATGTGGTAATTCTATTCAACAAGTGAATAATTGTCAAGGTGCTCTATCATGAGCCTTACTAATGTCCGTTGTCCTGACCGCAGCACACTCGTCGGTGAACCGATCGAGGTCTCCGGATTGCACCTGCTGCTGCGTGCCCCGCTTCATGTCGCGCACCGTATAGCGGTTGCCTTTGACTTCGTCCTCGCCGATGATCACGGCGTAGTCGACCCCGAGCCGGTCGGCCTCCTTGAGCTGACGCTTCAACGGTCTTTCCGGCTCGCCGACGATTGCGATCCGGCCCTTCCCGGCCAGATGTTGTTGAAGCGGAACCGCGTGCTCCAGCGCAGCTTCACCGAGGGCCACGATGTAGAACGACATCGGCGGTGAGGTCACGAGATTCGCCTCGTCGACACAGAGCACGAGCCGCTCGAGCCCCAGCGCGAAACCGATGGCCGGCGCGTCCACGCCGCCCATTTCCTGCATCAAGTAGTCATAGCGCCCCCCGCCGAGAACCGTGTCCTGCGCGCCCAGCGCCTCGCCCCTTATTTCGAAAACAGTACGGGTGTAGTAGTCCAGCCCCCGCACCAGTTTCGGGTTCTCGACAAAAGCTGTCTTGTAGAGATCGAGGTGGCGCTTCACCCGGTCGTAGTGGCCAAGACAAGCGCCGCAGAGATGATCAACCGGACGGGGCGCCCGCTCGAGAAGACGCTGGCACTGCTCATTCTTGCAATCGTACACGCGCAGGGGATTGCGTTCGGCCCGGGCCTGGCACTCAGGACAAAAGCGGGCCAACTCGGGCTTAACGAACCCCAGCAGCGCTTCCCGGAATCGCGGCCGGCACTCCCGGCAGCCGATGGAGTTCACCTCGACCGAAGCGCGGGTCACGCCGACCGCGGCTACATAGCCGGCGGCAACGGCGATCACTTCGGCATCGACGACGGGAGATCCGGCGCCGACTACTTCAAGGCCGATCTGGTTGAATTCGCGGTAGCGTCCTTTCTGAGGACGCTCCTGGCGAAACATCGTCTCAACATAAAAAAGCTTCTGGGGCAGAACCAGGCGGTTTTCGATTATCGCCCTGATCACGCCCGGGGTCCCTTCGGGCCGGAGCGTGACACTGCGTTTGCCCAGATCCTCGAAGGTGTACATCTGCTTCTCAACGACTTCGGAAGTAACCCCGGTTGAGTGGACAAAGAGCTCGGTCGGTTCCAAAACCGGGGTCCGGATTTCGCGATACCCGTATCGCCTGAAGAAAACCCGCGCCGTCTGCTTGAGATATTCAATCTTGGCGGTTTCGTCCGGCAGGAAATCCTTGGTGCCCTTGATGCGCTGATACTTCATTGCGCCCCGTCCGGCAAACGCTCCCGGGGGAGGAACCGCCGGTCAAAGATGACGAAGCCGAGGCCGGTCCCGACAAGATTGGCCGCGACATCGAGCAGTTCAACGCAGCGTCCCGGGATGAACCATTGCTGGAACTCGGAAAGAAGCGCCACGGCGCCGGCGCAAAGCAGAAAAGTTCTCGCCCGCACCGCGCGCCGGCCAATACCGGCCAGCATCGTGAACATCCCGACATGGACCAGCTTGTCCACTTGATACCGGGACGGCACCACCGTCTTCTTGATCGGAATCGCGGTCACGGTCATGATTGCCAGCACCGCAGCCAGGAATACGCCGATACGGAGTCTCCGGTTTCCTGGGGCCGCCGTCGTCACGCTACGACTCCTTCTCCTTTATGAAAGCAATCAAGTCGCGCCCGGAATTGAATTGGGGCATTCTAGTCCGCACCATCTCTTGACTGAAAAGACCGAGTGCCGCCCCCATGCAGGACGAGTACGCACGATAGTCGGGTGGAAACAACAGAAGGAGAATCACTTTCACCGGCGCACCGTCAAGACTGGAGTATCCAACGCCCTTCCTGAGCACGGCCAGCGCCGCCGCCGGGAACGAAAGCTCGCCGCAGGGAGCCCGGGGCACGGCAAAACCCCGGCCCAGCCCGGTGGTCATCAATGATTCCCGGTCGAGGATTTGTGTCAATACCGGTTCCGGCTTTTCTAAACGGAAGGTGTTGATTAACCGCCCGAGCGCCTCCTCGCGGGTGGCTGTCTCAAGGTCCAGGATGACCCGCTCCGGCACGAGCAGTTCGCTGATCATAACCGGCACGCCCCACCGGTCGAGTATTGTTTAAGGGCAGAATCGAACTCCTGTCGTATCTCGCGGAGTCTCTTCTCGGTCTTGGCCTCGAATCTCATCACGAGGACGGGTTGGGTATTGGAAGCACGCACGAGTCCCCAGCCGTCGGCGAACTTCACCCGGACGCCATCGATGTCGATAACCGGGTACCGGCCGGCAAAATGGTCGCGCAGCCGCCTGGTCACGGCGAATTTCTCACCGTCCGGGCAGGGCACACGGATCTCGGGCGTCGAGCAGTACGTGGGGACTTCAGCGGCCAGCCGACTCAATGGGCGACTTGATTCACTGAGCAGTTCAAGAAGCCGCAACGCCGCAAAAAGGGCATCGTCGTAGCCGTAGTAGTTGTCGGCAATGAAGATATGGCCCGACATCTCGCCGGCAATCGGCGCCTGCTCTTCCTTCATCTTGGCCTTAATCAGCGAATGACCGGTCTTGTACATCAGGGGCACCCCGCCGTTGGCCTTGATGAATTCGCTTAGACCCTCCGAGCATTTCACTTCGAAAACCACCTTGGCGCCGGGCCGAGCCTTCAGAACCTTCTTGGCCAAAATCGCCAGCAAAGTGTCCCCCCAGATCATTTTCCCCTTCTCATCGATGACCCCGATCCGATCGCCGTCGCCGTCAAAACCGATACCCAAGTCGAGCTTCTCGGATAAAACCACGCCCGCCAGTTCCTCCATATACTCCGGCACCGTCGGGTCCGGCAAGTGATTGGGGAAATTGCCATCGGGTTCGAGATTGATGATGACGGCTTCGATGCCGATTGCCTTGCACAGTTTGTCGATAACCGGACCAACCGTCCCGTTGCCCGGGTCGAAGGCAACTTTCAGTTTACGTTTCAGCTTGACCTTCTCCGCCAGCACGCCGACGTAGGGAATAATAAGGTTGGATTGATCCATCTGGGCCGGCGGGCCGGCGACAAAATCCCCTTTCTCGGCAATCGCCCGCAACTTCTGAATCGCCGCGCCGTAGATAGTTGTCTTGTCGACCGCTACCTTGAAGCCGTTGAACTCCTTGGGATTGTGGCTCGCCGTAATCATTACTCCGGCCGGGATGTTCTGGTGGAAGAGGCCGAAATAGAACACCGGCGTGGGTACCACGCCCAGGTTGGTGATGTTGATACCGCTTGCGAGCAGTCCATTGGTCAGCGCCTTGAGAATCCTCGTTGAGCTGAGCCGAACATCGCGTCCGACCAGCACGTGCGTCGTTTCCTGGGACCGGAAGTACGTGCCCAGGGCGCGGCCCAGCCACTTCACTTTCTCGTCGGTCAAGTCGACGTCGGCCAAGCCTCGGATATCGTATTCCCTGAAGATGTCGGGATTCAGGTGGTCAGACATGGTATTTGAGAGAGACAGGGGGGCAAAGCTGCCCCCCTTGTGTCTGCCTTCCGGCGGATTACTACTGCTCGGCCTGGTATTTGTGCCAGGCTTTGAACTCGTGGTCACGAAGATTCTTACTGATTTCGAGTTCAGTCAGCGTCTTGCCAGCAAAAGCATCAACGAGGTCCACTATTTCGAAGAAAAAGGCTGTAATTATCATCGGGCCAATGTACATTCGGAGAATATTAAGTTTATACCCTTCGTTGTACAAAAGGCCATAGTTGTAAGGAAGGTGAAACATCCCTACAAGGCATGATACACAGCCGCCGCGCTCAGGCTTCTGGGGACCGCGCTGTGCGTTGAGGGCCGGTGCCGCCAGCAGAGTGAAAACGAAACAGAAAAGAACTACCATGCTTATCTTCTTCATGTGTCCTCCATGCTGCCATTATACATAACTACGTGTATTTGTCAAGATGAAAACCGACCGAGCCGGGAAGAGACGGTCTCCCTACGGAACTGTCAGCCCATACCGGCGTTTCGTCCCGAGCTTGTCGAGGGAGACAGTCCCTCGTTGCCTTGTTACTTCGCAAACTCGACCGCCCGGGTTTCGCGGATCACGGTGACTTTTATCTGACCCGGGTACTGCAACTCCTGCTCGATCTTTTTCGCCGTCGATGTCGCGAGTTCCTGAGCCTGGAAATCACTGATCTTCTCCGGTTCAACCACGATCCTGATCTCCCGGCCCGCCTGGATCGCGAACGCCTTCTCCACGCCGTCGAACGAGTTGGCAATCGCCTCGAGGTTCTCAAGCCGCTTGATGTAGGCCTCAATGCTCTCGCGCCGCGCGCCCGGCCTTGACCCGGACAGGGCGTCGGCCGCTTCGACCAGCACCGCGAAAAGCGAGCCGGGCGGCACTTCCTCATGGTGAGCCGCCACGGCATTGGCGACGATGTCAGACTCACCGTACCGTCGGGCGATATCCGCGCCGATCTGGGCATGGGAGCCTTCGAGGTTGATGCCGGCCACTTTGCCGAGATCGTGCAGCAGTCCGGCGCGTTTGGCCGTCGCCACCTCCAGCTCCAGCTCCTGGGCCATCAGGCCGGCCAGGTAGGCAACTTCTTTTGAGTGCTGCAGCAAGTTCTGCCCGTAACTGGTCCGGTATTTCATCTTGCCGACGTACCGGACGAGTTCGGAATTGAGCCCGATAATCCCCAGTTCCAGCACCGCCTCTTCCCCGCCCGCGGCAATGATCTCGTCCATCTCATCCTTGACCTTGCCCACCACCTCTTCAATGCGGGCCGGGTGAATTCGCGAGTCGGCAATCAGCCGCTCCATTGCAATCCGGGCGATCTCGCGCCGGATCGGGTCGAACGAAGAGAGCGAAACCGCTCCCGGCGTGTCGTCGATAATGACTTCAACGCCGGTTAGGTTCTCGAACGTCCTGATGTTGCGGCCCTCACGGCCGATGATGCGCCCTTTCATGTCATCACCCGGCAATGCCACGACCGATATCGTCGAATCAACGACCAGCGCCGTGGCACAGCGCTGGACCGCCTGGGCAATCACCTCAGTCGCGTGCTTCTTGGCTTCGTCTTTGGCCCGGTCGCGGATGTCCTTGATGTAGGTCGCCGCTTCGTTGCGGACTTCAGCCTCCAGATTCTTCAGCAGTTCGATCTTGGCTTCCTGGGGACTTATGATCGAGATCTTCTCGAGGCGCTCGTTCTGCTCCTTGATGAGCTGGTCTAAGCGCTCGGCCTTGACCCGCACGATCTTTTCCTTGGTGCCAAGGTTCTTCTCCTTTGTCACCAGCTCCCGCTCCTTGTCGAGCAACAGGGTATGCCGCCGCTCAAGCGTAACCTCTTTCTCGGTCAACCGCTTCTCAATCCGTTCCAGGTCTTTGCGTTTGATGACGGTCTCCTTCTCGAATTTCAACTTCTCTTCATACCATTCCTCTTTGACCGCAATCGAGGCCGACTTCTTGTAGTTTTCAGCTTCTTTCTGGGCTTCCTGAATGATCTTCTGGGCCAGCTTCTCGCTCGAAACCAGCTTGGCCTCACTCAGTTTTTGATTAACATAAATCCCGAGAAAAAAGAACAAGGCACAGATACCAATCCCGCCCAAAATCATCAATATCGACATGACTCCTCCGTTTCCGATCAAAACATCGCCGATCCAAACAGTTTGAACTGACTGCAGACGCAAGGCTTGTCCCGGGCGTTACCGGCTGAATTCGCCACTTCCCTCTCCGACCAGAGGTCCCTGAGGGAGACACATTCGTGGAAACGCATCCCAGGCTTGCCTGCTTTCCCGTTTGAATCATGCTCCATCCGTTTGCATCTTTCTTACAAATAAAAATCCCTGCACTGTGCCGTGTAGATAAAAGTCTTTGAACCCAGATAAAAAGTGGGTGCCTGTCGTAAACCTCCTGGCGCCCGTTAGGGCATGAGGTGAACGAACCCGGCTCCCTCATCGTGGGTGTTGGCTCAAGACTAAATACCTATCACGAGCACGGCAGGGAAAGCCTAAGTTTTCAAATGCTTGTCAATGCTTTCAATGAGCGAATTGATCTTCTCTTCGAGTACTGCTTCTTTCTTCTCGTGTTCATCCAATTTCATCAGGTACTCATCCACGAAATTCAAAAAGGCTAACACGGCGATCTTTGTGGTTGAGGGAACGGGGAAATTCTTGTGAACCTCTTTCATCCGCTCATCCACAATATCGGCAATCTTCTTGATCCGCTCACCATTCACGTCCGCTTTGACGCGGTATTCACTGCCAAAAATTTGCACGACTTCCGTCTTGTCCACTTAGGCTCCCTGACCGTTATCCGGCAAAGAATCCAGCTTCTTGACGATCGAATCGACTCGCCTTAGAACTTCAGACTTGATCTCAAAGAGCTTGCGATTGTCTGACTCCAGGACACCTAATCGCTCCTTCAACTCGGTAATCAGCGATAGCATCTTCTCGATTCTCTCTTCTAATTTGTCAAACTCATCCATAGAGAAAACTCCAATCGATTCCATGCTTCGAGTGCATGGTTCAGAAAACTCGCAAACTTCGCTCATTATATGCTAATCGTAAAAAATGTCAAGGGCAAAAAACCGCAATTAGGCGTTGACTAATGCCCGATACTGACTAAAATGTTCAAAGCACGCCACTCTCTGCCATCGGCCGATTGGCAAAGCGACTTCGGCTTAAGGGAAAATAGTCGATGGCGTATTTTTTTAGCCGCACCAGAAGACAAGGAGGCAAAACAATGAAGAAGATGCTGTTAGCGATGATAATTATCTCCCTCGGCTGCCGCGAGAAATCATCCGAGGTCCTGTTCAAAGCCGGTACGGCGGTAACGTACTACTCTGACTATAAGACAAAGTACGGCGATTCTCTAATCGACCGGACCCGCCTTGACGAAATGGTCCAGAAGAAGCTGTTCGCCCTTGAGGGGAAAGCCCTGGGGATGGAGAAAGACTCCGCCGTTATCCTCGGGTTGGAAACATTTGAGAAAAGCCTGCTGCTTGACTTCCTCTACGACGAGGTCGTGACCAAGAAGGCGAAGGCAACGCCCGGCGAAATAAAGGATGTTTACGACAAGCTCAAAGACCAGTACGAACTGGCTCAAATCGTCGTTGAAACCGATGCCGTCGCCAAGGAAGTCTGGGCCCAGATTGCCGACAGTGTTCCCTTTGAGACGCTTGCCGTCAAGTATTCGACCGACGAGAATTCCAAAATGTACGGAGGCAGAATCGGCGTCCTGCCGGTTCAAGCGCTGGACCCGGAAATCCACCGGCGCATCAAGGATCTGCCGGCCGGCGGTATCACGCGGCCTTTCCCCCACCAGAACAAGTACTACCTGGTCCGGATGATCGAACATAAGACCGTCGACCTCCCGCCCTTTGACCAAATACAGGATCAGCTTGCCCAGCGGCTCGAAACCGAACGCAAGAACAAACTGGCCCGCGAATTCATCGATTGGATTTTCGAAAGAGCGGCCATCGAATACAATCCCGAAGGACTCGAAGTCATCGCCAAAGACGACTCCCTGCTTGCCCCCGGGGCCCTCGACGAATGGGTGGTTAAGAAGTATAAGACGAAAGTTGTGCGTGTGAGCACGCTCCGGCCCGCGGTGAAGCGGCTTTATGACCTGTACGGCTTTGACCCCAAGATCCTGGTCCAGCGCGAGCTTCAGACCGACCTCCTCTACGATGAGGCGGTACGGCGCAACTTGAACCGCAAGCCCGACTACGTCGCCAAGGTACAGGATGGTCTCGGTGAGCTGTTGAGTCAGAAGTTCTATGACCAGCAGATTCTCGCCCGGGTCACGGTCGACACCATGGAGATGGAGCAGTACTACCAGGATCACAAGCCGGAACTCAAGAAGCCTTATAAAGACGCCGTTGGTGAGATCTGGACGATATTGTACGAGCAGAACATAAAGAAGGTCCAGGATGAGGTGACCGCCGCGCTCGCCGGCAAGTATCCGATCGAAATCAACCAGCCCGTAGTCGAGAAGTACCTGAAGGAGAGCAAATGAAGAAGCTATTGATCGCATTCGTCGTCGGTCTGGCTCTGGTCGGCTGTCCGAGGAAGCAGGGGAAACCGCTGGCGCAGGTTGACGGTTCAACCCTGACCGCCGAGGAGGTCACGTTACAGATCCCGGCCGAATACCGCAAAATGATGACGGGCAACGACATCGAGAATTTTCTTCGTAGCTGGGCGGAAAACGAGATGCTCTGTCTTGAAGCCAGGCGGCTGGGCATCGACAAGGAAGACTCGGTGCAGCTGTTGATTGACGTCTACACCAAACGGATTCTGGCTGAAGCCCTCAAGCTCCGCGAGTTCAGCAAGATCACCGTCACCGAAGACGAGACCCGCCGGTACTTTGACCAGCATAAGGAAGAGTTTCTCTACGCGGTCAAGGTGAGCCAGCTCGTCCTGGCCACACAACTCGATGCCGACAAGACTCTGGAGGAGATCAAGGCGGGCGCTGATTTTGTGAAACTGGCCCGTGAGAAATCAATCCTCCGCGACCGCAACCCCACCGGCATCACCGACTACTTCACCCGCGGTAATTTCTTCGGCGATATCGAAGAAATCGTTTTCCGGATGAAGGTCGGAGAGGTTTCGCCGGTCATCGCCGCCCCCGACGGCTCCTTCCTGATTGTCAAGATGCTCGACCGGAAGAAGGTCAAGGATAACGTCGACTACTCTGAAGTCCGGGACTATATCCGGGAACGGGTCATCGGCGACCCGCGCCGGCGTGAAGTGCTCAACGCCCTGATGACGAGACTGAAGGGCTCGTTCAAAGTCGAGACCTTCGCCGATCAATTTCCCAGATGATTGTTCTGGTCCTGCTGCTCTACGCGACCACCGCGGAGCGGATTGTTGCCAAGGTCGGCGGCAATCTGATCCTCCAAAACGAAATCGACGAGGCCGCAGTCTACTTCAGCCTTCAACTCGGCGCCCGCCCGGACGAAATAAAAGAACGGCTGCTTAACGACGCGATTGAGCGACGCCTGCTACTGCTTGAAGCCGAAAAGGAATCGCTCTCGGTTGAGAAAGAGGAAGTCGAGCGCATGCTCGAACAGACTATCGAAGACATCGGCCGTCGCTTCCCGAGCCGGGAGGATTTCGAGGCCGCCCTCAAAAACGAAAACCTGACGATCGACGAGTTGAAGAACCGCTCCCGCAAGGAGGCGGCGGAAAAGCTGCTGGTCAACCGCCTTATCGAAAAGAGAATCGCGCCGACGATCTCGGTCAGCCCGACCGAGCTCCGGCGATACTATGAAGCGCACAAGGAATCGATTGCGGTCCGGCCCGCTACGGTGAAGGTTAGACACATCATGATCTACATCAAGCCGGGCGAGGCGACGATCCTGGATGCGGCGCGGCGTATCGGCGAAGTGCAGAACCTCCTTGCCCGCGGCGGCAGTTTCGCGACACTGGCCCGCGAGTTTTCCGAAGATGAGAATTCGCGCCGGCGGGGCGGCATGCTCGGCAAGATCAAACGGGGTGAGACCTTCGAAGAATTCGAGAAGGCGGTCTGGCCGATAAAGCCGGGCGAGATCAGTCAGCCCTTCCAGACCCGCCTGGGTTTCCATATCGTCGAAGTACTCAATCGCGACAAGGAATCGATGCTGCTGCGTCAGATTCTCATCAAAGTCAAGCCCAACGCCCAGGACGCGGCGCGAGCCAAAGAACTTGCGGGAAAAGTCCGCGACCTGATCAAGGACGACAGCACGTTTGAGGCCGCGGCCAAGAAGTATTCGGACGAACCGGAGCATGACCTGGGCGAATACGTTGAGGACCAAATCCGGCCTCCTTTCGACGAGGTTGTCAAGAAGGTGCCGGCGGGCCAGGCCAGCGAGCCCTTTGAGACCCCAATCGGCTACCATATCCTGTACGTTGCCGAACGCATTGAGTCAAAGATCCTCACCTTCGACGAAATCCGGGACCAGCTGCAAGGATTTATCTACCAGCTGAAGCTTAAGGAGAAGTACGACCTCTTGATTGCCAACCTCAGAAAAGAGATCTTCGTTCAGGTCATGGAATAACCATGGCGCCGAGACCGATCGGTATCGCGATGGGTGACCCGGCCGGAATCGGTCCGGAAGTAATCCTCAAGGCGGCCGCCGCCGCCCCAGGGCGGCTCGCGGTAATCGGCAGCCGCGCCGTCTTCGAGACCGCGGCGCGCCGGGTCGGAACCGACCCCCTGAAAATCATCCCCGACCTGTCGCATTACAGCGGCGGGGTCGTTCTGCTCGACGTCGTCACGCCGCGCCGGTTTCGGCCGGGACGGCCGACGCTCGGGACGGCGCAGATGGCCCTCGATGCCGTTGATCATGCGATCCGGCTCGTCAAGGAAAAACGGCTTGCCGCGCTGGTGACGGCACCGATCTGGAAGCACGGCATCCAGCTGCTGCGCAAAGGCTTTGTCGGTCACACCGAATACTTAGCCCGGGCCTTCAACGCCCGCCCCTGTGCCATGATGGGCGTGAACCGGGATAAGCGTATCCTGCTGCTCACCACTCACCTCCCCTTGCGCCGGATTTTCAAATACATTACCGAAGGCAACATCAAGCGCCACCTTAAGTTGCTCGATACCGGACTGAAAAAGACGTTCGGTATCCGGCGGCCCCGAATCGGCGTGACGAATCTCAACCCTCACGGCCGCGAATTTTCGCTGGGTGAAGATGAGATAATTCACAAGGCGGTGAAGGCGGCGCGGCGCGCCGGCATTCTCGCCTGGGGTCCGTTTCCCAGCGACACCGTGTTCAACCAGCCCTATGACGGATTTCTGGCGATGTATCATGACCAGGGCATGGTCTTCTTGAAATCAAGGCCGGGCGGGGTCAATTTCACGGTGGGTCTTCCTTTTGTCCGGACCTCGCCCCTTCACGGCACGGCATTCGACATCGCAGCGCGGCACGAGGCGGATCCGCGTTCGATGATCGACGCCATCGAGCTTGCCTTCCGACTCAGTAAGGGATCACGCCACGAATGTGTCTCCCTCAGGCCTAAGGCCCCGTGGGGGGACACCGGGGTGTCGGAGAGAGATGATTGAATTCAAGAATGTCGCCAAGTACTATCAGCGTAACTGGGTCGGCCTGGAAGACATCAATCTCGAGTTTGAGAAAGGGTCGTTTGTGGTTGTCCAGGGACCGACCGGCGCCGGCAAGTCGACACTCTTAAGGCTCATCTACAAGGCGGAAGAACCGTCGTCGGGAACCGTCGTGGTGCTGGATCAGGACTTGGGCCGCATGCGCAAAAGAGAGATCCCGGCCTTCCGGCGCAAAATCGGCGTTATCTTTCAGGACTTCAAGCTGCTTGAGGGCCGGACCATCGAAGAGAACATCGCGTTCGCGCTCGAAGTGACGGGCGGGCTGGTCAAGGACTTCAAGAAGAAGACCCTCGAAATGCTGACCTGGCTCCGGCTGAGCCATAAACGGAACGCATTCCCATATCAGCTTTCCGGCGGCGAACAGCAGAAGATCGCCATCGGCCGGGCCCTGATTCGCGAACCCTACATCCTGCTGGCCGACGAGCCGACCGGCAACCTCGATACGAAGAGCGCCCTGGAAACCATCGACCTCCTGCACGAGGTTAACTTGAAAGGAACAACCGTGGTCATGGCAACCCATGATTTCCCGCTGGCCAAGAAGTTCAAGAAGCGCACAATCAAAATCGTCGAAGGCAAAGTGGTGGCCGATGGTGATTAGGACGATAATTCGTGAAACCGGCAAGACCATCCGGGGGAGTCGGTCCCTTTTTATCCTGGCGCTCTGCATCACAACCATTTCTTTTTTCGTACTCTCGATTTTCGTCTTCCTGACAATCAATCTCTTCGCATTGATCGGCTACTTCCGCAACAAAATCGAGATTTTGGTCTTTCTTGAAGAGAACACCCGGACCGAGGAGACGGTTCCCTATGTGCAGAGCATCGCCGGAGTAGAAGCGGTCCGGTACGTTTCGCCCGAAGAAGCGCTCGAAGACTTAAGGCAGGAATTGGGCGCGGAACAAGTCCGGGTCCTCGAGGCATTCGAACACAGCCCGATCCCGCCTTCGCTGCGCGTCAAGCTGCAGAACCGTTATAAGAACGCATCGGCCTTGAGAGAGATCAGCCGCAAGATCGAACTGATCAAGGGTGTTTCCGAAACCGTCTACGGCGGGGAGATCATCGACCGGATCTGGAATTTCACCAGGACCTTCATGCTTTTTGACTTCTTGATTTTGACGATCATCATCTTCTCGGTCATCTTCGCCGTCGCCCAGACTATCAAGATGACAATCCTGGTCCGCGAGCAGGACATCGAAGTCATGCAGCTGGTCGGCGCATCCGAGCAGTTCATCCGGCTGCCCTTCACGCTCGAAGGCCTGGCCCAGGGACTGATCGGGGGACTCATATCATTCGTCCTGATCACGAGCCTTTACGGCCTGCTCCAGATCTGGACGCCGTCGCTGATCTTCTATCCAAAATACTTTTTCGCCGGTCACCTGCTCTTGGGCGGGCTTTTCGGCCTGATCGGTGCGTCCACCGCCATCAACCGTTCCATGAAATGAAGTACCGGCTCGCCGCGGCCGCCCTGGTTTTCGCCCTTGCGCACCCGGCGCCCGGGCAGGTTGAGATAAAAACCAGGAAGGGTGAACTTGAAGGCATCAAGGAGAAGCTTGACTTGACCCGCGTCGAGCTTGCGCTCCTGGAGAAAAAGGAAGCCAGCATTCTGGCCCGCCTTGAGATGCTTGATCAGGAACGCGGCTTGATCCATCAACTGATCGACGCGCTGCAGCTTCAGGAAAACGACTACCGGGCATCGCTGGAGCATGTCAACCTCGAGATATCGGCCGCCGAGATTGCGATCAACAAAAAGAAGCATGACCTTAAATCGAGGTTGCTGCGTATCTACCGTCAGAGCCAGTTCCACGAGCTTGAGATATATCTGAGCACCCGCTCGATCCCGGAAGTGCTGGCCGCCGCTCATTATCTGCGCTATATCGCGGTCGATGACCGCCGCGCCTTTGATGATTTCAAGAAATTGCACCGCACCTACACCTATCAGAAAGGTAACTACGAAACAACCCTCGCGCAGCTCTTCGCGACCGAGCAGGAGAAAGAACGCGAACTTGCCGCGCTCAAGGAGCAGAACCGGCGCGAGACCGCGCTCCTCGACTCGGTCCGCAGCGAACGAAAGGAACAGCGGGATATTGAGAAGGAACTGAAACAGGCCCAGCGCCGCCTTGAAGAGATGATTGTGGCGCTGGAGCGCGCCCGCAAGATCGAGACCGGCAAGATCCACCCGCTGGAAGTAATCAAGGGCGAGATTCCCTGGCCCTGCCGGGGCAAAGTCATCAATACCTTCGGCAAGATCCGCCATCCCAAGTACAACACCGTGACCAAGAACAACGGGATTGACATCCGGGCTGCGGTCGGCAGCGAAGTCTTCACCATCGGCTCGGGCAAGATCTCCTACGCCGACCGCTTTCTCGGCTACGGCAACATGGTGATGGTCGACCACGGCGACGGTTACTACACGATCTACGGGCACCTATCCGAAGTCTTGGTCACCGTCGGCGAGGCCGTGAAAGTCGGCCAGAAGATCGGGAAGATCGGCGACATCGGTTCCCTCGGCGAATCCATGCTCCACTTTGAATTGCGCAAAAAGGGGAAACCGGTCGACCCCCTGGTCTACCTGAAATAAACGTGCTGCCGCTGCTTGACACCGTGGTCGGACAAGAACTGGCAAAACGGCTGGTCGTCCAGACTTTGACCAAGACGGGCACAATCTACAACTTCCTGTTCTTCGGTCCGGACGGCGTCGGCAAAAGACGGACCGCCCTGCTTTTGGCCAAAAGCTTGCTCTGCCCGGCCGGCGGCTGCGAATTCTGCCCGACCTGTCAGCAGATTGATCTTCTGAACTTCCACGATTTTCTTCTGATTGCGCCGCTTCCGGCCAAAACCCCGCTGCCCGAAAAATTCATCCTGGAAGAGACCTACAAACAGATACGGCCGTTCTCGGTCATCGGCGAGTCACCGGAGCTCGGCGACCGGTTTGAAATCCGCATCCGGCAGATCGAGGCGCTGCAGGAACGGCTCCGCTTCCGGCCCCTGGCTGGCGCGCGCCGCGTCGTCGTCCTTCTCGACGCCGACCGCATGAACAAGGAAGCCGCCAACCGCTTCCTGAAAACCCTCGAAGAGCCCCCGGCCGACACCTACTTTGTGCTGACCACCTCCCGCCTCTATTCGGTGATTCCCACGATTCGCTCGCGCTGTCAGTTGGTGCCCTTCCGGTATCTCAAGAGTGCCGAGGTCCGGCAAGTCTGGGAGCTTTACACCGGGGCCGAAGAAAACGCCGCCTTCAACGATTTTGGACTTGGCAGTGTCAGCGAAAGCGCCCTGGTCAACAAGAGCAAGTATTTAGATCCGGCGTTGGAGATCTTCCGCCGATCGCCCCTGAATCCCGCCGCGATTGCGCGCCTGATCGACGGCTATGAGAAGAAACCGGTGGCGGAACTGGTCTACATCCTCCTCATTCTCTACCGCGCGGCGATGCTCGCCAAGCTTGGGCAAAAACATACGAGCGGGTACGCCGAAGCGATCGAAGCCAAAGCCAAAAACGTCGACTTGAAGAAGTTGGTGGTCACGGGCCAGCGTCTGAATAACGCCCTCTTCGAAGTCGGACGCAACCCGAATAAAAAACTATTCCTCGCCTCGCTGCTGAGCGCCCTGAGCTGAGCGCTAACAGTCCATCCCCCTATTTCGGCGGGGTATATTCGTGGTCGGATATGCCCTTACCGGTCTTAAAGCCGACGACCTGATAGACCTCGACCGGCTGACTCTTGCCCTTCACTTCAACCGCGGGAAGTTTCGTGACTTCAAACTCATCCCCGACCTGGTCATAAGTCATCTTGCTGACGAGAATATGCCCGGCCAGGGCCAGTTTCTCGAAACGGGCCGCGAGATTGACGGCGTCGCCGATGACCGTGTACTCAAGCCGGCCTTCACTGCCGATGTACCCGGCGATCACCTCGCCGGTGTTGATCCCGATACCCAGGTCGATGCTGGCGACGTTCTCAAAACGCTTGTCACGTTTCAGTTTCTCCTTCAGTTCGCCGACCGCCCAGCGCATGCCCAATGCGGCCCGCAGCGCCCGCGCCGCATCATCTTTGTGCGAAAGCGGCGCGCCGAATACGGCCATGACGCAGTCGCCCATGTACTTGTCGAGCGTGCCGTCGTGCATGAAGACCTGTTCGCTCATCCGGCTCAAGAAGTCGTTCAGCACCTCGACGACCACCGCGGTCGGCATCTTCTCGGAAAGAGAGGTGAAACCCCTGATGTCGCAAAAAAGAATGGTCGCGGTCTTGTGCTCACCGCTCAAGCTGACCTGGCCTTCTTCGGCCATGATCTTGGCCACGACGTTGGGCGAGAAGAAGCGCTGCAAGTTGCCACGGATCTGCTCTTCGCGCCGGATATTCTCGAGCAAACGCGCGTTCTCCAGGGCCATTGACGCCTGGCCGGCGAAACCGGAGAGAAACTCCGAGTCGTTTTCTTCGAAGCAGGGCCGGCCCACCGGTGAATCGACGTAGATGACACCGAGTTGAGTCGAATCCTTGGTGTACATGGGCACCGCGATCACCGAGCGTACCCGGTACGCGACTACGCTCGCCTCTTCCTTGAACCGGGCGTCGGCACAGGCGTTCTCGGTGATAATCGCCTTTCTCTCCTCGAGGGCGCGGCGGGCGATTGAGCGGCTGATGTCGGTTGTCTCCTGCGACATCTCGCCGCCCATATTGCGTGCCACCATCGGTCTCAATTCGTCTTTGGCCTCGTTGTAGAGCATAATGAAGCCGCGTTCCGCCCGGGTGATTTTCAGAGCCAGGTCCATGACCAGATTGAGAAGCACCCGGATGTCGAAGACAAAGTTGATGATCTTGCTGGCCTCGTAGAGTGCGCTGGTCAGCTCGCGCGCCCGGGCCAGCTCGGTATACTGCTCCTGGTACATGTCGACCGCGGCGAAAAGATTGTCGATGCGTTTGATCAAGGTCTTACCGTCGACGCCTTCATTGATCACGGTTTTGAGCTTGTCAAGTTCGGCCCGGACATCGATCGTATCGCCGAGGAATTTTGCCGGCGGCGTGATCTTGACCTTGTCGACCATCTTCTCGTCGATGAAAGCGACGATGGTGTTGCCGACCCGGATTTCGTCGCCGTAACGCAGGGCGCGGCGGGTCACCTTCTTGCCGTTGACAAACGTACCGTAGGTGGAATGGTTGTCTTCGAGGACGTAGTCATCACCGGACTTGGTGATCGTGGCATGGGTGCGGGACACAAACATGTCGGACAACATCACGTCGTTCTCTTGCCGTCGGCCGATCGTAATCCGGTTCTTATCGAACTTGACCTCGCGTCCCGAGTCAAGCTCGCCGTAGATCAATAGAATCGCCATCGGCCCGCCGCCCGCTCAATTGCCTGCCGTCATGAACGTTTCGAACCCGCTGTCCCTAGCTATTTGGGAATGATCACTATGTCATCAAAGTGCCAGGTCACTTCGCTCGGGTTTTCGCCATAGCCCATGATCCCGATGCGACCATTCGGAAAGGTGGCGTCATCGATCTGTCGACCGACCTGCTGGCCGTTGACAAATGCGTTGATCTTGGTGCCGACCCGGTCAATGCGGAGCCGGTACCAGTTGCCGAGGTTGTTTACGACCGGCACCGTGAAGAAGGTCACGTTGCTTCCACCCTGCAAACACCCCAGCTCGATCTCGGCACGGCGGATACTCAGGTAGTAGTAGTTCAGCTCGTCACGATAGCAGAACATCAGGGTCCCGTCCCATATGTGGGGATCGTTGTTGACCAGAGGCATCATCGAGACTTCGGTGCTCACGTCACTGAGGGGCGCGTCGCACACCAGCCGTCCCAAGTAGCCGTACGGCAGTTCGGTCTTGAGGGTGACGACCCGGTTCTCCGGTCGGTCATTCCTGATCTCCCAGATGCCCTTGATCGGGCCCCACCGCCGCGGCAGCAGCTGCGGCTCCATCTCCATGTCCCAGACCGCGCGCCGGAATCCAAAGACCTGATTCCTCAGTTCAGTACCCGCCTTCAGACTGCATGCCTCAATCAGAATCGTGTCGTAGAGAGGGCTCGGCGCTGTAATCTGAAGCCTGTCTATGCCGGGATCAAGCTCTTCGGCAAGAAATCGACCATCCATCCCGGTCAGCGCGATGGTGTCCGGGTCGTCCTCGGGGCAGAAAACCAGCAGGGCTTTGCCCACCGGTATGTCAAGGATGTTA
>CAYGYG010000037.1:0-26928 GCA_964354155.1 uncultured bacterium | reverse complement strand
TAACCATTATACCTCTACACATCGACCGTGTCCAGTGGCTAAGGGTCTCAGCATAGAGCTGCATGTATCGAACTTGGTAAGATGCCGGCCGAAGGTTTCGAAACCATGCGAGAAAAGTCCCGGCTTGAGGGAATCTGACCCCCGATTTTCACGACCCTTGGGCTTTTTACCAGAGAAACCGCTTTATGAAAGCGGACCACTCTTCATCGGTCAGTTGTTCAAAAAGGTTATCCACGAATTCGCCCCCGTCGGCTACCGTTATCCCGGTGCTGCCTTCGCATTCCTGGTGCAGTTTTTCAAACTCCCTTTCCAGCCATTCCTGGGCCTTTGCACCTTTCAGTAGATCCACCATTTCAGCGGGTTTCTTCATTTTCAACAGCCATCCCTGGTTAAATGGACTCTTCTGAACGAGGTGCGGGTTGGCAATCACGGCGCTGTTGACCTCAACAACCTCGCCCGGCACAGGCAGGGTCATTGACACCATGCGGTTTTGGCTGCCGATAGTCCAACATGTATCGCCCCTAGGGATCGCCGTCTTTTCAGTGAGATTGATTCTCTCAATTCTGCCGATTAGCCGTGCGGCAAAATCATCAACGCCGACCTTCACCGCATCACCCTCAACCTTTATCCAGACATGGTTAGGCAGGTAGAAGAAATCATCGTGGAACTTGAAACCTTTGACGGTCTTCTCCTTCTTCGCTGCCCGCTCTCTCCGCTTGCACAGATACGGGTCGGCGTCGATTATATCCTGGATATACTGGTCGACCGCACAATGCCAGCATTCGTAGTTGTTTGAACAAATCTTGTAGGAGAAATCACCGGTCAGCATGTACCGGCATTTCTTCTGTGCCGCGGGAAGCTGGCGCATCTTCTCAATCGCCTGGACAACCAGTGGTGTTTCCTCATAACTGCCGCTCTGGTCGACCAGCGCCTGGTCGAATTCACAGCTCTTGCAGTCATAGTTTTTTGTGCACATGCGGTAGGCGATTACCCCTGCCTTCATCCAGATGCAGGGCTTTTCTTTTTCCGTGGCCTTTGTTTCAGCAGCCACTTGCTCCACTGGTTCTGGCTGAACGGACCCTACTTCATGTTGGGACATTTCTCTCTCCTGGTTGGTCAAAAATGTCATATAAATCGGGCAGGTGTTATAATCTGCCTCGCATGGATTTTGCATCATGAGCTGGTCTTTGGCAATCATTTTCTTCTTTTGACATGCCGAGCAGTACACCATGATCACTTCTTCAAAAAATGGACATCTCATCGTCAGCTCCTTTCGTCTCAGTATATCGCAATAACCGTGCCTGGTCTAATCTACGTGAATTGATGAAATTTCGGGAGTTCTTCGTTTGTGGTGTTCTTACTTATGTGCAAGAATCATACATACTCAAGAATACCTTAGAATCTACGCAATTTCAATTGTTGTCGTGTATTATTATTAGACACGTGTTCATTTTTTAAACACGATTGTGTAAATTATGTTCACTCCTCTTGTTTAGCTGGCTGAGTTTATATTTTTCGATTTTACTGTACAAAGTGGCTCTATTTATCCCCAAAACCTGTGCTGATTGTTTGATATTCCAGCTATTCGTTTCCAGGATATGCATGATGTGTTGTTTTTCCGCATCGTCCAGGGAAAGGACGCTTGGGCTTATCGAATACTCCCTGGTCCTGGGCGCGGACAGGTATTCAGGCAGGTTGTTGATCTGAATGATCGCGCCCTGGGTGACGACAACCGCATGCTCAATCGCGTTTTCAAGTTGCCTGACATTGCCCGGCCAGTCATATGAGCAAAGCGCCTTCATAGCCTCTTCAGAAACAGTCATGATCTGCTTTCCCGTCTCAAGACAGAATTTCTCCAGGAAATGGCCAAGGAGAACCGGGATATCTTCCTTTCTTTCACGCAAGGTGGGCATCACGATGGTGATAACATTAAGCCGGTAATAGAGGTCGTCCCTGAATGTCCCGGCACCAACCATCTCTTCCAGGTTCTTGTTGGTCGCCGCGATTATCCGGATATCAACCTGGATCCGCGCCTCGCCGCCTACCCTGCGGAATTCGCGTTCCTGCAGGAATCGCAAGAGGTCAACCTGAGTCTTGAGGCTCACATCACCAATCTCATCAAGGAACAGGGTGCCTTTGTCCGCAATTTCGATCCGGCCTTTGTGCTGGGCCGCGGCGCCTGTGAACGCACCTTTTTCGTAGCCAAACAGCTCGGCCTCAAGCAGGGCCTCAGGCATGGCGCCGCAAGCGGCGGCAATGAACGGAGCTTTTCTCCTGGGACTCAATTCATGGATCGCACGCGCGGCAAGTTCCTTGCCCGTGCCGCTCTCCCCCTTTATCAAGACGGTGGATTTTGTCGGCGCCACGGTCTTGAGCATATCAATAACCTTCGCCATTTTGTGGCTCTTGCTGATGAGATCCTGAAACCGGAACCTTTTGGTCAATTCCTTGCGCAGGTAGATGTTCTCCTTCACCAGGCGCTGGTGCTCAACGATCTTGGCGACGATAATGCTGATCTCTTCCGGGTCAAAAGGTTTCACGATATAGTCGGCCGCCCCTTCTTTCATCGCCATCACCGCGCTGTCAATCGTGGCATAGGCGGTTATCAAAATGACGGGCAGCTTGGGCTGCATCTGGTGCAGCTTTCTTATGACCTCGATCCCGTCCATCTTGGGCATCTTGAGGTCAATGATCGCGAGGTCCCATTTTTCATGTTCAACTTTTGCAATTGCCTGGTAACCGTCCTCCACGGCAACAACTTCATAGCCGTCCTCCGAAAGCCAATCAATTATCGAGAGTCTCATGATCTCTTCATCGTCAGCAACGAGGATCCTGCTCTTAGTCATCATGCTCCTTTCGCGCTTTGAGGCAGAAGAAATCCCGGCAATTCGGGCAAAAATCTCTTTCCTTGTTATCAATACTAATGATATTATTCGAAAAGAACATCACGCATCGAGCATCATTACAATGAAACAATCCGTAGCAATGCCCGAGCTCGTGAACACATTCTTTAGTAAGCCGGTCCGCCAGCAATGCGCCGTTTGAATGCAGAGAAAAAAACTCCTGTCTCAACCGATAGAAGGATATCACCGCGACCGAACCGCCCAGCTGTGCCTCGCCGTAGACAAACGTCAACACCGGCGCGCATAAATCCACGTCCGTAACGCAGACCATCTTCTCACAATCATCTGGTAGAGATAGGCTCAGCTGTTCAATTATCTTCTTTGCATAGTACTGGTTTCTCCTCGGTTCAAATGCATAGAGGGGATTCTCGCTGTCCTCCGTTATCTTAACCTCGAAAGGCAGTACTGAATGCAAAGAATTCGTCAAGCTTTTAAGTATTGCGCACTCCACGTGCCCCGTCGGTCTCAGGTAAATGCAATTCATCGCTCGGCCAGTTTGATTATAACTCAATTTCCCGATCGTGTCAATTATTTTACTGCCGTCCACGATTACCGCAAAAGCAGAGTCCTCGTAACTCCCTTACACCCGCACTCTGACAGTCTGCTTGACACGGGTTATTCAGACGGGTATAATCATTCATGAAGAAATTCGTCGGGCTCGATCTCTCAGTAATGCGGCCCCTGCTCGAAGGCCTGCTGAAAAACATGGAGGGCGGTGTCTTCACGGTGAACTTGAACAAGGAAATTACCTCGTTCAACAAGGGTGTCGAGTGGATAACCGGATACTGTCTTGACGAGGTAATCGGGAAACAATGCCAGGAAATCCTCCAGGGGAGCATCTGTCCTGATCTCTGTCCCTTTGAGAAAGCCATAAAGAAGGGTCAAACCGTTAACCTGGATGATGTTACGATCAAAACCAAGGAAGGGGCGCTCGTCGTAACCTCGGTCACCGCCTTTGTGATTAACGATGTCCACGGCAATGTCAATGGCATGGCCGTCATAATCCGCGACCGGACCGAGCTTAACTATCTCCGGCAGCAACTCCTGCAGTCGGAAAAGCTGGCCCTGATAGGTCAGCTTGCAGCTGGTGTCTCTCACGAGATAAATAATCCCCTGAACGGAATCATCATGTACATCCACCTCATGTTGAAAAAACTCGAGGAAAACAAGATCGAGCCGGAGGTCTGGAAGAGGAATTTGAAGCTCGTGGAGCGCGAGACCTTGAGGATCGCGCGGCTGGCGAAGAACCTGCTGAATCTTTCGCGCAAGACCGAACCCAATCTCAGGGCCCTACCGCCAAAGCAGCTCATCGAAGAGACCCTGCCCCTTTTGGAAGAGCAGTTCGTGGTTAAAGAAATCAACCTGGTTAAGGATTATGCCGAGGAATTACCGAACATCCTGGGTGATTTCAACCAGCTTCAGCAGGTAGTCCTAAACCTGGTCTTGAACGCCGTCCAGGCGGTCCAGAAAAGAGGGACCATTCAGATCAAGCTCCATGCCGAGGGCGCCAAGGGCAGCGAATGCTTCGTTCACCTCCATATTTCGGACAACGGCGTGGGCATACCGGCCGAAGACATCGAGAAAGTATTCGACCCCTTCTACTCGACAAAATCCGGCCGCAAGGAAGGCGTCGGCCTCGGGCTATCGATTGCCAAGCAGATCATCGAGGGTCACCGTGGGAAAATAACGATCCAGAGCCAAGTCGGCAATGGCACGCATATCAAGGTAAGACTGCCGACGTAAAAGATGATTGGCCTGGGGTGGGGTCAAATCTCTACATTATACCTTGACATGGGCAGGTTCACCCCGTTAGGAACTCGGCGGGCTTTCTATGGTGTACTGCAACTGAATGACCCCGATTAGACACTACGTGTCTAACGGGGCAAGCAGAGAATAGCAGAAAGACTACTGTGGAAGCGGGGTCCGAAATCTGAAGCTATTCGTTCGATATCGCGCCGCAGCCTGCCGGTTGACCGCGTACGTCGCTCGATCTTTTCTCTCGCTGTCCCGTGAATTGAGTATCGTATCCCCGGGATTCCGGAATCGGCCTTGCACTCCCTGTTCTTCAAGGTCTTGACTTTCTGAAATACGCCGATATACTGAGATCGGGATAAAAAGTCCAAAGGAGGTTCCCAGAAAAATGAACATCCGGATGACTCGTGCCGCATTCATTCTATACATTGGTTTCTTGGCAAACGTCGTCTCCGCCGACCGGGGCATGATTCCTTTCGATCCGAATATCAAGATTTTCGAACCAAATCAGCGGGCGATGATCGCATGGAATGGTAGTGAAGAGATTTTGCTCCTGACTACCGATGTCATGGCCTCGGAGTCAACCATGGTTCTGGAAGTTCTGCCCCTTCCGCAAGAGCCGAAGGTCAAAAAAGGAGACCTCGAGACTTTTCGCCGAGCCGCCAGATTGATCAATAGTAAAATGCGTATCCTGGCGCTCAAGGGGAATGGCGGCAAGCGCAATGGATCGCGCAAGCCGGGTGGCGAGGTGACATTCCACGAGAAGATCGGTCCCCACAATATTTCGGTCACCCACCTGCTCGACGCCGACGGCTTTGTCAACTGGGTTAAGAATTATCTAAAATCCCTCGGAGTCGAAAATGAGATAATCACCGAACCGATCAAGGATCTGGTTGAAGAATACATCGAAGATGATTTCAAGTGGTTCGTGTTCGATGTGGTTTCTGTCGGTCAAGAAACCGTGACCAATGAGCCGATTCAATACCGGTTCAAGACCGATTATCTATTCTACCCGTTGAAGATTACCGGGACCGCTGAGGGTATGACTTCCATTGAACTTCTGATTTTGACCCCGCGCTTACTCAGAAAATTCCCGAGCCTGCCGATTTCACGGATTCATCTCGGGCACGACCCCATTACCATCACCAACCGAGAGTTGAAGGAATTGGATGAGGATATGTATGAACTTCTGAGTGATAACACTGCATTGAAGTTACGCATCTGGGAGATCAAGGGCGAGTTGAAGCTTTTTTACGATGATCTGATTGCGCATTGAGCTAATTCGAAGGCAATTGGGGATCAGGTCCATGGCGTAGCGGGGTTAGACCTCGAAACTAGAAATTAGTCGGCAAAAGAGGATCCCCGGGGGCACAACACTCAATTGGTATCTCAGAATTTCGCTATTGTGAGATTCTTTAACAAGCGAGGCCTGAATTTTCGTATTTGGTCAATTGACCAAACGAGAAAAACGACAAATCGAAAACAAGTGTTGCATTTGGGGACACGTACCAACTCTCAGCAAAACAGACGTTGGTGCAACGTGTGACAGTCACTGCCGTCTCCCCCGCTCGATCTACAGACCTCCTTCTATTCGGGACATTCCTCAGGCGGACTGCCGTTTCTATCCAGCCAATCCAGCAAAGACCGGATACTGGCTTTGGCCAGGGCGATACTGCTGTCCGCACAGCCGTAGTATAGATTGAGCGTATCACCATCCGGCGAAATCGTGCACCCGCAGGAAAAAGTCACATTCGGAACATCCCCTTCGCGCTCGTACGGTGTCTCGGGTCCAAAGACCCATGTATTGCTGCGCAGCAGACATCGTTCCGGTCGCTCCAGGTCAAAAAGGGCAAGACCCGATCGATATAGGCTTCCGCTCGCAGTCTGCCGTACACCATGGTAGACCATTAGCCAGCCTCTTGATGTTTCAATCAGGGGCGGGGAAAGACCGATCTTGTCGGCATCCCACCAGGCACCACGCCTCGCCTGGAGTATTAATCTATGTCTTCCCCAGTGGTACATGTCCGGCGAAAAGGAAAGCCAGATATGACTTCCGAACGCGGTCATCGGTCGGTGAATCAGTGCCCAATGACCGTTAATGCGTCGGGGCAGGATGGCGGCGTCTTTATCCGGAGGCAGCATGACAAACCCCAGTCGCTCGAATTGCCGGAAATCATCCGTCAGAGCCAGTGAAACGCCGGGTCCGTTGCATGAATAGGAAGTGTAGGCAATTACACATTTTTTCAACTCCGGGACATACGTGATACGCGGATCTTCGATACCCCATATTTCCTCCGGATGGCCCTTGCGGTCCGGTTGCAGAGTCGGCTCCGGATCAATCTGCCAACCGTCGGTGCCGTTACTGGAACGCGCCGCACAAAGATGAGAACGCCCGCTGTGATCTTCAACGCGGCACAGCAACAGCGTTGTCTTGCCGTCTAAAAGGGTTGCCCCGGGATTAAAAACACTGTTGACCGGATACGGCCAATCCCGGGCCGTAAGGATTGGGTTGCCGGGATGCCGCTTGAATAATTCTGCCGGCTGGTGACTCATCTATTCTTCCCGTATCGGGGTGGTTAACACGTGCTCGGCCTTGCGCATTTCGAGAAGCGATAGCAAAAAAGCCAGGGTCGACTCCGCGCCCTGGTTTTCATTCACCCGGTCCGAATGCAGACTGTCGCAGCAACCGCCCGTCGTCGTATCGTATAATGGGAGGCGGCCGTCGTTACGACCCAAGAACCATTCAAACGCACGTTCCGCTTCTTTGTACCAGCGCTCATCGCCCGTGACCCGGTAGGTCTCGAGACAAGCAAGGACCATCCCGTAGGCTTCGATCGGTTGCTGGTCAAAGTGAGCTCGTTCACCGCCGCGGCGGTAGAATCCGTTGCTGCCGATGGGTTCGAAGTAACCTTCCTTCGACTGCTGGATGGTTGTCAGCCAACCAAGGGCTGTGAGTGCCACATCCTTCATCTCGTTGTTCGACAACCTCTGTCCGCATAAGAGCAAAGCATGGGGTATCTTGGCATTGGAGTAAGCCAGAATGTCTTCTAACCACGGCCAATCCGGCGTGCTGTTGCGTTTGTACAAGTCCATCAGTTTTCCGACAAGAATCGTTTCGATATTCTGGGCCGCCCTGTCTCCGGAAAACCGTTGCAGGTATTCATTGATGCCTATCAAGGTAAAGGCCCAGGCCCGCGGGCTGCTGAATTTAGATGTTGCGGGTAAGGCGATGCTGAACAACTGGCCAGCCACGCTGCGCAGCTTCTGGGATTTCGAGCGGCCTAACACCGAGCCTAATGCCCAGAGAGCACGCCCATGGCTGTCTTCGGAACCGCAGTCCTCCAACCAGCGACGTTCGTAAGAGAGAAAATTGCGGAACCGGCCAAGTCCCGGGTTAAACGCATACATGAGGAAAGCCAAATAGCGGATGGCGAGTTTGTCAGTCTTCGGCCCGGTGTCTTGCATGATTTCTTCAAGCATTGTCGTCAGGATTAAAGCCCGGGCATTATCGTCGGTCGTATAGCCCTCATTGTAATTGGGCACAATCGCGACCGAATGCTGGAGGATACCGGTATCATCCGTTAGAGCGAATAAATGACTAAGGTTCAAAAGCGGCAGATCCGGCGGCCGCTGGCTCAACGTCTTGGCCGCGAAAATGGCGCGCCGGCGCCTCATCCTCTCTTTGTACGCGCTCTCGAAGCATTTCAAATAGCGGTTGGCAACTACCGTCCAGATCATTTCACGTCCAAGGAGATAGCAGCGTTTGCGCATTGCATGCCGTTTGACATTGTTCTCAAGCAGGTAGAGCACCTTGGCCGCAATCGCTTCGGGATCATTGAAAGGCACGAGCACCCCCCGGTTATCATCGAGCAGTTCCTGGGCGTACCAATAGGGGGTCGAGATTACCGGCTTCCCCGCCCCCACAACATAGGCCAAAGTCCCGGAGACGATCTGTTCCGGGTTGATATAGGGTGTGATGTAGATGTCGGTTGTACAAATGAACTTTACAAGTTCTTCTAAGCTCACGAAACGATTATGGAAAATGATTCCTTTTTCGACACCGTATTCTTCGGCCAGAAGCTCCAACGAAAGGCGATATGATTCACCCTCATGTCTGAGGGTGTTCGGATGCGTGGCACCAACCACGACATAAACAGCGTTGGGACGCCGTTCCAGAACCGCCGGCAAAGCCTTGATCATATTTTCGATACCCTTGTTCGGAGATAGCAGTCCGAAGGTCAGCAATACGATTTTCCCCTCGACGCCGAATTGGTCTTTGTAGAAATTCGAGTCGACAAATGGAATATCCGGAATACCGTGGGGGATTATCTCGATCTTCTCTTGAGGTGTTTTATAAACGTCACGCAGAAACTCTGCGGCTTTTTGACTCATGACCACCAGCCGGTCCGACAGGCGAATCAATTCCAACATCACCTTGCGCTGGTTCGGATCCGGCTTGCGGAGAACAGTATGGAGGGTTGTCACCAGCGGCATGCGCAGTTCGCGCAAGAGCGCGAGTATATGACTGCCGGCAATACCCCCGAAAATGCCATACTCATGCTGCAGCGAGACAAGATCGACGTTGTTAATGTTCAGAAAATCAGCAGTACGCCGGTAGGATACGATATCGTTTTCAGTTAGTTCGAATCGGACACGCGATGGATAGACATACCCGGCTTCCACATCGTTGACGGCCAGAGCGAAGCAAGTCAGTTTGGGGAATTCGGCGGCGATCGACTCGCAGAGGTCAGTTGTGAAAGTTGCGATACCGCACTGACGCGGCAGGTAGTTGCCGATAAAGGCGATTCGCTTGAGACGTTTTTTTTCAGTCTGCTTCACAGCAGCTTTCGGATCTTCTTCGGAGGAGAATGCTCGGAGAATCTTGATCGGTTAAGGGCATTTTCGACCGAACAACACGTTTCAATGAGGACATGGTTCTCTGCCCTGGAGAACCGCCATGGTTTTGTAGGCTTCAGGCAGGGTTTGCGCTCCCCCGATATTATTGAAAAGCACATAAAGGAACTGAGGAATACCCGGATGAGGAATATCGCCAAACCTCATGATACGCCGGCAGATATTACTTAACGAATAATACTCTCTCTTTAGATTGAAGTAGCCTTCAGCGAGTTCTCGGCTCGTCATGTTCTTCGGACGGAATACGACGCTCGAATGGTTATAGCGGCTCCAGTCCTCAGAGATGAGTCTGCCTTCGGCTTTGAAGCGCTGATGCAGCCTGGTTCCGGGATAAGGTGTAAGAACGTTAAATGTTGCGGCCACGATCTTATTCCGATAAAGAAATTCCAAGGTGTCGTCGAAAACTCCTATTGTGTCATCGTCCAGACCGAAGACAAACGAAGGATGGACTACAATCCCCGTATCCTGGATTCTTTTTATCGCGTCTTCGTTTTCCCCGATTGACTTATAGGTTTTCGACATTTTACCCATCGACATCAACGATACTGATTCCAACCCGACAAAAAGACCCCGGCAACCTGACTCATAACAGAGTCTCAGTAATTCCCTGTTGTCCGCGATTCGGACGGTACATTGACCGCCCCAGTTGATCTTCAGGTGAGCCATTGCCTTGAACAACTCGGCCGCATACCTGGGATTGGCCTGGATATTGTCATCGAGCGAAAGAAAAATCTTGGATTTCGCATTCTCGATGTCTTTAATGACCAAGGGTATCGGCAGGTGACGGATCTTCCGGCCGTAGACACTGCTGACCGAGCAGAACTCACAGCTGTACGGACACCCTTTGGTTGTGTAGAACCCCGGCCACTGGTAACCAAGTACGCTCTTGTCGATCCTCATACTTCGCTTCGGCAGGGGAGATTGGGACAGGTCAGGCGCCTCGCTCTGATAGAATTGCTTCAAGGAATTATTCTTGAAATCTTCAATGAGCCCGGGCCACGTATTCTCGGCCTCACCGATGACTACGGCATCGCCGTGACGGAGTGCTTCGTAGGGCAGGACCGATGCATGAATCCCGCCGAATACTACCTTGCTGCCCTTCTCCCTGAATCGCCGTGCCGTGCGATACCCTCTCGGTGCGCTGGCGGTCATAATCGAGATTCCAACCAGGTCGTAATCTTTAGAAAAATCGATATCACTCAACTGTTCGTCGACAATGTCGACCTGAATATCATCCGGGGTAAGCGCGGCAAGAATATGGAGGGCGAGCTGCGGTATGACAAATCCCACCGGCAATTTCTCCTCTGACGAACGCGGAGAAACCAGAAGGATCTTCATATGGGGCCGCTGCACCGGCGATCGTGCAATTCACTATTCATATGTCTATATCAGTATACTCAGATCTGCCTCCCCGTCAATGGTTTCATTGAGACTCCTTGCTCCTTGGGGTCAAATCTCAACATTCTACAATTTCACTCGCCGATGATCAACACGATGGATGTCGTAAGGCTGGAACCACTCTCCCCTATTGCAGTCGCACACCGATGGGATCACGCCCGCGCCTGATAATCGGTCTCTAAATGGGGCAAGGGCCCGAATCATGGTAATGATTGACATTCTTCGCGATTCCCTTATACTTACGCGTTAGTCGATAACAACGAAACATATCTGTTTCTAAAGGAGACGACAATGAAGAAGACCCTAACCTTGATTCTCACAACCGGCGCATTCTTGCTGGCCGCGGAGGCCGACCAGATCATTGCCAAGACCAGCGAGAGCTATAAGAACATAAAATCCTTCTCCGCCCAATTCGACCGTAAGACCTGTAACACAATGGAGGAAGTCTGCCAGCTGTCCCAGGGCAAGATAGTCTATCAAGAACCCAATCTCTTTCGCGTTGAGATCAGCTCCCCGGAAAAGGAGATCTATGTCAGCGACGGCTCCTATCTATGGGTTTACGTCCCCTCGCGCCAGGAGGTTCTGAAACAGTCGATCAAGGATTCGAAGATGGTCCTCTCGCCCCGGTTCTTCCTTGATGAGTTCAAAGAGCAGTTCACCTGCGAACTTGACAAAGATGAAGCGAAGGTGTGGGAAGTGAAGCTCAGCCCCCGGGACGAAACCTATTTCCTCGAGGACGTCATTCTCACCATCGACAAGAAAACCTACAAGGTTCTTGGTTTTGCGACTTTCGACCATAACAAGACCCATATCGGTTTCAGTTTTGCGAAACTCATCCTCAATCCCAAGGTTTCCCCTAAGGCTTTCACTTTCAAGGTTCCCAGGGGAGTGAAAGTCGTCGGCGAGTAGGATGCCTCCTGAAACCGACAACAAGTGTTTTGCCTGCGGCTCCAACAACCCGATTGGACTACGCCTCAACATAATCAAACAGAGCGATAGAGTCGCCACGGACTTTGTCGCGGCTCCGCCCTATCAGGGTTGGAAGGACATCGTGCACGGCGGTATTATCGCCACCATCCTGGACGAGCTCATGGTGTGGGCCGCGGTCCATCAAGACATTAAAGTGGTCACCGCCGAGATGAGTGTCCGTTTCAAATCCCCAATGCAGGTGGGCGAGCGCGTCCGCGGCTTCGGCCGCATCGTCACGGTGAAGCACGGCCTGGTCCTGACCGAAGCCGCCCTCGAAAGAACCGACGGCACGATCATTGCTACCGCCACCGGCAAGATGCTCAAGTATCAATGATCTTCACAGTCATCTCCCTGGGTTGCCCCAAGAACCTAGTCGACAGCGAGCGTATCATCGCCCAGCTTGGTCTTGAGGGCCAGATCTTCACCGATGACCATCGTGACGCCGACTGCGTCATCCTCAATACCTGCGGCTTCATCAAACCGGCCGTCGATGAATCGACGACCGAAATCCGGCGCCTCATCAAATGGAAGAAGGAGAAGCCGGGGCGCCAGGTAATCGTCTGCGGCTGCCTGGTCAACCGGATGGCACGCACCCTGCCCGCCCAATTCCCCGAGGTTGACGGCTGGTTCAAGATTGAGCACGAAGGCAGAATCGGCCGGCCGTCCCACCCCCATCGAATCCCGGAGCCGGCGCGATATCTGACGACCCCATCGCACTTTGCTTACCTTAAGATCGCCGAAGGATGCCGGAATCGCTGTACCTATTGCACCATCCCATCAATCCGGGGACCACTCCGAAGCCGCCCGCCGCGTGCCATCATCAGAGAAGCCCGGGCTTTGGCCGGAATGGGTGTCCGGGAAATCGCCCTTGTCGCACAGGACACAACCAACTACGGATACGACTTCGACCGCCGGCGCCGCCTGCCCCATCTGCTGCGTGCGCTCGCGAAAGTCGATGGCATCGAATGGCTCAGACTGATGTACGCTCACCCCGCGCACGTCGATGACGCACTCATCGAAGAAATCGCCCGCAACCGGAAAGTCTGCAAATACATCGACCTGCCGATTCAGCACGTCAACAATCGTATTCTAGAACTGATGGAACGCCGGTACGATCGGGACGGTCTTGAGGCGGTCCTCGAGAAACTGCGCTCGGTACCCGGAATCGCCGTCAGAACCACAGTGATGGTCGGATTCCCGACCGAGCGCGCCTCCGACTTTGAGGAACTGCTGAGCTTCATCGATTGCTCCAGTTTTGACCATCTGGGCGCATTCGCCTACTGGGCCGAATCCGGAACCAAAGCCGCCCGTCTGCCTCAGGTTACCTCCACGGTCAAAAGGCGCCGGCTTAACCGTTTGGTCGGCCTGCAATTTCAGAAAGTCAAGGAACGGAACCGGACCCTGACCGGGAAAACTCTCCGGGTTATCGTCGACCGCATCAATGACCGTTTTGCCCATGCCCGCTCCCAGTACGAAGCACCGGACATTGACCGCACCATTAAGCTTGCCGGCAGGAATCTCCAGGTCGGCCGTTTTTACGAGGCCGTGGTGACGGGGTTTGATGACTACGACCTGAAAGCGACGGCACGGAGCGTATAGCAATGCTTCTCCTCGTAATCCTGGCCGGTCTTGAGTTGCCGATGGAGGTCCACGGTCTTGGTTCCATGGGTAAGTACTTTGGCCACAGCAAACGCTACAACATCGATGCCACCGTCGACGTCTATGCCGACCTGGTGCGTTTCGGCCGGCTGACGCTGTCGGCGGAATACCGGCACGACCTTGATATGGCATCGGGTCAGGAGGAGGGCGTGACCTTCGACCCCAAATACGTGCACTACTACATCATCCCGGGCCTTGACCTGGAAATGAATTCGTTCGTTCTGACCGGGCGGCTGATCCATGACTGTTTCCACATGGTCGACCTCGAGAATCCGAGCGCCCCGGTCTTCAACCGCATCCGTTTCGGCATCATGCCGCGCGCCCATCACTGGCGCCGCTTCGTCGAAGACAATCCGTCTTTCTCCTGGCGGGCTGAATGCGGCTTCTACCCCCAGTGGCAATTCTACAAATGGATGAACTGGGGCACCGACTACCGGCGTGACCTTCTGCTTGAAGTCAACCAGCGGGCGTTCAGTTATCGGTCCATAGGACTGCGCTGGGGCCTGAGCCTTGATTTCAACCAGCGCATGTGGGGCGGTTTCTACCACAACCATCGCGTCCGTTTGAATGGATACTATCGGAGCCGGCGCGGCATTTTCAACATCCTCTATGAATATTACTTATACGCCACCGATCCGCTCAAAGCTCCAAACCGAATGGGTATTCTATGCCTTGGTGTGCAGTTCTAATCGCGGTCCTCTCGGTGACGCCGGACTCGACCCGAGCCCAGGCGTACGATTTGTTCTTACGGGCTTCGGCCCTCGAAGACAGCGGCAAGTACGAACCAGCCCTCGCCCTTTATCTTGAAGCCTTAGAACAAGACCCCGCTTCGTTGGAAATCCTGCGAACCGTCGCCAAAGTCAGCGCAAGACTGAAGCGATTCAAGCCGGCTCTCAAGTACGCCGAGTCCGCCTACCGGTTGGATCCCAAGGACGCCGAGAACATGAAACTGATCGGCACCATCTACCTTCAGCAATATCAGATTCTCAAGGCTCTCCAGTATCTGGAGATGGCTTACCAGGCCAGTCCTGAAGACGAAGAACTCATCGTCAGTCTCTCTTACCTGTATGAAGGAATGAATCAGTTCGACAATGCAAGGAAGATGCTCAACAAGCTCATTGCCGTCAGTCCATCCGCGGAGAACTTCCTGCGCATTGGACACCTCTCGTCCAAGCTGAATAAGTACCGGGAGGCGCTCGGTTTCTACCAGCAGGCCCGGCAGATGGACTCGTCGAGCGTCCCGGCCCTGCTCGGCATCGGCACGAGCCATGATGTCCTGGGCCAGTCTGACTCGGCTTTGCCCTACTATGTGCTGGCACTGGCGCACGATACCCTGAATCTGAGCTTGAAAAAACGCCTTGTCGACATCTACACCCGCATGGACCGGTACGATGAGCTGATCGAGCTCTGTGCCGAAGTCCTGCGGGCCAACCCTCTGGAGTCCGAGGTCCGTCGCAATCTGGGTTACGGCCTGTACAAAAAAGGCAACCGACTTGCGGCCCTTGAGCAGTTCCTCATCGCGGCCGGCATGAATCCGGCGGACAGTTATGGGCTGTTTCACGCCGCCCGGATCTATGTTGAACTGGGGCAGTTCAAGATAGCGGAAGAAGCAATCAAGCGCGCCATCAAGATCAGCCCGGATAACACCGATCTCGTCACCTATCTTGGGTTCGTCTACCTCGACCTGAAGCAGTACGACAAAGCAGGACAGGCCTTCCGCCAGGCCGTGATTCTGGGCGGGGACCGGGGTCAGCTTTATTACTTGCTGGGCGTGGTTTCGGCCCTTCAGAGGCAGCCGGCACGCGCGTATTATTTCTATAAGAAGGCGATACCCTTTGATCCAAAGAATCCCAAGGTCTGGAGCGCCCTGGCTTATTTGTGCGATGACGCGAACCGGAAGCGCGAGGCCCTGGAATGCTTCGAGAAGGTAGTCACGCTCGATACGATGAATGCCGCGGCCCTCAACTACGTCGGCTACACCTATGCCGAAGAAGGCACAAAGCTTGAAGACGCGTTGCATCTTATCCAGCGGGCCGTGGCCATGGAAGACACCAACGGTTATTTCATTGACTCTTTGGGCTGGATTTATTACATGATGGGCAGGTACGAGGAGGCGGTTGAGCAGCTGGAAAAAGCCGCGAGTCGGGTCGAGGACGGAGTCGTTCTCGAACACCTCGGCGACGCCTATCTCAAAGTCAACGACCGGGAAAAGGCGAAAGAGGCCTACGAGAAGGGATTGAAAAAAGCTCCAAAATCCAAGAGTCTGAAGCAGAAACGTGCGGCATTGGACTAAGAGCCAGGTCCCCATCCTTCAAGTAGGCTAGTATTCTTTTCGGATTTGGAACTTCGAATTTAGAGGCTCCTGAAACACTGGACGCATTCGAAGAAATTCGAACCGACTTCCTATTCTCTTCGCTGTTACCTTTGATTGCTCAACTTTCCGGAGCTTCATTACTGTCGCTCGAGATTTCTTGCATACTTCTTTGAAGCATCAATTTGAGCGTCCTTTTGCCGGCCGTCGTCTTGAAATACCTCTCCCGCCTTGAAGCGTCGCTCTTGGAAAGATAGTATTCACAGAAGATTAAGCGAAAAGGACGACGGGAAGCGGTGCTGGCAGATTTTCCGTTAGCGTGCTCAGTAAGACGATGTTCGAGATTGGAGGAATAACCGATGTAAAACATGAACCGTGAAAATCCACAGGATTTTCTCTGGTTCATGACTGGGGGACAGGGATTCGAACCCCGATACCGTGGTCCAGAGCCACGAGTCCTGCCGTTAGACGATCCCCCAATTAGCTGAGGGCCTATTGCGAATCGTTAATAGTCTGAAGGAAGAAAAAGCCCAGAAAGCGAGACTGACCGCACTTAGCAAACAACAATAGATCAAATAATCCTAGTCAAAACGCAACCAAAGTCAAGGGGGAAACAGTAACAAGAGAGTAGATCAGGGTATCGGCGAATCAGTGGGAGGGATATCAGGAGAGCAGAAGATCAGGTGCCGCAAGGCAGGAACTCGTCGCTCATTGCTCAGCACTCATTGCTTTATCTTCTCGCTACTCTTTTGCTATTGTTTCCCAAGAAGCGTCCGGGCGATTACGATCCTCTGAATCTCGCTCGTCCCCTCGCCGATCTCGGCGAGCTTGGCGTCGCGGTAGAACCTCTCAACCGGATAATCCTTGGTAATTCCGGCCAGACCGTGGATCTGGATGGCGCGATCGGAGGCGCGCATTGAGACTTCGGAAGCATAGAATTTCGCCATCGCGCTTTCCTTCGAGAACGGCAGGTGCTGGTCTTCAAGCCAGGCTCCGCCATAGACCAGATGGCGCGCCGCCTCGATCTCGGTGGCGCTGTCGGCAATCAGTTTCTGGGCAATCTGGGTCTTAATCTTATTATCCTGAACAAACTTGATGCTGGCGTCAAGCGCGCCCTGGGCGATCCCCAGCGCAAATGCGCCGATGCTCACCCGGCCCCCATCCAGGGTCATCATGAAGACCTTGAACCCTTCATTCTTCTTGCCAAGCAGGTTCGCCCCGGGCACAAGACAGTCCTCGAAGATCAGCTCTACGGTATTCGACCCTCGCAGGCCGAGTTTGTCCTCCTTCTTCCCGACCGAGAATCCCTTGGTCGCGCTCTCGACAACGAACGCGCTGATCGCGTGCACCCCTTTACTGCGGTCATGGGTCGCAGTGATGTTGAAAAACCCCGCATAACCTCCGGTCGTGTTGAAAACCTTCTTGCCGTTGACCAGATATCCGCCGTCATGTTCCTTCGCGGTGGTTTCGGTCGCGCCGGCATCCGATCCGGCATTGGATTCGGTAAGCCCGAAACCACCCAGCACCTTGCCCTGCGCCATCGGGATCAGAAACTTCTGTTTCTGCGCCTCATTGCCGGCCAGATACACCGGATAGCAGCCCAATGAGCAATGCGCGGCCAGAGTAATGCCGGTTGAGGCACACGCTCTTGAGACTTCTTCAACCGCGATGATATAACTCAGCGTGTCCTTGCTGAGTCCACCGTATTCCTTGGGATAGGGTATCCCTAAATATCCTTTGCCGGCCATCTTCTTGATGATGTCTAGGGGGAACTCGCCCGAGATATCAATCTCGCGCGCTTTGGGTGCGACTTCGGCTTTGACAAACGCCTGGATCTCTTCACGGAATTCGTTATGCTCTCTCTTTATTTCAGCACAGTTCATGAGGCCACTCCCATCGTCATCTTCATAGCAAGCTCCTGGCCAGATTCAGCCGAAGGGCTTCGGTCGTGCCGCCGATTACTTCGGTCACCTTGGCATCGCGATACATCCTTTCGATCGCATAGTCCTTGATATAACCATAGCCGCCGTGCACCTGGACGCCGAGGCGCGTCACGAGCGATGCCGACTGCGTTGCATATGCTTTGGCCATGATCGCCTCTTTGACGAACGGCTTACCCGCATCCCTTTTCTCAGCCGCATCGTGCACCATCAGTCGGGCGGCATGAGTCTTAGTCGCCATCTCGGCGAGCATCTCCTGGATCATATCATAACAGCAGATTGCTTGACCGAACTGCTTTCGTTCTTTCGAGTATTTGACTGCCGCTTCGAGCGCCGATTGAGACATCCCGACCGCGATTGCCGCCAGCCCCAGGCAGAACACCGCATCAACACCGGCCCCTCCATCTGACGGTCCGACCTCATCGGTCTTGCCCAGCCGGGCACCGTCGAAGACCGCCGAGGCAATCCCAGCGCCCCGCATCCCCATTAGATCACCGCGGAGCTCAAGCTTCAAGTTGTCCTTCGGCGCGCTCATCAGCCGATAGATGATGCCGTCACCGTGCAAAGCCTTGAAGAAAAGCAGGTCAGCCCGCATGCCGTTCAGAACGATCCTCTCGGCCCCCTGCAGGGTGTCACCCTCGACCCTGACCGCAACGTAGTCCTGGGCGCAGGCACCGCCAATCATCCCTCCGCTACAGAGCTCCGGCAGGTATTTCTTCTTCAAGTCATCACCGCGGCTGGCCAGGATTGTTCCGCCGACCAGGATATTGTGCGCGGCCAGCACCAACGCCAGCGACGCACTGCTCCGGCCCATCTCTTCCAGAGTAATCGCCAGGCTCTTGGTGTCAAAACCAAAGCCCCCCGCGCTCTCGGGAATCTGGATTCCGAAAAGACCGAGGTCGGCGATCTTGGGTATGAGTTCTTGAGGGAAGTAGTTCTGTTGGTCGATCTTGGCGGCCAAAGGTTCCACTTCCTTCGCCACAAATTTGCGAATATTGGATTGAAGGATTGTCTGCTCTTGGGTCATTTCCATCATACACCCCTTGGGATGCACCTGTCAGAGATTTCTGAGAAAACCCAGAAATCTTCGATGACGGTGATTTACGGCGGATTACAATGATGCGGACTTATCAAATATCACTGTAATCTTTCTGTTATCACCGTAATCATGAGAGCGATGAATGTTCTTCAGAGCTCTCAGTCAAACAAGTTGACAAAGCGCTTTCCCAGTATATCCTTACGTATGACAAAGTCAAGGCTCTTTCTCGCTTGACTTTCGATTTCTTTGGATTAGAATTTCGACATGGTTGCTCTGCTTTTCATCATTATCGCCGGTTTCCCGCCCCCAGATGATTATCCTGTGAAACCATACGGCTATTCGACCGGCCGCCCAGCAAACCGCTTCGGAATAACTTGGGAATACGGTACGCCCAATCCCGCGTGTGCCGTATCGCGGACCGTGGCGGTTCTGGGGAGCGACCACAAGATTCACCTTATCTGCGGCAATTGCCCGGTGCACGGTTCTCATCCATTTGACGAAGTGCACGATCCGGCCGCCAACACCTGGCAAACCGGTCTGACCTATCCGGGCGGCGTGGGCGTCCATAACCACTCGGCTGCGCTCCTCGGCACGAAGATCTACGTCGGCGGCGGTCGCCAGGGCTCCACCTTCACCGACGATCTGACCGTTCTCGACCTCGTCGCCAACACCTGGACCGTAGCCGGGAAAATGCCCAATCAGGGCATGGCGCATTACTACTACCAGTTTGCCACGGCGCAGGGCAAAGTATATATGTTCGGAGGAATCAAGAGCGACACGGTCCTCACCGCTGAAACATGGTGCTATGACCCGCCGACCAACTCGTGGAGTCCGAAGCGGGCCATGCCCCAGGCCAAGATGTCGGTCAGCGCGGTCACGGTCGGTGACACGATTTTCATCTGCGGCGGTTCCGCCGCCTACCCCAACGGCTCGCGCGGCGTCTATGCTTACGATTGCGCCGGCGACACCTGGACGGTCAGAAGCGAATCCCTGCCGGTCGCAACTTTCTGGGCATCAGGCCATGTGGTACCCGACCCCGACACCGGATGGCACATCTATATCGTCGGCGGACAAAACCGGACCAGCTACTTGACCGCGGTTCAGCACCGGCACACCAATTGGCAGTTCTGGTCCAGCGAGACACCGATCGCCGCCGCCCGGCGCTCCCACGGCGGCACCCAGAAAGGCTGTTCCCTTTATGTCGCCTGCGGCTGGAATGGCGCCGCTCTAAGCTCGATGGAGCGCGGCCGCGTCAACCTGATCGGGATCAAGGAGGAGCTTCGGACGGACCCGCACACCGGTAACGGCGAGCGCGTTGTTATTCTGTCCAATCCGACGCCGGGACCGGTCCGGCTTCGCCTCGTAAACGATCGAGCACGGCTCCTCGATATCCGCCTTTTCGACGTCAACGGCCGCCTCAGGGCAACCCTGTGGCACGGCCCGAAGGAGCCTGGGATACACCACCTCCGCCTGGAAACCACCGCCCTCCCCCCAGGCGTCTATTTCCTGAACGTCGCCGGTTTCGGTCCGGTCATCCGCCGAAAGATCATCGTCGCCGACTAGTGCCCCTCTCCCGGCCCATCGGGCACATCGTAGTAGTCAGCCAAAAACCGGCATACCATATATGGTGCTAAAACACCCCACTTAATCAAAAAATGTGGCAAAAGTGAAAAAGTGCCCACTTTCGTGCTTAAGCCCCAGCAGAGTATCAGCCAAATCGCCACCGCTTGAAGTGCCGTAGAATAGCTCCGACGTGCCCTTTAACTCATATTAGGCTAAACCTCACGTAGAAGCCAAAAAATCCAAAATAACTCTTGACAAACCCGCTGTGGCAGATAAAATGACGCGGTTGCGTAAAACGTTTTTTGAAAGGAGGTGAGCAAACATGACAAAGGCAGAGATCGTTGCCGCGATAGCAAAGAAGGCGAAGATAAAGAAGACTCAGGCGAACATCGCGCTGGACACGTTCGTCGACTCAGTCACGGCCGCACTGAAAAAGGGCGACCGCGTTTCTCTCGTCGGCTTTGGCACCTTCCTGGTAGCAAAGAGAAAGCCGCGCAAGGGCTTCAACCCTCAGACGAAGCAAGAGATCAAGATACCAGCCAAGAAGGTCCCCAAGTTCAAGCCGGGACAAGACCTGAAGAAAGCGGTCAGATAGAAGTAATAGGGGGATGCCCCAGGTATCCCCCTATCATTCCGGTCATGGAAAAAGAAAACCTTTCGCGATTACCATGGGAAAAACTCCGTCAAGACGTTTGCCGTCAATAATCCTTGCTTCGTCCTCGCCCCGGCGCCGCTGGCTGTTGCGCCGGCTTGGGGTCCGTTTCAAAGCTATCAGGCCCCTCGTATCCGAGGAACTCGGGACAAACTGCCCTCTGAGTTACGTCAAGACGGCCGCTCGCCTCAAAGCGCATGCCGTGGCCAACCGCATCAAAGGCATAATAGTGGGCGTCGATACCGTGGTTGTGGTCGGCCGGCGCATTCTGGGTAAACCGCAAACCCGGACCGATGCCGGGGCGATGCTGCGCCTGTTAAGCGGCCGAACCCACCGGGTCCTCTCGGCTCTGATCGTGCTTGATTCCCGGACCGGTAGGCAGTGGGCTGCGATCGAGGAAACCGCCGTCAGATTCCGGAAGCTCACCAGCCGAGAAATCGAGGGGTACATCCGCACTCCCGAACCATACGACAAAGCGGGCGCCTATGGAATCCAAGGCCGTGCCGGTCTTTTTGTAGAGTCAATCAACGGTTGTTACTGGAACGTAGTCGGACTTCCGGTTGCCGCCCTGCTTAAAATCCTGACCAAGATCCCAAAGATCCCAACCCGCCGCTAACCGTCACCCGCTCGAAGCACCCCCTTGGAGACAGGCATTTTACTTTTCAACTCTTATCTTGTTTCGTACCTGCATATCTGCATCTTCCGCTTCTTGTCCCCGAACCTTACATACCGGTAGGGGTATTCCTTCTCGATCAAGAAAACAAGCTCGAACTTGAGGAACAAAACCTTGGCCCTCAACACGACCCGCCAGCACGGGATCTCCCCTAGTTCGGTCTCAACGGTCTCGGTCCCCATCACATGGAACAGCACCTTCTTGATGCCCAGTTCGGGAAGACTCAGCATCATCTCCCTTCGATACAGCGAGTCATATGGCCGGCGCAGTACATAGTCCAGCGTATGGCGGTCAAAAACCGGTTCCGAAATGTGATAGAACCTCTGCTTACCGTGGTACAGCATCCAGATTGAATCCCCGGTGCGCTCGAACTCGTAGTCCTTGACGCCGTCGATTATCTTCCGCACGTAGAGCGTTTTTGAGTCTCCCTGGTCGATGATTACATCGACGATCCGGTTCGACGTGTAGTTTATCATGATCTTGCCGCTGTCCCGCCGGACGTCGCATGTCAAATAGCCAATCTTCTTCTTCTCCTCAGTCCGGTAGATTATCAATTCGGATGCCGGTAGCTCAGTACCGACAAGAATCAGTCCAAGGATTGCAGATAGTAGCATTTCAGATATTCACTCTCTGGCATGCCGACCAGAACGGGATGATCCACCGCCTGGGTGCCCCGGTCAAGCACAATGAAACGCCGTCCCGCATCAGCCTGGGCGCCGTTAATAATGCTCATGAAATCGTTCCAGAAGACGTGATGGGAACAGGACGCGGTTACGAGTATGCCGCGGGGCGCAAGAAGTCGCATTGCCAGAAGGTTGATATCCTTATAGCCCCGGCCTGCGTTCCGCAGATCCTTGCGCGACTTGGTAAATGACGGGGGGTCAAGGATGATGATATCAAACTTCTCGCTGGTGTGCTTCTTCTGCCGCAGGAACTCGAAGACGTCGGCCGTCTCAAAACTGCACTGCGCGTCAAAGTGGTTGAGCCGGGCATTAGTCCGGGCCAGTTCGATGGCCTTGGCCGACGAATCAATACCTAGAACCTGGGCCGCGCCGCCGAGCGCAGCATAGAACGCGAATCCCCCGGTATAGCAAAACAGGTCAAGCACCTTCTTGCCGGAAGCCAAGCTTCGGACCCGCCGCCGGTTCTCGCGCTGGTCGAAGTAGAACCCGGTCTTCTGCCCATCCTTGATGTCGACCAAAAATTCCAGGCCATCCTGCGAGATCTTCACCTCGTCCGGCAGAGTGCCCGACCGAAGACCGGCGGCCGGTTCCAGCCCTTCAAGTCGACGGTACGTGGTCTCGCTCTTCTCATAAACGAACTGGGCGCGGCAAACGTCATTGAGGCCCTGAACAATCATTTCCTTCTTCTTCTCCATGCCCAGGCAGTTGACCTGGATGACGAACCCATTCTCATACTTGTCAATCACCAGGCCGGGCAGATCGTCGCTCTCGCCGTGGACCAATCGAAAACTCCGATCCGACAGAGTGCTTTTACGGTAAGCCAGCGCCCCGCTCAGCCGCTCGCTTAGGAAATCGGGTGTGAACTCGGATTGCTTTGAGAAGACGCGCAGGGCGATAAGCGAGTGCGGGTTGTAGAACGCGAAACCCAGGGATTCTTTCTTGCGTCCGTCCTTTTTGAAGGCCTCGACCACGTCGCCGGGAGCTGGGTCGCCGAACGCGCGGAACACCTCGTTCGAGAAGATCCAGGGATGGCCGGGATGGACCCGGCGGACCAGCACTTCCTTCTTCATGGAGTTAGCGGCAGGATCCTATGGCCATGCCCCATTCTATCCGCGGTTAGGCGGTTGTCAATACCGCGCGGCGGCTATGTCCCTCTGTCATTGCGATCCGCCTTAGGCGGAGGGACAATCTTATCCGTTTGCATCTGATCCACCACTTAGGCATTTCGCCAATTGGCAAAGTCGCTAAGTGGGGATTGAGGCCAAAGTCAGTCCCCATGCCAGTTGCGCCTGGAGGATGAGATTGCCGCGCCCACCACACAGAATGGCGGGCTCGCAATGACAACATTCGATGGCGCGGTGCGCCGTCAGCACCCCCACCTTTCTCCTCCCCCCTCGAGGGGGAGGATTGAGGAGAGGGGGCGACGTCGGACGCAGTAGACCACAGGGCATCAGCCGTCACGCGCTTTGCGCCGCACACTTGACATGCCTGGGTTTTTCACTATACTCCTCTATGGACGCTGGCCACGCTGATCAAGCTCTGATCGACAAGATCAACCGCCTGCGCAAAGAACGCAGCGCCGTGATCCTTTCTCACAACTATCAACGTCCCGAAGTCCAGGACATTGCTGATTTTGTCGGCGATTCGCTCGAGCTAGCCCAGAAAGCGTCGACTCTCGCTAAAGCGGAGGTTATCGTATTTTGCGGCGTCCACTTCATGGCCGAAACCGCCAAGATCGTCAACCCGTCCAAGACCGTACTCATGCCGGACCTTGAGGCCGGTTGTCCCATGGCCGACATGATCACAAAGGAACGTTTGATCGCGGAAAAGAATAGATTCCCCAACGCCAGGGTGGTCACCTACATCAATTCGACCGCCGATGTGAAAGCTGAGTCGTACATCTGCTGCACGTCGGCCAATGCAGTGCGCGTCGTTGAATCGCTCACCGATACCGATGAGGTCTTGTTCGTTCCCGACCAGCACCTTGGTCATTATGTTTCGACCAAGTCGAAGAAGAAGTTCCATCTCTATCCCGGCTATTGCCCAACTCATGCCATCATCACCGCCCAGGACATACTGGCGCGGAAACAGGAGCATCCTGGTGCGGTCACGATCGTCCATCCCGAGTGCCGCACCGATGTTATCGAGGTCGCCGACCACGTTGCTTCGACCTCAGGCATGTGCCGTTTAGCCAGAGAGCTCCAGGACAAGAACTTCATCATCGGCACCGAGATGGGCCTGCTCTACCGCCTCAAGAAGGAAAACCCGGCCAAGAACTTCATCCCGGCCAACCCCTGGGTCGTCTGCCCGAACATGAAGGCCAACACCCTGGAGAAGATCCTCTGGGCCCTCGAAGACATGAAGCATGAGATCACGGTCGAAGAGACCACCCGCCGCCGCGCCCAGGAGATGCTCGACCGCATGCTCGCGCTAACGCGTTGATTACCCCTCGGAAACTCGGGCCGCATACGACAGCGCAGTGATACCGGCACAAGGTGCCCTCGAATGTTGTCATTGCGAGGCCGCCGTGCTGTCTGGCGACCGCGGCAATCTCGGGACTGACCGCCGCGTGCCCACGGCGAGGACTCACTCCACCACCACGACCTTCTCCGTGACCGCCGCGCCGCTCTCCTCAAGCCTGACGAAGTAGACGCCTGCGCTCAGATGCAGGGCAATCGGGCATGGAGCAGAGAGCATAGGGCCGAGGAGAAACGACTGAACCAGCTTACCGCTGACGTCGTAGACTTCAAGTTCAGCCTCCTGCCCATTGCCTATCGCCAATAGCCTGACACCCCGCGCCTTCGTCGTCGGGTTTTGTAAAATCTCTAATCGTGTATCGTGTATCGTGGATCGTGCATCTTCGCCGACGCCGGTTTGGCGGATGGCGAAACTGCTGTCGCTGAAGTCCCACGCCGTGCCCCTCGGCACATTCTGCCCCGCTCTCGGCGGGCCGTAGGCCCAGATCATGAGCTTGCAGCTATCCGCCAGCGTATCCGGCACAGACCAAGCGTAAAGCGTGTCGTCTGATTGTCTGATAGTCCCTATCGTCTGATAGTCAACACCATCATTAAAGGAAACGAAAAGAGTGAACGAATCGGCCCCGGGCGGGGTGTACTTCTCCCAGGTGATGGGGAATTGAGAACCGGGAGTTAAAACCTCGCCACCGTTGGGACGGTGGAGGCGGACGCCTTCGATTTCCCAGATCTTGGTTTCGGCAGCGCTGACAACAGTGTCAAGTTCGCCGGTCTCAAATATCTCAGGATAACCATTACCGTTCATATCACAGACATAAACCTTGGTGGTCATATGACTGTTGCCGCGGGGTCGAGGATAGGCCTCAAAAACCTGCTGAAACTGGTTGTTGCCGGTGGCTTTGTAAACATACCAGTCATCACCTATTGCCCAGACGATCTCAGGCCTGCCATCGGCATCCACATCACCACATTCGCTGTAGGCCTCATTATGGCTCAGCGGAAGACCGCCTACCGGATTGCCGAAGTAGATTATCTCATACCGGTCATCACCGGTTGATTCGTAAATTCTGAAGTTATAAGTCCATCCTGCACCAAATGAGTGCCAACCCACCATAAACTCAGGCTTGCCATCACCATCGGCATCATCAGCCGAAAATACGTCATAACTGTTTGCATAACGAACGCTGTCCGCCCACTTTATTTGATACCGGTCATCGCCGATACATTCGTAGACTACAACAGTGCTCGGCCAACCACTATAACCCATCGCGATGTCTTTCCTGCCATCCTGATCAAAGTCACCAGAAATCTTGTCCACTGCAAAGCCTCTGTTATATATCGACTCCCGAAATGCCGGCTGATACAGATTGTCCCCCAGATTCTCATAGACGAAAAGTATGTTGCTTTCGCTCAAATACATGTCTTTCTTGCCATCCTGATCCAGATCGTCGACATAGGTGGGATTAATACCACCACTGGGAAATTCATACGGCCATTGCCAGACCGGATCCTTGGGAAATGAACTAATGGTCCTTGATTCACAAACCGTGAGCGAATCTCCCCTCATAACCAAGTCAGCAAGACTGTCACCGTCAAAGTCACCAACCGCCCAAAAATAACACAGGGTTATTATGGGAACTGAATCTAACAGAATCAGCCGGTTCCAGGGGCTGTAGGTATAAAAATAGTTGGCCCCTCCAGCATGTCTACTACCTTGAAAATGAAGATCGACTACAGAATCATGATTTGAATCGTAGAAACAGAAAAAACCGTATTCACCCCTTGACCCTACTGGCAGATAGTTGATAGGCCTAAAATTCAGCGCCTGAGTGCTGCCATATAGAACTGAGAGAAGAATGATCACTCGTTTGTTCATGTCTATTTGTTGTATTTAGTGTAAGTTAAATATAGAATTCATCTTTTGTCAATGGTTTTCTACGAAAATGATATTACTATGCATAAATGTTAATAGTTATTACTAAGCGGAAATGTTAATAT
>CAYGYG010000036.1:0-27297 GCA_964354155.1 uncultured bacterium | reverse complement strand
GAATTAATCATCGCGAACAAAGAACTTGTTTATCAGAACGAGGAGAAAGCAAAGCGGGCAGATGAATTAATCATCGCGAACAAAGAACTCGTTTATCAGAACGAGGAGAAAGCAAAGCGGGCGGATGAACTGAAGCGCTCCAATGAGGAGCTGGCGGCGGCCAACGAGGCGCTGCGGGCGAGCGAGGCGTTGTTACCAGCCGCCATCAATATTCTGCCGGTGGGACTCTGGATTATTGACGCCGAAGGAAAGATTGTAACCAGCAGCGCTGCCGCCCAGCGAATCTGGGCTGGAGTACGTTACGTCGGCATAGCCCAGCTTGGTGAATACAAGGGCTGGCGGACCGACAGCGGCAAACCGATAGAAGCTCATGAATGGGCCGGGGCTCGGGCCCTGGAGAAGGGCGAAACCACCATTGAACAGGAAGTCGAGATCGAGTGCTTTGACGGCACGCACAAGATCATCCTCGACTCTGCCGTGCCGCTGCGCAAAAGCGACGGGAGCATCGGGGGCGCCGTTACCATCAACCAGGACATCACCGAGCGCAGGCGGGCGGAGGAGGCGCTGCATTTAGCTAACGCCTATAACAGGAGTTTAATCGAAGCGAGTTTAGATCCCCTGGTGACCATCGGCCGCGATGGAAAGATCGCGGATGTGAACGCGGCGACGGAAAAGGTTACGGGTTACTCGCGGCAGGACCTCGTCGGGAATGACTTCCTCGATTATTTCCTGGAGCCGGAGAAGGCGCGGGCGGGGTACCAGCGGGTGTTCAAAGAAGGCTGCGTGGTCGATTATCCGCTGGAGATTAGGCACAAGGATGGACGGATTACCTCGGTATTATACAATGCCTCCGTGTATCGAGACGAGAAAGGCGAGGTGAGCGGCGTATTCGCAGCGGCCCGCGACATCACCGAGCGCAAGCGGGCGGAAGAGGCGCTCAGAAGAGCCGTGGCCGACCTGAAACGCTCCAACGAGGAGCTGCAGCAGTTCGCCTACGTGGCCTCGCACGACCTCCAGGAGCCCCTGCGGGCCGTGGCCAGCTTCACCCAGCTTCTGTCCGAGCGCTACAAGGGCAGGCTGGATAAGGACGCGGACGAGTTCATCGCCTTCGCGGTGGGCGGGGCGAACCGGATGCAGACCCTGATCAACGACCTCCTGTCCTATTCCCGGCTGGAGACCCGGGGCAAGCCCCCGGAGCCCACGGACAGCCACGACGCCCTGGGCCAGGCCCTGGCCAACCTCGGCACGGCTATCCGGGAGAGCGTGGCCCTGGTGACCAACGACGACCTGCCCATGGTCAAGGCGGACGAGAGCCAGCTCGCCCAGCTGTTCCAGAACCTGGTTGGGAACGCCGTCAAGTTCCATGGACCGGAGCCGCCCCGGGTCCACATCTCGGCGGTTTCTAAAGGTAACGAGTGGCTCTTCTCGGTCCGGGACAACGGGATCGGGATCGCCCAGGAATATCACGAGCGCATCTTTTCCATCTTCCAGCGCCTGCACAGCCGGGAGGAGTACCCCGGGACGGGCATCGGCCTGGCCCTGTGCAAGCGCATCGTGGAGCGCCACGGAGGAACCATCCGGGTGGAGTCCGAGCCGGGAAGCGGCTCCACCTTCTTCTTCACACTGCCCAAACCTTAAGGAGGAGCCATGAACAAAGAAAAAGTCGGGAAACCCATCGAGATCCTGCTCGTGGAGGACAACGCGGCCGACGTGCGCCTGACCCGGGAGGCCTTTGACGACGCCAAGGTCCTGAACAATCTGAACGTCGTGGGGGACGGGGTGGAGGCGATGGCCTATATGCGCCGGGAGGGGAAGTATGGCAATGCCACGCGCCCGGACCTCGTCCTCCTGGACCTGAACATGCCCCGAAAAGACGGGCGGGAGGTGCTGGCCGAGGTCAAGGCCGACCCGGACCTGATGCGCATCCCGGTGGTCATCCTGACCGTGTCCAAGGCCGAGGAGGACGTCCTCAAGTCCTACAACCTCCACGCCAACTGCTACATCAGCAAACCCGTGAACCTCGCCCAGTTCCTCAAAGTGGTGGAGTCCATCGAGAACTTCTGGCTCACCATCGTGGAGCTTCCGCCCAACGGCAAAAGACCGGGGAAGGCAAAGGCGGCTTAGGGACAGCCGAGGGCGCGCCGGCCTTAAACTATCAGGAAGATGAAGACCCCTGTAAAAATCCTGCTCATCGAGGACAATCCCGCCGATGCCCGGCTGATAAAGGAAATGCTGAAGGACGCTGGCATGACGAGTTTCGATGTCGTCGAGGTACGAACGCTCAAAGAAGGTCTGAAAAAGCTTCAAGAGCGGCCCCTCGACATCGTCGTACTGGATCTTGGGCTGCCCGATAGTCAAGGCCTTGATACCCTGAAAGAGCTGCTCGCGCATTCAGAGGGCGCTGCCGTCGTCGTCCTGACCGGGCTTGCCGATGAAACCGCGGGAATCCTGGCGGTCCAGCATGGAGCGCAGGATTACCTTATTAAAGGCCAGATTGACGGTGCCCTGCTGGGCCGGGCCATGCGCTATGCCCTGGAACGCAAGCGCTCCGAACAGAAACTCCAGCAGAGCTATGAGAAGCTTAAAACCGTGCTGGAGGAGACGGTACATGCACTGGCTTCCGCGGTCGGCAAGCGCGACCCCTACACCGCCAGCCATCAGGTACGGGTCACCGAGTTGGCCTGCGCCATCGCCGAAGAGATGAAGCTCTCGAAAGACTTGATCGACGGATTGAGAATCGCCGGGTTATTGCACGATGTTGGCAAAATCGCGGTGCCGACCGAGATATTGAGTAAACCTACCAAGTTAACCCAGGCTGAGTTCAGCATTGTGAAAACGCACTCTCAAGTCGGTTATGACATCATTAAATCGATCGAGTTTCCGTGGCCAGTGGCTCAGATTGTGCTTCAGCATCACGAGAAGCTGAATGGAAGCGGCTATCCGTATGGTTTGAAGGCCGAGAGAATAATGACCGAGGCACGCATCCTCACGGTGGCGGATGTCGTCGAGGCTATGGCTGCGCACCGGCCGTATCGCCCCAGCCTGGGCCTTGATGTAGCTCTGAACGACGTTGCGAGCAACCAGGGGACTCTCTACGACCCCAACGTCGTTAAGGCATGTTTGGACCTCATCAACTCAAGGGGCTTCCGATTTACCGGCGATGTGATAAAGAGGGGGGACGAAGGTCGATGAACCAGGCACGCATCATGATTGTCGAGGATGAGGAGATTGTGGCTCTGGATATTAAGAAACTGCTGCTAGCACATGACTACGATGTCATTGCCGACGTTGCCTCGGGTGAAGAAGCGCTGAGAAGAGTTGCCGATGGCAAACCTGATCTGGTGTTGCTCGACATCGTACTGCGCGGCACGCTTGACGGCATTGACATAGGTATGCGGATACGTCACGACCATGGAATCCCCGTCATCTATCTGACGGCCCACGCTGACGAGCATGTCCTCGAGCGGGCCAAGTTGACCGAACCGTACGGCTACATCATCAAGCCTTTTGACGACCGGGATCTGTTAGCGACGATCGAAATCGCGCTCCACAAGCATAAAGCCGACCAACAGCTCAGTCAACGCGAGGCAGAGTTCCGGGCCATCTTCGATAATGCCGCAGATGCCATCTTCATCCACGATTTCGACGGCAAGATGCTCGATGTGAATAGAACTGCTTCTGAGATTCTGGAGTACTCCAAGGGAGAAATCCTTGCGATGACAAGTTTCGACTTTGATTCTCCCCAGTACGCGCCGCGCGGTCCGGAACGCATGCGCGAGATGAAACTCAGAGGTCATGCCTGCTTTGAGACCGCGCACGTAACCAAGAGCCGCCGCGTCATCCCGGTAGAAATCAAGAGCCGGGTCATCGAATTCCGCGGTCAATCGGTAGTCATGTCTATTGCCCGGGACATTACCGGGCGCAAAAGTGTCGAAGCGGAACTGCGTGAGAACTGCGAAAAGCTGAAGAAGAGCGTCGAAACGACCGTAAATGCGTTGGCTTCGGCGGTCGGAATCAGGGACCCTTACACCGCCAGCCACCAGCGTCGAGTTACTCAGCTGGCCTGCGCCATTGCTCAACGAATCGGTCTCGAAGACGAAATAGTTTACGGTCTCCGTTTGGCGGCGATTGTTCACGACATCGGCAAGATCTACATCCCGGCCGAGATACTGAGCAAACCAAGTGCGCTCACCGATGCCGAATACGACGTGGTCAAGTCCCATCCGCAGATCGGTTACGATATCCTCAAGGCGATTGACTTTTCGTTTCCGGTCGCCGAAATCGTACTCCAGCATCACGAGCGCCTCAACGGCACCGGTTATGTCAACCATTTGATGGCCAAGGATATCTACTTTGAGGCTAAGATACTGGGGGTCGCCGATGTCGCCGAGGCGATGCTCTCGCACAGGCCCTATCGGCCTGCGCACGAACTGAAGCCCACGCTCGAGGAGCTTGAATCGCACCGGGGCATCTTGTATGACGGTCAGGTAGTTGACATCTGCGTCCGGTTGCTTAAAGGGGACGGGTTTCGCTTCGAGTAAAATATGGGTGCCCTTACCACCGCATTTCCCAAACTGCATTTATTCACGTTCGTTATCTACGCGCTAATGACGTTCTACGTATTCGCGCGGAATGCTGATTCGGCCCTCAACCGGATTACCGCCGCTTTGCTCGGCTGTTTTGCGGTTTGGAGCCTGAAAATGGTCTTCGTTCACAACCCACACTCGAGCGAGCAGGTGGCGCGTCTGGCTAACAACCTGGGCACGGTTGGTTCTTACGGGTTCAGTAGTTTCATCCTCTGGTTCGCCCTGATCTATACAGAAAGGAAAAGATTCCTGGCCAGGTGGTATGGCTCTTTTCTGCTGGTCCTTCCCGCGGTCGTCTTTGTCATTGCGCAGTGGGCCGACTTGATGAGTGCCCGTTACGAGAAGACTTACTTCGGATGGGCGGCGGTCTGGAGCAAATCGCCATTTGTCTATCTATTCTTTCTCTACTATATTTCGTTCACGATAGGCGCCATGTGGTTAATTCTGGACAACGCGCAGCACCAGGGCGAACCGAAAAAGCGCGCTCAGGCAATCGTCATTGCCGTCACCATGGGCGTGAGCCTGATCCTGGGCACTCTGACCGATGTTGTGTTGCCGGAGATCAATGTCCTCGCTCTACCCGACATCGCCGATATCATCGCGATTATCTGGGCCTCTGGTCTCGTCTACGCAATGGTCAGGTACAACTTCATGACCATTAGCCCGCGTTACGCCGCCGAGACCATTGTTTCGACCATGGCGGAGGCGATGGTCCTGCTTGACCCGGGTGGTCGCATTGTCGACGCCAATCCGGCGACGAAATGTCTGCTCGGCTATGACAAGACCGAGCTTCAAGATCAGCCCGTGGCTATGCTCTTCGGTGACCCCGGTCTCAACGGGTTTTTGTTTTCTAAAGTCAGGCAGGACGGTGCAGTTAAGGCGGCCGAATGGACTCTGAGAACCAAGGACAAGAGGGACATAACCGTGCTCTTCTCCGCCTCGCTTGTCAGAGGAAAGAGTAATGAACCCACGGGTATAGTCTGCGTTGCCAGTGACATCACTGAACGAATTGCCGCGGAAGAGCGGGTTCGTCAGTCGCTCAAAGAAAAGGAGATATTGCTCCGGGAAATCCACCACCGGGTCAAGAATAACATGCAGATCATATCAAGCCTGCTCAAATTGGAGGCTGACTATCAGAAGAACGACCAACTAAAGCATGCCTTTCAGGATAGCCAGCACCGCATCCGCGTGATGGCTCTGGTCCATGAGAAACTCTATCGGTCGGAGAGTCTAGCCGGCATCGATTTCGAAGAGTACGTAAAGTCACTGGTGCGCGAGCTTTTTCGGTCCTACAACGCAAATCCGGACCGGATCTCGCTCTCGATCGAGATGGGCTCGGTGAAGCTCGGGCTCGACCATGCGATTCCGTGCGGTCTTATCATCAATGAGTTGGTTTCAAACTCACTGAAGTATGCATTTCCGGGCGGGCGCCGGGGACACATCGGCGTAACGCTGGAGAGCATTGCCGGCGGGATAGCAGAACTCTGCGTCTTCGATGACGGGATCGGAATCCCGTCTCAGGTTGACCTAGAGAACTCGCCTACTTTGGGCTTGCGTCTCGTCGCCATTCTTGCCCGTGACCAGCTAAAGGGCGAGTTCGTCGCCGACCGGTCCAAGGGTATCTCGATCACCGTCCGATTCAGAACATGACCAAGGCAAGAATCCTGATCGTGGAGGACGAAAGCATCGTCGCCGAGGACATTAGGACAAGTCTGATCAGCCACGGTTATTCGGTAGCCGGCGTTCTTGCTACAGGCGAAGAAGCCGTCGAAACAGCAATCAGAGAGAAACCGGATCTTGTGTTGATGGACATTGAACTGCGGGGGGCCATTGACGGCATTGAGGCCGCCCGACAGATTCGCGTGGCGGCCGGGCCACCAGTTGTCTACGTTACCGCCTACGTCGATGACCAATCGCTGGAACGGGCTAAAATCACTGAGCCGTTCGGCTACATCGTCAAGCCCTTTGAAGACCGTGAGCTTTTCACCAATATCGAAATCGCCCTGCACAAGCATAAACTGGAGAGGAAGATTGAGCATCTTAACCGGGTCCTGCAAACCATTCGAACCGTGGACTCGCTGATTACGAAAACCCACGAGAGGAGCCTGCTTGTTGAGAAAGTGTGTCGAAGCCTGGTCGAGAGCCGTGGTTATGGGAACGCGTGGATCATTGCCCAGTTCAACGGTCCAGACTCACAGCGTGTCGTCGAAGCTGGGCTGGGTGAGAAGTTCGCTCCCATGGCTCAGTTCATGGACGGGGGAGGCCAGCCGCTATGCTTGCAGAGCGCCCTGGGCCGGGATGACCCCTTGGCGATTGAAGATACGGCGTCTTCGTGTACCGGATGCCCATTAGTCGGCGTCACCAAGTATCAGAGTGCCCTGTGCGCACGACTGCAGTACAAGCATCGGGTCTATGGGGGCGTCTGTGTGTCCCTTCCGAGGGAGCACGCCACTGACGCCGAAGAGATTTCTCTCTTCAAGGAGATTGCCCAGGATCTAGCCTTTGCTCTGCACAATCTCGAGATCGCTGAACAGCAAAGGGGCACCCAGGTTGCGCTGCAAGAGAGCGAACAACGCTTCCGCTCCTTGGTCGAAACGACCAGTGACTTGATATGGGAAATTGACCAGAACGGCTATTATACTTATGTCAGTCCCAAGATAACAGATGTCTTGGGATACGAACCTGAGGAGCTTATCGGCAAAACGCGGTTCGATCTTGTGCCCCCTGAGGAGGCCAAGCCTGTCGCGACCCAGCTACGAGAGGTTATGAAGACCCGGAAAAGCTTCCTTTCCATAGAAAACACAAATCGCCGCAAGGACGGCCGATTGGTCGTTCTAGAGACCAGCGGCGTGCCGGTATTCGCCGGCAACGGCGAGTTCACGGGCTACCAGGGGATTGACCGCGACATCACCGAGCGCAAACGGGCGGAGGAAGCTCTGCGAAGTAATGAGGAAAAATACCGCCTGATCTCCGAGAACACTTCGGACCTCATTGCGGTACTGGATGTAAAAGGGAATCACCGCTACGTCAGCCCATCATACCGTCAATTGGGGTATGAGCCGGCTGAGCTCATCGGCACCTCCGGGCTTGAGCTGATTCACCCTGATGACAAGAAGACCCTGATGCCGCTGATGTTGAGATACGCACGAACAAGAATCAAGGATCTGTTCCGATTGAAAAGGCAGCGCGTGACCGAGCGCATCAATTTTCGGATTCCTGATAGGTCAGGACACTGGCGCCATTTCGAGTGCACCGCGAATCTTGTCGAGAGCCTCGAAGGAAAGGGCTATAACTTCCTTCTGATATCTCACGACGTGAGTGAGCGAAAGCAGGCTGAAATCGCCTTGAAGGAGTCAGAGCAGAGGTACCGCGAACTCGTCGAGAAGGCCGGAATCGCTATTCTTGTGGACGATATTGAGGGTAACTTCAAGTATTACAATAACAAATTCGCTGAACTGTTTGGCTACTCGTATGCGGAAATGGCCGGTATGTCCAATGAACTAATCGTGCATACTGACGACTTGAGCCGCGTGACAAAATACCACCAGGCCAGAATTCAAGACAAGGACTCTCCGGGCACTTACGAGTTCAAAGGCATTAAGAAGGGAGGGGCACCCATCTATCTTGAGGTAAGTGTTACCCCCCTTTCGGAGAAAGGCCGAGTCATCGGAACCCGAGCCTATTTCTGGGATATTTCGGACCGCAAACGGACCGAGGAGGAACTGCGCCTTCAGTCCCTCCACGATACCCTTACCGGTCTACATAACCGACGTGGTTTTCTCGCCCTGGCCCGCCAGCAACAGAGAGTTGCAACCCGCACCGGCAAAGGCTTCTTCGTCGTCTATGCCGACCTCGACCAGATGAAGTCGATCAATGACGTCCACGGTCATGCGGTCGGCGACCAGGCTCTGAAAGCGATTGCCGAAATCTTGATCATGAGTTTTCGCAAATCGGACGTCATCGGCCGGCTCGGCGGCGACGAGTTTGCTGTCTGCGCAATTGAGGCCCGGTCGGATAGCGCCCAAGTCATGATAAATCGTATCAGAAAGAACCTCGATGATTATAACCGACTCCTTCGCCTGAAGGTCTCGCTCTCGCTCTCCATCGGCACCACCTACTATGACCCCAAACAGTCATGTCCAATCGAGGAGCTTCTCGAAAAGGCCGATCGGATGATGTATCGGCAGAAGGCACACAAGGATGGCAGTGGATTGCAGATGGAGGTCGCCCCCTTTGTGCTCGGTCAACAACAGCACAAGACTGAATTGTACGTCAAGTCCGACCTGACCCGAGTCCTCGTAGTGCCGGCCGCATCCGAGTCCGTGAAGGTGCTTCAATCATTGCTTGCCGCGGATCCGGGCTTGCGAATCGAGCTCGTCTTGGCCCGCGATTTGGAGCATGGCCTCGAGCTGTTGACCGCCCAGGTCATCGATTTGATTCTCCTCGATGCCGGGATTGAGACTGACGCCGGCATTGACGTATTGAAGCAGGTCCAGAAACGCTGTCCGGACTTACCGGTTATTGTCTTGGTGGACACCGATGATGAGGTCCTCAGTGCCCAAGCAGTTCGGGAGGGGGCACAGGACTGTTTGAACAAGACACGACTTGACGCTGGAGTGCTGATCCGTTCGATTCGCTACGCCATTGAACGCAGCCGCACCGTGCTCGAGCTGAAGAACAGCTTCAGCAAGTTCCTGATGGTCTTCGAAGATACGGTGAACACGATGGCCTCGATTGTCGAGGTCCGTGACCCATACACGGCCGGACACCAGAAGCGGGTCTCCCAGCTTGCCCATGCCATTGCCCACGAAATGAACCTTTCCGAGGAACAGCGTCGCGGGGTCCGGATGGCGGCCCTTATTCACGATGTCGGGAAGACCAAAGTGCCCGAGGTCATTCTCAACAAAACCGGCACGTTGAACAAACACGAAATGAATCTCATCAAGACCCACCCCAGCGCCGGCTATGAGATTCTGAAAACAATAAAATTCCCCTGGCTTGTCACGGAAATCGTTCATCAGCACCACGAACGAATCGACGGTTCGGGGTACCCAAAAGGGCTGGCAGGCCAGGATATTCTTCTTGAAGCGAAGATACTGGCCGTGGCCGACGTGGTTGAGGCGATGCTGTCGGATCGTCCCTATCGTCCCGCCCGGGGTCTGGCCGAGGTGCTCGATGAGATCCAGAATAATAAGGGTAGGCTGTACGACCCAGAGGTGGTGGAGATGTGCTCCCGGATACTGACCCTGCCTGGCTTCAAGTTCGACGCCGCGGCCGGACAAGTCCAAACCGGCCCGACGACACAACCGGAGGCCTAAGATGAAGAAGCGAATCGTGCTGTTCTTAAGGTTCTTTCTTATTCTCACGACTATCCTGCTCATGACCTACTCAAGGAAAGGCCTGCGCTTCGGCGAACCGGGCTACTTGATCGCTCTCTTCTACTTCCTTTCCAACATCGGGCTGTACTGGATGCCGGAGAGGCTGTTTAAGAAGCCCGTTATTTCTTTTCTGGTATTTCTTTTTGACGTAACCACGATCTCCCTGGCGATCTACGTCAGTGAAGGAATGGCCACCGACTTCTATCTCATCTACTTCCTTGCGATATTCATCTCATCGGTCGGTCAGACGATCGGCGGCAGCCTCCCGATCGCCATCGTCGCCAGTGTCTTCTACGGCTGGCTCATTTACCGTGCGAATCCAGGGATTTCACTTCTCGACTCGAAGTTCTTGATCCGGATACCGTTTCTCTTCATCATTTCCCTGATCAGCAGTTACTGGTCCGAGGCGGCGCGCCGCGAGGTCAAAGAGAAAGAGGAGCTTGAGAAATTCAACCGCGAGCTCAAGAAAGAAGTGGAACGGATTGCGGCCCAGGAGATTGAGTTGCGGCGGTACAACGAGAAGATCATCAACAGTGTGGCCAGCGGCATCATTGTGGTCCGCACCGACAGCATCTTCGCCACAATCAACCCTGAGGCGGAACGCGTTTTCGGATATAGGAAAGATGAACTCACCGGTCTTGCCATGAAGGACATGCCCGGCTTCGCCAAACTCTGGAGCAAGATGGACCGCGCCATGGGTGATAACAAGCCCCTGCTGCGCGACGAAGTGACCGTAACCAGCAAGTCAGGGGAGGAAATTCCGCTCGGCTTCAACGTAACGCCCATGATGGGTCAAGAGGACACGATCACGGCATGCGTTGTCATCCTGAAGGACCTGTCCGAAGTCCGGCGTCTCGAAGGTAGGCTCAAGCACGCGGAGCGCCTTACGTATCTTGGCAAGATGTCCAGTTGGATTGCCCACGAAATCCGTAACCCCCTGACTTCAATCGCCGGCTTTGCCCAGCTTCTTATGGAAACCAGGAACAAGGATAAGATCACGCGCTTCACATCGGAGATCAACAAGGCGGCGATGCGCATCAATCACATAATCGACGATGTCCTGACCTTTGCCCGCGCCCGCAAAGTTGAATCGACCGAAGTCGACTTGCGCGTTTTGATCGAATCGATAGTCGCGGACTTCAAGGCCAACATAGCAATCGTCCGCGAGATAACACCGGTGCCCGCTCTCATCAAAGGCGAGACCGAATCACTGCGCCGCGTTTTTGTCAATCTCATCAGTAACGGCATCGAAGCGCTTAACGACAACGGCCGCGTCGAGATCGAGTTCGAACGAAGCACCGGCTTTCTCGTTACCGAGATCAGGGATAACGGCAAGGGCATTTCAAAGGAAAACCTGGCCAAGCTCTTTGAACCGTTCTTCACAACCAAGCCGCGCGGCACAGGATTGGGTTTGGCGATTGTGAAGAAAATAGTTGAAGAACATGATGGGAAAATCGAAATGCAGAGCGAAGAAGGCAAAGGGACAACGTGCCGCGTATATCTTCCGGCGTAAGCTTACCCGGCGCCCGGGGGGTCCGTAAAGACCATGGCGAATATTAGGAGGAACCAATGAAGAAGCGCATACTTGTCTGTGACGACGAAGAGTCGATTAGGCTCTTATTGAATGAGGCGCTCCGCGACGACTATGAAATCAGCGAAGCAACGGACGGCCGGGACGCGATCAAAAAGATCACCAAGGAGCCGTTTGACCTGCTGATCATCGATATCAAGATGCCGGGCACGCACGGCCTGGACGCGATCCAGCGCATCCGCGAGAGGAACAAGGCGGTTCCGATCATCATCTGCTCCGCGTACCGGTTGATGGAAGATGATGTAATCGTCCGCACTTCCGACGTCGCCGCATTCATCACCAAGCCGATCGACCTCAAGGATCTGAAATCACGGATCGTCGAGTTGATCGGGGTATAGTATGCAGTTGCTCGGTGAGCTTCTCGTCAAATACGGAATGATAAACGAGCAACAGCTCAAAGAGGCCCTGGAGGTCCAGCAGCGGGAGAAGAAAAGGGTAGGCGAAATCCTCATTGAGCTCGGGTATCTCCAGCTCAAAGATCTCGTTTGGGTCTTAAGCGAACAAGCCGACGTTCCTTTTGTTGAACTCAAGCCGGAGATGCTGGATGCCGAACTCATCATGTGCTTTCCTGAGAAGCTGTTAGTCGATAACAATATCCTGCCTCTCTACCAAACCGAGGATGCCGTTTATCTCGTGGTCGGCGACCTTTCTAACCGGGGACCGCTCGAAGACCTCAAGGCCTGGACGCCCAAGCGGTTGTCGATATCCGGAGCCGATCCTCAGTCGATAAAAGATCTGCTCGTGAGATTCATTGCCCGGCAGAAGACACCCGGGGCGGCGATCGGGCATCGCGGCGCCGAGATTCGCCTGGCCGACCCCCGAGCGGTCATCGAATTCATCGATGAACAGGGCAAGCGCCGAACCGAGACCGGCAAAGCCGAGATCGTCATCCACATGGACTTCAAGCAAGAAGGCACCGATGAGTGAAATCCAAAAACTACTTGAGCAAACCGTAACTTCCGGGGCCAGCGATCTGCACCTGAGCGCCGGCTCGCCGATAATGATGCGACTCCACGGGTCGATGAAGAAGGTCGACGACCGGAGCGTCGACGCCGAACAAATCAAGGACCTCATTCATCAAATCATGAGCAAGGAGCAGATCCTGCTCCTTGACAAGAATTACGAGGTCGATTTTTCGCTTGCGATTCAAGACGTCGGGCGGTTCCGAGTGAATGTTTTTTCTCAGCGGCTGGGCCTGGGTGCGGTCCTGAGGGTTATTCCGACCAAGATCCCGTCTTTAGAACAGATCGGCATGCCCGCGATTGTCAAGGAACTGATTGACCTCGACCATGGTCTCATCGTCGTGACCGGTCCCACCGGCAGCGGCAAGTCGACCACCCTGGCGGCCATGATCGACTATATCAACGCGAATCGAGACGGCCACATTATAACAGTCGAGGACCCTATCGAGTTTGTCCATTCGTCGAAGAACTGTGTCGTGAATCAGCGCGAAATCGGCGCCAATACGCATTCGTTTGGCAATGCGCTGCGCAGCGCATTGCGCGAAGACCCGGACTACATCTTGGTGGGCGAGATGCGCGACCTTGAAACCATTGCCTTGGCGTTAACCGCAGCCGAGACCGGGCATCTTGTCTTCGGCACCTTGCATACCTCGAGCGCGCCGAAAACAGTCAGTCGTGTCATCGATATTTTCCCCGCGGGACAAAAGGACCAGATAAGGGTTCAAGTCTCCGAGTCCCTGCAATGCGTCATTGCGCAACGCCTTTATGTGAGAAAGGACGAACCGGGCCGGGTAGCCGCCTACGAGATTCTCATTGCTACCCAGGCCGTCCGGAACTTAATCCGGGAGGACAAAACCTATCAACTCGAGTCGGTTATGCAGACCGGCCGCCAGCTGGGCATGCAGAATCTGGAACAGGCCAAGCGCCGGCTCGTATCCGAAGGCAAACTTTCCTCAAAATTCCTCGAAGAGAAAACATCGCTGTATTGACATTTTCGCGGTTGTGCGTATTATCTCCTCGTGACGGAATACAACTGCGCTATCCGTAGCCTTGTGTCAGCGGCCCGGCTCGTCCGCGGCTCAAGAGGACCGTTCTGATGAAGATCGGTTTCGACAATGAGAAGTATCTCGCGGAACAGACCCGCGCGATTCTCGAGCGCGTCGATCGATTCCACGACAGGCTCTACTTGGAATTCGGCGGCAAACTCCTGTTTGACTACCACGCCTCGCGAGTCCTGCCCGGTTTTCATCCCAACGTCAAGATGCAGCTTCTCCAGCAGCTCCGGGACCGCGCGAATATCATCCTCTGTATCTACGCCGGCGATATCGAACGCAAGAAAGTGAGGGCCGATTTCGGCATCACCTACGACGTGGACGCACTGCGGCTTATCGACGACCTTAGGGAATGGGGTCTGACCGTGACCGCCGTGGTCATCACCCGCTTCGACAACCAGCCGGCCGCGACGATCTTCAAGAACAAACTCGAGCGACGTGATGTGAAGGTATACACCCACGGCTACACCAAGGGCTATCCAACCGATGTTGATACCGTGGTGAGCGCGGAAGGCTACGGCGCCAACGAGCATATCAAGACCGACAAACCGCTGGTTGTTGTCACCGGGCCCGGACCAGGCAGCGGCAAACTCGCAACCTGCCTATCACAGCTATATCATGACTACCGGTGCGGACTCAAATCAGGATATGCTAAATTCGAAACCTTCCCGATTTGGAATATCCCCCTGAAGCACCCGGTCAACATTGCGTACGAAGCCGCCACCGCTGACATTCGTGATTTCAACATGATCGACTCATTTCACCTTGAGGAGTACGGCGAAACGGCCGTCAACTACAATCGCGACGTCGAGATTTTCCCGGTCTTAAGAAGAATCGTAACCAGGATCATGGGCCAGCCGATCTACAAATCGCCGACCGACATGGGCGTGAACCGTGCCGGCTTCGCTATTGTCGACGACGATGTCGTGCGGAACGCGGCGAAACAGGAAATTATTCGCCGACACTTCCGATATCGGTGTGAATACGTTATGGGTTTCGTTGATAAGGGGACCCTCGACCGGGTCGACATGCTGATGGATGATCTCGGTCTCAAGCAGGAAGACCGCGTGGTGGTCGGGCCGGCCCGCCAGGCGGCGGTCGAGGCTCAAAAGAACGGGAAAGGGAATGAAGGCATCTTCTGCGGCGCCGCGATGCAGCTCCGGACCGGTTTCATCGTCACTGGCAAGAACTCGCCGCAGATGCATGCCGCTTCGAGCCTTATCCTGAATGCGGTCAAAGGACTGGCCGGCATTCCTGATCAAATTCACCTGCTATCCCCGGCCGTGATCGATTCAATCACCAATCTGGAAAAGAACATCCTCAAATCAAAAAGGATTGTGAGCTTAGACGTAGAGGAGACCCTCATCGCCCTGAGCATTAGCGCCGCGACCAGTCCGGCCGCCCAGATGGCACTCGAGAAGTTGAGGGAACTGCCGGGCTGTGAAGTGCATACAACTCATATCCCCACGCCCGGTGATGACGCCGGATTGCGTCGTATCGGCGTCAACCTGACGAGCGACCCGAACTTCTCCAGCAACAGCTTGTTCGCCGCTTAGTTCGTTCGCCGGGGAGACAGGATATTGGAGTAATGGAATAATGGAAGAATGGAGTGTTGGTTACCGGGGCCCGGCACCGGAATAACTCAACAAACATAAATATCCGTCTGCATCGTGCTGCCTTTCCATCACTGTAATCGTGTTTTCTTATCACCGTAATCGACGATGCTTCATCGCAGCCTGCCCCGTTAGACCGGAAGTCTAATCGGGGTAATCGGCCGGTTGAATCATGTAATCATCGGCACCTTGTGCCGTTATCACTGTAATCGGTTTTCCTCATCACTGTAATCTATGTCCCCGGAGGGGACACTAGTGTGCTGTCTCATAAATAACCTACATGTAAAAAAGCTCATGTACAGCACACTGAAGGGGTGTGGGGAAGAAGCGTCCCCACGCTTTTGGGGTAACAGTAACCCAAAACGAAGTGAAGGGTGACGCCATAGGGGCGGAGCCCCTTTGGAAGTGTCGTGTCCATAGCGTCAAGCTTCTGTTAACGAACTTGTGAGACACGACACTAGATCGGTATTTCGTAAATGCGGTATTTCTTGTACAGCTTGCCGCCAATCGCCTCATCGAAACGGTTGATAAGCTCGTTGTCCTCCAGGTTCCACCCGAGCTCACACCACTCGTAGCCCAGGCGGAGATTGGCCATCTCGGTTTCGTAATAGAGAACCGCGATGATCCCCGTTTCCCGGTATTCCCTCATGACCCCGCCGATCAGCGAACGAACGCCGGTGATGTTTCTCTTGTAGAGCATGAACCTGACCATCTCGATCGGGCCGAGCCGCCCGTTGAGTTTTATTAATACCTGATTGATGTCCGGCACCGTGACGCTGACCGCAACCGGGCGGCCATCCATTTCGGCAAACAGCACGATCTCCGGATCGGCAAACTGCTTGAGCTTCTTCGCCGCCAGATCCATTTCTTCCTCGGTCATGGGCACGAACCCCCAGTTTTTCTCCCAGGCCGAGTTATAGATATCTTTCAGGAATTGCGCATCACGCTCGAATTCTTTCATGTTGAACGGCCTGACCTTGACGTTGGTTCGGGCCCGGATTCGCTGGATCATTTTCTCGATGCGCGGCGGGATGCCATCCTTGGCATACTTGATGTATGCATAGAGGTCTTTGGCTTTTCTGAAGCCATACTGCTCGGCGAGTTTCAGGTAGTAAGGCGGCGAATAGGGCATCATCACAGTGGGCGGCTTGTCAAATCCCTCGAGCAGAAAAGCATTCTCGTCGTTCATACTCGGGCTTGTCGGGCCCCTCATCATTACCATCCCGCCGGCTTTAAGAAACTTCTTTGCTTCTTCCCACAAGGTCTGCGCCACATCGAAATCGTCGATGCATTCAAAGAAGCCGAAGAAACCGGTTTTCTCTTCGTGCACCCGATTGTGGTTCTCGTCAATGACCGCGGTGATGCGCCCGACCGGCTTGTCTCCGTCCATCGCAAGGAAGATCGCCCCTTGCGCGTGCTTCCAGAACGGGTTCTTCTTGGTGTCGAGTGTCTCGCGGACTTCACCAAGCAGGGGAGGAACCCAATACTGGTTTCCTTTATAAATTTTCCAGGGTAGGTCAAGAAACTTTTGCAGGTCTCCTTTGCTTTCCACGCGGATAATTCGCGGGTTCATGGAGACCTTCCGGTATGTCTCGCGGCTACTGGTAGGGTTGCAGTTTTCACTGACGTAATCTTACCCAAAAAACGCCGTTTGTCAATTCAAGGATTGACGAATTCCCCAACCGTAGCTATGATAATCCTGGTTTTGAGTGCTCGGTGACGAGCCATCGGCCAAGGAGGAATCTATGGTTTCGAGTGATAAGTGCGCAGTATCGATTTTGATTGTTGTACTACTGCTGATGACGGTATCCTTGCACGCCCAGACCGGCAATTGGACACCAGTCCCGCCGACCGATCCAACCGTTGGCATTAACGATATGAGTGTACTGTCAAACGGCTTGAATGGTTGGGCGGTGGGGACCACCAGTGCCGGCGGTGAAAGCTTCACCGCCGTCTTCAAAACTACGGACGGTTCAAACTGGACCTATCAACCCTTTCCGGACAGCACGACCGCCGGGCTTCAGGGAGTCTCCTTCGTTTCGCCAACGCACGGTTGGATTGTGGGCAATGGCGGTGCCATCTATAAGACCACAAACGGCGGGACAAACTGGGTTCGGCAGACCAGCCCAACTTCTCGCGGTCTGGTCCGGGTCGACTTCATCGATACTCTCCGCGGCTGGGCGACCGGAGGCTGGAACGACGCCACCGCCTATCTCGTCCTGCGGACGACCAACGGCGGGGCGACTTGGCAGGACTTGAGTTTTGGCACGGACTGCTACAGCGGCGAGTGTATCCACTTCGTTGATGCTCAGAACGGCTGGATCGGCGGCCTGGACCGGGCCCTTGCCGCCCATATTCATCGCACGACCGACGGCGGGCTTACCTGGACACGCCAGACAGTTCCCGCCGGGGTCGGTAATGCCGGGGGCATCAATGAGATCGACTTCCCCGTGAGCTCCAGTATCGGCTGGGCAGCAAGCTCAAGCCTTTACGATCCGCCTTACGGTGAGATACTCTATACGACTGACGGGGGAACCACCTGGGTCGTGCAGTTGACCACGAACTTGACGTATAACGACGACCTCGACGCCCAGGACAATCAGCGCGTCACCGTTGCGTCGACTTCGCTATTCCCGACGCGCGACGCCAAGATTTTCGTCACATCGAACGGTGGTCAAACCTGGTCATCATACACGCCGCCGATCATCAACTACATCTATGCGATTCAATATGCCGGCAACAACATCTGGTTTGCACCGATGGCCAGCCAGATCTTCAAGAGCACCAACAACGGCACCACCTGGGGCTGGTCTTTCAATGCCCCGAGTTACAACTCGATTGCATGGCGCGATTCTCTGAACGGCTATGCGGTTTCCGGGTCGGATGCCGGTACCGACGGCTACACAGTGCGGACGACGAATGGGGGGAGCACGTGGTTCAACGATCCAGCGACGCCCGGCGGCAAGCAGATCATCTGGTCGAATGCAAGCCGCGGCTGGGTTCTCCGGGAGGGCAACAGTCCGGTCATCTACCGTACGACCAACGGCGGCGTCAACTGGGCTTCCAATCCGATCGGGGCCGGGGCCTGGGTCGGGCGTATCTTCTTTGCGACGCCGGATTCGGGCTGGGCGGTGGGCGGCAGCGGCACGGTGAGGGTCACGGCCGATGGCGGGGTCACCTGGTCAGGTCAGTCGATCGGCACGTCGAATTACGTTGAGACCGTGTTTTTTGTCAACTCGCAGGAAGGTTGGGTCGCGGGTGGGTATGGTTCGGGCAACGCCTTCATCTTCCATACGACGAATGGCGGGGCGAACTGGAATACCCAATCTCCGGCGGTGAGCAATCATATTTTGACATCTTACTTCCCTAACCGTAATCTTGGCCTGATGACCACTCTTAGTGGTGTAGTCGAGAAGACCACCGACGCTGGCGCGACCTGGACCGCGGTTCAGAACACGGGGCACTACTATCCGTCCGATATTGTGATGAAGGACGCCCAGCAGGGCTGGTTCACCGCTTACAACTACTGGGGCAGTTCACCCGGCGAGGACGGTCGCGGCTTCATATATGTCACGACTGACGGCGGCGATTCCTGGGTGCAGGAATACCGATCCCCGCGCATCCGGACGTTCTTGAACGGACTTGGCCGGCAGTCTTCTTCGCAATACTGGTCCTGTGGAGCCCATAGCCACATTCTCAAGTATCAACGTACCGGCATTGAAGAGGAAGGCGGTGAGCGTCTTGCCTCTGGCTCGCTCTCGGTCAATCCCAATCCCTGCAATGGGTCAACAAGAATACGTTTCACGGTTCCAACCGGCGCCCGCAGTGTTTCTCTACAGATCTTCGACATCTCCGGCCGCTGTGTTAAGTCTTTTGACTTTGCCCCATTGCTCATTGCTCATGGCTCATTGCTTGTTACGTGGGACGGTGCCGACGATTCCGGCCATTCTCTTCCGGCCGGCGTCTATCTCTGTCGGGCAGCCGTGGGTGACAGGTCGGTTAGCACAAAGATCCTTCTGCTCAGGTAGCGGAGAAGACTGGGCGCTTCGAATTTGAACTCTAGCTTTTGGCGTGAGAAGCAGTGGCGATAGACCAGCATGTCAAACATCGATATGAATGAGAGTGGTCCGGATTTCCTCGCATCTGAGATCGACTTGGCGATACGTACCCTGCGCGTGCAGAATACGCCGAGCATCCGCTCTATCCGACGTCGCTTCTCAAGAAAGCTCGAGAATGCTGACGCTCAATTTGTCCTCGGCGTCGCCTCAGCTTTGCTCAAGAAGCATGGACATCGCTGGGTTGCATACGAACTTATCGCCGCTCACGAAGAGGCATATCGACGCGTGGGGGAGAAGGACCTTGAAAAGTTCGGGGCCGGCATCAACAGCTGGTGGACGGTCGACGCCTATGCCCGAATCCTCTCCGGCCCGGCCTGGCTGAAAGGGCAGGTTCGTGATGGCTTGATTCTCAGATGGGCACGTTCAAAAGATCTCTGGTGGCGGAGGGCGGCCCTGGTCAGCACGGTCGCGCTCAATATTCGCTCCGACGGAGGCTGCGGTGACACCGTCCGCACTTTGAGGATTTCCCGGATTCTGGTGAAAGACCGGGAGGACATGGTCGTCAAGGCGTTGTCCTGGGCTTTGCGAGCCCTTGCGGTTCCCTGTCCTGATGCGGTGCGCAGATTTCTCAGGAAGCATGATGCGCAACTGGCGGCCCGGGTTAAGCGCGAGGTCAGGAACAAGCTGACGACCGGCCTTAAGAATCCGAGAAGATAAACGCGCGATTCAGACGGATTTACCCCGTTAGAATAATTGTATCGGAGTGATTATTCTTGCTCGTATAATGCGCAGAGTATTACAGACGACACGATTACGAATTGGCGAAACCAAGGGATTTCTAACGGGGTGCAGCAGATGCAGACGGATCAGGCATTAAAAGATTGAAAATCCGATACCATTCTGATTCGGTTCATTTTGATCCACTCTGACTGAACCCCCTTGTAATCTTGATACGGGTTTGTGCACAAATTCACACAAGTGGACAGTCCAGAAATTCGAATTAGTGCACAAGGTTGGGTAGCAGTGATGAGACGTGTGGCAACCACAGGCGGTCGTATGATGAGAGAGCATCTGGGGAGCTCGGGGAGGTGCGGCGCCACGCTAAACCGAGTCCGATATGCAGGGAAGGACGCCGAAGTATCAGGAATGGGGTTAAATCCTCGAATGTCAAAACGTCAATTCTCTAAAATGTGTGGACCTGCTCGCTCATCGCCGGGGTGCGGTGGTGAGAGTACGCGCGCTGCTGGCGGTCAGCACTACATCGTCTTCAATCCTCACACCGCCTTTGCCGGGTAGGTAGATGCCCGGTTCAATTGTGAAGATCATGCCAGGTTTGAGCCTTATCTTGTTGCTCTTCACGATGTATGGTTCCTCATGCACTTCAAGCCCAATTCCGTGGCCGGTTCGGTGAGTGAAGTACTTACCATATCCGGCCTCTGTAATGTAATCACGGCATAATGCATCAATCTCGGCGCCGGTCATCCCGGGCCGCGCCAACGTGCGGGCACGCTTCTGTGCCTCGTACACGACGCTGAATACCTCCAACATCATTGGGTCGGGTTTGCCAGCAAAACAGGTCCGGGTTATGTCGGCAACGTAGTGCTCGTACTGGACGACAATGTCAATCCAGACAACCTCGCCCTTCCTTATGATGCGATCTGTCGTGTACGCGTGGGGAATCGCGCTGTTGGGCCCTGATGCGACCGAAAGCTCGCCCGTCGCGCCCTGCTTTCTGATCATCGCTTGCACTATGTCGGCGACAGTACGCTCGGACACACCTGGCTTGACCGTTCTCATCCCGGCCGTAACCGCCCTGTCAGCAATTGCTCCGGCCCGAGCCATGAACCTAAGTTCAGCCGCATCCTTGACCGAACGAAACCCGGCTAGGATGGGCCCGACATCATGTGCCAAAGCTCTTGCTTTCTTTATGAGATCAAATTCAAGCAGACGCATGTAGCGATACTCGACACCGAACTTCCTCCCAAACGCCCATCGCGCAAGTTTCACGGCGCGGGCAACGGCCGCCGGCGCTTGCTCATCAGTGTAGGTTGAGATATGTTTGATGCCCGTGGCCTTGCCCACGCGCTGGGCCTCGAAGTATGGGGCGATGGCAAATGGCGTGCCCCAGACCGGGATCCCGACCAGCGTGATGCGTTCCGAGAGGCTCATGTGAAGACCGGTAAGGTAGTATAGGTTCACGCCCGGCACGAGTAGTATGCAATCAATCCCCTGATCGCGTGCCCGTCTTTTCAATCTCTCGATTCTATCTGATTTCATCATCGATCACTTGTGGTGTTCTGTTTCGATTGTCTGCGCTCACTTGTCGCCTGCTCCCTAAACCCTATGCTCTGTTCCCATGTCAAGGAGGGTGAGTGAGGGGAATTGAACCCCCAACCTTTGGAGCCACAGTCCAATGCTCTAACCAGTTGAGCTACACTCACCGTGTTGGGCAAGGGCCAACGGCAAATGGCTTATCGCTGATTGCTTATGGTCCCGAAAACCGAAACCTAATCCAATTGCCACTAGCTACTAACGATTTGCCATAGGCTGGCCCGCTTCAGCGGACCACGCGCCTGGCGTGAATCGAACACGCAACCTACGGATTAGAAATCCGTTGCTCTATCCTTTTGAGCTACAGGCGCCTGAGTAGGGAACAGGATACAGGGAAGAGCAGACAGTTAAGACAAAGAACGAAAAGACCTATGGGACGGAAGCCCTGATCGCTTCCTCATTATACGGATATCTTTCGAAAAATCAACGGGGAATTCGACGGCGCTATGCACCGCAATGAACCATTTGATATCAGGGTCTCATATCAAAGCACCCTACGGCAGCATTTTCTTCAGTGATAAGCATGGTAATAAAGCCATTGACAAACCGGCGTGGCACGTTATATAATACGCTGGAGAGATGGCAGCTGGACAAACCTAAGGAGCCTGCGGTGATGGAGGTCTTATGAAGAATGGAGTGGTGTTGTTTTTCTTGCTTTTCATTATGCCTTGTCTGGCGTCGGCTGGATGGGTCCGCCAAAACTCGGGCACACCCAATCAGCTTTTCTCCGTCCATTTCCCTATGGATGCCCTGACCGGGTATGCAGTGGGGTATCCATCCACAATCCGGAAGACCACGAATGGAGGGTTGAATTGGACCATCCAGAACAGTGGCGCGGACAATTCGCTTATCTCTGTCGATTTCCCTGCGGACGCTCTAACCGGGTATATCGTGGGGTACCACATGGCATCTGCCATCGTCCTCAAAACTACAAATGGAGGTTCTGACTGGGTAGAACAGATATTGGACTCAACGGGCGGGCTCACATCTGTCTGTTTTCCTCTGGATGCGCAAACCGGGTTTGCCGTGGGAGGGGTGGGCACCATTCTAACAACCAGGAATGGGGGGGCCCAATGGATTCGCCAGATCTCAGGTACAGCTGAGGTTCTCTACTCCGTCCATTTCCCTCTGGATACTCTAGCTGGTTACGCTGTGGGTAACGCTGGCACCATCCTGAAGACCACGAACGGGGGTGACAGCTGGCTTTCCCAAAACTCGGGCACAGCCAGTGACCTTCACTCCGTCCATTTCCCTATGGATGCCCTGACCGGGTATGCAGTGGGGATGGGTGGCACGATACTGAAGACCACGGATGGAGGAACGAACTGGACCCGCCAGACCTCGGGCACAATCTACTGGCTTTGGTCTGTCCATTTCCCTGTAGATGCCCTGACCGGGTATGCCGTAGGCGGGGGCACTATTCTCAAAACCACGAATGGTGGAGCTAACTGGGACTCGTTGACTTCGGGCACACGCTATGCCCTTCACTCTGTTCATTTCCCTCTGGATACTCTAACTGGTTACGCTGTGGGTAACGCTGGCACCATCCTGAAGACCACGGACGGCGGGGTGTGGGTGGAGGAAGGAACCGAAGGAGCAATGAGCAATGAGCAACGAGCAATGAGTCTACAGATACTACAGAATCCGACAACGAACGCGCAGGGCATCAGGCTATTGGCCACAAGGCACATGCCACAAGCCAGATTGCAGATCTACGATGTTGCAGGCAAACTGGTGCAGTCGTTTGCTCTTATCTCTATGCCCTCTGCTCTTTGCTCAATTGCTCTTCGCCCCGGCATCTACTTCATCCGGCTGGACGACGCAAGCGGGCGCAGTCCCGCGGCGACGAAGAAACCGGTAGTGATTGAGTGACGGCGTTATTTCTATTTTTCAGCCCGACCCCTTAGGTCTTGGAGGAGATCGCTATGATGAAATCGTTCCTGCCCACAGATAGGATGGCCTTACTGGCGGCGTTCTGTCTGATTCTGGCAACTGCCGGTCACGCCCAGTGGCTCGAAACGACGATCTACGTGCCGGATTCGCTTCGCGGACTAAGAAATGCTCAAGCCATCGCCCATAACGCGACAAATAACACTGTCTATGTTGGAGGCAGTGGCGCTTGTGTGATTGCGATTGACTGCATGACCGATCGTAGGATTGCGGAAATACCTGCAGGTCCGGCTATTCGGTCTCTTTGCTGGAACGCCACCAACAACAAAATCTACTCTGCCAGCTATACTAGCGATAATGTCACCGTGATTGACGGAGCAACGAACAGTGTGATCACGACTATCGCAGTGGGAGCAGGTCCTTGTGCCCTCTGCCACAATCCGACCAACAACAAGGTCTTCTGTGCCAATTTCGCTAACGCTAGCGTCACTGTGATTGATGGTACGACGAACCGAGTGATCACGACCATTGCGGTCGGGGCCGCCGGTCCTCGTGCGCTCTGCCATAACCCCGCCAATAACAAGGTCTACTGCGCGAATCTTCAAGACAACAATGTCACCGTGATTGATGGGGCAACGAACAGTGTGATCACGACTATCGCAGTGGGAGCGGGTCCTTGTGCCTTCTGTTATAACCCACTGAACAATAAGATCTACTGTGCTAATTACGGGAGCGGCAGTATCACTGCTATTAATGGCGCATCCGACAGTGTGATAACGACCGTTACGGTGGGGAATCTTCCCATTCAGCTGTGCCACAACCCTACTAATAACAAGGCCTACTGCGCAAATTATGGTAGCGATGATGTGACGGTAATTGACGGAGCAACGAACAGCGTGATCACGACTATCGCAGTGGGAGCAGGTCCTTGTGCCCTCTGCTATAACTCAAGCAACAACAAGATCTATAGTGCCGACAGAAATGGCAGCGATGTGACTGTGATTGACGGGGTGACGAACAACGTGATCGCAACCGTCACAGCAGGAATTAGTCCCTATGCCCTCTGCTACAGTACCGTCAGCAACAAGGTCTATTGCGCCAATTACTGGGGCGAGAATGTGAGCGTAATCCATGGAGCACTCAATAACGTGATCAAGACCATCGCGGTAGGCGGTGGCCCCTTGGCCCTCTGTTATAACCCAGCCAACAACAAAGTCTACTGCGCCGATTTCAATAGCTATGATGTTGCCGTAGTTGATGGTGCGACGAACAACGTTATCACGACCGTCGCCGTCGGCACCGACCCTGTTACCCTCTGCTACAACGAGACCAACAACAAGGTTTACTGCGCCGACCGTAGAAACGACAGCGTGACCGTGATTGATGGGGCATCTAATGGCGTGATCACAACGGTCACCGTTGGGAACACGCCAAACGCTCTTTGTTACAACCCAACTAGTAACAAGGTCTACTGCGCTAATTGGTATGGCAATAGCGTAACCGTGATTGATGGGGCAACCAACGGCGTGATCACGACCATTGCGGTAGGAGATCAACCATATGCCCTTTGCTGTAACCCAGGCAACGACAAGGTCTATTGCGCCAACAGTCAAGGCAAGAGTGTCACGGTGATTGACGGCGCTTCGAACAATGTGATCGCGACCGTAACATCGGCACCTGACCCCTATACCCTTTGCTACAACCCAGCCAACAACAAAGTCTACTGCGGCGGTTTTGGCGGCGCTGTCACCGTGATTGATGGGGCGAACGACAGTCTGATCACGAACATCGCCCTCTCAGGTAGTGTTTATGCTCTTTGCTACAACTCAACCAGCAATAAAGTCTACTGCGCACAATATGATTATAACAGTGTGGTCGTGATTGACGGCGCATTGGACAGTGTGATCATGACGCTCACGGTGGGAAGGGGCCCTTGGGCTATGTACCACAATTCTATCAATAACAAGGTATACTGTGCTAATTATGATAGCGACAATGTGACCGTGATCGATGGCGTGACCAACAGTGTTATCAAGGCCATTGCGGTTGGAGAGGAGCCCTGTGACTTCACCTGGAATCCTGTGCAAAACCGTATCTATGTCGTTAATTTTGTCAGCGCGACCGTTTCTGTGATTCGAGATTCGATGACGGGAATTGAGGAACAGCCTGACGCACGATATTCGATCAACGATACAGGATTAAGGATCCTTCAGAACCCGACGACGAAGGCGCAGGGCATCAGGCTATTGGCCATAAGCCATACGCCACATGCCAAACTGCAGGTTATCGACGTCGCCGGCAAGCTGGTTTGGTCGCTTACCCTTGCCACTATGCCCAATGCTCCCTGCTCGATTGCTCTTCACGTGAATCCCGGCATCTACTTCATCCGGCTGGACGACGCAAGCGGGCGCAGTCCCGCGGCGACGAAGAAACCGGTAGTGATTGAGTGACGGCGTTATTTCTATTTTTCAGCCCGACCCCTTAGGTCTTGGAGGAGATCGCTATGATGAAATCGTTCCTGCCCACAGATAGGATGGCCTTACTGGTGGCGTTCTGTCTGATTCTGGCAACTGCCGGTCACGCCCAGTGGTTGGAAACGACGATCTATGTGCCGGATTCTCTCTGCGGAGTCTTAAGCCCCCAAGCCTTTACCTACAATTCGGCCAATAACAGAATATACGTCGGAGGCGGTGCCGGTGAATGTGTCATTGTGATTGACGGTGCAAGCAACGAAAAAATTGCAAGAATCCTCGCCGGAAGTCCTATACGGGCTCTTTGCTGGAACTCCATCAATAACAAGGTCTACTGTGCCAACTATGATAGTGCTAGTGTCACGGTGATTGATGGTGCGAGCAATCGAGTGATCACTACGATTCCAGTTGGAAGGAACCCTCAGGCGTTGGTGTACAATGCGGTTAGCAACAAGGTCTATTGCGCTAATTATGATAGCGATAATGTAACCGTCATCGACGGTGCGACCAATGGGGTAATCACCACGATTGCAGTCGGAAGAGACCCCTGGGCTTTAGCCTACAATCCGACTAACAACAAGGTCTATTGCGCTGGTTTGTATAGCGGTAATGTCGCGGTGATTGACGGTGTAACCAATGGGGTAATCACGATGATTTCGGTGGGCGGGGGTCCTTGGGCTTTGGCCTACAATCCAACTAACAACAAAATCTACTGCGCTAATTATCTTAGCGATAATGTAACCGTGATTGATGGCGCGACCAACGGACTCATCACGACGATCACAGTAGGAGATGCTCCTCGTTCCTTAGCGTACAATCCGACGAACAACAAGGTTTACTGTGCCAACTATGGTGGTTACAGCATCACGGTGATTGACGGTGCGACCAACGGAGTCATCACTACGATTACAGTGGGAGTCGACCCTTGGGCTTTGGTCTACAATCCGACCAACAACAAGGTCTATTGCGCCAGTCATAACAGTACTGGTGTCACGGTGATCGACGGAGCAACCAATAGGGTGATCACCACGATTCCAGTTGGCAGTAACCCTCAGGCTTTGGTCTACAATCCGACGAACAACAAAGTTTACTGTGCCAACAGCGGCAGCAATAGTGTGACCGTGATTGACGGGACAACCAATGGCGTGATAACCACGATTACTGTGGGGACCTACCCTCTCGCTTTGGTCTACAATCCGACCAACAACAAGGTCTATTGCGGGAATGCATCCAGCGCTAATGTCACGGTGATTGACGGTGCAACCAATGGGGTGATCACCACGATTACGGTGGGTAGTTACCCTCGTGCTTTTGCAGTGCGACCCTTTTGTCCAGACACTTTTCATGGTCGTGATGTGTAGAGAT
>CAYGYG010000035.1:19816-27653 GCA_964354155.1 uncultured bacterium | reverse complement strand
ACTCATCAGGTCGTCGTATAGGGGGTAGATCTGACTGTAGGGGTCGTTCACGGTTTAATGATAGTTGAGTTTCTTCAAAAGTCAAGATCGACCGTGCGCCCATTGAATATGCCAAAATATGTCGTCTGTCAACAGGCGGGTATCTGTCCAGGATTGAGACGACCCGGGGGCCGGGATCGTGTCATTTGGTCAAAAGTGGTCCAAAAGGGGTCCAAAAGTACACCGGTTTTGGGGGGATCGTGTTAATAGCGTATAAATCGTTAACATTTTGGGTTGACTTCCAGGGCAAGGCACGTATAATTGGAGGGCGAGGTGTTACTTGGGTAGACTGCACAAAGCCAGTGAAGTATTCAATGACCTGCCAGCCGGGATCAAGGAAAAGGTCTTCCAGTTGGGCGCGGGCAAGCTGGTGTATTTCCCTTCAACCGATCCGCGCAAGCCAGTCGACAAAGTCGCGGTTTGCATACGGTATGGAGAAGGGCTATCTTTTACCAAGGTCGGAGAGGAATTTGGGGTCTCGAGAGAGAGGGCCTACAGGATCGTGGCAGAGGAAAGGGGTGTCTATTCGAAAGGCCGGGCCAAGTTGTGGCGAGAACGAGGGATGTCGCTAAGGGCAATCGGAAGACTGTTTAAGAAGTCACATGAAGCCATGAGGTAATAGGCAAGACTACTGCCCTAGTTTCAGCAATATACTCTCCAGTTGTTTCTTGTGTTGCTTGAACTTCCCCTCCCAGTAGTCCACATCTCCACTTGCTTTCTTCTTGTCAAATGATTTGATGTTTTCATCCAGCTGATTCATCATGTATCGTTCAGAGGGGAATGAACAGTCATTGAGGAAACGTAAGAGCGTACCGATTTCTTCCTGCACAAGGTACTCATAAAGTCTGCCCGAGACGAGCATCTCGTTGGTCGTGTTAGTCACAATGTGCGATAAGTCGAAGTAGACGTAGAACCGGTGCAGGGAATCAGAATTGACCGCGTTACGATATCGGGTCAGGCCTTCAAGCCACCCCTCGATTTTACTGATGTTGTACTTGATTTCGAATTTGAGGTTGTGCAAACTCTGTTTGCTCTGCTGTGAACTGTGAATCCAGCCGGTCAGCAACCAAATTGCGGCTCCCGCCACAATACCCAAAAAAAGACTTGTGCCCTGTGAAATGGACGCCATAAGGGTGGGCTGTGAGTCAGGGGTGACAACCAGACAGGCGATATAACCAATTGCGAGAGAAAGCAGAATGATGATCGCATTCTTCACAACACCTCCTTGGTTTCGATGTCCTTCTACCTGTGATTCATAATGGTCGGTTAGACTATCGTGAAGTCACCCACACTGAACCAGTCAGTCTTGTCGTATGTGTCCGTCAGCACTCCAACCCTTGCCAAGGCGTCAACAAGTTCCTTCCGCTTCTTAGCAGAGTTATCGAGTCTGATGAGGTGGAGACCTGCAATGTCACTAAACTCTTTCACGGTACCACATTCGACAATGATGGTTTGTTCTCTTTTTGAAGCCAGTGCGGCTCCGGCTTCAAAAATGACGTTCGGTCTCGGTTGCATCGCGAATTCCTTCTCGATAGCGGGGTCATCATGGAGCTGTAGTTCGGTCCGAAGTCTAACTTCATCATCAGGTGTCAACAGTACGATGACTGCTTTTGCGTATTTGAATGCAGCGTCCACTATTTCACCAATGTAGGACAAGGGTTTGCCGGTCAAGGACTTAGCCATTCCCCATTCGATGGGCTCGATGCCGACACTCCGAAGAAATTGAAATATGGAATCATTAATCTTCTTGTTTCTGCCAGACACAACGAATACTCTACGATTCCAAGACGGATCTACGTTCACAGCCACCTCCTCAGAACTCGTTGGATCGGGGACTTGTCGCCGTCCGGGATCGGCTTCATAGATATCATCGAGTGCGCGGGCGAAATAATCAAAAAAAGTATGATTGAAGTCCTGGATGTTCTCCTCGACACCCATCTTACCAAACAATAATAGAGGAAAGTGCGTCACCGCGCCCTTCGTTTCGGCGATTGTCCAGTATAAAGCGTACGAGAGAGATTTCGCGTCCGCGGTGCTGGACGGCATCTCCCAGTGCATCGGGAGACTTGTCGGGTCCGCAAGCCAATTTGACCAATCCTCTATCCGTTTCTCATATTCCTGGTAGACCTTGTTGGCACTGGCTTCTGAGGCGAGGTAGTTGAATAGCTGTTTGAGAATGCCCGGGAGTGTTTCAACACGACCATGTGATATCTGCTTGAGGAGAAAGACGAATTGACCTCTTTCCAGCGCCATCCGAGCCTCCTGTGCTAACGCCTAAGAATGCCTTTCGAGCGTGGGCATGTGGTTTGGACCTACGTGCAAATGAAGACTGTTAGCCGGACTCCGGCAGAGGTTCAAGCCGAGGTTCTACCGTGACGCACAATCATTGTAGATGAAGCCAGAATGCGGGGTTTGCTGACAACAAGCGAACCGCTGCCTGTTCCGGCGACAGCCTCATCGCCGAGCGAGAACTCGGGGACAACGATTTCAGGCACGTCCCGGCTGAACTCATCAAGTGTCTTGATGAATTCATCCGAGAATCCAGCCAACTTCAGTAACTCGTTTCTATTCATGCCATTACTCCTTTCTGGCAAGAGCTGGGTCGCTTCTAAAAAGCCCGTAATTGTCTGAGACGAACAGCTTGTAAGCCGGCGTCTGCTCGAATACCCAGTAGATCAGCGCCCAGAATCTTCGTAGGGCTGTATTCAACCCAGGGATGCTCTCTGCATGGGTAACCTTTATCTTGCAGAGATTCCACGCAGCTTCTCTAGTTATGCCCCGACTATGAGTTTTCCATACGTCGTGACTACAAAGCATTATCGCGATCTGACTTGCTCTTGTCTTCTTCTCGGCCTCGGTTACCGGTCGGCCATCTTGATGTGTGGTCCAATGCTGGAATTTATAGGTCGCAAGGTAGTTCTCTGCCAATTCAATACAATACCTGCTTGCGTTGAGCGCGTTGCCGATTTCCTTGCTGTCCATCTGTCTTAGTATCTGTAGATCAGTCCAATCGGGGGATTCCCCTTTCTCTATTCTCGCCTGACCGCGAATCTTGATGTCCTCAATGAGAGTGAGAATCGCCTGTGCGGGGATGTATCGTCCATCCGGGCCAGGCACCTGCGGATCGATGGGCCCGATGAAGGCAGTAGGAGGCATAATAATATCGTTCCCGGACAGACAAAAGATTGTCCCGGCACTCATTGCAGTGCTGGGCAGCAGAAAAACGACATCTTTGAATCGCGGGCGAAGTCTCTCCACGAATTTCGCGACTTGTTCTGCAGAACCGCCCGGCGTAACGACTATAAAATCGACGGCTTCTTCGGCAGGGGGCACTGATGCAACCATCTCTGTAAACGGTAAGTCGTCTGTATAATCAATTGAAATGGACTGACGGATACCTTGCTTGACCATATTCGCCAGGTAACATAACACGGGACGACCTCTTGTCTCGCGGATTTCTCTCAGCGACTTTACGATTTCTTGATGTACGTCCAACTGCACCATCTTATGTTTGAGAAGACTTTGGAATTCACAGCCATCAACCATGTGATCTAACAGAGAGGTTATCTGGCGAGCCGGTTGCGCAGGTGCGAAGAAGACATGCTTATGTTTCTTGCTCATCTGTATATGATATCTGGCCCAGCGCTGGTGTCAAGGGTTCATATTTGTGTTCATGATTGAGAACGCCCTCCGCTCGTAGGCGTGTCATTTGGATCAGAGACATTATTCCACATCCCATTCGATCTCGAAACTATCGACAGCTTCGTCCCTGATGAGACAGGAAGGTCGTTTCCCTTCAATATCGCGGATGTAGACAACCCCGCTGTCGGCGAAAATTTGTCGTTCATTCTCAACAAGACGCACGACCCAACCACACTGTCCGTCACTCCTCAATCTGAAATCTGTCGTATCCCAGGGATCAATTTGGAAACCGTGCGCCGTCCCGCCGCTTGAAGTCTCGGTAGTGAGCATAACATTCGCGTGGTAGCCGGTCGTATCATAGAAATCGATCAACAGGCCGGGGAGAATGCAGCGGCCAAGCAAGATACAAAGACACACAATCAGTGGATAGATGATCCCGTACCACCTCGCGCTGTTCTCTTGTTTTCCCGTGTTCATTCTACCTCCTTCCAGTATTCACGGTTGGAAGCGCCCAGCGACCGTGGGCGTGTCATTTGCATCCGACCCCATGCCCCAATCATATATGCTAACATTTCTCAATCGTCAACACTAACGAACAACGCGCAGGGTGAGAGCCGAACCATGTCATGTTTATGTCAGTTGGTCAAACCAAATAACCTTGTTATTATAATTTAAATTTCGCAACCATCAACAACCGTGTTAACGGAAATACTACTAAATTCTATCAATTGTCCAATATCCTTCTGATTTCTTCAAATGGTATTATTCCGAAGCTGATCGTACCTCTTTCATCTTCGGTCATAAGCATCTCTCCATCACCAGCAATAACATAGAATTTAATTGTTTTAAATTCCTTTTTGTCTAAGTCTCTGTTAAATATGATCTTTATTCTGACTATTCTGTATTGATCACCTTTTTTGTCCTTTAAAAACTTTGTCATCTCATCTAACAGGTGATCAAATCTCATTCTAAATGTTGTGCGTTCTCCCCTTTTTAAATATTTGATCTTACTATCTTCTTTTACCGTATACATTCCTAATCTATATAAGGCTAGTGGGTTATCTTGCGCTGGTATGAAATAATCTTCAAAGATACAAATATTGCTTATATCAGATATGCCTGTATTATGTAGGGTCAGTTCAATGTTTCCTGGACTTTTTCCTTTGATGTAGGGTTCTCCGGGATTGACTTTTAAAATCGGATCCTGTTGTAATGCATTTTGATTATATAGAAGATGGACATAACATATGGTAACTATTACTAAGGCGACTGTAGCAATGGTAGTCATCAAGGGAGAAAACACAGCGATCCAATCTTTTATTCGGTTGAGGCACATCATATTATTTGTGGCATAAATTTGGTGGCATTTCCGCTAACGTTTTTTCTTGCTCATGATTGAGAGCGCCCGCCGAGCGTGGGCGTGTCATCTGCATCCTGGCAGTTATGCCCTTCTCGCGGTCAGCGGGATGATTGGTCATACTGCGCTAGGGCCTTGCCTGCATCTTCTGCCCCTTATTAGCTTGTACATCGTCGGCATCTCCTCTGTCGTTCCTCAAAGCATTTGCTATTGCGATTAGAACCAATCCGTTTATTACCGCAGAACTCAGCACATTAATCCCTAAGTACGCTTCTGCGACGATCAGAGTAATTGCGCAGACAATGGCGATCGGCCAGCGAAGCTTTGAGATAGTCGGGGGCACGTCGCCGCGCCATATTGCAAGTCTCATCCCGAAGACAGCTGCCGAAACAAGCAGCGCGACGACAACGGATATGACAAACCGCGGGATAGGCAGTTTGTCCAAACGAAGAGCGCGCTCTATGCGTTCCTGCAAAGAAAGCGTATAACCATAACCCTTGTCAAACTTGAACGAGGTGACTATCTGATCATAGTCGGCCAGATCACTTCCGAGATCGTCTTTGGTTGTGTTGAAAATCATTGATACGACACCGTAGTCGCTCAGCATCATCGTTGATACAGAAACGACTCTCCCAATGCCGACTATGTCCGCCTCGCTTTTTAAGATGATTGCGTTGTGTGTCTGGTCGTATAGCATCTCCCCCAATTGCGCATTCTTCAAGAATGTTGGCAGGGCACCCTCCTTGATCGCCTCTTCGTAGCCCTCTGCCATCGTCTTCTTGAAGGCGCCTGACGCCAACAATTGCCTTATTTCTGACTCGGGCAGACGTCCGCTTCTGCGAATCTGCGTTAGAACGTATGGATATGTGAAATAGCCACTACTTTGTTCCTGAAAAGCCAGGTCATATTTTTCAGTAATTCCAAGAACTTTGCCAACGGAATCAACCACGCTGGCGGGGATTTGCACCCAGCCGGCAGGGAGAGTAAAAGAGAAATGGCCGTCTGAATCATGATAAACATGTTTGACTTCGGCAAAGCTAGTCGCCGCCATTTGCATAGTGGCCAACACGGCTATTCGCAGACCCATCAATCTTCCCATACTGCCTCCAATTTATAGATGATTGAGAATGTCCATTCGCAATTGAGAACGCTCTCCGTTCCTGGAGATATCGCTTGGACCCGGACAAAAGCTAACAGAACATATACTAGAATCTCGCAATCGTCAATACATAATAGTAGTTGACTTCTGGCCCAACCTGGCTATACTGATGACGATCGCGGGGTAGAGCAGTCTGGAAGCTCATTGGGCTCATAACCCAAAGGTCGCTGGTTCAAATCCAGCCCCCGCTATGCCCCGTCAGGCAACTGGCGGGGTTTTGTTTTGTGGTGGTCCGCGCACGACTACTTGCCGAAGACATGCCGGACCTTGTCCAGAAGGGTCAGAAAAAACCGAACTGCTTCCGGGTCCTTGTGATCAGCCGTCAAGATAAACTTGGCCAAGCCCAGCTGGCAGAGCGCATAATAACCCAGCGCCAGTTGGCCGATCGCAACGTAGCCCGTCGCAATCTGGCCGATTCCGAACAAACCGGTTATCGCCACCTGGGCGATCGCGGTAAGCCCGACCATGAACTGCCCCAAACCGAAGAGAATGCCCACGCCGAATTGGGCGAAAGTTATGAGCCCGATGCCGAACTGCCCGATCGCAATGACACCCTTGGCCACTTTCACCTTCCGGTTCTTGTCGCGCCCGAATGCAATATGAATCAAGGGATAACCATAGACCGTGGCCGCTGATTTCCACTCAAAACCGCCGCCCCAGTCCTTCTTAGCCGGGAATGGAGCCCCGCAATGCGGGCAGGCCGCGGCTTGAACGCTGATCGGCTGAGCGCATTCGCGGCAGGGAGTCAAACTGGGCTTAGTCGTTTGCATGGATGAATGATATGCAGATGAGCGTCGATGTCAACGCTGAAAAGAAAGCCCAGAACGGGCAAATCCGAAGCACGAAATCCTAAGCACGAAAAAATATCCAAATCCCAATCCTCAAAATCCAAACCGTTTAGAACATTCGAATTTGTTGCTTGGTGTTTGTTTGGAATTTAGAGATTAGAATTTCGGATTTGGCGCCCAAAGATCTCTGTCACTCTGAGGGAAACGAAGAGTCTCAATTAGATCCTTCGTCCGCCACACTGTATGGCGGACTCAGGATGACAGTCTTCCTACACTCATCTAACGGGGCAGGCAATCTCTAAATCCCAATCCTCAAAATCCAAACTACTGTTTGGAACATTCGAATCTGTCGCTTGGTGTTCGTTTAGAACTTAGAGATTAGAATTTCGGATTTGGCGCCCGTCAGGGCGTTTTCTACATGAACCGCTCGAAGCGGTCCTTGGGTACCTTGCAAATGGGACAGACTTCGGGCGGATGTTCCCGGGCACAGAGATAGCCGCAGACCTTGCAACGCCACACCGGCAAGGGCAGCGTTGCGATGCCGACGCCGCCGACACGGGACTTCGGACCGACGCGTTGTTCCGGAGGGGGCCGCCGCTCGGGTATCGAGGTCAGCTTCGTTTTACCCCGCACCACTTCACCCGATACATAGAGGCCGCAGTAGCAGGCGCCGTACTCGCCCAGGTCCGGATCGCGGTAGTCACAAGGACAGATTATGTCAAGGTCAGCCTCACGTTTGCCTGACGCCAGCCGGCAGGGGCAGGCCCAATAGCCGTAGCGCTGTCCGTTGACGAGCAATCCGTGAACCAGGTCTTTGGTAAAAGGCTCGTCAGGGTTGAGGTGGTACCCGCC
>CAYGYG010000035.1:17510-19716 GCA_964354155.1 uncultured bacterium | reverse complement strand
GGCGCAGTCCTTTACTTGTCTTTTATCTTATCGACTGGCTTGCCGCAAACCGGACAGACCTTGCCGTGTTTACCCATAATGCCGTTGCAGTGCGGACATCGACCCAGTTCGACTTTGCACGGTTTGCAGAACAGCTTGTCGTTGCTCACGGGCTTGCAACAGTAAGGGCAGACGCATCCCGCCTGGTCTTCTTTCATTCCTTGCCTCCCTGCTTCGCGAGGTAATCCTCAATGGCCTTGTGAAGCGCATCAGCACCGAGATTTGAGCAGTGCATCTTATTGGAAGGAAGCCCGCCCAGCTCCTCGGCAACCGATGCATTGGTGATTTCGAGGGCCTCTTCGATCGTCTTGCCCTTGGCCATTTCACTCACCATGCTGGAAACGGCAATGGCCGCACCGCAGCCAAATGTCTTGAACTTGACATCCTCAAGCCGCCGCTCCTTGACCTTTATGTAGAAGGTCATCATGTCACCACACACCGGATTGCCCACTTCGCCGATCCCGTCTGCGTCCGCGATCTCGCCGACATTTCTCGGGTTTAAAAAATGATCCATCACTTTCTGGGAATACATCATTTTCTCCGTTCACTCCTTAGACAGCTCATCGCTGATTGTGTTTAGCTGCGGCCGCCTCGGCATATCAGTATTTTCTGACGCGGGGTAGTTCGGCGCGAACCACCGTTGGCAGACAACCGTATAACCTCTTGTATATCTCGGGATACCGGTCCTTGCCCCCGATCAGAAGACATAATACCGGCATCACTTTGCAGGCCTTCTCGACCATTTTGCCGACGACGCCCCTTATGTCCCATTGTGCCGTTTGGTCCTCCCGCAGACGGGCAATGTGGTAGAGTTCTCTCAGATTGAGCGCAAGTAAAACCCTCTTCCGATGCGCGTTGGTGAGAACGTACTGCGCCGCCACCTCGTGGTGGTTCTTGACCAGATCGTGGATATGCTCGGTCTGCTCGATCAGGTCGGTAAACCGACCCTCTTCGCCGGCGCGCTTGATCGCCTCGGGCACGGTGACGCCAAGGCCCGGTTCGTAGCGCTGACTGGTCATCGTCAGCATCCGGTGGCGCTTGAGCTGGGCAAAGCAGGAAGCGGACACGACCAGCTCGAAAGTCAAGGTCGCGTATTCGAACTCGCGGGGCGGGGCATCATAGAGCTGCATGTGCTTGAGGGCGGCTTTCACCAGTCTCGTCTTTTCGGCGCGCGGCATTTTGTTCAGTCGCGCCCGGCATTCTTTGTAGGAGAAATCGCTCACCGTATGCACCAGTCCGGCCAGGATCACGTCATCGCCGTCCGGCGTGCACGCAACGAGCGAGACCTCATCCGTCCCCGGGCAGCTCTGATCACCCGTGCCGGCGGCTCCAGATGCGGCCAGATCCGCCTGGCGATTCCGGTCATACTCATTGCCTTCGCAGAAAACAATAATCGATGGTGCGACTCTCTTGACCTGGTCGAACAGCGCGGTGCCGAGCCGGCGGACTTCCTCGAGCGGGTGCGAGGCGAAACGCCTCAACATCAACTCCAGATTCCGGCCGTTGATCGTGGCTCCAAGCTGGGCCTGGGTCGCCAGCGACAGAACATAGCGGGCATCTTCCTTCGCCCGATTCTCGAGAATCGTCATCTTTGATCGGTCGGGCTTCCTGATCCGGGACTGTTTGAGAAGGCCGGCCCGCAATTTCCCATATAGGTAGTGATAGGTATCATTCTGCTGCCGGGCCAGCAATCCGAAATCGTTCACCAGTTTCGAATTGGCAATCTCAAACGGGGTCACGAAATCGCCGGCCAGCGTGACATAGCGTTGGGATTTTTCCGTATAGGAGCCGAGACGGAACTTTTCAACTTCCTCGACCGCGAGACGCGAGATACCGATGATATCGAAATTGAAGACGGCATGCTCGGCCACCGAATGGTGCCCCATCTCGAAAATGATCGTGCGGTTCGATTTCCGGGCCCGGGCGATCTGTTCCCGCGCGATCTTGCGCAGTTCGTCAACCGGTAACGGGCTGCGACTTATCCGCGCATAGGCGGCCGAAAGCGTCTCCGGCGTCAACTCAATCTTCCTCTCGTCCGCCAACTTCCTCAGGATCTCAGTGTCGACGTTGAACCCGGCCAGTAATACTCTCATGGGCGCGGTTATCTTACCCTCCCGAACCCGCAAAGTCAATGGGAAATCGGCGCCGAGCACCTCACCTTCGATCA
>CAYGYG010000035.1:0-17410 GCA_964354155.1 uncultured bacterium | reverse complement strand
TCCCGAACCCGCAAAGTCAATGGGAAATCGGCGCCGAGCACCTCACCTTCGATCATCCGGCCCAATTTCAATCGGCATCGGCAATCTCCGATGTGATCTGATCCTTGTACTTGAAAACGTACAGAATCTTGTTCCGCCGGGCGTCTTTGAAGATGAAGTACTGGACCGGCGAACCGACGAGCGGTTCGGTAGAGGAATCTTCAGCGTAGGTCTTTTCGTTGAGTTGGCGTAGGACATCTTGGTTGTCGGGCGCGCCGTAGAGCATGCCTGGTCTGTGGTCGGCCAGCAACAGATATACATTGATCGACATCGATGCGGCCAACAGCATGTATACGAAATGCCGCTTTCTGAACATAAGAACCTCCTGGTTCTGGGTTATCATGGGACACCTGATCCCATGATTCTATCATGAGATCAAGAGAAGTCAAGCGACAGATCATCCACCACCTGACGAGCCAGATCTCGGTGGTCTCAGCCGGGCGACAGCCCATCATATCGTCGTCATCTATCTTTCATCGCTGTGATATCTAAAATCACCTTTTTCGCAAAAATAAGATATAATAATCAAAAATGCAACAGAAAATCACATTAAATATGTATTCGTGCTATAACTGTTGATATATCGTAAGAAGAAAATCATCTTTTCTACAGAAAACGCTTGACAATCGACGCATTGGGGATAAAATGGGACAGGATGGGACACGAACCACGCTTTCGCGGTTTTTTCGAGCATACGCTTGATGATCGAAGCCGGCTTTCGATACCGAGCCGTTTTCGTCAGATTCTCGTGACGCTGTCGAACGGTGACGTCATCATGACCGAAGGTCATGACAGCAGCATCGGCGTATACCCATTGACCAAGTGGGAGGATTTCGAAGACAAAGAGTTGTTGCCCCTACCCTTTAACAAGATTCAGGCGCGACGTTACCGCCGTCATTATACATTCAGCATCAAAGAAGACAAAATCGATGGCCAAGGAAGACTGCTTGTCCCGGACTGGCTCCTTAAATATGCAGGTATCGAGAAAGAAGTTGTCATTACTGGTGAAATTGACCACTTCACCATCTGGTCCATCGAGAACTTCCGGCGGTTCCAAGACGAAATCCGCAAGACCTTCCCGGCGGATGCCGAGGACATACTGAAACTAAGGAGGCATGATGAAGGTGATGCAACTTGAAGAGAATAAGGTCGTCTTCCTGTCGCTCTGCGGCGAAATGGACGAGGCAGAATTCAAGACCTTCGAATCGCGGCTCAGGAAGCTTCTCGAGGACGGTCAGACCAGTGTTGTGCTTGACCTTTCCAAGGTCGAGCATATGAACTACAAGGTAGTCGGTGAACTCATCGAGTGGCAAAAACGGTTCCAGGACTACAGCGGCGACATCAAACTGGTCAATGTTTCCACATACCTGTACGACATTCTCAGGCTTTACGGATTCTATCCGTTTGAGATCTATCCTTCGCGCCGCGCCGCAATGAAAAGCTTCGCGCACCGCGCCTAAGCGAATCACCGGGACCATCCAGAAAGCCCTGAGCGAGGTCGAGATGACCTTCCATAACCCGGTGATGGTCAACGAAGTGCTGCACTACCTCAACCTGCACGATGCGGGCGTCTATGTCGACTGCACCGTGGGCGGCGGCGGCCATCTGGCTGCCCTTGCCGAAATAGCCCCAGCCGCCCGTTTCATCGGCCTCGATGCCGATCCGGAAGCAATCCAATTCGCCCGCCGCCGCCTGGATCATATCGGCCCCCGGTTGCAGTTGGTCTTAAGTAATTTCCGGCACCTCGATACGGTGCTTGCCGAGCTCGGCGCGAACGAAGTCGACGGAATCATCTTTGACCTGGGGGTTTCTCTGCACCAGCTGACCACTGCGACGCGGGGATTCTCCTACGACACCGATGGACCGTTGGACATGCGCATGGACCCGGCTCAACCCCAGGATGCCGCCCGGCTGGTGCGGAATGGAAACTACGAAACGATACGGGAAATCCTCAAGGATCTCGGCGAAGTCCATAACCCCGGCAAGATCGCCTGGCTCATCGACCGCCAGAAACACCAACTCAAGACAACGGGTGATTTGCAGAGGCTCGTCGCCCAGGCGGTCCCCAGGCGGTATTTGAAGAAAAACCTGGCCCAGGTCTTTCAGGCCCTGCGTATCGCAGTCAATGATGAACTTGGGAACTTAAGCCAAGGCCTTGAGGCATCGGCCCGCCTATTAAAAAAAAAGGACGCCTCGTGGTGATTTCCTATCACTCGCTGGAAGACAGAATCGTGAAAAATTTCATGCGCCAGAAAGCGCTCGAGGGAGCATTTTGCGTTTTGACCAAGAAAGTCGTCCGTCCCGAAGAGGCCGAGGTCGGCCGGAATATGAGAGCACGCAGCGCCAAGCTGAGGGCCGCCGCGAGGATATGAGATGAAACTGCTTATCGTCGCCTCGATCATCCTGATCCTCTTTCTCTATGTCTGGAACGAGAGCACGGCCTTGAAACTGGTCAACGAGGTCAACAAGCTCAACGCGACGCGCACCCAGATGGTTGATGAAAAACAACAACAGATTGCCCTGGTCGAGTCGTACTCAACGCTGCCCCGCGTTGAACAGAAGGCGCTGGAAATGGGCATGAGGCATGTTACCGATGCCGACCTGGTCAACCGAAGCGAGCCATGAAGAGAATCGGCCTCCTGAACTTTGGTTTCACCGGGGTCTGGCTTCTGATGCTGGCCTTCTTATTCTATCTCCAGATTGTGAAGTACGGGCATTTCCGTTCCCTGGCCCTGATCCAGCACAAGAAAAAAGTCGAGCTTCTGCCCAAGCGCGGGGATCTCTATGACGCTTCAGGCCGGCTGCTTGCCGCCAGCGCCCACTGCTATTCCGCCTACGTCCTGCCGAAATACGTCAAGAACAAGGACAAGGCGGCACGTCAGCTGGCCCAGGCCGGATTCGGCGCCCGCCCGGAGCTCGTCCGCAAATTCGATGACAAGACCTTCTTCTGGCTCAAGCGCAAGTTCGATCGCAGCGACAAGGAGAAAATCGAACAACTCAACATCTTCGGTGTTTTTATCGAAGACGACATGAAACGAATCTATCCCTTCGGCGACATGTTTGCCGGCATGGTCGGCAAGGTGAACAGCGACAACCAGGGCACCGAGGGTCTGGAATACGAACTCAACGACCTCCTGAAAGGTGAAAAGGGCTACCGGGTATTCCAGAAGCGGCCGTCCGGCGAAGGCTTCCCTTATCATCGCTACCCCAGCCAGGAACCTAAGCCGGGGATGGGCGTCTACCTTACGATCGACCTCGACCTGCAGGAAATTCTGTACGAAGAAATCAAAAACCAGGTTGCCAAGTGCGAAGCAACCACGGGCCTGGCTCTGGCCCTTGATCCGAGGACCGGCGAAATATTGGCGATGGTCAACATTAGTCCGGGGCAGCCCTGGCGCAATATCGTCATCACCGACGAATTCGAGCCGGGTTCGACTTTCAAAATTGTGACCGCGGGCGCGGCCATCAACAAGGGCTGGAAAGAGACTGACATGATTGATGCCCGCGGCGGCAATATCAAGTACGGCGGCTACACCATCAACGATTTCAGGGATTACGGCATTCTCAGTTTCAAAGAGACGTTCGGCTATTCCAGCAACGTCGGCGTCGTCAAGATCTCGAAAACCCTGGACAAGAAGCAATTCGCCCTGCTCGCGCGCAATCTCGGTTTTGGCGAGCGCACCGGCATCGAACTACCCGGTGAAGCCAGGGGCAACTTCAGCGTATCTAACAGGACCAGCAATATCCGGTTTGCCAACATCTGTTTCGGCCAGGGCACAACCACCACGGTTCTGCAGTTAGCCCAGGCGTATGCCGCCATCGCCAACGGCGGCCAAATGTATCAGCCCTACATCATCAAAGAAATCAAAAAAGACGACAAAACCGTGATGCGCACCGAGCCAAGAATGATGCGTCAGGCCGTCCCCAAGGAACTGGCGGCCCGCTTGGTCGAGATCATGCGCGGCGTCATCGACCACGGCACCGGCATCAAAGCCAAGCTCGACGAAGTCAGTATTGCGGGCAAGACCGGAACCGCCCAGAAGGCGTTCAACGGTGAATACTCGCATGACCGGATCACCGCCTCCTTTGTCGGCTTCCTGCCCGCGTCGGCACCGAGCCTGCTCGTCGTCATCGTTCTTGACGAGCCCAAGAAAGGGAAATGGGCCAGCGACCTTTGCGCACCGGTATTCGGACGAGCCGCCCGGCGCATCATCAATCTGCCCAAGTACAACTATCGATTCTATGCCAAGAAGCCTTGAGGAATTGTTTAAGGACATCGCGGGCGAATCGACACCGCCCCGGCCCTGGCCCGGCCAGGCACAGGGTCTTGCCTACAATTCGAGAAGTGTCGGCCCCGGATTCATCTTCTTCGCGCTCCAGGGATCAAGCCACGATGGCCGGGTCTACATCGAAGAAGCGGTGAGCAAAGGTGCCCTTGCGGTGGTGACCGACCTGGGCTACACGCATAAGATCAAGGTTCCGCTGATCCGGGTCGACGAGCCGCGCCGGGTTTTGGGCCGGGTCGCGCGCCGCTTCCTTGACGACCCGCTCACCAAGCTCTGCGTCGTCGGCGTCACCGGCACTAACGGCAAAACAACCGTTTCCTACCTGCTCCGGTCGATGCTGTGCGCCGGCGGACACCGTTGCGGCTTGATCGGCACCATCGCCCACGATCTGGGCCGCCGAACGATCGTGGCCAAGAATACTACCCCGGAGAGCCTTGACCTTTTCACGCTCTTTGATGAGATGGTCAGCAACGGCCTGACGCACGCGGTAATGGAGGTGTCATCCCATGCGCTCGCCCTGCACCGGGTCGCCGAAGTCACGCTCGCGGCGGCGGTCTACACGAATCTCACCCGTGACCATCTCGATTTCCACCCCACCTTCGACGACTATAAGAACGCGAAGCTCGAGATGCTCAAACTGGTAAAGCCGGGCGGCGGCGTAGTCTATAATCTGGACGACGTCATGGCCCAGGACATCGAGAGGCTCTTTGGCGGCCCGAAGTCCGGCTACGGCCTCAAGACATCCTACCCGCACGTTGACCAGGCGTCGTTGATTCGCGCCGACATCGATGCCGTGACCAACTTAAAGACAGACTTCACGCTCCACCACGGGGCCCAGTCATACCGGATCGAGACGACTCTGCTCGGCCGGCACAACGTTTACAACACCATGGCTTCCTTCGGCGCCGCGGTGGCACTTGGTGTCCGCCCCGACGCCATCCTGGGCGGCATTGCGAACTTGACGTCGGTACCGGGCCGGCTCATGCCGGTGCCGAATCAGAAAGGGCTATCGGTATTTATCGATTATGCCCACACCGACGACGCCCTGAAGAATGTTCTAACCGCGGTGCGCGAGTTTACCCGAGGCCGGGTCATCGTCGTTTTCGGCTGCGGCGGCAACCGTGACCGGGGTAAACGGCCGCTCATGGGCCGCGTGGCCACCGAGCTTGCTGATTTCGCTTTTGTGACGTCGGATAACCCCCGGAATGAAGCACCCGAAGCGATCATCAAGGACATCGTTCGGGGTCTGGACAAAAACAACTACCAGACCGTCTCCGGGCGTCGCGACGCGATTTGCGCCGCGATCGAAACCGCCCGGCCCCAGGATAGCGTGGTCATCGCCGGCAAGGGACATGAGAACTATCAGATCGTGAAAGATCAAGTGAATCACTTCGATGATTTTGAGGTTGCCCAGCAATGTTTAAGTTGAGCGAAATCGCCTCCGTCTTACAGGGTCGGTTGATCGGGCCTGACTGCGGTCTACGAACCGTCGTGGATACGATCGGTGCGGTCACCACTGATTCGCGTCAGGCCCGACCGGGACAGCTTTTCTTCGCCCTAAAAGGCCCCAACTATGACGGACACGACTTCGCCCGGCAGGCATATGAGAAGAGTGGTACCGGTGTCGTGGTTGAAAGAGAAATCAAGGACGTCGCCCGGCAGATCGTGGTCGCCGATACCATCAAGGCCCTTGGTGTGCTGGCCAACTTCTACCGTCGGAGATTCGCGCCCACGGTCATCGCGATCACCGGGACCAACGGGAAGACCACGACCAAGAACCTCATTGGCGACATCATGCAGGGGCAGGCGAAAACGGTAATGACCGAGGGTACCCTGAACAACCAGATCGGACTGCCCCTGACCCTGCTGCGCCTGGCGCCGGAAACGCGGTACTGCGTGCTCGAAATGGGGACCAATCATCCGGGCGAAATCGATTATCTGTGCCGGATTGCCGAGCCCGATATCGGCGTCCTGACCAACATCGGCTATGGTCATCTTGCCGGGTTCGAAACCCGCAATGACCTGGTCAAGGAGAAGCTGGCTTTAGTCCGCAACCTGCCGCCGGAAGGCAAGGCGGTTGTCAATGCCACCATAAAGGGCGTGTGGACCAACTGCACCGTGGTCACTTTTTCACTGCACCGCAACGGCCGCTACCATGCGGCCCGAACTGTAATGGATGAGTCCGGCAGCACTTTCTACGTCGGCAAGAATTTCTACCGTACCGGGCTTTTGGGGCGCAGCAACATCGAGAATATCGTCGGTGCCATCGCCACCACGCAGGAGCTGGGCACCCCTTACGCCGTTCAACAACCGGTGATTGAGAGCATCAAGCCCGCGGCCATGCGCCTCGAGCCGGTAACGATCGGTCCCTACTTTATTCTCAACGACTGTTACAACGCGAATCCCAACTCGATGAAGGAGGCCCTGCGCTTCATGGGGCACCTCAAACGGCGCAAGCTGGCGGTGCTGGGCGACATGCTCGAGCTTGGCAAATCGTCCGTCATCATGCATAAGAGGGTTGGCGAATTCGCCGGCCGGCACGTCGACATCCTGGTCACCGTCGGGGATCAGGCCAAGCTCTACGGCGGTAATCATTTCGCGGCGCGTGACCAGGCAATCGACTTCATCACCCGGCAGATCCGGCCCGGGGACGGCATCCTTTTCAAGGCTTCGCGGGCACTCAAGTTCGAAGAGCTGGTCGCGCCGGTCGTCTCTTACATCAAAGACCAGGGAGGCACCTAGTGCTCTACCTTCTGCTCCATCCCCTGAAGGATTTGTTCAGCCCGCTGCGACTCTTCGGTTATATTACTTTCCGGGCCGCCTACGTCGCGGTGCTGGCCATCGTCTTTGCAATCGTATTCGGGCCGGCGGTCATCCGGCTCCTAACCCGCCGGCGCATCGGCCAGACCATTCGCGAGGAAGTGCCGCAACGGCATAAGCAGAAGGCCGGTACCCCAGCAATGGGCGGTGTCCTGATCATCCTGGCCATTCTCGTTCCGGTCTTGCTGCTGGCCGATCTGTCAAACCAGAATATCCTCATCCTCGTCCTGGGCGCGGTTTGGCTGGGAGCGCTCGGCCTGTACGACGATTACGTCAAGATCTACAAGCAGAAGCCGCGCGGCCTCAACAAAAGAACCAAGTTGTTCTGGCAAGGGCTCTATGGGTTGATCGTCGGCCTGATTCTTTATTTACTGCCGGTCGAACCGGAAATCGCGACGCGCACCAATTTTATATTCCTGAAGAATATTATCATCGATTTCGGCTTTCTCTACCCCGTCTTCGTGGCGATCGTGATCGTGGGCGCCTCCAACGCCGTCAATTTTTCGGACGGACTGGACGGACTGGCCATCGGACTGGTCGGTGCGACCGCCGCGGGCTTTGCCGTTCTGGCTTATGTCTCAGGCCATGCCGGCCTGAGTAAGTACTTGAATGTCATCTTCGTCAGCAACGGCGGCGAGGTGGCGATCTTCATTGCCGGCATGCTCGGCGCCGCGCTCGGTTTCTTGTGGTTCAATGCTTACCCGGCCCAGATCTTCATGGGCGATGTCGGTTCACTGGCCTTGGGCGGGCTCATCGGCACGACCGCGGTGCTGGTCAAGCAAGAATTCCTCCTCATTCTGTTCGGCGGAGTATTTGTCCTCGAGGCGGCAAGCGTCGTTCTGCAGATCGTCTATTTCAAGGCAACCAAAGGCAAGCGGTTGTTTCTCATGGCCCCGCTCCATCATCATTTCGAACTCAAGGGCTGGGCCGAACCCAAGATTACGGTGCGCTTCTGGATCCTGCAAATCATCTTTGTCCTGCTGGCCCTTTCAACCTTGAAGATACGATGAGACGCGTTTTAGTTCTCGGTCTGGGTCGCGCCACCAAGCACGTGGTCAAGTACCTACTCCAGCAAGGCGTCGAGGTGTATGCCTACGAGGAAAAATCGCCGGCCGCGATTGACCCCGAGCTACGACAACTGGTCGACGGGCACAAGATCAAGCCGTACCGCCAAATCGAAGGTTTCGACGAGGTGGTGACCAGCCCGGGCTTGAGCGAAACAAAAGATATCGTCCAGCGCATTCGCCAGGCCAACTTACCGCTGATCGACGAGATCGAGTTTACCTACCGGCACGTGACCGGTACGATCATCGCGGTCACCGGGACGAACGGCAAGAGCACCACGACCGCCCTCATTGCCCATATCATCCGGGCGGCCGGCCGCAACTGCTTTCTGGGCGGCAATCTGGCGCCGGGCCGACCCTTCTCGGCAACCCTGCTCGAGCCGCCCTACGAGTATTACGCAATCGAGATATCGACATTCCAGTTGGAGCGCGTCGACCAATTCCGGCCCCATGTCGCCGTCTTGACCAATATCACGCCCGACCACCTTGACCGCCACAAGTCGATCGACGAGTACGCCATGCTCAAGTTTCGCATCTTCCAGAATCAGTCCCCGGACGATTTTGCCGTAATCAACTATGACGACGACCGCATTCGCGCCCGGGTGCAGTCAATTCGCTCCCAGGTCGTCTGGTTCTCGACCGGAACCAAGGTCGATGGCGCGTACTACGAAAACAAAACCGTCCTCTTCAGAGGTACGCCGGTTATCAAATCTGCTGAAATCACGTTGCCGGGCATGCACAACGTAGGCAATATCCTGGCTGCAGTCGCCGCAACGTCGAGCCTCGGGATCTCACCCGAGACGACGCGGGCCGCCGTCAGCTCCTTCCCCGGCCTGCCCCACCGCCTGGAACTGGTTGCGATCATTGATGATGTCAAGTTCATCAATAACTCCATGTGCACGAATCCAACTGCAGCAATCGCTTCGCTGACGGCCGTCGCCGGTCCCAAGATCGTCATCCTGGGCGGCAAAGAGAAGAACTTGGATGCCGACAGCTACCTTGACGCCGTAATCAAGGAAGCGCGCCGGGCGGTCCTGATCGGCCCCAACCGAGAAAAGATCGCCGAATACTTCCGGGACCACGGTTACTCCGCCTACGAACTGGTGCCGAATCTGCTCTCAGCGGTGCAGGCCGCGCGCGCGCTGGCCCGGCCGGGCGACACCGTTCTGCTCAATCCCGGTTTTGCCTCCTTCGGCGATTTCAAGGATTTCGAGGAAAGAGGTGAGGTCTTCAAAAATGCCGTTAGAGAAACCAGATAGCGTCTACATATTGATCATCCTCTTCCTGCTCGGACTGGGGACCGTGGCCGTTTTCTCGAGTTCGTTCTACTATGCCTTGACCAAGGGGCCGAACAATGAATTCTACTATATGCGCAGCCACCTCATCAAGCTCGCGATAGGACTCGTCCTCTTCTTCGTAGTCATGAGCGTCCCCTATCAGAAATTGAGGCCATTCATTCTGCCCAGCTACTTCTTGATTATGCTTGGCCTCGTCCTCACCCTGCTCATCGGCCATAGAGAATACGGCGCCAAACGGTGGCTCTTTAATCTTCAGGTCTCGGAATTCGCCAAGCTCTGGCTCGTCGTCTACCTTGCCGCTTTTGCGGCCAAGCACAAAGAGCGCATCAACGACCTGAAGCACACCGTTCTGCCGCTAATGCTGGCGGTCGGCCCGATGATCCTTCTGGTGCTCATCGAACCATCCCTTTCCATGGCCTTGATCATGGTTTTCCTGGTCGGCATCATGCTCTTTGCCGCAGGTCTAAAGCTCAGGTACCTACTGATCGCAGCCCTGGTCGGACTGGCCGCCTTAGTCTTTCTCTATTTGTCATATCCGCACGCCCGGGCCCGGGTCGCGACCCTGATTGGCGGCCAGACCGCGTACCAGGTCAAGCAGTCCCTGATCGCGGTCGGCTCCGGCGGCCTGTTCGGTTCCGGCCCCGGCGGCGGCAAGCAAAAATTCCTCTTCCTGCCGCGACCGTACAATGATTTCATCTTCTCTTCGATCGCCGAGGAGTTTGGCTTCGTCGGCAGTATCGTAATATTCGCAATCTACATCTACCTCTTCCGGCGCGGCATCAAAATCGCCCGCTTCATCGAGGATGACTTCGGCAAGTACGTTGCGTTCGGATTCTCCTGCCTCGTCTTCACCTATTTTCTGTGTCACGTCGGCGTCTCGCTGGGCGTTCTCCCGCCGACCGGTCTGCCCCTGCCCTTCTTGAGCTTCGGAGGATCGGCGATGATCTCCAATCTGATCGGCGCCGGTCTGGTCTTGAACGTTTCCCGATGGAGGATCGATTGAACGTCCTGGTCACGACGATTGGCACCGGCGGCCATATCTACCCGGCGCTTGAAGTAGCCCGTCACTTGAAGGCACAAGGCGCCCAGGTCACACTGCTGGTGCGCGCCGGAGCAATCGAAAACAAAGTGGTGGCCGGTCTGCCCTACGGGAAATTTGAAATCAAAGCTTCCGGGTTCGCGGGTAAGAGCCTGACCGGCAAGGCCCGTTTTGCCTGGACGCTGGCGGGCGCGGTGCGCCGTCTCCACACCTTCATGAAAGCCAGGCGTATCAAGGCGGTCTTCGGCACCGGCGGGTTTGGCATGGTTCCCGCGATTCTCGTCGCGCTGTGGCGAAGAATCCCCGTCTACATTCTCGAGATGAACCGGCGGCCGGGACTGGTAACCAAGGTCTTCTGTCGCTGTACCCGATTGGTTTATCTAGCCCTGCCGCTCGCTAAAGCCCTGTCCGGCCGCACCTGGATCAGCGGCGTCCCGATCCGGGAGCAGTTCAACACCACGAGCTACCGGCCTCAGGGTAATCTCATCATCGTGTTGGGCGGCAGTCAGGGGGCAAAGCGGCTCAACGAGACGGCCCTTCAGCTGGCCTCGGCCCGGCCCGACCTCAAACTCCGCATCATAACCGGCATGAGAGATTATCACCTGGTCAAAGAGTCGGCGGCCGCGCGGTCGATCGAGGTGATCGGGTTTACCGACCAGCCCTGGCAATATCTCGGCGACGTTGCCTTGGCCATATCCCGCAGCGGCAGCAATACCATCTACGAACTGCTCACCATTGGCGTACCGATGGTTCTAATCCCATTTCCCTATGCGATTTTCGACCATCAGCTGGCCAACGCGCGCTTCCTCGAGGAAAACGGCGCCGCGGTCGTCATCACCGAGGACCGCCTTAACATCGAGTCGCTGGCCCGGGTTATCGACCGCCTGCTGGCGGATCGAAGCGGTCTTGAGCGGATGCACGAGCGTGGCCTTCAGCTGGTGGTTCGTAATTCCGCCCTGAAGATCGCTTCCGAAATCGTCCTTGATCTCGGGCGCTTGTGCCCAGGGAGCGACTGTGTTCGGTAAGGTGAAGAAACTGCATTTCATCGGGATCGGCGGCATCGGCATGTCCGGCCTGGCGATAATCATGAAGAATCTCGGCTTTCAGGTGACCGGGTCGGACCTCAAACACTCGGCCACAACCGACACCTTGGAGAAAATGGGGATTGCGGTCCGCTACGAGCACCACCGGGAGAACATCACGGATTGTGAAGTCGTCGTCTATTCATCGGCGATCGACCCGTCAAACCCGGAAATGATCGAGGCCCGGAAGAGAAGTCTCACGGTCGTGCCCCGGGGCGAGATGCTGGCCGAACTGATGCGGATGAAAATCGGCATCGCGATCTCAGGGACCCACGGCAAGACGACAACCACCTCGATTGTCGGCCGCATCATGGAAGTCGGCGGGCTGGCACCGACCACCGTCGTCGGCGGTATTGTCAAGAATGGTGGCAACGCCTCATTGGGCAAAGGCGAGTATCTCGTGTGTGAAGCGGACGAAAGCGACAAGTCCTTCCTCTTTCTGGCGCCGTCATACGCGGTGATAACCAATGTCGAAGCCGAGCACCTTGACCACTATAAAGACCTCGAGGAGATAAAGGACCACTTCGTGATCTTTGCCAACCGGGTGCCTTTCTGGGGCTGCGTCTTCCTTTGCGGCGCACACCCGGTTAACCAGAAGATTAGAAGCCGGATCGAGCGGCGGGTCATCACCTACGGTTTTGATCAGGGCGCCGACATCCGGGCGGACGACGTAACCGGCACGGGTTGGGGCAGCCGGTTCGCGGTTCATGCCGGCGGCAGGAAAGCCGGGGCCATCGAGCTTGGCGTACCCGGCACTCACAACGTCCTCAACTCCCTGGCCGGCGTCGGTATCGGGCTCGAACTGGGCATCCCGTTTGACAAGATCGCGCAGGCCCTCAAGTCTTTTGCCGGCGTGCACCGCCGTCTTGAACTCGTGGGCGAAGCCGGCAACGTCAAGATTTTTGATGATTATGGCCATCATCCGACCGAAATCGCCGTTACCCTGGAAACTCTCCGGTCCTGCATGCCGGATCGTCGGATCATTTCAGTCTTTCAGCCGCACCGCTACACCAGAACCTATCATCTAATCGATGAGTTCGCGAAATCATTCTTCGCGGCCGATCTCGTTATCGTGACCGAGATCTACGCCGCCAGCGAGAAACCGATACCCGGCATCAACGGCGAGGTTCTGGCCCGGCGCATTGAACGGGAGCACGGCCCGGTTATGTACTTCAAAGACCAGACGGCAATCGTTGACTATCTGAAGAAGGAAATTGAATCCGGTGATGCTGTCATCACCCAGGGAGCAGGTAATATATGGCAAGTAGGCCAAGAATTGCTCAAGTGCTTAAGGACCAAGTAAGAGGTCGCATCCGCCGGGGTGCTAAGATCGCACCCTATACGTCGTTCGGCATCGGCGGCCGCGCCTCGTATCTGATTGATGTCGACGACCCGGCCTCGCTCGTCGACGTGATCAAGGTTCTCCGCCAGCATCGTATGAAGTACTTTCTGATCGGCAAGGGCACCAACCTCCTGGTCGCCGACCGAGGCTATGACGGTGCCCTGATCCGGCTCCAGGGTGAGTTCACCCGCATCAGCGTCAAGGGTACCCGTCTCCGCTGCGGCGCCGGCGCGTTGTTGGCAAAAGCTGCACAAGCGGCACGCCGCGCCGGACTGTCCGGTCTGGAATTCGCCTCAGGGATCCCCGGTTCGGTTGGCGGCGCAGTCAAGATGAATGCCGGCGCGTTCGGCGAGACGGTAGGTCCATTGGTTGACCGGGTCGGCGTTCTCGGCGGCCGTCTTGAGCACCGGTTCTGGACCCGGAAGAATCTTGCGTTCTCTTACCGGACTTCCAATATCACGGGCGGCGCCATCGTCACCACCGTCGTTTTCCGGCTCAAACCTGATGACCGCCGGGCAATCGAACGTAAGGAGCGGCTCTTCCGGCAAACGCGCCAGGCACGCCAACCCTGGGGCAAGAGTGCCGGTTCAATATTCAAGAACCCGCCGGACATTCCGGCCGGCCGCCTCATCGAGCAATGCGGCCTCAAGGGTAGACGCATCGGCGGCGCGGTCGTTTCCGAGAAGCACGCCAATTTCATCATTAACCGGAAACGCGCGTCGTGTCGTGACGTGAAACGTCTGATTGACCTCATCAAGAAAACCGTTCATCGCAAGACCGGCGTCAGTTTGCGCGAGGAGGTCATATCCTTAGGATAGTCGTCGTGGTCATCCTGCTGCTCACCGTCGTCATCTTGTTCGTGGCCATCGAGATCCGCCGGGCCAAGCTCGCGGCCTTCGTAACCACGGCTGATCTGTGTAAGACTTACGCATTCCAGCCGGTTGATTCTTACCCCGGTCGCTATGCATGCCGGGGCCGAAGCTTCGTCCTGGGCGGCGGTAATCTCGCATTCAAGAAGCAGCTCATCGATTCGCTCGGCCTGCTCGACCTGCCCGCCGGGACCGAGATCGACTTGAGCTATCGAAACCAGATCGTCATAAAAGGGATGGACAATGACAGCACGAGATAATTCAACCAAGTTTGGCTTGCCGTTCAAATTTACAAGGAGGCTATATGGCTAAAGCGGACCGGATTGTCGGCGTTGACCTCGGAACGACGAAGATCGCGGTGATCATTGCCGAGCCTGAAGAATCGGGCAACCTGCGCGTCATCGGCGTCGGCTGTGGGCCCTCCGAGGGCATGCGGCGCGGTGTCATCATCAACCTCGAAAAGGCGGTCCAATCGATTGAAAAGGCAGTCGATGCCGCGGCTCGGATGGCCGGCTTCAAGGTCGATTCCTGCTATGCCGGTATTTCCGGCTCTCACATCGAGAGCATCACGTCCCACGCCATGGTGGCGATCTCCAAACCAGGCACCGAGATAACGCGAAAAGACGTCGAACGCGTAATCGACCAGGCGCGGACTATCGCCCTGCCGCCCGACCGCGAAATCATTCACGCGATACCGGTCGAGTTCATCGTCGACAATGAGCGCGGCATCAAGGACCCGGTCGGCATGGCCGGGGTCAAACTCGAGGCGTATGTTCACCTGGTGACCGCGGCGATAACCTCGGCCCAAAACATCCATCGTGCCCTGGAACGCGCCGGGTTGAAAGTCAAGGATCTGGTGCTCCAGCCCCTGGCCTCGTCCTTTGCGGTCCTGGAACCGGACGAGATAAACCTGGGCGTTGCGCTCCTCGACATCGGCGGCGGGACGACGGACCTGGCGATCTTCTATGATGGCGCGATTCGCCACACTCAGGTGATACCCTTGGGCGGGGAGTACATCACCAACGACATCTCGATCGGATTGCGGACACCGCCGAACCGGGCTGAAGAAATCAAGCTGCAGTACGGTGCCGCTCGTCTCGACCCCGAAGAGAAAGACACTACGATCACGGTGCCGGGCATCGGCGGCCGCGAAAACCGGACCGTGTCCAAGCAATTCCTCATCTCGATAATCAATCCGCGGGTCGAAGAAATCCTCATGATTGCGCACAAGGAGATCAAGAAAACCGAGTATGCCGACTTGATTGCCGCCGGTGCCGTCATTACCGGGGGTACCGCACGGCTCAAGAACATCGATCGGCTGGCCGAAGAAATCTTCAACCTGCCGGTCAAAATCGGCATTCCCAAGAAAGTCGGCGGTCTGACTGATATCATAGCCGATCCCATCTACGCAACCGGGATAGGCCTCGTCTTCTACGGCCACGAAATGAAGAATCGCGACCTCTTGCCCAGGCGAAGAGACAAGGGCATGTTTGATGCCTTGAAGACGCGCTTTGAAAACCTGATTAAATACTTCTAAGGAGGAATTGATGTTCGAAATAATCGAAGAACCTAAGTATGTCGCAAGGCTGAAGCTGGTGGGCGTGGGCGGTGCGGGCTGCAACACGATCAACTTCGCCGCCGACTCGGGGGTCCGGGGCGTCGAAACCATCGCGGTCAACACCGACGCCCAGGTACTGGCCAAGAATCGCGCTCCAATCAAGATGCAGATCGGGGACAAGCTCACCAAGGGGTTGGGCGCCGGCGGCGACCCGGAGATCGGGCGTAAGGCCGCCGAGGAATCGCGCGAGCGGATCCGGGAACTACTGCAAGACGCCGACATGGTCTTCCTGACCTGCGGCGAAGGCGGCGGCACCGGGACCGGCGCGACCCCGGTATTCGCCGAAGAGGCAAAGAATCTCGGCGCCATGGTCGTCGGTATCGTCACCAAGCCGTGGGACTTCGAAGGCAAGAAGCGGATGGATAACGCACTCTGGGGCATCGAGGAACTCCGCGTCCGCGTCGACACGCTGATTGTGGTGTCCAACCAGCGCCTGCTTTCGGTCGTCGCCCGCAACATGCCGGTGGAGGAAGCCTTCCGGTACGGCAACGAGATCCTCTTCAATTCCATCAAGGGAATCGCCGAGATGATCACCAACCCGGGCATCATCAACCTCGACTTTGCCGATGTCAAGACGATCATGTCGGAAAAGGGCACTGCGGTCATGGGCATGGGCATAGCGGAGAATGAGAACCGGGCAACCGAGGCCGCGACCAAGGCAATCTCATCACCCCTGCTCGACGACCTCTCGATCAAAGGCGCGCGCGGCCTGCTCATCAACGTCGCCGGCGGCGACGACCTTTCGCTGTTTGAAGTCAACGAAGCCGCCAGTTTGATCGTGGCCTCGGCGGATGGTGAGCCGATCATCATCTCGGGCGTGAGTAAAGACCAGGCGCTGACCGGGAAGGTGAAGGTGACCGTCATTGCCACCGGACTGAAGGACCGGGCAATGCCCGCGCCGACGGAGATACCCGATCTGGGAGCTTTCCCTCAAACTCCGGCCAAAGACAGTCTGGAACGCCCGACTTTCATCCGTCTGGAGCGTCAGATCCGGCCCGAGGCCAAGAAGCTCGACATTGACGAGAGCAACCTGGAGATTCCGACCTTCTTAAGGAAGCAGATCGACTAATATTTTTTGACGAGAAGACAAGGAGTAACGATGCCGACGTAGCATTGGTGTCGGCTTATCAGTGTGTTTGCGCTTCTTGTGCCGTTATTAGTCTCAGGGCCGGGGCTCATGGTTCTCCTCCGGCCTCTTTGTCTTACCCTGGTGACCGCAATCAGCATTTGTCCTTCTGAGTCCGCCCCACTGCTTTTCCCCTGTCATCCTGAGTCCCGTTTCGGAACGAAGGATCTCGCTTCTTTGTCATACTGAGAGAAACGAAGCATCTCATGGATAGATCATGAAGTCATTTTTCGTCTACATCATGACCAACCGATCGAAGACGCTCTATGTCGGTGTGACGTCAAACATAACCAAGCGGGTGTACGAGCACAAGAACAAGCTCGTTCCAGGATTCACAAGGAAATACAATATCACAGAACTTGTCTACTATGAAGAAACACGGGATGCAATGGAGGCTATCACACGAGAAAAGCAGCTGAAAGGGTGGCTGCGCTGCAAGAAGATTGCGTTGATTGAGTCAATGAATCCGGCTTGGCAGGATTTGAGCAAGGACTGGTAGGAGACGTTAGATTCTTCGGTCGTCACCGAAAGCGTGACTCCCTCAGAATGACACAATGGGATGTCATCCTGAGTCCCGCCCCACTGCTTCTCCCCTGTCATCCTGAGTCCCGCTTCGGGACGAAGGATCTCAGAGACCCTTCGCCTGCGTCTCAGGGTGACAAGAGAAGAAATGGCTCAGGGTGACTCATCCGTCCCCATCCGTCATCCTGAGGGTGCCGTAGGCGCACGAAGGATCTCGCCTCCTGCCTGCCCACTGCCTGCGTTTCCATCAGGAAAAGAAAACCAACAGCAGCCCCAATGCGAAAAACAGCAGGGCGGTAAGGATT
>CAYGYG010000034.1:0-28418 GCA_964354155.1 uncultured bacterium | reverse complement strand
AACGCACCCTTCACAACCCTGGGTGTCAAAGGCTGTGCTATCATCTTCGTCTCGCTCGGATACATCTTCAGGCAGGTCGTAAGCCACGTGGGCAGTCCGGATTTCAAGGTCCGCTTCTTGCCTGTCGAAGAAGGGGCACTGAGCAAGGCCGTCTTCTTCGTCGACGGTGAGAAGATCGAACTGGTGGAGACCTCTTCGATCGAGCTCAAGAAGGTCAAGCGTGAGCCGGACATAATCCTTATATGATGGAGAGTCCGATGAAAACAGCAATGGGCCTGCCGCAGAAGCCGCAAGTGGCTGTTGACTTCGGGCCAAGTTCTACTATAATGAATCTCTGGAGGAATAGATGAGAGTCTACCAGCGCGTCGGCGCATGGTATATAGACTATTCCTTCGAAGGCAGAAGAGTCCGTAAGATGATCGGCCGTTCCCGGGAAGAGGCCGAACTGGCGCTTAAGGAAGCCAACCTGGGCCTGCCCCGGGAATCGACGTCGCAAGGCCGTGACTCAAAGGAAGTGCTCTTTGAAAAGATGTGCGAGGAGTATCTGAGCTACTCTAAAGCCAACAAGCGACCGCAGTCATACCGGCGGGACCAGGTCAGCATTGCCAATCTGCTAGGGGCGTTCTTCGGTCGGCCGATATCAGAGATATCGGCTTTCGAACTCGAACGGTACAAGAATCTGAGAAGGGCGCTGGTTGCACCGGCGACCGTCAACCGCGAGCTGTCATGCATCAAGCACATGTTCAACATGGCGGTCCAGTGGAACCTCTTGGGTGAAAACCGGCTCCGGCTGGTCAAGAAGTTCCGGGAGCCGGCCGGTCGGGTCCGTTACCTGGACGATGAGCAACTGGTCAAACTGGTCGATTCATGCGCCAATCACCTCAAACCGATCGTGATCATGGCGGTCAACACCGGTATGCGCAAGGGCGAGATCCTAACCCTGAAATGGGCCGATGTCGATCTTGAGAAAGGCATTATCATGATCAAGAACACCAAGAACAACGAAACCAGGATCCTGCCGCTCAACAAGACGCTGGGTACGATGCTGACGGCAATGAACCGCAACGGTCACCAACACGTCTTCGTCAACGGCAAGGGACACCCTTTCGACGACGTCAAAAGCGGTTTTGCCAGCGCGCTCAAACGGGCCGCGATTGCCGACTTCCGCTTCCACGACCTAAGACACACCTTCGCCTCGAAACTGGTCATGGCCGGGGTCGATATCCGGACCGTCCAGGAACTGATGGGCCACAAGGATATCAAGATGACAATGCGGTACAGTCACCTCTCGGATCGTCACCTGCGCGAAGCGGTTGCCGTCCTCGATTTGGCACAAAGTTGGCACAAGAGTGGCACTGACTCGGATGCGACAAAAGACGATAAGTCCTGATACTTCTCAGGTTATGGAATTGTGCCCGTAGCTCAACTGGACAGAGCGGCGGACTCCGGATCCGCAGGCTGGGAGTTCAAATCTCCCCGGGCACGTTGTGCCATCAGGGAGGGCACATAGATTACAGAGATGGTAAGAAAGATATCGGTAATCATTCTGACAAGGAGGTCAGATGGAATTTTACGACGCAGTCAGAAAAAGAAAAAGCGTCAGGAAGTACCGGCCCGAACCGGTCCCGGATGATGTCATGAATCGGATTCTGGATGCCGGACGGGTTGCGCCATCGGCCAAGAATCTCCAACCGTGGCATTTCATCGTGGTCGGAGATGCGAACATCAAGAAAGAATTGGCTGCGGCCTGCCGGAACCAACTCTGGATGGCCGATGCCGGAGCGATCATCTGCGGGTGCGCCGACGAGAAGAACTGCTACGCAAAACTGGGCAATCTCGGGCTTTCGTTCCAGGTCGACCTGGCGATCGCTTTGGACCACATGATTCTTGCTGCGACCGCCGAAGGCCTGGGTACGTGCTGGATTGCAGCATACGATGAGGAACGCGTGAAGAAGGTGCTCGGCATACCGGATACGTTGCGGGTTGTCTGCCTGACGCCCGTTGGTTATCCGGCTGAAACACCCGGGGACCGGGGACGAAAAACACTCAAAGAGATAACCTCACTCGATAAGTACGGCGCGTAGAAGGGCACCGGTCTTAGCAGCGCCTTCACTATTCAATAGACGCATTTAACTCTGCATCAGGCCGATCACACTTTTCCTCACATCGTTACGTTTTACATACCTTGTGCACTAATTCGCACAAGTGGACAGTCCACAAATTCGAATTTCCGCACAAGACGACGTATGGGTACGTGGGGGTGATGGGCAGGATGTTTAGACGGTTAGGGTAGTCTTCTTTCGGTCACACCGTTGAATCGAACGGCCCGAGCGAGAAACTGATTGTCGACCATGCGGCGGGGGGGCTTTGTCCTGAAGACCCTGGCCGCCAGAAGAACAAGGTCGCCCAAAAGGAGCGTGTTGTGTATCTGGTAGTAGGTGACGAAGTCGCCGACCCCGCGCGCGGCCTTCAGTCCGAACCCGGTTGCCGCGGCTCCGGCACCGAATACGATTGGCCCTGAGTCATCATCTTCCTTGCCGCGAAAGCCTTTCGGATATTCGCGAAAACCCGCGAAGAGAAGCCAATTCAGCTTATAGTGTTTCTTGTATCTCGGCCAGAGGAGGCGCGCCTCGGTCGGTGCGAAATGATTCATATATCCGATGGTCCAGGAGAGAGCACAGCCGCGCGGCACTTCGATGCGGTCAATCCGGGAATAGTGGAGACCTGAGTGCGAATCGGTGCCGGCATCGGACATGTATTCAAGCCACTTCAGGATCGGCGCCGGGCTAGTGCTGTCACCGTTATTGTAATCATACAGATACAACGAGTACAGTACCGCGGCTTGGTCGGCCGGGTACTTGGCCGGGCCGAAGTAGGAACGAAGGTGGCAATCGGGTGCAGAACAGGATTTCTGTGAAAGATATCTCGAGATCGGCCGGCTGAACTCCAAGAAGTCGGTGGCACCGGTTGCCCGCTGATACTCACCAAGCACAATGTTGACATGGGCCAGATACACGCTGAAACCGGACAGGGGGACCCCGCTTAGATTCCGAATACGATTTCGCATCAGGGGATGGCCGATGCAGTAACGGGCAATCGAACCGATGAGGGAATCGGTTGCCGTCGGCCCGGTCTTGAAATTCGCCAATCCCTGGGCCATGTTTGATAATGCAATAATCTTGAAGCTCGACGACAAATCGGATTCGAGACCATGGCCCGTGACTTGCTCAATATTGGCGCGCAGTTGCGCAAAATCGTGACGGGTCTCAAGTCCGGTGACGTCGTAGGCCCAGACCGCGGTCTGGGCCGCGGCCACGATAAAGCCGAGAATAGTCAGTCCCCGGGCCAGGCGGCGGCTTGCCGGGCGCAGTACGAATGCGACGGCGATGGGGATGCCGCCGCTCAGAGCAAGCAGGTAGAGAAGGGCCGTCACCTGACGCAGAACCATGGCGTCAGACCGGGCTTGGGTCAGGGCCGACGGTGGGGCGTCGGCTATGTCTGGGCATGTCTTTTTCCGACCATTTCGATAATGGTTTCGTTGTAGCTTAGGCGCCGGTCCCGGTTGAGCGAGTAGAAGACCTCGATATGATTACGCTGGCCTTTGACGAAATCCATGCGTTCCAGTATCCTTAGGTTGCGGCACGCGGTGGCCCGCGGAATTTTCAGCGTCTCGGCAAAAGCGTCGGCGGTCAGTCTCGACCGGCCCAGCAGTATCTCAAGCATTCTGATGCGCGTGCCGTTACCAACGGTTTTGAACAACTTGACCATGAAGTCCATCGACCTCCTCCTTTTTGTCGGCGGTTCCGGGCTTACGGCCCGGAGCGGACGCCGCCATTCTACGCGCTGGGGCGCAAAAATCAAGTCGAAAATCGGCTTGTCCACAAATTCGAATTTTCGCACAAGGTGGTGGGGGACCGGGGGCGAGGATTCTGTCGCCGGCCGGTGCGGTTGTTTCCCGGTGCCGCTTCACGGCCCGGCTTGACATCGTGTGCTGATTTCGCTATACTGATGCGCTGGGAGGTGACGGTGGCGGAAAAGCAGTTTCTCTGTCCCCTGATGGTATCGAGTAAGGCCGGGGATACGGAACAGGCTGGGGGACGGTCGTGCCCGGCCAAGGATAAGTCGGCCGACTGGCGGTGCCCGTTGGCGCTTAATGACGAGTGCGCGCTGTGGGTTATTGCCTACAATATCCATTCAAAGAGCTAGCACCCACCAGTCGATGCTTCACTCCTGCCGGCGGGGAAGCGGTCCGGTTTTTGTCTAGTGGATTTCGGACGGACCGTTCTTATCGCGGGCGATACGGAGGACACGCAGCCAATGAGTAGCGATGCTTTGTTGATTCTGTTATGCTCGGTTCTTATTGCGGACGGCATGCAAGCTTACTCCATTGTGAAAATTCTGTTGCTTACCCGCAAGATGCGCGGCCGGATGACATCGCCGATGGATTTGAACGAAGTGAAGGCGTTCATCAATCTTAACATGAAGATGGCCGCGGTCTATATTGGTCTGTATGTGCTGCTCATCTTCATGCTGGTTTTGATGTTTTTCGGCGGACGCAGGACCGATGCCGTCCTGGTCCTTTTTCTGTTTGGGATTGTGACCCTGCCGATGGGGATAGCGGGCAAGAGATTCGAGAACAAGATCAGGAGTCTTGATCCCGGCGCGCTGGACCCGGCGCTGAAGCAGAGGTTCGAGCGCTACCTGGTTCAGTGGAAGGAGGCAAGGTTCACCCTATCCGATTAGTACCGATTTGTTAATCGAGCTGTTGCGGAAGCCTGAGATTGCCGCGTCCGGGTCGGGACTCGCAATGACAATCCAATAGCCTTCGGTTAATTCCTACTTGCCAATCAATAGTCTTATCAATCATCAGACACTCAGACAAATCGTACGATCGCTTTCGCCTCACGCCGGAGGGAGCATGTCGGTCTTTCGGCGGGATAGCCGAGCGGCGTGACGGTCGCGATGTAGTGATCCCTGGGGATGTCGAGCACCTCCTTTGCGTCATCGCGGTCCATCGCTCCGATCCAGCATGTTCCCAGCCCGAAAAGCCATGCCGCGAGGAGAAAATGATAGGCAGCAATACAACCGTCTTGTTCCAATCTCTTCGTCTTTGTTGGATCTGAGCAGATGGCTACCGCGATGGGAGCGCGCGCGATCGGGGCGCTGTTCTCGCCGCGCAACGCAGCAAGAAACTCGATCTTGGTCCGGTCGCGGATCACAACAAAATAGTAGGACTGGGAATTTCTTGAGGTCGGCGCGAAGCGGCATATTTCCATTGCCGACCAGAGAACTCCATCGGGAACCGGCGTTGCTTCAAAGCGCCGGATGCTTCGTCTGGTTAGCAAAAGCTCATTGCCGGACAGGTACGACGGTGTCGGCTTGAGAAAGGCCTGGAATTCCACTTTGCGGCCCTCGGGATCCTTGGCGAAGAAATTGTAGATTTCGTACTTCTTGTTGATCTGGGGCGGCCCGAGCGCGACCTGCCGGAATTTCTCATACATGGCGTCAACATCGTGCCGGGCCGGGTAGAAGAGCGTGATGATGCCGGCGGCCTCGATATCCGTGCGTTCGCAGAAACCCATCAGGAGATTACCGTGTTGCAGAAGCGTGCAATCTGCTTGCTCGAGCCATATCTTCATCCCGGCTTGCTTGACGTAAAAATCCTTGAGAGCCGCGAGATCTTTGGTGCCAAAAAAGATGATGCCGGACATGATTCCTCCTACAAGGTAGCAATGAGCAACGAGTGCTGAGCGAAAGAGCAAAAGATTAACGGACGGGTCAGTCCCGAAATCATCACCGTAATCAATTCGTTCATCACTGTAATCGACCGAAGGCCGCTACAGCCTGAGGAGGTTGAGGCCGGTTGCCAAGTCTTTCTGGCGCGTCAGCTTCGAGCCCAGCGCCAGCACGACGATCTCACAAGTCGCCGGTATGTAGGCTTCAAAGATGTGCCCGCCGAAGGCCCGGAACCTGCGGTCGGTAATCGTTGCGTGGGCGTGGACGACTATCTGTTTGCCGAAATGGGAGATATTCCCGACGAGACTCGTGAATTCGTATTCACCGGCGAACCTCTTCTTGATGTACAACTTCTTGTCGGCGTCGAAATATCCGAGGGTCAGGTTCCTGGCAACCCCCAGCCCGAAGAAGAAGGCTCCTCTCAGCTTCTGTTTTGAGGCGAAGCGGGCCAGGCTGGCAATAATTTCTTCACCTTTCTCGAGTCGGACAACATAGGATGAACCGACCTTCTTGGCTTTCATCATTTCACTCCGAAGGGTGCTGTCGTACCCTATTTCTTGCGGAGGCCAAGCACTGCCTTAATGAACTCGTTTCCGTGCATCATGCCCAGAGAACCTTGCTTGACCTTCTCCTCGTCGTAGCTCGAAATACAATCAGCTGCTTGCCGGGGATCGCGAATGGCCACCGGAACCGGGTCTTTGACGTGATTGCCGTAGGCCACAGGTGTTGCGTGATCGGGAAGGACCGCGACCGTGGCTTCAATCTTGTTCTTTTCAAGCCCGTCCATGATCCGAGCGACCAGCCGGGAGTCAAGATACTCGATCGTCTTGATTTTCAAGTCGAGGTCCTTGGCGTGCCCGGCCTCGTCGGTAGCCTCGACATGGCAATAGACGAAATCGTGATCTTTCAGCGCCGCAAGGCAGGCATCGGCCTTGCCCTCATAGTTAGTATCCCAGAGCCCGGTTGCACCAGGAACTGTTATGACATCAAGACCGGCATAGATGCCGGTTCCGTTTATCAGGTCGACCGCGGAGATGACCGCGCCTTTGATACCGTAGAGCTCCTTGAATGTCTTCATCTTAGGTTTGTGGCCCGGTGACCAGGGCCAGATGTAATTGGCCTCGTCCTTGCCTGCTTTCTTACGTTTCCTGTTCACCGGATGATTGAGGAGAATGTCATGAGACTGCAGGATCAGCCGGTTCAACAGCTCGGCCGTTGCCGTGGCTTCACTCTTGCGCGGTTTGACCATTACCTGGTCGATGGGTTTGCCGACGTTGTCGTGCGGCGGGTAGCAGTCGATAGCCGTAGAACCTTCCGACAGTACGAGCAGATGCCGGTATGAAAGGCCGGGATAGAAGCGAACGCCTTGGTGCCCGAGCCGCTGGTCGATATCCTGGATCAGTTCTTTGGCTTCTTCGGTCGATATGTGACCGGCCGAGTGGTTTTTGATGCGGCCGTTTTCGACACAGATGACATTGCAGCGCATGCCAATGTCCGTGTCCTGCAAACTGACGCCGAGGCTTGCCGCCTCCAACACGCCTCTTCCTTCGTAGCAGGTCCTGGGGTCATAGCCAAGCACGGTCAGGTTGGCGACCTCGCTGCCCGGCGGCATTTCCGGTTCGACGGTCACAAACTGTCCGCAGCGGCCTTCGCGGGCAATACGGTCGATGGCAGGTTTGCGGGCGACCATCAGCGGGGTCTTGTTGCCCAGTTTCTCGATTGGGTAGTCGGCCATGCCATCACCGATGATGACTATGAATTTGATTCAAACCTCCGGGTCAATGGGAACGATACACGATACTCGATGCTGGATCCACGATCAGAGGGAATACTGGAATGGTGGAGTAATGGAGTGATGGTCAAGTGATCCTCTGATCTGCTGATAGCCTGCCCGCAGGTATCCCGGTTCTCTGATATGCTTCCGCGGTCCGAGACCGTCGTCCTTCGTTTTCCGCTACTTGAACTTTTCAAGGAGAAACTTCTTGAACGCGTCATAGTCATTTTCGATCGAGAGATATTCTTCTTTCTTTTTGTCAAGGCCGGCCAGGCTCGGCGGCAGGGCCGGCTCGATGCCGATGATCTTGGTGATCTCCTCAGGGAACTTTGCGGGATGGGCCGTCTCGATTGAGACGGCGAGGCCAGCGTTTTTGCCGCTCGCCAGGAAGCGCGTCAATCCAGCCCAGGCTACGGCGCCGTGGGGTTCAAGGACAACCTTGTGCCGGATGTACGTCTCTTTTATCGTGCGGCGCGTTTCGGTGTCGTCGATGCTGAGGGCATGCATCTCCCGCCGCATTGCCTCGAGGTCGGGCGGGACATCGAGATCCCCGGTTTCGTCCATGTGTCCGCCGTACAGGTCGATGACCCGCGCCAGATTGCTGGGATGGCCGACATTCATCGCATTCGAAATGCACACGCGTGACGGAACGATCTTCCGGTAGCGGCCGGTTTCCATGAAGGCCGGGAATTCGTCATTGGCGTTGGTCGCAATGACATAGGTTGTGACCGGCAGGCCCATGCGCCCCGCCAGCAGTCCGGCCATCATGTTTCCAAAATTACCCGACGGGACCGAGAAGACGACCGGCTCCCGATTCCTGTTGAGCCGGGCGTAGGCATAGAAGTAGTAGACCGTTTGGGGCAGGAGCCGCCCGATGTTGATCGAGTTGGCCGATGAGAAACGGATTTTCTTCAAGTCAGGGTCGGCGAAAGCCTGCTTGACCATGGCCTGGCAGTCATCAAACTTGCCTTCGACGCAAAGCACGGTCACGTTACCGCCCAGGGTCGTCATCTGCCGGCGCTGGCGGTCGCTCACTTCGGTACGGGGAAACAGGACGACCATTTCAATCCCGGTTACGTTGTGAAAGGCATGGGCGACGGCGCTGCCGGTGTCACCCGAGGTTGCAGTGAGAATGACCAACTTGCCGCGGTCCTGTTCGAGAAAATAGCGTATCATTCGGGCCATCATCCGGGCGGCGAAATCCTTGAACGAGGCCGTGGGACCATGATCCAGCCGCATGATGTAGTTGCGGTCCGATACCGGTTCGAGCGGGACGGCATAATCGTAGCATTCTTTGCACAAACGCATCAGGGTATCATCCGGGATCATTTCCGGTGTGTAGCGTTTGAGAACATGGTAGGCGATTTCGTGGTAGGGCTTGTCCTGGTAGGACATGATTTCGTCGAGGGGTATCTTAATGGTCTTCTCCGGCATGTAGAGGCCCTTGTCCGGCGCCTGCCCGATGAGCAGGGCGTCCTTCAAGGTCACCGGCGGTGATTTTCTATTGGTGCTGTAGAATAGCGCCCGGGGCATGATCTACGCTCGGAACATAGCCTGATCGAGATCGGCGATCAAGTCATCCGGGTGCTCGGCGCCGACGCTCAACCGGAAAAGATCCGGCGGAATCGACGCCAGACCGCGCATGGATTCGCCCATCTGTTGATGCGTCGAAATCGCCGGGATGGTTGCGATTGACTTTATGCGGCCGAGGTCGGTGGCCCGCCAGATCCGTTTCAGACCGTCGAGCACTTTGCGGGCCGCGCTCACCCCGCCCTTCATCTGGAACGACATCAGGTGACCGTAGCGGTTGACCGGCTTTCCGTATCGTTCGTCGAATTCGGCGTCGACCAAGAACAGGTACTGCTTGGCCAGTTCGTGCAGGGGATGGCTATCCAGTCCCAGGTAGTTGACCTTAGCGACTTTCGGATGCTTCTCGAGGAAACGTGCGACCTTCATCGTACTCTGACTGAGAACATCGACTCTCGTGCGCAGGGTGCGAATCTCATTGAGGGCTAGCACCGCTATAATGGGGGAGAGGCTCCAGCCCATGTCACGGTTGGGCCAGAGTTTGAGGTAGTTCGTAAAGTCGGCCTTGAGTGTGTCGTTTTTGAGATTGGTTACGATATTTTTTCGCGCAATGACCGCGCCGGCGATAGTCAGGCCCCCCGCGGTCATTGTCTTGGTGACTGAATGGACGACGATGTCGGCACCGTATGAAATAGGACGCAGCAGGGCCGGGGTCGCGATCGTCGAATCGGCAATCATCGGAATACCGTGTTCGTGCGCCAGATCAATGACTTTCTTCAAGTCGAAGAACGCCAGGCCGGGATTGGAGGGTAACTCACCGTAAAGAAACCTGGTATTCTTATCGATTTTCGACTTCCACTGGTCAATGTCGTTGCCGTCAGTTACCCATCGGCATTCGAGTCCGCGCTCCTCCATCTTGCGCACACCGAATTGCTGAAAAGTGCCCCCGTACACCTGACAGGTGGCCACGAAGTTTATCGGCTCATTGGCATTCTTGGTCTGTTTGGCCAGTAACGCGTCAGTCGCGCTCGCGATTGCGGACATGCCCGAGGCGACCACGCAGCAATTGGTATCGGCATTGAAGCCATATCCGTCAAGGAGGGCGAGCGTGTCCTCGAGATAGCCGACCGACGGGTTGTGAATTCTGGTATACGCCCAGGATGGTATCTGGTAGCTCTGAGCCGCTTCCATTTCATCGCTGTCCCGGTAGGCCTGGGCCGAACTCAGGAAGATCGGCTCGATGATCGCACCCTGGTTATTCTCGATGGCTTCCTGCACGGAGTAGGCACCATGGACCGCGATGGTATCGAATCTCCACTTCTTGACTTCTTCCCGAATATACCGCTCGCGTTCGGCGAGCATCTTCCTTGCCTTCTCAACGTATTTCTGGACCGCTTCGCTCATCTTGTCCTCCTGGGCAGCTTCACGTCATCCGAGAAAACCGACATAACATAAATCCTTAGGAATTTGGGTCGCGTGGCGCGGCGGATCGCGTACAACGGAACTGGTGTGAAAGACATATTCTGGCATTATAGATGAAACTCATAAGAAAGTCAACGATCTTTGGGTATTTTCTGCCTTGACGGAGGTCGGTTCGTGGTTATAATTACTGTTTGAGACCTAAGGAGGTTTGATGGACAAGATAACGCTTTCAGTTATTAAGGCGGATATCGGCGGTTATGTGGGCCATTCGAGCTCCCATCCCAGTATTCTGGCTCGGGCAACGCAAATCCTTGAAACCCACAAGAAACAAGGGACTTTGCTTGATTTCCACGTGACCAATGTCGGCGATGATTGCGAGCTGATCATGACTCACCGGCTGGGCACCGACAACGAGAAGATTCACAAGCTGGCATGGGATGCGTTTGTTGACTTGACCAAGCTGGCCAAGGAATTGAAGCTATATGGTGCGGGTCAGGATCTCCTCTCCGATGCATTCTCGGGCAACGTCAAAGGTCTGGGGCCAGGCGTTGCCGAGATGAGTTTCGTCGAACGCAAGAGCGAACCGGTCGTCATTTTCATGGCGGACAAGACTTCGCCCGGCGCCTGGAACTACCCGCTCTACAAAATGTTTGCCGATCCTTTCAATACGATCGGACTGGTAATCGACCCCAATATGCACTCGGGTTTCTTGTTCGAAGTGTACGACATCTACAATCACAAGGCCGTCACACTCGCGACGCCCGAGGAGATGTACGATCTCCTGGTGCTGATCGGATCGTCCGAACACTATCTCGTGCGGGCGGTCTATCACAAGGAGACCAAAGAGATTGGGGCCGTTTCCTCGACTCAGAAGCTGAGCATGCTGGCCGGAAGGTATGTGGGCAAGGATGACCCGGTGATGATTGTCCGGTGCCAGAGCGGCATGCCGGCAGTGGGCGAGGTGATGGAGCCGTTTGCCATTCCCTATTTGGTGACGGGGTGGATGAGAGGCTCGCATTTCGGTCCATTCATGCCGACTTCTGTTGCCCAGGCCAACCCGACAAGGTTCGACGGACCGCCCCGGGTGATTGCGCTCGGATTTCAGCTTGCCAACGGTATGCTGATAGGTCCGCGCGATATGTTCGACGATCCGAGTTATGACGAAGCCCGGCGGAAATCCAACGAGATCGCCAACTACATGCGTTCCCATGGTCCGTTCGAACCCCACCGATTGCCGCTGTCCGAGATGGAATACACGACCCTGCCCGATGTATTGAAGAAGCTGAAGGACCGGTTCAAATAGGATATGGCTTTTCGCACGACGCATAGAGGCTGAGTCCGGCGATCACTGAGGGCCTGCGCTCTTCCAAACCTAGCAGAACGCAAGGCGGCTATCGATCTGTAGCCAATCGACCTTGGGCAGAACCTGGATTGTTGTCACCGAAAAAAGGACTTGAAAATAATCCTAGGTTGGATATAATAGTACTTGGCCGCGAGGTGCGCTGATTCATAAGATGTGCGAACCAGAAGCGGTTATTCGAATGACCAGGAGGTCAAATGAACGTCTATGTAGGTAATCTGCCTCGGGAAGCAACCGAGAACGATGTCCGCGAGGCATTCGCGGCTTTTGGACAAGTAACAAGTGTGAAGCTCATCACCGATAAGTTCAGCGGTGAATCAAGAGGATTCGGATTCGTTGAGATGCCTACCCAGGCTGAAGCGCAAGCAGCGATTAACGGTCTGAACGGGAAGCAGTTGAAGGGTAGAATGCTGACCGTGAATGAAGCCCGTCCGCGCACTGAGGACCGCGGCGGCCGCGAGCGTCGCGGTGGCGGCGGCGGCCGGCGTGCTTGGTAGTTCAGCAAGGGTTAGTGATAGAAAGAAAAGACTACGGAGATAGCACCCCCTACAACCAGAAGACATATAACTTCTAAAGATAGTCGAAGCCTAATGAGTTTTCCGCTTTTCAGCGGCAGGGCGACTTGTGTCTGGTCTACCGCTGATCGGAGCGGGATTCAACCCGGTTGATACGGTACTTTCCGACCTGGGAAGGTCCGGCGCCGCCGCGGCGCGGTCGGTCACACCCAGGAATCGCAAATTGCACTCCAGTATGGATGTTCTCGGTGAAGAACGGGTTTTCATATGAATTGACAAATGAACGGCGCCGAATATAATGGAAATATGAAGGTTTCAGTTATAATCCCGGCCTACAATGAAGCTGAGAACATGCCGCCCCTCGTTGAGCTTTTCAAGAGTTTCAACCGCGACCGACGCGACCCGTACGAAGTCGTCATTGTCGACGACGGTTCGACCGACCAAACCTATGAGCAGGCGGCAGCCCTGTCGCAGGGGACTGCCTGGTTGAAGACGGTCCGTCACAAACGTAATCTGGGCAAGACCGAAGCTCTCAACACCGGGGCACGGGCCACTACCGGCGAGATCATCGTGATCTACGACGCCGACATGCAGTACGATATCGAGGACATCCCCAAGCTCGTTGGCCTTATTGAAAACGGTGCCGATGTTGCCGCCGGCTGGAAAAGCGGGCGTTACGAAAAAAAGGCCGTGTCGGGCATCTATAACTGGATGGCGCGGCGTCTTTTCAATCTGAAAATCCACGACCTGAACTCGATGAAGGCGTTTCGCCGTGAGGTCCTGGAACAGATGCCGATGCGCAAGGACTGGCACCGCTACATCGTCCCTTTTGCCAAAGAGGCGGGGGCCCACATCGAAGAAGTGAAGGTAGCACTCAGGCCGCGCCGGTACGGGACGGCGAAATATTCCGGCCGCGCGCGGATCATCATCGGCTTCTATGATTTGATCGCGGTCAAGTTTCAGCTCTCGTTTCTGAAGAAACCGATGCTCTACTTCGGCGGCATCGGAGGTCTACTGTGTGTTCTGGGAGTTCTGGCCGGGCTGGCGGCGATTGTTTTGCGCATCTTTGGCCACGGTTTCCGGCCGCTGCTCTATCTGGTGATTCTGTTAATCATATCGGGGGTGCTATTCTTCGGGCTGGCGCTGATTGGCGAGGCGGTCGCGGCGATCATTGACCGCATCGACCGACTCGAGAACCGGCTCAAATGAAGCGACTCTTCAACATCCTGCGGATTGCCGTCGGGGTTCTTCTCATCGGCTACCTCTTCTCGCGCATCGACCTGGGCAGTGTCGTTGCTCACATCTCGAAGGCCAATGTCGGATACCTCGTGCTGGCGTGTCTGCCCTATGCCGTCTTCATCCTCATCTCGGCATGGCGCTGGAAGATTCTGCTGGACTACAAAGAGATGGGCTTAAGTTTCCCGGCCGTTCTCAGGATCTATTTCATCCACCTTTTTTTTAACAACTTCCTGCCTTCGAACGTCGGGGGTGACGTGGCGCGGGTTGCCTTCACGATGAAAGAAAAGAAGCGTGCCGACGCGCTGGCGACGGTACTGGTCGACCGCGTTCTGGGTTTTTTCGGCCTTTTCATCTTTGGCTTCTTTTCGGTGCTCATGCTTTACTTGACCGTGCACAAGATCGAATTCCTGTCGTTCCTGATCGTCGGGTTTGTGGGTCTCGGTGTGATCAGTACGGTGATGTTCTCAAGCACGATCAACCGTCTGGTTGCGCCCGGGCTGCAAAAAGTCAGGATCTTGCACATCGGGGAGCGTCTGGCTCGGCTCTACGAGACATTCGTCCATTTCGGGAAGGCGCGGACGGCGATGGCGGTCTGCGTGATCATATCATTTTTTGTTCAGGCACTGCTTGCGATCGCACCTTACGTAATCCTGCAGGCCTTGCCCGTGAAATACGACGAGGTATCGTACCTGAGTTTTTTTATCTACCTGCCCATCATCAACATCCTGTCGATGATTCCGGTATCGGTCGGGGGAATCGGGGTTCGGGAAAACAGCTATGTATTCCTGTTCCGCCGGGTCGGCCTGCCGCCTGATGTGGCTGTGTCAGTATCGATTATTTCGTTCATCTTGACATTTATCTTCAGCCTGCCCGGGGGTATTTTCTACTTATCGCACCGAAGAACACCGAGTGGGTAATGGATTGGTGTTGACAAACGAGTGCGGGTGCGTAATATTAGCCGCAACTGCAGACGGAAAGGCGGCTTGAAGCAGGTTCTTAAGTAGAATGAAGAAGCCTAAACTCGAAATACTGAATTCAGAACGAACTATGGTTGGTCGATGGGTCATGTCCCAGACCAGTATCGATGGCGGGACTTGGAATCTGGCAGGGGTCTTGAGTCGGGAAATCGTGTCTTGGCTTTTGATCCGCAACCGCGGGGAACAGGAGGTATTGTGAGAATATGCATGATTGGCACCGGCTATGTCGGGTTGGTGAGCGGTGCTTGTTTTGCGGATATCGGCCACCAGGTTGTCTGCGTCGACATTGACCAGGAGAAGATCAAGATGCTGGTCGATGGAAAGATTCCGATCTACGAACCGGGCCTTGAAGAATTGGTCAAGCGGAATCTGAAGAAGAAATCAATCTCATTCACTACGTCAATTGCCGAGGGGACCAGGAAATCCCAGGTTATTTTCATCGCGGTGGGGACACCCCCCAAAGACAACGGTGAACCGGACCTGTCGACGGTCGAGCAGGTATCCCAGGAAATAGGGATGGCGATGAATGAGTACCGGCTTATCGTCGAGAAGAGTACGGTACCGGTGCAAACGGGCAAGTGGGTCCGCACCACAATCGCGCGCTTCAACCGGTCCGATGTTGACTTCGATGTTGCCTCGAACCCTGAATTCCTGCGCGAGGGGTCGGCGATCGACGATTTTCTTCACCCGGACCGGGTGGTGCTGGGCGTCGAGAATGACCGGGCCAAGCAGCTGATGCTCGAGATCTATGAGCCAATCGGCGGCATCAAAATTGTGACCGATATCGAAAGCGCCGAGCTTATCAAGCACGCCTCGAATTCGTTTCTGTCGATGAAGATTTCATTCATCAACGCGATTTCTATTATCTGCGAACTGACCGGCGCGGACGTTGTCAAAGTGTCCGACGGCATGGGCCTTGACAAGCGGATCGGCCGTGATTTCCTGAACGCCGGGGCCGGCTTCGGCGGGTTCTGTTTTCCCAAAGATCTGAAAGCCTTCATCGGGATCGCCAAGCGGCTCGGCTACGACTTCAACCTGCTCAAGGAAGTCGAGAATATCAACGCCAACCAGCAGAAGCACATTGTCGGCAAGCTTGAGAAACTGCTGTGGAACATCAAGGACAAGACGGTTGGCGTTCTCGGGCTTTCTTTCAAGCCCAATACCGACGACATGAGGTTTGCGCCCTCGATTACGATAATCGAAATGCTGCAGGCCAACGGCGCGCGCATCAAGGCATACGATCCGGTAGCAATGGAAAAGGCCAAGCTGGTTCTCAAGAACGTCGAGTTCTGCGCCAATCCGTACAAAGTCGCCGAGGATGCCGATGCGATCGCGCTGGTTACGGAGTGGTCCGAGTTCAAGGATCTCGATTTCGCCCGGATCAAGAAATCAATGCGCCAGCCGGTCATCCTGGACGGGCGCAACATGTTTGACCCGCACCAGATAAGGGGACTGGGGTTCATCTATGAAGGAATCGGGCGGTGAAAATCCTCATCACCGGGGGGGCGGGTTTCATTGGTTCTCATCTGGCCGAGTACTTTCTCGGCCAGAACCACGAAGTCATCGTCGTCGATAACTTCATCACCGGTCGGGAACAGAACATCGCCGGCTTCCGCAATGACTCCGGATTTCGCTTCATTAAGTATGATGTGACTCATGAGCTGCCGCTTGAAGAGAGAGTCGACGCCCTGCTCCACCTTGCTTCGCCGGCAAGCCCGATCGACTACCTCAAGTACCCGATCGAGACGACCAAGACTTCCTCGGTCGGCACCCTCAATGTTCTTGAGTACGCGCTCAAACACAAGGCCCGCTTTCTTCTAGCCTCAACGTCGGAAGTGTATGGTGATCCGCTGGTGCATCCCCAGAAGGAAGAGTACTGGGGGAACGTTAATCCGATCGGACCGCGTTCCGTCTATGACGAATCGAAACGCTTCGCCGAGGCGGCAACGATGGCCTACCACCGGAAATACGGTCTGGACATTCATATCGCACGGATATTCAACACGTACGGACCCAGGATGCGCGAGGACGACGGTCGGGTCGTGCCGACTTTCGTGATCAGGGCGCTGGCCAACGAACCGCTGCCGATATTCGGTGACGGGACGCAGACCCGATCATTCTGCTTCATCTCCGATCTTGTCAAGGGACTGGTTTTACTGCTGGCATCAGATTTCCACGAACCGGTCAACCTGGGCAACCCGAATGAATTCACGGTTGGCGAGCTGGCCCGGCTGGTCAAGGAGATGACCGGCGCGAAGAGCAAGCTATCCTACCACCCGTTGCCCCAGGACGACCCGAAAAGGCGCTGTCCGGATATCGGTCGGGCCCGGAAAGTACTCGGCTGGCAACCGGAGGTTCAGTTGAAGGATGGACTCAAGGTGGTGCTTGAGTGGTACCGGGCACAAGCGAATGAAAGAGGACAAGACAAGTAAGAAGTTTTGGTTAGTTTTCGGCGTCTATCTGCTCCTTTCGATTCTGCTTTTTGACCCGAAGCTTCACACGGGCGGAGACAACGCACGCTATATCATTCTCGGCGAATCGCTGAGCCGGTTTGCCGGGTTTTCTGACCTTCACCTTCCCGGCACGCCGCCGCACACACAGTACCCATTTGGATTCCCGTTGCTTCTTGTTCCCTGGCTATGGGTGTTTGGGGCGAATCTCGTCCTATTGAAGATGGTCCCCTTGCTCTGCGGGCTGGGGGCATTCGTTTTCTTCGGCCTATTAATGCGCCGCCTGCTCAACAAACATTACCTCTGGCCAATGCTTATCTTCGCCACCACGCCCATCCTGATCGAATACAACCACTGGCTTTTCTCGGAGATGCCTTTCATCTTTTTCTCTTTGGCCGGACTCTATTTTCTCTCACGCAGCAACGAGGCGAGGCGGTATTTCTTCCTGGGCAGTCTTTGCACGGTCTATGCTTACTTCATCAGGACCGCGGGCATAACACTGATCATCGGAGTCGCCCTGGCCCTTGCCGCCAAGAAAGACTGGAAGCACCTGGTAATATTTGCGGTCGTCTTTTTAGTGCCGTTCGGCCTATGGCAGTACCGCAGTTCGCGGATTCCTCAGGAATGGTCGTATTTTCAGCAGCTGATGGCGCGTGACCCGTACCATCCTGACGCCGGAAGCGTGAGTGCCGCGGACATGGTCATGCGGATCATCAGCAACTTTTCGCTCTATTTGTTTTCGGTCCTTGGGTCGTCACTTCTGCCGAAGCTGCCCGGGCCGTTCCTTGAAGGCCTGGCCGGGGTGGCAATCTTCGCACTGGTTGTTCACGCCTTCATCCTCCGGATCCGGAGGCTTGACTTCATCGATTTCTACTTTCTGGCCGCGCTGGCCTTGCTTATGGTCTGGCCCAGGGTCTGGTCCGGGGACCGGTTTCTCTTGCCGGTGCTTCCTCTGGTTGTCATCTATGTCTTTGTCTCCTCGAAAGCGTTGTTTGAGAAGTTACGACTGAAGCACGGCTTGATCGGTCTGGTCGCGGTATTCGTCCTGATCAATTCATTGTTCATCGTTCCGGCCATGGGACGTGGTTTCCGAAGCGATTACCCGATCGGCTGGCGTCAGTACTTCGAGGTCTGCCGCTGGGCCAGGGCCAATGTCCCGGCCGGTGCCGTCATTATGGCCCGCAAGCCGGAATTCGTCTATTTCCTGTCCGGACACCAGAGCATGCTCTATTCTTTTACGCGGGATGAGATCCAGCTGGCGAGCGAGATCGATAAGGTGGACTTCATTCTCTTCGACACTATGTTCGGCCAGACCACGGAATTTCTCCTGCCGGTAATTGAGAAGACACCGGAGCGTTTCCCGATTGTCTACCAGACCACGCGCCCGGAATTCTATCTCCTGCGGGTTCTCAAATGAAGGTCTCGATCATCATCCCGGTCTACAACGAAGAAGAGAATATCAGGGAAGTGGTTCGGCGTGTGAAGTCGGTGGGGATTGCGAATGAGATTATCGTCGTTGACGATGGCTCGAGCGACCGGAGCCGGGAAGTCATCGGGGGGCTTGACGGCGTCAAGAAGATGTTTCATGGTGAGAACCTGGGTAAGGGCCGGGCTATCCGGACCGGTTTGGAACAGGCAAGTGGCGATGTTGTGATAATCCAGGATGCGGATTTGGAGTATGACCCCCAGGACTACATTAGACTGCTGGCCCCGCTGCAGAACCGGGCGACCAATGTTGTCTACGGGTCGAGATTTCTGGGCGGCGGGCGGTTTCTCGCCGCTAGTTTCTGGGCGAATCGCTTTCTGACGCTGCTGACGAACCTGCTGTACCGCGGACGGATCACCGACATGGAGACATGCTACAAGGTTTTGAGAACGGACTTGATCAAGGATCTTCAGCTTTCGTCAGACCATTTCGAGATCGAGCCCGAGATAACGGCCAAGCTTCTCAGACGGCGCGAGAAGATCGTTGAGGTCCCGATTCGCTATCAGGGACGGCGGCACGGCAAGAAGATCGGTCCCTGGGACGGGGTGGAGGCTATCTTCAAGCTCGTCAAGTGGAGACTGGCGCGATGAGAGTGTTGTACGTGGTTACCGCCTTTCCGCGCTACGACGGTGATGTCATCACCCCGTGGCTGCTGGAGGAAATCGGACGGCTTGAGAAACGGGGGACCGCGGTATCGGTTTTCACCTCGTCTTACAAGGGGCTGGCCGGCGGCGTGTTCGGCCGGACACCGGTGTTTCGATTCCGCTATTTCTTCAAGAGGTACGAGAACCTGACGCATGAAGAGATGGCTGCGGACCGGTTCGGTCGTGGTTTTCGTTACAAGTTAATGTCGCTATGCTATGTCCTGTTTGGCCTCAGAGCGGTCTACGGGCACTGCCGACTTCACCGCTACGACATCATCCACATCCACTGGCCTTTTCCGCACATTGTCTTCGGGTATGTTGCGAAGAAGGCGCACCTGGCCCGGCTTGTGGTCACGTTTTACGGGGCCGAAGTGAGATGGCTCCAGACCAAATTCCGGTGGCTGAATGGCATCGTAAAATACTTGCTCCGGCAGGCCGATTCGATCATCGCCATCTCCAGTCATACGGCGGCCGGACTCAAGTCCCTGACCGACAAGCCGGTGACGGTCATTCCCTTTGGCGCGGCGTGCCAGGAGGGTGCTGGGGGGGAGGCACGGGATGGACAGTACATTCTATTCGTGGGTCGTCTGGTTGAAAGGAAGGGCGTGAGGTTCCTGATTGATGCTTTCAGCCGGATTCGCGAGCTCATACGTCACCGGCTGGTCATCGTCGGTGACGGCCCGGAGAAGGACAACCTGGTGGCGCAGGCGGCGCGGCTGGGAGTGAGCTCCCGCATCGTGTTTGCGGGAAGGGTGTCCGAGCACGACTTGAAAGCCTACTACAGGAACTGCACGGTTTTCGTCAATCCGTCGGTGCTTGACAAGAGGGGCGATACCGAAATGCTGGGCGTGGTCCAGCTTGAAGCCATGACATTCGGGAAGCCGGTGATTGCCTCGCGCATCGGGGGCATTGTTGACACCGTCGCGGACGAGGTGAACGGACTGCTCGTTCCGCCGGGCGATGCGGCCAGTCTGGCCCAAGCCATCCTCAGGCTGGCCAAGAACCGGGCTCTCGCGCGACGACTAGGCAAGAAGGGGAGAGCAACGGTCCTTGAGAAGTTCGACTGGGACCGGATCGTGGACAGAATAGCGGAGGTCTATGAAGAACGTAATTGAGGCACTACTTTTCGCGACCGATACCTCGCTGGCAATTGACAAGATCAAGGAGATCTGCGAGATTGAAGCGGATGAGATCCGGCGGCTGGTGGAAGAGCTCAACGCCGAATACGAGGCGGGCAACCGCTCGTTCCGAATCAAGGAGATCGCCGGCGGCTTTCAACTCTACACGCTGCCCGAGTACGCGCCGTGGATAAAGGCACTTTACATGCGCCGGGTTGAGTCCCGGCTGTCCAAGGCGGCCCTGGAGACGCTGGCGATCGTTGCCTACAACCAGCCGGTAACTCGGGCCGCGATCGAGCGCCTGCGAGGAGTTGATTCAACCGGGGTGATCGCAACGCTGATCGCCCGGCGTCTCGTCAACACCGACGGGCGGATCCCCGGACCGGGCCGGGCTTTGAAATACGTGACCACCAAGGAATTCCTGCGCTACTTCGGACTGAAGGACTTGGATGATTTGCCGAAGATGGAGGAGTTCTTCCCGGATGCGTTGAAGGGTGAAGCGGAAGATGCTGGAGCGACTGAGAATAGCGGAATTCCTGTCTGATCTTGGCATTGAGCTTGTCGGGATCGCGGATTTGACCGGTAAGGACACGAAGCCGGTCGAGACATCGGATCCGTGGCCGCGGGCACTGGTGATGGGCTATGTTCTTTCGCGCGCGGTCGTGCGGACGGTGACCGATCGGCCGTCGTTGCTGTACAAACATCACTACAAGACCGTCAACTGGCTGTTGGACCAGGCCGCCGAGCGGTTCGCCCATCAACTCGAAAGGAGCGGCTACCGTTCGCTGGCGATCCCGGCTTCCCAGACCGTTGACCGCGATCGAAGGCACGGGCACCTTTCCCACCGGTACCTGGGGTACTTGGCCGGGCTTGGTTTCCGGGGCCGGTCCGGACTGCTCGTCAATCCGAGATACGGTGCGCGCGTGCGCTACGCGACGGTTCTGACCGACGCGCCCATCGAGACGGACCAACCGATCGACGATAGCTGCGGCGCGTGTCGTGCTTGCGTCGACGTCTGCCCGGCCGGCGCGATATCCGAAAACGGGGTCGACATCGACCGGTGCGGCCGGAAGCTCAACGAGTTTGCCGCTCTGCCCGGGATCGGACAGCAGATCTGCGGCGTTTGTGTGAAGGCGTGTAGTAGATGAAAAAAATGGACTTTGACCAAAAGCAGATACTGGGGATTCCCATCGTCGGCATTCTGACCGGTGAGCTCGACCTCATCGGCTCGATGGAAGAACTGTGGCCCGAGCAACTGGCCGGAGTACGGCGTTCGTTCGACCCCTTTCCCTTCGTCCAGAGTGGTTACTACGAGAAGGAGATGGGCCCGGGGTTGATGCGCACGTGGGTTGCTTTCCATAATCAAGTCGGGCAGGACGTGCTGGTTCGGTTCAAACACCGTGCCGTCGCGCTGGAAGAGAAGCTGACCAAGCCGGGGGCGGGCCGGCGCATCAACATCGACCCCGGCCTGGTTACGATGCACAGCTTGCTGTTGACGACCCGCAAGCATTCCGGTCACCGGATCTACTTGGGCGATGGGGTTTTCGTCGAGATGACGCTCATCTTTCAGCACCAGCGTTTTGAGCCGTTCGCCTGGACGTATCCTGATTACCGGCTCGAGCGCGTCATCGATTTCTTCGGTCAGCTGAGGGATGATCTGAAGAAGGAACTGAAAAGTTGAGGCAATGATGTTTAAAATCGCAGTCAAGGGCAAGTTCTCGGCCGCGCATTATGTGCGTGGGTATAAGGGTGACTGTGCCGGCGGGCACGGGCACAATTTCGAGGTCGAAGTGACGGTAGCGCGGGAGAAGCTGGACCACCTCGGCATCGCGATCGACTTCCGGATCCTCAAACGACGGCTGGGCAAGGTGCTGAAGACGCTTGACCACAAGAACTTGAATCAGTTGGCGTTCTTTCGACGGCGCAATCCAACCGCGGAGATGATCGCCTGCTATATCCATGACAAGCTGAAGCAGAGCATCAAAGGCGGATCGCTGGAATCGGTCGCGGTCTGGGAAGGCGATGAGTCCAGGGCGGTCTATGAGGAGTAGGTGCATAGTCCTTCTTTCAGGGGGTCTTGATTCAGTCGTGGCGTTGGCCTTGGCCCGGCGCAGGTACCGAGTGGTCTTTGCGCTGACTTTCGATTACGGCCAGAGGGCGATCCGACCGGAACTGAAGGCGGCGGGCGCCGTCTGCCGGTATTTCGGCGTAAGACACTGCGTTTTGGATATTTCGTGGCTGGGCCTGATCAGCCGGTCGGCGTTGACGCAGAGTAATCCGGCCGGTTACCGGCGCCTGGTTTCAGTTGACGACGTCTGGGTGCCGAATCGTAACGGAGTCTTCTTGAGCATTGCCGCGGCCATCGCCGAGTCGGCCGGCGTCAGGCATGTCGTCGCCGGGTTCAACCGGGAAGAGGCTCGGGAGTTTCCGGATAACCGGCGGGCATTCGTCGAAGCATTCAACAAGGCGCTGGGTTTTTCGACGCGGGGCAAGGTCAGGGTGACAAGTCTGGTCGGTCGTCTTGACAAGAGTGAGATAGTCCGCATCGGCATCAAGCATGGGGTTCCGTTTCAGTTCGTCTATTCATGTTACTTGGGCAGGAAGAGAATGTGCGGCAAGTGCATAAGCTGCCGGCGCTTGAAAGATGCGCTGGACGAAGCCGGCGCACAGAAGTACTTAGCACTGCTGTTTAAGAAGAATTAAAGGAGGCAAGTGATGCGCTATCGATATATCAAGGACGCGATTGACTATACGGGCGAACAACTGATGAGTCACTATGCGCTCGATACATTCGGTCTGGCCGGCGACTCGATCGTCGGATTCATCGGGAAGTGCGACGTCAAGCTCAAGGAGATGGTCGACATGGAAGACCGTAAGGCCGGCAAGTCGATCTTCTCCGAGCAAATGCTGCACTTCATCGCCGAGCACTTTGACACCGATCTTGAAAAGGCTGTGCTCAGACAGTATCTGATCACCGGGATCATCAAGGACATTCTTGCCGAACTCGTGAAGAACAGCAACTTCAGGAAAGACGGCACGGACATCTATGACGGTGACGCGAAGCTGACGATTTCGGTTGCCACCGTGTCGCCGGTCTCGACCTTGATGCATGTCGGGATCAACATCTCGTCGGCCAATACGCCGGTTAAGACCAAAGGCTTGAATGATTACAAGCTTGAGCCGGCCGAATTCGCCAACCAGGTGCTGGACCGCTATTCGAAAGAGGTCGAAAGAATTCAGACCGCCCGGTGCAAGACGAAGTGGGTGGACTGAAAGCGATGGGCGTAGGATGTCCGTTCGCTGCGCTCACTCGGACGAAGGACGAAACGTCCGGTTCTCCTTCTCGTTACTCTCTACTTGCTACTGGCTACTCGGATGGAATGATTCGAAATTCAATCTCTGTAATCGGCCGTACTATCGCTGTAATCCGATGCCTAGCATCGTCCCGAGCGCAGCGAGGGAGCTCAATTATTCATCACTGTAATCGATGCCGAAGGCAAGATGAGTAAGGGTTGGATTTCCGAGATCTTTACGTCGATTCAGGGTGAGGGGATATATGTGGGGCGGAGGCAAGCATTCATCAGGCTGGCCGGCTGCCGCTTAAGATGCCGGTATTGCGACACCAAGTATGCACAAGTCAGCCCGGCGCATTTCCGGTTCGAGGGAGCAAGTTTCGCCAACCCGGTTGAAGCTGCGTTTGTTGCCGATCTGGTGCAGGAAAGAGAAGTGTCAATCACGGGCGGCGAGCCGCTAGAACAGCCTGATTTTCTGGTAGATATACTAAAACACCTAAAGAGAAGGTTCAAAACCATTTACCTCGAAACTAATGGCACCAGAACCTTGGTCCTTCCAAGGATTCTTCCTTATATAGATGTTGTTAGCGTCGATTTCAAGATCCCTTCAGTGACCGGGCGGCGACCATTCTGGAAGGAGCATGAACGTTTTCTCCGGGCCTGCAGAAAGAATGACTGCTTTGTGAAGGTTGTCGCTGGTAAGAGAATGAAGTTGAGCGAACTCAAGCGGGTCGTCGCAATCATCAATAGGGTGGATCGCCGAATCCCGCTCGTTCTCCAGCCAATATGGGGCAAGGGTGTTCGGGAGTTGATGCCGTTTCAGGAGTATGCGCTCTGTACTCTGAACGATGTCCGCATCATCCCCCAGATGCATAAATATCTCAAACTGAAGTGAATGGGCGTTGTCCCGGACACTGCGCTGTATCTATGTTCATTTCAAACCTGCGACGGCCGTCACAGATATGATACAGCATGCTGTTATGTTTCAGCCAAAACCCCACATCTTCCGCTGTTCGTATCATGTGTTCTTCAGGCTCGCCCACCTGCCGGTTTCTCCGCCGCATCATGCAACTCCCAACGCTGCCTTCTCAATGGTTTCTTACATAATGGGTGGGGGAGATGGCGTGTGCCCCCGGTGCTAATTTCACAAGATGCCTATTGTCTCGTCCGCGCAACAAAAATCAAGGGGGCAGGTATGCTGGCTACGAGCTTGCTCCCTGGCGCACAGGTCAGACCCAGGAGATATAGCGCTCGCTTGCGCTGAGGCACTCTTGTGCTCCTTGTAGCATTCGACCCCATTGCTCTTTAAGGAACTGGTAGAGGTCGACGGGTCTATTGGAGTTCGAAGGTGCAGGAGGTACTGGTAGTGCGTCCGCTAACGAGGTCGACCGTTTCGGCAACGATCACGTATGTGCCAGGCGGCAGATCCATCGGATGATACTTCACTCCGAAGTAGGCGGTTGCCCCCGTATTCTCATCGATATACTCCACAAAATCGACGGTCTGTTCCTCAAGGCCGGTCACTTCGAAGATGCGGTAGGTAGTCTTGGCGCGGTGATTGCCCTTCTCGTCGAACATAAGGTTGTAGACCTCATGGTACAGATAGAAAGGTTGATACGCCTCGGTGGTATTCCTGACCATCGGTATCACCCGCCCCAGCCCGGGCTTTTCGAATTTTGGCGAGACTGAATAGGGGTCAATGAGCGATGCCTTAACGAGATCGCTGACCATCTTCAGGTCCTCGGCATATTCCAGCATCTCGATGTTGAGCGTCTTGGTGACTCGCACGCCGGTCGGCAGTGCGGCGAGCGAGAACACCACCCGGTAAGTTTTCGGAGCCAGCAGCATCGAGGCCTGATCGATGAAGTGGCAATAACCTCGACCCCGCGGTACAAGCAGCTCGGAGATCGAATCGACTTTAGTCCCGTCCGATTCAAAGATGTCGATGTCGCGTCTCAGAACCACCCCTGCAGTGTCGCCCAACTCCAGAGAAGAGTATACTTCGAGACGCGTCACTCCCTTCTTCTGCCGGAAGCGTCCAAAGCTTATGTCAAAGGCCGGGGTGCGAAGATTGGTTCGGCCCGCCACGGCATCCGCGGGCCCTGTGGCGGTAAGCCAGGCTACTGGTGCCTTCTCCCCAAAGCGCGATGCCGCGATGACGGTATAACCTGTGCCGATCGAAGGCCTTACGAAGTCGAACTCCTCGCCGCGACCAGCATAGGTCCACACCTCGACCGGCTGGGCATCGCGGAAAGCCGTGAACGAAATCCGCTTCTTCCTCGCCTCAACTATCTTCCGCTCGGTTGGTGTTCCGTATCTGACCCACAGCTTTGCCCGATCATCGGTCACGGTGCTGTACTTCCCGAAGGTGATCGCGGCCGAGCTCACGCGCCGCTGAAGGGCGGCAATACTCTCGGCCGGGGACGACCACTTCTCGTCAAGATACGCCGCCCGCTCGGCCGGCGTATCATAACCAAGGTATTTCAATGCACAGGTCGAGTCAAGCGCAGCCAGCCCAAGATAGATATTCTTCTCAGGTTCGGAAAGAGACCAGAAGCGCGCGGGCACGACCGCCGCGGAGGCGCAAGAGACGATCAGCAGAACAAGGAATTCAAGGACCACGCGAGGACGCATGCGCAAGCAGAACTTGATGCCCGTGGCACGATTGAGCGAGGGGAGGGTCATGCTGCTTCCGGGTCGACTCGCCTAGTTGATCGGGCCTTCCTTCAGATCGCGTGGACTGTCTTCATCTATCGTTCTGAAGTCATCGGTCGACGATCCCGGCGCAACATCAAGCAACCACTTCATGTCACGAAGCGACTCTTTGGCGATTTGCGTGCCTCGGATTTCTTTGACCAGACGCGGATTATTGTCGGTTTTTAGGTCGCAGAAGATCGCGGTGAAGCCTCGCGCGTAGTAGTACCATAACTCGATGGGTTTTGCCCATTGTTCGTGAGGCATGACTTCGATTTCATCCGGGGGGCCAGTCTTGATCAAGTACTTACCCCGATCGGTATCCCGGCCTTTGGCGGCGTTGATTGTGAACAGGCTATCGGCTTGAATGATGCGGCGTTCGTATTCGTGGTAATCGTGCTTCTTCCAGAACTCGGCAAGAAAATCATCGCGGGCCTGTCCGCTGAGCTCCCGGAGCTTCCTGGATTCGCCAGAAGTGGCGATGTATTGCAGCTCAGCATAGAATGCCAAGTCCTCGACATCAGTCTTCATCGTGAATTGTTTGTGTCGGGTGATGACCACTCCCTGATCGGCGAGAGTGGCGATGTACTTGAAAACATAGACACCGTCAGGAAGTCGGGCCAGGCCAGAGGCAAACGTATCGACCTGGACCGGGTCGCGTTTGTTCCGGTTGAGTGACTGTTGGAACACGACGTTGTTGTTACGGTCTGTTATTTCGTACTGGACTCGGTAGTTGATACTGTCGATAACCGGCCCGTAGATCTCGAGGTAAGCAAGCAGGTAATCCTTCGTCGAATACTCAGGAGCCAGCGCCGCCGAGAATTTTATGCCGCGACGCTCAAAGTACTCTTTTCCCAGCTTCCCCAGCCAAAGGTCGCTGCCGTAGTATGCAGCAGTGTCGCTCGACACTTCGACCGCCCCTGCGGCGACACCTCGCTCTTTGAGGATCTCGAATTCAATCCGATATCGGTAATGGCCCGGGGCGAGGTACAGAGGGATATAATCAACGACCGGCTCTCGCGAGTATCTTTCAAGGGTCGCGGGTCTTTTGATGCTCTCCTTAACCGCCGAGTCGTTGTCGGCCTCGCTGATGACCACGCACCGATACGAGTACTCGAGTTTGGTCTTTGCACTCTGGATGGTGTTGCCGGTCGGGTAGATCGCCGAAGAGGGAATCTGATACCACAGTTCGACGTATCCGGTACTGAAGCGATACGGTTCAACGGTTATGCTCAAGGCGCAGAATATCTGCAATATCAACAGACACATAGTTGCCCTCCGTCTGATCCTACTTCAATGGGGGCTCTCTTCCATGGTGAACAGGGCGACGGCACTGACCGCTAGGCATACCCACACCGCCAGTCCGCCCATGGACCAAGCTTCAGCCTTCTCTTTTGCGGCCAGGCAGTAGCCGTTGAGGAATCCTTTCCGGTACGACTCGGGTTTGGTCTCAAGCAACAGCGAGTCTTCAGTCGCCAGTTGCGGAGATACGGCAGCCCCAAGCGGTATGTAGACGAACGGCCCGAGACAGCTTCCATAAAGCAGCCATTCTGCTCCGCTGCGCCTCTTGCCGGACTTTATGCCCTGCTGCCGACCTACAATGTAGTCAGGGTCGGCGAACAGATCCTGTCCGAAGGAAAGGACGTGGCCAAATACGATAGCGAGCACGGCCGCCTTCCTGCAGCGCAAGATAAGGCCAAGTGTTTCTCTGCAGGCTCGCCCAGCCAGCGACGCCGACCTGTCTGAAAAGCAAATCAACTGCCGAATCATATCCCACCTTGGAGAGAGTGTAACTGGGAACCTGCGCTTGTCAAGAGAATAATGGGATACTCCGCTTTGACGGCCAAGGCCCGTGACTAATATGCTTCGCCCATTTTGGCACAATCTTGTCATTTGCACCAATGGTTGCTGAATGAGGACGTAGGCTCCGAAGATGTCGACGTCCGATGTGAAGAATAATGAAACATTGATTTCGTCCCTGCTGCATTCAGGACTTTCTGAAGCCGTCCGCCCGGCTCTTTCACCTTATGATCACAAGCTTGCCGACTTGTTCGCCGACATCTTTGGAGTAGACGTGGAAGATGTAGACACCGCTCGCCGGCAGCTCATTGTACTCCGTTCTCAAGTTCCACCATTCGTCACCGCCGAGCTCGTTGGTCTGGGCCGAGCCTTTGACTTTCTGG
>CAYGYG010000033.1:0-28852 GCA_964354155.1 uncultured bacterium | reverse complement strand
ATCTCTACACATCACGACCATGAAAAGTGTCTGGACAAAAGGGTCGCACTGCAAATTATTATCACTGTAATCTTCCTTCATCAATGTAATCGTTGAGATTGCTTTCTTCAGCAATCTCAACATGATCGCTTGACAAACGGCTCCTCTTTCGTATAATCTACGCGGTCATGAAGAGAATCTACTTGGACTATGCGGCGACGACGCCGACCCATCCGGACGTCATCAAGGTGATGATGCCCTATCTTGACGAAAAGTACGGCAACCCTTCGTCGGTTCATTCTTTCGGGCAGGAGGCAAAGAGTGCGGTCGAAGACGCGCGGGCCGAGATTGCGGCTCTGATTCGGGCCCGTCCTGACGAAATATACTTCACGAGCGGCGGCACCGAGGCTGACAACTTCGCGATGAAGGGTTTGGCGTATGCGTATCAGGACAAGGGGAAGCATATCATTGTTTCGGCAATCGAGCATCATGCCGTGATGGAGCCCGCACACTTCCTGGAAAAGCAGGGTTTTCAGGTCACTTATCTGGGCGTGGACCGGCACGGGCTGGTTGACCCGGAAGCGCTACGCAAGGCCCTGCGCAAGGATACGATCATTGTCTCGGTCATGCATGCCAACAACGAAATTGGCACGATCGAGCCGGTCAAGGAGATTGCCGCGATCGCGCATGAACCGGGCGCGGTCTTTCATACCGACGCAGTACAGACGGCCGGTTCCTTGCCGGTCGATGTCAACGACTTGAAAGTCGACACGCTGGCGCTCTCGGCTCACAAGATTTACGGCCCCAAGGGCGTGGGGGCGCTGTACATAAGAAAGGGCACCCGGATTGTCCCGTTCATGCAGGGCGGGGGACAGGAGAAGCGCAAGCGGGCCAGCACCGAGAATGTTCCGGGAATCGTCGGTCTTGCGAAGGCTGCCGAACTCGCGATGAGCGAGATGGCCGCGCGCAATCAACACTGCACGACCCTGAGGGACCGGCTCATCAAAGGGCTTTTTGACCGCATCAAAGACATTCGGCTCAATGGACATCCGACGCTTCGGCTGCCCAACAACGTCAACATTGCGGTCAGCCGGGTTGAAGGGGAGGCTATGCTCCTGCAGATGGATCAGAAGGGAATCGCCGCATCCAGCGGCTCGGCCTGTACGTCGGGGAATCTTGACCCCTCGCACGTGCTCTTGGCCTGCGGCTTGCTTCATGAAGAGGCCCATGGTTCGCTCCGATTCACCGTTGGCCGGCTGACCACCGAGCCGGACATTGACTACGTGATCGATGTCCTGCCTCCGATCGTAGAGAAACTCCGCGCGATATCGCCCCTTAAGTAACAATCCGCTTCAGGCGGATTAAGTTCCGTCCGTGGCTCAGATGAGCCTTACTTCACCTAAAATCTATTCTTAATTTATGTCTTCTACAAAAGTCGTGTAACAACCCAGTCGATTACATCCTTCATCGAGACTGCCCGACGATATGTTTTGATTTTTCAGGAGTAACTCGGACGGTCTGAACCCATTTTCGCGACGGCACCCGGATTGCTATTGACTGAGCCTGATTTCCGGAGTATAATTCAAGTCTATGAAATGGAATCGAGCGTTCATCACGACACTGCGTGAAGAGCCCAAGGAAGCGGAAAGCAAGAGCCACCGGATCCTGCTCAAGGCGGGTTTTATCCGGCCTTTGGCTTCCGGGGTATACTCTTACCTGCCGCTGGCCTGGCGGACGCTCTTGAAAGTCACGGCGATTGTGCGTCAGGAAATGGACCGCATCGGGGCGCAGGAATTGCTCATGCCGGTGTTGTCACCGCGGGAAGTCTGGGAGGTATCGGGCCGGTGGCAGGACTACGGCGACGATATGTTCCGCCTCAAGGACAGAAAGGACAAGGATTTTGCCCTGTCCCCGACGCATGAAGAGATCGTTACCCTGCTCGCCGCAAAATCGATCCGGTCCTACCGCGACCTGCCGCAGATCTGGTATCAGATTCAGACCAAATTCCGGGACGAGCCGAGGCCGAGATTCGGCATCATCCGGATGCGCCAGTTCATCATGAAAGATTCCTATAGTCTGGATGTTGATGAAGATGGGCTGGAACGCAGTTACCAACTGCACCACGAGGCCTACAGCCGAATCTTCAAGCGCTGCGGTCTGGCTTACTTCGCGGTGCAGGCGTCCGGCGGGATCATGGGTGAGGGTGCGTCGAGTGAGTTCATGGCCCGGGTTGAAGGCGGCGAAAACAGCGTCGCGGTGTGCGATAAATGCGGGTATCGGGCGAATCTTGATGTCGCGCGTTCGGTCCTGCCGCCGGCCGTCTTTGCCGATGAACCGCTCAAACTAGTGGCGACTCCGGGACAGCGGACCGTCGAGGAAGTCTCGGCTTTCTTGAAAGTCAAACCCGAACAATTGGTCAAGAGCATGGTGTTCATGCGGGGTGGGGAGCCGTTCCTGGTGCTTGTGCGGGGTGACTACGAGATCAGCGAAGAGAAGCTCAGGAAGAAATTCGGCATGGACGCCAGGCCGGCCACGAATGAAGAGATAAGAGGCCGGTTCGGCGCGGATGGCGGTTTCATCGGCCCGCAGAATGTCGACGGCTTGAAGATCTACTCGGATCTCGGGCTGGAGGGCGCGACCGGCCGCGTAACCGGGGCCAACCGGAACGACCATCACATCACCGGATTGAATCTCAAACGAGATTGCGCGGTGGTTGACTACTTCGACTTCAAGCTGGTCAAGGCGGGAGACGCCTGCGTGGTCTGCGGGGCTGTGCTCAAGGTTGTCGAGACGGTGGAACTGGGTCATCTCTTCAAGCTGGGGAATAAATATTCTAAAGCGCTCAAGGCCAAGTTTCTGGACAAGGGCGGCGCCGAGCAGGCCGTCGTCATGGGCAGCTACGGCATTGGTATCGAGCGAATCATGGCTTGTGCCTGTGAGCAGGCGGGCGACGAGAAAGGTGCCGTCTGGCCGATCTCGATTGCGCCCTACGAGGTCGCGATTACGACCGTCAATGTCAATGATCCACAGTGCTACGAAGTCAGTGAGCAGTTGTACAATGAGCTCTTGACCAAGAAGCTTGATGTGATCTGGGATGACCGGGACGAGAACCCGGGCGTAAAATTCAATGACCGGGATTTGACCGGGATTCCGATCGGCGTGACGGTGGGCCCCCGGGGGGTAAAGGAAAACAAGCTTGATGTCGTGTTGCGCGCGAGCGGTGAAAAGACACCGGTCGAACGCGGACGCGTCGGTGACAAGGTGGTGGCGATGCGGCAGCAGCTGATGGAGGCGCTCACGCCATGATGACCGAAGTCGTCAGGATCATCGAAGAGGCGGTGGGATCGTGTGCGGATCTCACGCTCTATGACGCTTTCTATAACGAGCACTCCCGGACCCTGCGTGTCTTCATTGATGCGCCCGCCGGGGTTGACGTCGAATTGTGCGCCCGGGTCAGTTTGCTGTTGTCACGACGTCTCGACGAGGCGGACGTTATTGCGGGCAACTACCGGCTCGAAGTTTCTTCGCCGGGGATTGAACGGCCGCTGCGCAAAGCGGAGCATTACGAGAAGGCCCGCGGGCAGACCGTCAAGGTGGTCACGCCGGACGAGGTGCTCCTCGGTACACTGTTCGAGGTCGACGGCCAGGGGGTAAGGATTCAGATTGAGGGCGGTACTTCATATATCCCCTTCAGCCGAATCAAGAAGGCGCGCGTGACCGAGCCGGCGCTGGTCAAAGGAGGCAGGGCATGAGCCAGGGAGTTCTTGAAGCTTTGACCCAGATTGCGCGGGCCCGGGGCGTCCGTTATGATTACGTGATCGAATCGCTGAAGGAGGCTATCTCCACCGGTGCCAAGAAGAAGTTCGGGAAGGACATCGAGGTCGAAGTCCTGGTCAACAAGGCAAGCGGCGACATAAGGATCAGTATCGTCAAGAAGGTTGTTGAAGACGTTGTAAACGAAAGCCTGGAGATCGGTTTGGACGAGGCCCGGAAGGAAAAGCCCGGCGCCGCGGTCGGTGACGAATTCCGGACATTGATCATCCTTGATGACTTGGGCCGGGGCATTATCGACACGATCAAACAATCGCTCGTCCACAAGGTTCGGGAAGCCGAAAAAGACCGGCTCTATGATGAATACCAGAAGCGAGTCGGTGAGCTTGCCAAGGGTATCATCAAGGTCGTGGGACGTAACGAGATTGTTGTCGATTTGGGGCCAGTCGAGGCCTCGATTCCCAGCTTCGGAATCGTCAAGAACGAGTATTACCGGCTTGATGGTCCGATCAAGGCGATTGTCTTGAGAGTCGAGAAGTCGACGTTCGGGCCAAGAATCATCCTGTCCCGCACCGACCCGGCCTTTCTGTCGAAACTGTTGACGATCGAGATTCCGGAAATCCGTGACGGGCTGATCGAGGTTGTCAAGGTGGTTCGGGCCGCCGGGGTTCGGGCTAAGGTGGCGGTCGCCTCCAAAGACAAGAGTATTGATCCGGTTGGCGCCTGCATCGGTTTCCGGGGTACCCGCATACAATCGGTGGTTAAGGAGCTGGGCAAGGAGAGAATTGATGTCATCCAGTGGAGTGACGACCCGATGGTGCTTATTGAACGCGGATTGTCCCCGGCGCGGGTGAAAGAGGTGATCAGGATTGATGACCGGACGGTCAAAGCAATCATCCCCGATGATGACTACTCCAAGGCGATCGGCAAAGGCGGGGTGAACGTCGATTTGGTGTCGGAGCTTGCCGGCGTGCACATCGACCTCAAAAAGGAGAGCGAATTCGAAATCGAAAAGAAAGAGGCGGAGCTGGCCAAGATCCCGATGAAGGATCTGGAGGGCGTCGACGATGAGCTCAAACAGCAGTTGATCAACCGCGGCTATACCAGCGTTCTTTCCGTGGTCAAGGCGACGGCGGAGGAGTTGGTCTTCCTGCTGGGCAAGAGTCAGGAAGAGGTCAAGGAGTTGATTGAGAAGGCGGCCAATGCTAAAGCGTAAAGTCCACGAAGTCGCGCATGAGCTGGGATTATCCAGCGATGCCCTGGTCAAGCTGCTCCGCGAGATCAATATCAAGGTGCGCGGTCACATGTCGACGGTCACTCAGGCCGATATCGACAAGGTAAAGCGCAAAATCGGCGAGGACCGGAAACGGGTGAAGGAAGAGTTCACGCACCGCGTCGCCGACGGCAAGGGGCGGGTTCGGAAAAAGACGCCGATTGACCAGACCCAGATCAAGAAGACGGTGCGCGACACCCTGACCAGGATTCAGAAAGGCGAGGTTAAGAAACGGCGGATCAAGAAAGAGGTCGAAGTCAAGGCGGAGGTCGTCGATCGCAAGGTCATCCGGGTGCCGGAGTTCGTCACCGTCACCGAGATTGCCCATTCGCTCAAGACCATGCCGGTCGATATTGTCAAGAAGTGCCTGGAACTGGGGCTCATCGCAACCTTAAACCAGAGGCTGGATTTCGAGACTATTACTCTGCTTTCTTCCGCGTTCGGTTATGAAGTCGAGTTGGCCCAGCCCGATGCGTGCGTTGAAGCGGTTGACACCAGTTTGATGCCGCGCCCGCCGGTAGTCACCGTGATGGGGCACGTGGATCACGGCAAGACCACCCTGCTTGACGCCATAAGACTGACCAAAGTCGCGGAACAGGAGTATGGCCGGATCACGCAGAAGACGGCGGCCTACCGCGTTGCCTACCAGAACAAACCGATTACCTTCCTGGACACGCCCGGTCATGAGGCGTTCACGGCGATGCGGGCTCGGGGCGCGCAGGTGACCGACGTCGTAGTCCTGGTCGTCGCGGCCGACGACGGGGTCATGCCCCAGACCGCGGAAGCGGTCGACCACGCCAAGGCGGCCAACGTGCCGATCATCGTATGCGTCAACAAGATCGACCTGCCCAACGCCAACGCCAACCGGGTCAAGACTCAGTTGGCCCAGACCGGCACCGTGATTGAGGAGTTCGGCGGCAAGGTGCTCTGTGTCGAAGTATCGGCCCTGCAGCGGAAGGGCATTGAGGCATTGCTCGACGCAATACTGCTGCAGGCGGAAGTTCTTGATCTGCGGGCACCGAGAGATTGCCTGGCCCGCGGCGTGGTTCTCGATGCGGCGCTGGACCGGAGGCGGGGCAACGTGGCGACGGTCTTGATTCAACAGGGAATTCTGAGAAAAGGCGACCCGTTTGTCTGTGGTGAGCACTACGGCCGGGTGCGAGAGATGTTCGACGAGCGCCAACAGCGCGTGGCCGAGGCGGATCCGAGCACGCCGACCTTGGTTCTCGGTTTTGCCGGTCTGCCGGACGCGGGGGAAATTTTCGCGGCGCAGACGGACGAGCACAAGGCGCGAGAGATCGCGCAGAAGCGGCGGCTGGCGAAGCGCGCGCGACTGATGGAACGCCATCCCAAAGTCACCCTGCTTGACCTGCAGGAGAAGATCAAGCGCGGCGAAGTACGGGAGCTGAAGATCATCCTCAAGGCGGACACGTCAAGTTCGGTCGAGGCGTTGGCCGAGAAGTTGGAGGGGCTGTCGCTGGAGGAAGTCGGCAGCAGGATTATTCACAAAGGTGTCGGCACCATCAATATTTCCGATGTGCTCCTGGCCGAAGTAACGGAGTCGATCTTAGTCGGTTTCCACGTGGTGCCCGACGTCAAGGCCCAGGAGCTGGCCGAGCGCGAGGGCGTAGAGATAAGAACCTATCGATTGATCTACGAGGCGATCGAGGACCTGCGGGCGGCGCTGGTCGGTATGCTTGAACCGGAGACCAAGGAGATTCTGCTCGGCAAACTGGAGGTTCGCAACATCTTCGACATTCCGAAAGTGGGCGTGATCGCCGGATGCTACGTGAACGAAGGGAAGATCGTGCGCAGCGGGCAGGTCAAGATCGTCCGCGCCGGGGAAGTCATCGGCAAGACGCAGATCGCGTCGCTGAAGCGCTTCAAGGAGGACGTGCGCGAGGTGATGCATGGTTTTGAATGCGGCGTCGGACTGGAATCGCCCAAGGATTTGAAGGTCGGCGACCTACTCGAAATCTATACTACCGAGGAAGTTCGGGCCACCGTCGCGTCGGCCGGCAAGACTCATCCGGCGACGTAGGAGCGGAGTGCGTGCTCGTGAGTTTTTTGCCGAACCGTGGCGACCCGGTTTGGAATGACTCTGATCGGCAGCGAAACGGTGGGGCTGACCGATGATGGTTGGAGTAGAAATTGTCGATCTTGTCATCGACGGCTGTCAATCGCTCAAAGCGAAGCGGCATATCCTCAAGAGCCTCAAAGACCGGGTTCGTAACACCTTCAATGTCTCCATCACCGAACTCGATGACCAGGATTTATGGCAACGGTCCAAGCTGGGCATTACCTGCGGCGCGTGCGACCGGGCCGGGATCGACGCAATCCTCAACCGGGTTGACGATTTTATCACACGCGAACACGCCGTTACCGTGATTGACACGGCGCGGGAGATTCGATGAGCGCGCCGGACCATCCTTCCCCATGAGAAAGCAGCGGGTTGAATCCTTTTTCAAGCGCGAGATTGCCGGGATCATCAACCAAGAGCTGAATGACCCGCGACTGGGTATCATAACGGTCACCGATGTCGCGATGAGCAATGATCTGAAGAACGCGACAATCTACGTAACGGTGCTCGGCGATGCCGGGGAAAAACTGAAGGCCCTGGACAGGGCCAAGGGCTACATCAAGAAGATCCTGGCCGGCCGGGTCAGCATGAAATTCATGCCCGACATCGCTTTCGAGATGGACCTAAGCTTGCAATATGGTGAACGAATTGACCACCTTCTGGACGAAATTAAGAAGACTGATCGGGGCCAGTAAGAAGATCCTTATTGCCACTCACTTGGACCCGGACGGCGACGCGGTCTGCTCGGCGCTGGCCCTGGCGCACGTGTTCAGGCGCTGGCGGCGGAAGGCCGGGCTTTACTGTGTCAATGACATACCGGATCGGTATTCGTTTCTCAAGGGCGTGGATGGTTTCCGGACGGACTATGACCGCTACGACCTCTTGGTTATCGTCGATACCGCCAAGATCAGACGCGTGGCGCATGATTTCGTTCCGTTGCATGACCGAATCGTCAACATTGACCATCACAAGAGTAACGACCGTTTTGGGATGCTCAAGATTATCGACGCGAAGGCCTCATCGTCCTGCGAGCTTCTCTACAACCTCTTGAGTGCGAGCCGGTTCCCGATCGATCGAGTTCTGGCTGAGATCCTCTATGCCGGATTGTTTGCCGAGACCGGTGGTTTTACTTTCGCCAACACGACACCGGATGCGGTTCGGACCGGTTACGAACTGATCCGGCGCGGTGCGAACCCCTGGAACGTGGCCAAGAGAATTACCGAACGCACGGCCGCGGCCTTCCGCCTGCTCGGGATGGTTCTGGGGCAACTGCGAGTCGAGAACGGCATCGCCGTCTCGTCAGTCACACGCAAGATGCTTGAACAGTCCGGGGCCAGCATTACCGACACCGAGAATTTCGTATCACTCATGCTGTCGGTCCAGGGGGCCCAGGTCGCGATCTTCTTCCGCGAAGGGAGCGACGACAAGCTCAAGGTCAGCCTTCGTTCGAGCGGTAAGGTTGATGTGGACCGGATCGCGGCGCAGTTCGGCGGCGGTGGACACCGAACCGCAGCCGGTCTCAGGACCTCGAAGGCTCGGACCGAGATCGAAGCGAAGCTGGTGCAAGCGATCCGCCGGGCGATGGTGTAGTGCTTTACCATGGAGTGGGCGAATACTGTTGGCATCTGTTGGTTGGATGGGCACTAGCCTGGCGTCCTGATGCTTCGCGGATTCATACCTGTTAACAAGCCTCCAGACATCACGTCGTTTCAGGTGATCCGTGAGATCAAGCGGTTCTACCGGGGCAAAATCGGTCACGCCGGTACGCTCGATCCGTTTGCCACAGGTCTCTTGATAGTGCTGGTTGGCGATGCCACCAAACTTGCGCCGTTTGTTCTTGACCTGGAGAAGGAATACTCGGGCACGATCCAGCTGGGGCAGAAGACCGATAGCTATGATGTTACGGGTAAGGTCCTCGAGCAAAGTGCGGTGCCGGGTCTTACACTGAATGATCTTAGGTCGGCGGCGGCGCATTTTGTCGGTTCGATTGAACAGCGCCCGCCGTCGTTCGCGGCGCTGAAGCACGAGGGCCGGAAGTTCTACGAACTGGCCCGGGAAGGGAAGCATGTACCGGTGCGCTCACGGCGTATCGTGATTCACACGTTTGAGGTCACCCAATACCGGGAGCCCTATGTCGATTTCCGGGCCGTGGTTGGCCGCGGTACTTATCTGCGGTCACTGGCAAACGACTTCGGAGTACTATTACGCTGCGGTGCGATTCTTTCGAAACTTATTAGAACGAGGATCGGTCGGATTACCCTGGATCCCGGATTGAGCAAACTACCAAGTGACCTAGACACAATGACACGTATGCTGCGGCAGCCGGTTGAGCTCGTTGGTCATCTGCCCGCGGTCTCGACCGACCGGTTGAGTGACCTTAGACAGGGGAAGAGCATACCCGACGACCACGGCTTTGCCGAGCGAACGCTGGTGAGCCTTTCAAATCCCGACGCAACTTTCCTGGCGATTGGGGTTGCTGAAAACGGCATAATCAAGCCGAAGCGAATAATATACGTCGATTGATGGTGCCGGCGAACCGCAGCAATCTTAAATCCCCCTATGTCCCCCTTTGTTAAAGGGGGAAGAGCGGGGGATTTTGTATCCCCCTTTGCTAAAGGGGGAAGAGAGGGGGATTTTATGTCCCCCTTTGTAAAAGGGGGAAGAGAGGGATTTTGTCCCGAGTGAAACAAGGGATCCCAAAGTCGGCATATCCACGACTGTGTCCACTTCTGTGTCTCGGAGAGATCGGAGAGAGATGTTGACTTTTGAGGCGAACCAGCTATAATTCCGGCATGAAAAACATAGCGATAATCGTCATTTTGCTTGCTTTTATGTCGGTTTCGACGGCGAATGAGACGCGGGTCGGGACACTGCAATCAGGCTACTACATTGATGACATCAGTCTGGTCAACAACATCATTTCCCTGATGCCTAACTTCGGTAATCAGCTCTACGGCGACCTTGCCGGTAAGAGCACGGACGGCGGCATTTTTCTTTCGAAGAACCCGAGGTCAGGAACGGTGGGCGTCGTGATGGATGACCAGATCATGCTGGGCTGCGGGCGCACGGTCAAGAACCTCGATGTTGCGCTGGGTTGGAGACCGAGCGGGCAGTACTGGATGGGCAGTGTCGGTGTCGGCCGTAACTTCTTCACCCGGCGGATTGACTTGGCCTCGAATATCAAACTGAACCAGGACACGGACGAACAGATTCTCGAATTCATTCTGAGGCTTAAGGGGAAGAAGAACGACTGGACTTGCGTGCCGGCCTACTCGCTCGCGATCGTCCGCGGCACGGCGGCGGATCCGGAGTTTATGACCCACCGGATCGGTTTTTCGTTGCAGCGGTCGTTGCTCGAGGAGGGCCTGGTCTATGTGATCGGCCAATACGATGTGACGACCGGTGACCTTGACGAAGGCGAGATCTCCGTGACCGGCGGGGTCGAGATGAGACTGGGTCGCGTTTTCGGCTTTCGGTGCGGCGTGAGCCAGACGGTCGATGACAAGTTCGAGGTCTACAAACCGGTCGCGTTCACGCCCGGACTGCGGGCCACTTTCGGTGACTTCGACTTCGATTTCTTCGTCAACCGGGCTTGGCCTTTCCAGGATGATGAAAAGCTTCTGGTTGGTGCTGGCGTCGATTTTAGGTTCGACCGATACTAGCGGTGCAAGGCACCGATGATTACGGTGATGAGACAAGGGAACGATTCAAACAGATGCTCACGGATGCAGACGGATCTTCTGATATTCTGATTTGCTTCTCGGGACTGTTGTAATCGCGTAGATTTGTGAGATTCGCTTTCATTCGAGGCATCATTGGTAAATCGCAGATTTACCAGGGGGTGTAGCTCAGCTGGGAGAGCGGTGCGTTTGCAACGCACAGGTCGGCGGTTCGATTCCGCCCACCTCCATGAGTAGGGAAGAGGGGACAGGCAATGGGCAGAATGGCGTGGGACGTAGGACGTGGGAAGGAGAATACCTGGAGTAATGGAATAGTGGAATGATGGAGTAATGGTCTGCCTACGCCGAGGCTACGACGGATGAAGGCAATCCGCGGAGGGGCAGGGGAGCGGAGGGGATGCAGGAGAGCCGAGCAGGACACAAGAAGACCAGTGGGCAGGATACCAGCATATGAGAATATCAGCAACGGAACTTTCCGCCGTCATCACCGTAATCTATGCCCCGCAGGGGCAGGAGATCGGCATATCGGAAGTTTAGCAACAAATGACCCCGAATGGCCGATGGCGGATAGCGAATAGTATGGAAGAAAAAAAAGGGCCGTCAAAGACGGCCCTTTTCTATTTTCAGCAGTCTATTTCACGAGGGTGATTTTCTGGGTGAGCGTCGAGGCGCGGTCGCGCAGCATGACGAGGTAGACGCCGTTGGGCAGGCTTGTGCCGTCAAACCTTGCGGTATGATAACCGTGAGGGGCCTGGCCGTCAACCAGCGTCCGGACGACCTGACCGGAAGCGTTGTAGACCTTGAGGGTAACCTTCGTGTCCATCGGTAATGCATAGCCGATGTCGATGAAGCGGGTGAAGGGATTGGCCGACTTGAGCGCGAGGCTGATGTTCTGCGGGTAAACCCCGCCGCCCTGTTCCTCGATTGCTACCATCGCCTTGACGCGGAGCTCAGCACCTTGCTTCATTGTATCGCCCTGCGCATGACCGTTCTGGACAAACACCGTGGCCTTGCAGGAATCCTGACGCCAGCTTGCGGATATCGTGAAGTTGCGAGTCTTCAAGACCGAATCGCTGGCCGCAATGGTGAATGTCTCACCGTTGCCATCGGGGATCATATCGCGCATGGACTGGTTCTGAAGGTACGACGGACTGCCGGCCATGGTACTATCGTCGACGATGAGGAACTGGATCGCCCCGGTATACGAAGTCGCTCCGGTATTGGCGACCCAAGCACTTAGCGTGCCGGTTCTTGTCGCCCTGTTGTAGATACCGCTCAGCCTGATGGTGATCGGTGTCGGTGCTCTGGTGCGCGCACGGATATCGGCCATGTAGTTGCTGGAAGTCCAGGCGCCGTCCATTTTGCAGTGAGGCACGGAATTCACGCCGTAGTAACTCCTGCGCTGGGTGTTCTCAGTCGGATTGGCTACGTACCAAGGATCCGATGACGACGGCCAATTCATGTGGTATCTGACGACCGTCAGACTGTCCCTGAACCGCGCAACGCAAGCATCCATATTCGCGTTAGCGGTCGGACAGCTGGGTCAGCCCGTGTTGGTGAAAAGCTCGGCAACGACCATGCGCCGGGCGCCAATCATCAATGAGACTGCGATCAGCGACAGTACGATCAACTTCTTCATCTTTCACCTCCTTATAGTGAAAGGCTATCAAGACTCTTTTTCTGTTCTTCTGAGTATAGACAGAACCACCATTCTGTCAAGTTGAATCGACATTGCCCCTTGCTGCGGACAAAGTCTACTATAATTGTAGACATTGTTTGCGATTTGTCAATAGCTATTCTAGGGATTGCTGACGAAGTATCAGCAAAAAGGTAAGTGTTGACATTTCGGCAGAAATGTTTACTAATATGGAAGGGATTATGACAATACGGACCAAGACCATAGTCACTCTGCTTGCCATCCTGAACGTATTCTTCGTTTTTGCTGTCTATCACTCCCATGAGCGCGCCAACCGGTTGAAGCGAGAGCTCGTTCTCAGGCAGGGCGAAGCTATCGCCCGGCTCCTGGCCTGCAGCTGCGGGGAAAACGTCAATGAGGAGGAATTGTCGTTCCTCCGACACAGATCGGATGCGCTCAAAAACAGTCTCAGTCTTAGCTACATCGCGGTTAATGATTCTTCGAACCGCGTCGTTGCGGCAACCGGACTAGCGGTTGGTGTTCCCGCGGTCCGGCGCACCGAGGGTGTCTCGGATCTGCGCGTCAATGGCCGGCACCTTCTGAATATTGCCGTTCCGTTGCTTGACGACAAAGGCTCGATAATCCACTTCGGCTTTGATGGCGCACCGCTGGACCGAATGGCAAAGGGTCAGGTCGGGAGCGCGATCATCATGTTCTTGGTTATGAACGCGGTGACCATACTATTGCTCAGCTTCTTCGTGCCCCTCCTGACCAGGCCGATCAGCGAATTGGTCAACCTGACCAGGCGGATGAAGTTCAAGGATTTTGATATTAAACCGGCTCGGCGCAAGGACGAGTTTGGTGAACTACAGCGGAGTTTTCTCGACATGGGACAGGAACTGGGCGCGACGATCGCCGACTTGCAGAAGAAAAAAGACTTCTTCTCGTCATTCACCCGATTCTATACGGAGCAGGCGCCGCCGGCCGATTTCCGGAGTGCGAAGCTAAGGAGCCTTGAGCATGTTGCCTACAATTTCAAAGGCTGTCTGGCGGCAATCGGGGTGATTGAACCTGGCCATCGCTCGGTCGATATCCTTTGCCACCCGCTTGAGCAGGCATACCCGAAGCGGTTGGTTGCCGAAGTAATCAGGGAGGTGATCGGCAAAGGGATAACGATTCAGCACACGCTCATCGCCAGTGCCGCCGACGGCGGGTATCATGCGGCGGTTTTCGAACCGCTGCAAAGCGGTGACCGGGTCTACGGTGCCCTGGGGGTGCTGTCGTCCAGAGCCATCGGCGAAGACGATGTACTGGCGTTGAGGCTGATGGCGCGGGCTTCGACCAATGTCTTCAACAACCTCATCCTGCTGGGTACGCTGCGGGACCAGGGTCACGTACTCAAGGAGATTTACGCCGCTGGAGTAAAGATTGCCTACTCGATGGATGTCAATACCCGGATTACCCAGACCATAGACTTATTGATCAGGCTGTTTAGTTTCAAGCGGGTCACGTTATTCCTGGTCAGGGATTCAGTCTGGGATCGTCACGATGGGGCGACGCCGGTGCCGGTCCGGGTTGACGAAGCGGCGGCAATGGTCCGGCGGCTGCGGGGCACAAAGATAATCGATGATAAGTTGTTCATAGGTCTGCTTGAGATCAAGGACGAGCTCCTGGGTTACGTTTTTGCCGACCGCGAGGGCCATGAGCTTGAAGTCGCCCCGGCCGACCTTGGGCACATCAACATTTTCTTGAATCACGTGGCGGTCAGTCTGGCCAATGCCCGTCTCTTCGTCGAGCTGGACGGCAAGTGCCGCGAGCTGTCCGGAGTTCACGACATCTCGAATTCGTTTTCGGCGACCAGAAAGCGGGAAGACATCTTCGGTGAGATGGTGGAACGGATTGCCCGGTTGACGGGTTCGACAAAGGTGCTGTTGTCGCTCCACGACCGTGATAGCGGCGAAATAGTCGGCCAGCTCCCAGGCTACGGCGTCCCGCCTGACCTGGTCCGCAGATTCCGTTTCCCGCTCAATGAGCCCAGCGTTGCCAAGGAGATTTTCACTACCGGTCTGCCTTACTGCAACAATGAGATGGCCGACGACAAGGTCGGTGTCCAGCGCTTCATCGTTGCCTTCGGGCTCAAGAGACTGGTGGCGGTGCCGCTCAAGGTGAAAGGCGAGGTGACGGGCATTCTCTATGCCGCCAACAAGGAGAACGATGAGCCTTTTACCGAGACCGATGTCAATCTCTTCACGATCTTTGCCAACCAGGCAGGGACCGTGATCGAGAATATCAGGCTCTACGAGGAGATGCAACGTCGTATTCATGACCTGGCCATGCTGAACGAAATGCAGCGGCAGTTTAGTTCGACGCTCGAAATCAACGATGTTCTGAACACCATCGTGCGGGTCATTCAGGAGAAAACCAACTATGAATTCTGCGGCATCGGGCTATACGAGGAATACTCGAAGGAAATCGTCGCCCGGGCGTGGAGCGGCCAGAGCCCGGACGCCAATGTGATGATCCGCACGCCGTTGGGCAAGGGGATCGTCGGTAACGCGGTTTTAGTCGGGGAGCCGATTCTCGTGCCGGATGTCAGCAAAGACGAAAATTACATCAATATGATTCCCGGCGTCCGTTCCGAGCTGGCGATGCCGATCAAGAGCCGGGGCCGGGTGCTGGGAATACTGGATATCGAGAGCCGGGAAGTGAATGCTTTCTCGCCGCGCGACGTGGACTTCCTGAAAACGGTAGCCAACGTTGCGGGCATGGCCATCGATAACGCCCTGCTTTTTCGTGAATCGGAAACGGGGTTCATCGAAACCGTGAAGGCGCTTGTCATGATGATCGACGCCAATGATCCCTACACCCGCGGCCACTCCGAGCGGGTGATGAACTATGCAACCCAGATTGCCGGGCGGCTAGGGCTGAGCGAAGACGAAGCAACGCAGATCAGGTATGCGGCATTGCTTCACGATATCGGCAAGATCGGCATTTCCGAGGCGATTCTGGCCAAACGCGGCGAATTGACCGACGATGAGATCGACGAGGTCAAGCTGCATCCATTGATCGGCGCTCAGATGCTTGATGAGATCAAGTATTTTAAGAAGATAAGATTCCTGATTCGCTCACACCACGAGTTTTACAACGGGGGAGGCTACCCCTATGGGCTGAAGGGTGAGGCGATACCCCAGGGCGCCAGGATTATCGCCGTTGCCGATACCTACGAAGCTTTAACGTCCGACCGGCCGTATCGTCCGGCCTTCTCGAGGAGCCATGCCGTCGGCCTGATGAAAGAAAATGCTGGCACCAAGTTAGACCCGGCACTCGTCGAGGTGTTCATGGAGATCCTCAAAGAGGAAGAACTGGAAGGTGTTTGACACGGCGGGTGTCCGTTCCCTTGTAGTCGCACCCTAAATGGTACGCTGTACGAGGAATCGCGCACCAAATCTCAAAAACCAATTCCCCAAGACAGTTTAGAATTTGAATAATTCGGGCTTGTTTCGAATTTTTTCGGATTTACCGAAGCAAGGATGCTTCAGGCGCCAAGATAGGCTTCCTTGACTACCGCGTTCTCCATCAGATTGGACGCCGCATCCTGGAGCACGATGCGGCCGGTCTCAAGAACGTAGCCGCGGTGGGCGATGGATAGGGCCATCCGGGCGTTCTGTTCCACCAGCAGGATGGTCACCCCTTCCTGGTTTATCTTCTGAACGATTTCGAAGATCAAGTCGACGAATTTTGGTGCCAATCCTAAAGACGGCTCATCGAGCAGCAGGAGTCTGGGTTTCGCCATGAGGCCGCGGCCGATGGCCAGCATCTGTTGTTCCCCTCCGGACAGGGTTCCGCCCTTTTGGCTCCGGCGCGCCTTGAGGATGGGGAAGAGGCCGAAAATCCAGTCCAACTCACGCTGATTCTCAGTCTTGTTCCGACGCAGAAAAGCACCCATCTCGAGGTTTTCCATTACCGTGAGCCGGGGAAAAATGTGGCGCCCTTCCGGGACCTGGGTTATGCCCATCATCACGAGGTCACGGGTCGGCATTTTGTTGATCGGCTTGTCATTGAATCTGATGGTTCCGCTGACGCACCGGACGATGTTGCAAATCGTCATCAGGGTGGTGGTTTTACCGGCCCCGTTGCCGCCAAGAAGCGTTACGATCTCTCCTTCGTTGATTTCAAGCGAGACGTCTTTGAGTACCGGCCTCGGGCCGTAGCCGGAAAACACGTTGGTCAGTTTAAGCATTGCGCTTCCCCAGGTACGCTTCGATCACAGCGGGATTGCTGCTGACTTCCCCGGGGGTACCATCGGCGATCTTGATGCCATAGTCGAGCACCGAAATCTGCCGGCATACTCCCATTACGACGCGCATGTGATGTTCAATGAGCAATACCGTGACGCCGGACTTGTTGATGCGCTTGATCAGATTCATGAGGTCGACGACCTCAACCGGATTCATCCCGGCGGCCGGTTCGTCAAGGAAGAGGAGGGCCGGACTGGTGGCCAGGGCGCGGGCGATCTCCAGGCGGCGCTGCAGTCCGTAGGCAAGATTCTTGGCTACGCTATTCTCGTGCTGGGCCAGGCCGACGAAGTCTAAGTACTTGAGCGCTTGCTCGCGGATGCGCTTCTCCTCTTCTTTGACCCACCGGGGACGGAAGATCGCCCCGGCTACGCCGCACTTGGTTTTGTTATGGAATCCGACCAGAACGTTTTCCAGCACAGTCATTTCATAGAACAGCCTGATATTCTGGAAAGTACGGGCAATGCCGAGATTGACAATCTCGTCCGGGCGGCGGCCGTTGATGGGTCGGCCCCGGAAGATGATACTGCCCGAGGTCGGCGGGTAGAGGCCGGTAATACAGTTGAAAAAGGTGGTCTTGCCAGCGCCGTTCGGACCGATCAGCCCGACGATCTCACCCTGGGTAACACGGAAGTCAACCCGGTCCAGAGCCCTGACGCCGCCGAAGGACTTGCTGACTTGGTTGGTTTCCAGTAGGTTCATGGCTTCTCGCACTGTTCCTGGGCTCCCGGCGTGCCCCGTTTGACCGGCAGTATGCCCCGCGGCAGGAAACGCATCAGGGCGATCATCCCGACACCGAAGAGCAGCATTCGGTAGTTCTGGAAGCCGCGCAAAGCCTCGGGCAGGAGAATCAGGATCACCGCGCCGACAATTGCCCCGGAGATACTGCCCATGCCGCCGACGATCACCATGCACAGGATGATGACCGATTCAAGAAACGTGAAGCTTTCCGGCGACACATGGGTCATCTTGGTTGCGAAGAAAGCGCCGGCCACGCCCGCGACCGAGGCGCTGATACCGAAGGCCAAAAGCTTGTACATGGTCACGTTGATGCCCGTCGCGGCCGCGGCCAAGTCGTCCTCGCGGATCGCAACCCACGCCCGGCCAATTCTCGATCGATCCAGCCGGCGAAAGACGAAGACCGCCGCAATCAGAAAGATGACGATAAGGTAGTAATAATAGATCGGTTCCCGAAAGACAAAGCCGAAAATCTGGGGACGTGCGATGTGCATGATGCCATTGGGCCCACGGGTCAGTTCGTCCCAGTTGTTGATGACGATCCGGGTTATCTCGCCGAAGCCGAGCGTGACAATAGCCAGGTAGTCGCCGCGCAGCCGGAGCACCGGCAGACCTAGCAGGAACCCGAAGACCATGGAGGTTAGGGCACAAATCGGCAGGCAAAAGAAGAATGGGATATGGTAGTGAACCGAAAGGAGAGCGTAGGTGTAGGCGCCGATCGCATAGAAAGCGACATACCCGAGCACCAGAAGCCCGGTGAGGCCGACGACGATATTGAGGCCGATCGAGAGGAAGGCGTAGATGCCGCAGATCGTCAAGACATCCAGGATGTAGCGGTTGATGACCAAGGGCAGGACTGCGGTCAGCAGAAGAATTAGGCCGTACAGAATGCGGCGGTCAATCGAGGCGAGGCGGTTCAGCTTGAGAAGGCCGGGGGGTTTCAGCCGGGGCAGCAACCGGAAAAATGACAGAAGGAAGATGATGACCGTAACGATCGCCGCCTTGGCCGGACCGATGAATGGCAGGACGACCACCCCAAACCACACCGCCCAGAAGAAGGCCGGTCTGATTCTATCCATCAGTACTTCTCCGGTACGCGCTCACCCAGGATGCCCTGGGGCCGCAGAATAAGAACCAGAACAAGAATTACGAAAGCGTAGGCATCCTTGTATTCGCTTGACAGATAGCCCGCGGCCAGGCTCTCAACCAGGCCGAGAATCAGGCCGCCGACCATCGCCCCGCCGATGTTGCCGATGCCTCCCAGCACTGCGGCGGTGAACGCCTTGACACCGGCAATGTAGCCGATGAAGTAGTGGACCCGTCCGTAGTAGAATGCGATCATGACACCGGCTGCGGCGCCAAGGCAAGAGCCAAGGATAAACGTAATCGCGATGATGTTGTTGACATCGATTCCCAAGAGCATGGCGATGGCCCGGTTCTGAGCCGTCGCCCGCATTGCTTTGCCGGTCCTGGTCTTGCCGACGAAAAGGCTTAACGCGACCATCAACGCGAAGCTGGTAAGCACAATGATGATCTGGATGTAAGTGATATGGCAGCTGCCCAGGCGGAAGCCTTCGCCGGTCAGACTTGAACTCGGAATCACGGCGGTCGATATCGAATTGAGCTGCCGGTTGAGACTGCTGACAAAGGCGGGGGGGAAGACCTTGTCCTGGGCCCCCTGGGTAATCATCACGAAATTCTGCAGAAAAATCGACATCCCCAAAGCCGTGATCAGTGCCGACAAGCGTGGTGCGTTGCGGATTGGCCGGTAGGCCACCCGTTCCATCGTGAAGCCATAGGTTGCGGCATAGACAATCGCGAACAGGAAAACCAGAGGGAAGACGATGAGAACGGGGAGGGGCAGCTTGAAGCTGGCCAGGAATACGATCGCCAGGTAGGCGCCGATCATATAGATCTCGCCGTGGGCGAAATTGATGAGCTCCATGATGCCGTAAACCAGAGTGTAGCCGAGCGCGATAAGGGCATAAACACTGCCTACGGTCAGGCCGTTGACTATCTGCTGGAGCAGCATTGGGTCCGATTATACCGGATTTCAGGGGGGCGTCAAGGGACAAAGGGACGTTGCACCCTTAAGGGTGTGTCATCTTCGGATGATAAGTTTCTTGGTGAGGTGATAATCTCCGACGCCTGCGGACAAGAAGTAGACACCCGCCGGCAGGTGTCTCAGATTGACCGTGGCCGACCGGCGGCAACCGAGGATGACGACTTCATCGAGCACCTTGCGGCCATTGATATTGTAGATCGCCACCCGCGACTCGGTATCTGTCAGATTATCGAATGCAATTCTCACGAAGTCCGCCGCCGGATTCGGTGATAGGGACAACTTCGATCGATGAAGACACTTGACGGCAATCGGCTCTTCTACATCAGTGGTTGCACCCCGTTTGTAGTAGATCTCCTCGTTGCCGTCCCGGACATCGGTCCAGAGGATATGGGGAATACTGGAGTCGTCGGTGCAGACAAACGGCTCATAGGAGTGGCCCGGGGCATTGGTTACCCTGGTGTCCGGACCCCAGGCCGTACCGTCATAGAGCTTGTAGTAGATTTCACTCGTCCCGTGACGGTAGTCTGCCCAGACCAGGTGCAGGCGATCCTGCTTGTCAACCGCAAGGTACGGGTGTTCCTTGATATAGTCGACGCTGACCAGCAAGGTTTCCGGTTCCCAGGAGATTCCGTTGAACCTCTTGTAGAAGAGATCCCAGGTTCCGTACCGGAAGTCCTGCCAGACCAGATGGATCCGGCTCCGGGAATCGACCGCCACGGTCGGATAGACCGAGGATTCGAAGCAGTTGGTGAGCATCGTCTCCGGTTCCCAGAAACTGCCGTTATATCGCTTATAATACAACTCAAAGTTGCCGGTGGTATCGTCGGCCCAGACGATATGCAGACGCCCGCCAGGGCCGGTCTGGATCACCGGGCGGGTAAACTCCTGCCCGCTACTGCTCTTGATCCGGGCCAGGGTCGTCTCCTTTTCCCAGAAGGTTCCATTGTACCTTTTGTACAGGATCTTTCCCGGGTAGCCAAACTGCATCATGGCAAGGTGCAGTTGGTTCGAGGTGTCTACAGCCAGGGACGGCCTCAAGAAGTCCCACGAGTCGGTCAGGGCGGTATCGGGACGCCAGCCCGAACGTTCGTATTTCTTGTAGAATATCCTTACGCACTGCCAACTGCCTATGGTCCTTACGTCCTCAAAGGTTAGATGCAGATTGCCGCCGGTGTCAGGCCAGATCGTCGGGAATTGGGATCTGATGACTTCAACGCCGGTCACGAGTAAGGTCTCGGGTAACCAGATCGTGCCATCAAACTTGCGATAGTAAAGCCGCCATCTCGGTACGGCCGCTTCCCAGACCACGTGGATGTTGCCCTGCCGGTCGGCGACGATATTCTTGCAGGCATTCCGTGAGGTCCTGTCGATCGCGGACCGGTCGGTGAGCCGGAAGTCCGGCCCCCATTGGAGAAGAATGAGAAAGAGCAATATCATAACTGCTCCTTTAACGTTGTCATTCTGAGGGAGCGTGGCGACCGAAGAATCTTGAGACAGGCGGGCGCTATCATCGTTGCCTCGTCACCCTGAGCCAATCCTTCTCTTCTCTTGTCACCCTGAGCTGATAGCGGAGGGTCTCTGAGATCCTTCGTCGCGTTGCTCCTCAGAATGACAGATGGCGCTTGATGTGTCACCCTGAGCGCAGGCGAAGGGTCTGAGAGATCCTTCGTCCCGGACGGGACTCAGGATGAGCAGCGTGGGTGATCTCTCGTCCGCCAGACGGCGTGGCCTCAGAATGACATGGCAGCCTATCATTTCGGGTCCTGGCTGCATTTTTCCCTCGCCCCTTGCGGGAGAGGGAAGGGTGAGGGGTGTTCCTTGACCTTGGCAAACAGACACATTGGCCCTGTCCACAGCCCTATCGGCGCCAGGATGAGGTGCCTCCGATAATAAACAACCGCACGACTGCCGATCTCTTCTCTCCAAAACAGCGAAAGCGTATCATCGGCAAGGATCGGTAATGGGTTTGATGATCTCGTGTCGGTGCAAGAAAGGTTCACGGTATCAGACTTCAAGGTACAGTAGAATATGTCACAGTCCTGGACAAAAATGATGTGAGTCAAGCCGCGGTGGTCTTTGATGCTTGTTTTCTCCGAGAGATCGGCGTTGGCCACGCGGTCGATCACATCAAAGATCCGTGCGTCTTGAGCTGGGCTCAACTGCATCGATACCAAGCCGACCCAGAACATCAGTTTCCTACCCATTGCTCACCTCCGTGCAAGCGAGATTCTCCATCGCGACGCTGATTGTGACTCATAATGACACCGTAGTCTGTCATTCTGAGGGCGGCCGGTGGGACGACCGAAGAATCTGAATCGTCGAACCATCCGGCACTTAAATCTTGCCATGCAGGATTGGCCGACTCAATCAGCGCAATCTTTTTACGACGCAGCCAACCTTTCAATTGTTTCTCACGTCGGATCGCCACCATTGCATCCCGTGTTTCTTCGTAGTGGACAAGTCGCGTCATATTGTAGCTCTTCGTGAATCCCGGAACGAGCTTGCTCTTGTGTTCGTGGACCCGCTTGACCAAGTTTGAAGTCACACCGATGTACAGCGTCCTGGACCGATTGGTCATGATGTAGACGAAAAAGGAATTCATGAACACTCCGTGAGATGCTTCGTGCCACTCAGCATGACAGGATAAGGCAGCTGGGTCTCTGAGATTCTTCGCCCCTTACGGGACTCAGAATGACAGAAGGGGAGCGGTGGACTCAGAATGACAGAACAGGGCAGCTGCGTCACCTTGAACGATTCTGCTTGTCTCATCCTGAGCCTTCCTTCTTCTGTCACCCTGAGACTTTCTTTCCCCGTCACCCTGAGACGGAGGCGAAGGGTCTGCGAGATCCTTCGTCCGCCATACGGCGTGGTGGACTCAGGATGACAGAGCGTGTGTGTCATTCTGAGCTCCGCGAAGAATCTCGTATTCGCATTATTCAACCACCACGACCTTGTTCGTGACCACGGGACTGACCCGCCGTTTGTGGTCTGTCCCGGCCGTTGACCAAGCTTCCAGTCGCACAAAATAGACGCCGGGGTGAAGGGCGATTGAGCAGAGAGCAGAGGGCAGAGAGCTGAGGGCAACGGACTGAACCAACTGGCCGGCAACGTCGTAGATACGCAGCCTTGCTTCTTTGCTGCCAACGCCAGACACGTGACACCTAATCCCCTGCCTCGTTGTCGTCGGGTTCTGGAGTATCCGTAGACTCATCGCTCGTTGCTCATCGCTCAGGACTTCCTCGATGGCGGTCTGCTGGATTGAAAACCTCCCCGAGAAATCCCAGGCAATGCCCCGGGGCGTGTTCTGACCGGAGCGGGGCGGGCCATAGGACCAGATCATGATCTTACAGGAGTCGGAGCTTAGGTTGGGGACAGACCAGAGATAACTTGAATCGGTGGAGTGTTGGAGTGCTGCAATAATGGAGTAATCGCGACCGTTGTTAAAGGAAACGAAGAGGGTGAAAGAATCCGCACCGGGCGGGTCAAACTTCCGCCACCGAATCCACTGCTGGGAACCGCCCGGCCAGACCTGGCCGCTGTCGGGTTTGAGAACACGGGCGCCCTCGATCTCGAAGATATGAGTCTCATTACCGCCGGATTCGACGATCTCGCAATAGCCGTTCTTGTTCAAGTCATAGACCAGGATGTTGGTGGCGTTGTGCAAGTTACCCTGGGGCCATGGGTAGCCGGTGTAGATTCGGTTGAATTGGTTGTTCCCGTAGGCCTTGTAAACCATCCAGTTGTTGGCCACGGCCCAGACCAGTTCGTCGACCCCGTCGGCGTCAACGTCGCCACTGCCGCTTGAGGTGTACCAGTCGGGATAAGTCCGTATGTCAGGCAGAGTGTCGCGGTAACTGACATCATAAGTGTTGTCACTGGTGGCCTCATAAATCCGAAGGTAGCCGGTCCATGGGCCTGGTTGTGCCAACCAGAAACTCCCCACGACGAACTCTGGTTGACCATCTTGATCGAGGTCGTCTGTTGCGATGTTATCCTTGTTATTGGCGGTCGGCAGCGTGTCGAACCAAGTCCTTTGATACTGATTGTCCCCAGTGCATTCAAATGCCTGAATATTCTCCCGATGGTAGATTATGCCCGTGGTAATGAATTCATTACGGCCATCACGATCAAAATCGCCAAAAGCATGGGCAAAGGCATTGCTTAGTACCGTATCACACCAGACGAGTGAAAAGCGATTGTTGCCGCAGTTCTCCAAAATGTAGATAATCTGCTCACCCCAAGAGGAAAAGAAAATCTCCTTCTTGTGATCATTATCTAAGTCACAAATGTGAAAATCAGAAGGTGTCGCCCGCACCGGGATTACCCACTGCCAGGAGAGCTGAGTTGGATGGCTGAGACAGTCGGGAGATTCATACATGGCAAGAGGATATTCCCAGGGTATCCGGTTATCATAATTGAGACCAATGATATCGGTAAGAGAATCGCCGTCAAATTGCCCGACTTCGTGATTGGTGAAGCCGGTGTCGCCAAGAATGGCGGCCAAGGTGTATCTATTGGGGCTTCGGGTTTCCCAAATATGGGCTTTCAAACAGAAGGTTTCTGGTCGGGCAACAGTAAATACCGCTTCGTTTTGCCCGTCATGGTCAGCATCGCCTCCCCTGAGCTGGCCCGTGGTCCAGAACATCCCCCGCGGGATGTAGACTTTCTGCCGGAAACTGTATGCCGTCGCAGACGTTACAAACCCCGCAAGTATGCAAGCGATAATGACAGATTTTGCGCTCATAATCCTATTCTTGACGGGAAGGGAGCACGGCGCTCCCTTCCCGTCACATCTGCTATTGCTGCAGCAAGATTACCTTCTCAGTTGCCTTGTAATCAGACGTCGCCATTCGGACGAAGTAGATGCCGTTCGGGAGACGTCGGCCTCGATCATCAGAGCCTTGCCAGACACAGGCGTGGGCGCCCGGGGGCATGGTTCTCTCGACAAGATTCCGAACCATGCGGCCGGTCGGGTCATAGATCCTCAGGGACACCCGGCTTGGCGTCGCCAGAGTATAGTTGATACGAGCCGGTTTGGCAAGGGGATTCGGAGCTATCCCCTTGAGCTCGGTCCTCAGCTGAACGGCCTGGGTTTCAGCCGATTGCGTACCGCCCTGGACATAACCACCTTCGCCCTTCGCTGCCTTCTTCTTCTCAAACTGGTAGACGCGAAGATAGGCAATGGGCACGTACTCGCCGGAAGCCTTCTCGATCCTCAGGTTCACCGTCTTGTCCGTCTTGTAGGTGGTCTCGGGTAGCCAGAACTGGAAAGTATCCCAGGTGCCGGAGCTGAAACTGACCGTCCGAATCGGAAGGTTGTCAGCCGTTAAGCGTGCCGACCACAGTGTGCCTTTCTCTTGATAAGGGACGACAACCACCTTGTAGAGGAACTTCGGATTCGGACAGAGAAGCTTGTAGATCAGCGCGGTTGAGTCGTAGTCGGCCCAGACCCCGCGGTTAGGCCAGTGGATCCGGCCTTGTCTTCTGGTTGTGTAGCGAGAAGGCGCTGAATCACCGACCGATATGCTGTAGAAGCAGACATAGCGCTCATTACCGTAGTCAAAGCCGCCAGTCGCTCTGAACTTAACTTCATAAGCGTCGGCATATAGACTTTCAGTCCAGCAGGTGTAGAGTGTAGGGTCTCCCATGATGTTTTGATAGTAGTTTGAATGGCCGAACCAGGAGCGGTTGGGTGTTTCACTCAGATTGTTGATTTGGTTCGTGGTTCGGTTCCAGTAGTAGATTTCGAAGTTGGAGTTGTTGGTCTTTTCGGACCAGATTGAGTATTCACCGACCGCACAGACCGGAAAGACGGAAGAATCGGGCGAAGGTGCGATGGGGACATAATTCCACGTTACGGGGAATTCGAGTACGTGGCGTGCTGCCCGCCACACATCGAGATTCTGCGTCGAGAGTTCCTCCGACCAGTGGATGAATACCGAATCGCCGTAACCTTCGCAGTGAGGGTAGACCGAAGGTTCTGGGCTTGGTTTGACATTGTAGTCGAGCGACCAAGTGCCGAGAACATTTCGATATCGGTAATAGGTTTCACCCAATCCGGTCATCGGGTCCGCCTTCTGCCACGCGACGTGGAGTTGGTCGAACATATCGGCACTGATCGACGGCGACCGGCGGTCAAGGTAGTCGGGCGGCTGCCCGTCGATGATCTGGCTATGGCTTACTGCATTCGTCTCATACCACGGGAAATCCGCGTAGTAGATGGAGGAGTATTCGTTGTTAAGGTCGATTACTCTGAACGCCAAGCGCACCGAATCGCCGGCAGTAGTGTGGATAAACATGGAAGCCTGTTCCGGGCGAAGTGCAAAGTTGCCGTCGAAGATCGTAAATCCTAACCATCCCATCATCATCGGGTCCCGGTACCGGTAGATGAGGTCTTGGCCATCCGGCGACAGATAGGTGACGCAGGGTGAACCGAAGCCCGTCACGCCGATTGCAGGATAGATGCCGTTGCCGATCATCTGGGGCAATTCCCAGGTTACTCCGCCGTCGTATGATTCCGAGAAATAGACCTTATTGGCGGATTGATAGACCACCAACAGATTTTCAGTGTTAGGCATTCTTGCGAGATGCGGCTGCTCATTGAAAGCGGTGCCATGTTTGTCGCAGGCCAAGCGGAAGAAGTTCTCATCAATAAAACCTCCATAGATGTCATATTCCATCAATCTGCGGTTATCTTCCCAGATGAGGAATGTGAGATCGCCGTTCGAAGCCACGCGCGGGAGAGACTGGTGGCAGTTGAACGGTTCGTCGGTTGTATTGATCCTTGTTTCGGGTGTTACGACGGATCCATCCTTTTTGAAACGGCTGATATATGCGTCCCAATCCGGGTCCTGGTTGCTTGCCCACGCAACCAGATATTCTCCAACTGGTGTGGCTGCGATGAAGGGCGCGACAAAATGGACGCCGGGAAGATCTTCAGTGAGCTGGAAATTTACGCCCTGCTTGTTCCCATTCTCATCGAACTTCTGCGCGTAGATGTCGTAATAGTAGTCGCGATCGCGGTCGTCGATCCAGACCACCCAGCTCGAACCGTCGTCCAGGCAGACAATTGATGGTTTTTGATGCAGGAACAGCCTTTCGTTGTGCGGCGGCGGCGGCGGACTGGCATCGTCGTTGATCCTGAATTCCTGACCTATGTTGCCGGAGACGTCGCCGCGGACGCCGATGATCTGGTAATTGTTATCTGCAGGAGGCTGGCTGAGTAGCTTACCCATGTAGGCGACTGTGAAATCCCCATATTTGTCTACCGTGATACACGGGTCGATCGAAACCGGTGCGCAGGAGTTAGAGACGCATGTGTTCCCGCCAATGTAACTCCCGCCTGCGTCGAAGCGCTGAATGTAAGTTCTGGTTTGCTCCCAACTATCCCGATTGATCCAGGCAACCACAAACTCTCCGGTGGGCATCATGGCCACCGCAGGTCGCTCACCGGAGAAACCACTCCCTGATGTCTCCCAATCAACTAGAATTGATGAGCCGACAGGGGTACCGTCAGGACTGTAGCGTTGAGCGTAAATCCGTTGGCAAATCATAGAGTTCTGATACACGTGTGTTTCGTAGGCAATCACCGAAGCTCCGCTGGCACTCATTGCGCCACAAGGCGCCGACATCCATTCGTTCGGTTCCGGCGGCTGGACTTTGACATTGGGACCTACCGGCGTGCCCGTGTTATCATGTTTCTGCAGATAGACCTGGGGATTTCCTGCGCTCACGCGATCCCGGTCATCAGTCCACGCGGCTAGAAACCCCCTGCCCGGATAACTGATCACATTTGGCACCATGGTTGGAGAGCATCTCTGATAGACGGTGTTGATATCGCTGTTCAGTTTGACGTTCACGCCGATCGCCTGGGGCGGGTTCAGCCGATAGATCTGCCCGTACAGGTCTCCATAGTTGGCATGCATGTACAGCCGGTAGTCTTCCCATGCCACCATGAAATATCCGCCGTCGCCGAGGGCGACCGTGGGCCATCGGTTACCGTAGAAGCCAAGCGGGACTTCGTTTGCGCAGACGTTACCACCGATGCGCAGACCTTGATTATCATATCTCTGTAGATGAACGTAGTGATTGGCGGTTGATTCATCCGTGTAGTACCATACGATAACAAAATTGCCCGCGGCGTCAACCGAGATGTCCGGCCAGCTATCTACAGATTGGTTGACGTCGTTGACCAAAAACGTCCGTATCTCTACACCGTTTGCATCGTACATCTTGCACCATATGTCCGCGAAGTCGTTGCCTGTTGCGGCGTACCAGACGATGGAGAAATGGCCGTCGGGCCGGCAGTCGACCGAACCAAAATGTGCGTGCTCATTGATATTATCGATGACGAAGTTGACGCCAATAGGGCTGCCGTCAGCGTCGAACCGCTGCCCATAGAGAATCGAAGGAAGGGGCCACAGGCGATAGTTCCACACGACCACACTGTTTCGGTTTTCGTCAATGCACACCGATGGAAAACCAGTATTGTCGTTAGTAGTATTGACCTTGATGTTCCCACCGATCGGCTGCGCATTTTCGTCGTAAATCTGCAGATATATGTTGTCGCCGTTGAGCTCTTCCCACGCGACCGCGAATTCGCCCCTAGCGTTCCTGTCCACTGAGATTCGGTCTTGGTGGTAGTCAACGGTGCCCTCAGCATCATTCACTCTGAAAGGCGCACCGAGTGGATTGCCGTTTGGGTCAAGCAGCCTGGCGATTGCGTTTGTTCCCGCGTCGCTTGCGTATTCTGACCATAGTACCACATGATTTCCCTGCGCATCAGCAGCAGTATTGGGGCAGACGTGGTAACGATAACCCTCATCTGAGTTCGGACAGTAATCAGGGCGCAGCGGTGCGCCAAGATAATCGAAAGCTCGGACGTAGGTTTCGTTGTCGTCGATGCCGCATCGTCTATCACACCAAGCGATGATGTAATTCCCGTTCCCGTCGACAGTAAGTGAGGGCTGGAACTGCCTTACTAAAGAATATGGTAGATTGTCGTCGTTGACGGGATTCTCTTCTAATGACATCGATGATTGGTTACCTGCGCCCTTGCGGAAGAACTCCGGCGGCAAGCTATCAACATAGAAACCGGCTGGATGGACCCTGAATGAGGACCGTCCAATATTCGTCACTTCGTGAGAATTATGGATCGCCAGCAACGCAAGCAGTATACCAACTGTCATGTTTTCCTCCTTACATCATACCTCAATTCGTTGCGAAAACGTTGCGGAATAACAGAAGTCCCGCCTTACCGCAACTTATTCGATTGTTTGATTGGGTGAGGCGACTAGTCTTGAGGGCAAGGAGGAGCGCCCTCAGCCGAAGCCGGA
>CAYGYG010000032.1:0-29990 GCA_964354155.1 uncultured bacterium | reverse complement strand
ATGCGTTCGGCGGCGAGGTTTGGTAGGAATTGGGAAATCGTGTTTCCGGGGCCCAAACACCCTCCGCGATACTGACGACAACGACCATCGCCAATAGAACCATTGTTGTCTTCTCGATGGATCTCATTGCTTCCTCCTTATCTTGTTACGAACAACCACAACCAAGTGAAAAGACTGATACGAGTAAGACCCGTCATCTTCACCTTTCACCGCTTCACTCTCCGCCCTTTGACATTTGATTCCCACATGCACTATCTCATTTTCCACCTCCTTCATTTAGTTTCTTAAGTTCATCTAGTTTGTTTGGTTCGTTTGGTTGCATGCCTAGAACGTTGGCGCCAAGGGCGCAATGATGCCACCACTCCATCATTCCCTCCCCCGATAGTCCGCGTGTTTAGTTACCCGTCTTCGGAGATATTCACTCGGCGTCAGGCCCGCCTGGCGTTTGAACGAGCGGGAAAACGAGGGATAGGTGGCAAACTTGAACGACCGAAGGTCGAAGTTCTTCAGCTTCCGGCCATTGAAGGAATTGAGCGCGGATTTGATTGCCGCGAGCCGCAGTTCGTCCGTGTACTCACGGAATGATAAGCCGGTCTCGGCTCGGAATGATCGGCAGAACTGCCGGCGGCTCAGCTTACACTTCTCGGCCACTTCATCCGCGGTCAGACTCCACACCCTCCGCCCGTCGGTCTTCTTACGCAGAATCCCCACCAATGACGATTGCATCAACCACCTCCGACATCAGCAATGAGCCATGAGCAGTAGGCTCACATCACGGCTCTCTTCAGACGAACACCTTACTCCTCGCAATCGGCTTGCGCTGCCACTGGTCTTTGGCAATTATATCCTACCCCCCCCCCCCCCGTGGCAAGAAAAACTATTTACCACTTTGCGCCATCGATGATGGAATGGAAAGAAAGCGCATCCGCAGATCAGTTGATCAGCGGGAAGGATATCAGCGGTCAGAGGATCAGGAAAGGGAAATGGGAATGTGTCTCTAAGAGACGGAATGGGCGACCGAGTCGCAGAATGGGTCTCCAAGAGACGGAATCGGCTGATGCGGAAGGGACGGCGGAAGAAAAGGGGCCTGACCCCGACGCACTTAGGGAATTAGCCAATTGGCGAAGTGACTAAGTTGGGCATGAAGTGTGTGTATGCTCGTATTTGGTCAATTGACCAAATATGAAATGGCAGATATCACCGCAGGTTATTCGACGACAACCAGCTTTCTGGTAACCGTCTTGCCTTCACATTGCAAGGTTATGAAGTAGATGCCGGGGTTCAGGTGAAGGGCAATCGAGCAAAGGGCAGAGGGCATAGGGCTAAGCAAAAAAGACCGGACCAGTTTACCGGCGACGTCGTAGATCTGCAGTCTGGCTTGTGGCGAATAGCTTGTGGCCAATAGCCGAATTCCCTGCTTCGCCGTCGTCGGATTCTGCAGTATCTTTAAACTCATCGCTCGTTGCTCATTGCTCAGCACTTCACGGACTTCCGTCTGTCGTATGGCAAACGAAGAGTCGCTGAAGTCCCACGCCGTGCCCCGCGGGAAATCCTGCCCCGGCCTTGGCGGTCCGTAGGCCCAGATCATGAGCTTGACGCTGTCGGCCAGCGTATCCGGTATACTCCATAAATACATGGTGTCGCTAGCCGTTAAGCCCGTTGTGATCGTTTCGAACGTTAGAGCGTTATCAAAAGAAACGAATAAAGAGAACGAATCCGCCCCGGGCGGACTGAACTTCTCCCAGGTGATGGGGAATTGAGAACCGGGGGTTAAGATCTCGCCCCCGTTGGGACGATGGAGGCGAACACCTTCGATTTCCCAGACCTTGGTCCAATGCTCAGGCGGGATGGCATTACGGAAGGCCGATTCAACAACCTCAGGGTAGCCGTTACCGTTGAAATCAGCCGAGCTTAATACCGTGCAGTCAACCCCACTCCCACCAGGCAGAGGATAAGCGACAAAGACCCTTTGATACTGATGCACTCCCACCGCCTTGTAGACCAACCAGTTGTTTCTGACCGACCAGATGATCTCTTCCTTGCCGTCAGAATCAATATCAGCACAGAGGCTGGTATACGTTTCAGTCCGGCCGGGAATCGGCCCGATTGAATCAACGCAGAAATAGTCATATTGATTGTCGCCGGTCATTTCATACAGCCACAGCACCATGATCCAGGTCCCGCCCCCACCACCGGAAGAGTTGATAAGGAACTCCGGCTTGCCGTTGCCGTCCATGTCGTTGCCGGAAAAAAGGTCGAGGCCGTTGTTCGGTGTTGGCAATGAATCCATGAAGACCTCGCGATAGTCGTTGTCCCCAAAACACTCAAAAATATGGACGTTAGGAAAGACCTGGCCAAACTCACCCTGGGCGGTCACGATGTCAGTTCTTCCGTCAAGGTCGAAGTCGCCAACGGTGAGACCATAGTCCCCGAGCAGACTCGTGTCGAGCCAGACCTGCGTGTACTGGTTGTCCCCGGTGGTCTCAAAGACCAAGGTCGACCTCCCGAATATGGCCAGAATCTCCCTTCTGCCATCTCGGTCAAGATCGCAGATCTTGGCGGGTCGGCAGTCCATTAGTTCCCCCCAGCGCCAGACAACCTGTTTCGGATGGGAATTGATGGCCGGCGATTCGTAGACCCGCAGCGTGTCCCAGGTGGAATGTAGCATGTCAACCAAAGAATCACCATCAAGGAAGCCAACAGTCTGCACACCACCCTGCGTAACGATTGAATCATCAAGAACAAATCGGTCATGGGTACAGTATTCCCAGAAGTGTACTTGAGCAACCCCTGAGGAAACCGTCTCAAAAATCAAGTTAAGTGCGCCATCGCGGTCACTGTCAAAGCAGGGGACGAAACGGAACCCCTCCTCGCCATAGGGGATCACAGCAGCCACGCGGAAACCAACCGCGTTGGCCACGGTACACATGCAGAGAACCAGCAGACACTTCTTCATCTGAAAGTGGGGCGAGAGAATACTGCCCTCTCGCCCCACAATCCTCCTTATCTTGTTATCACCACTTTCTCGGTTCTTACATCCTTGTCTGATCCCATTTCGATGAAGTAGATGCCTTGCGCAACTTGAGCGCCTGATTGATCACAGCCGTCCCAGACGATGCTTGATCGGTGATCGGCCAAGCCCCTGAACTGTCTGATCAAACGGCCCGTCGCATCAAAGATCCTGAGCGAGAGTGAGCCCGTGCTTGGAATCGAATAGGAGATGACGATATTGCTCTTCGCCGGATTCGGCTGAACCCGCAGGTAGGTCGTCTGATCCAGCGCCTTTGTTTCCGCTGATTGCACGCCACTTCCGCCACCGGCGGTCTTGCCTTCAACCGACCGAGTGACCTCCAGTCCCGCAAGATAGACACCGGTTTCGGCTGGATTCTTCAGGGTCAACGTAACCCGGTGATTTGCTCTGTACATTTCGCGCGGAATCGATATCTCGAAAGTGTAAGGCTGACCGGCATTGACCTTGACCGATAGTCTCTCGACATTGTTGATTAGTATCCGGTGTGCCTTCTGACCGGAACCTTCGAAGTAAAGCGTTCCCTTGAGGATGTGGGCCGGATAGACCGGATCCAGGAAATCCAGCTTGTAGCTGATCTCGCTGACCCCATAGTCGACCTTATGGCTACCATATCGGATAGCTCCGTTACGCTTCAAGCAGAAGGGTGATTGTAGAGAATCGCCGGTTTCAACCGCATAGTAAGACGAAGGCGAGAAGCTTCCGAACTGATTTCGATAGGTCTTGACCCGATAAGGGACAGAGTTGCCCTCGGTCAGCACCGTGTAGAGAAACCAAGGTGTCCAGTCCCGCTGCAACTGGCCGTGACAGTAGTATTCCTTGGGTTGCAGGCGCGTGACCCAGCCAAAACCATAAGTGTCGCTGCGGTACTTAATGTCAAAGTCGTTACCGGTCAGTTCATTCTCACACCAGACCGAGACGTCTTCACCAGCGTTGACCGGCGACTCAGAAGGCAGACCGGGAGACGCGCTGTAGTTAGATGGAAGCTGCGGCCACTGACCCAATGCCAGATTTCTCCTTCTCCTGAAGATCTCCCGCGAGTTCTGCTGACCTGACGTTTGTTCCTTGCACCAGACCACGGAGAGCCAGTCGGCGTAGGTCTCCACAAACGGCGTGAAGTCGGGACGCGCGTGTGCCGATACATTGAAAGGAGTGGTCCATGTTCCGCCGCCGACGGCATCACGCATCCGGTAGATGATCTCGTTTGACTTTCGCCAGACGCAATGCAGGTTGTAGTTAGCATCATATGTTATGCACGGTTCCCAGATGGCTGCATTGTTGCCGATCCAGTCAAGATCGAATGAATCCAATCCGGATCCGTCGTAGAAGAACGAATAGAATTTGACCATGCTGAAGGCCGGCGCCTGCTTAGGCATGTTTCTGACCGGGACAACCACGTAGACAAAACCGTCCCCGGTCGTAGCCACCGAGGGCGGTCCGTTATAGCCGCCGGTGTTGTTCCTCAGTACCGAACCTTCCCAGAGACCCGTTGACCGATTGAACCAGCGATACTTGACCTTATTGTCCTGGTCAACATACACGAGGCAGGGATCAAAATCCTCCATCATATTGGGGATAATCCCGACACTCGGGTATTTGCCTGAATAGTCCAGAACCTGAACCGGTTCCCAAGCCAGTCCGTCGTATGAGCTGGTATAACATGGACCACTGCTCGTGTGATAGACCAGATGAAGCTGACCGCTCAAGGGTTCTCGAAGCAGATGGCGCCCCCAGTTGAAAGCCGTGCATTCAACATCATCGGAAAGCATGTCCGATGCGTACTTGGCTGTAATGTAGTCCTCAGCCGTCGCTGCCGTCCGCGTCATTCCAGTCACGGCCACGTTGCCGTCCCCATCAACGGCCAGGGCAACACCTTTGTCCGGAGCGTTCTCTGGTCCACTGTAGAAAGTCTCCCAGAGCAGATTACCGGCGGCGTCATACTTCACGAGCGGGATATCCGTATTTTCCGTGGGGATGTTCCGGGTTACACGGCCGGTGACAACGATGTTCCCGGCACCGTCGAGTTCAAGATCCAGAAATTCGCCACCCAAGCCATCCGGTCCCGCATACGTGCTGACCCAGACCGGAGTCGTGTTAGGGGGTGTGTATTTCAGGACAAACGCCTGGTTGCCCACAGCGGACCCACCGGCGATGTAGATGTTCCCAGCCCCGTCGACTTCGAGATCATAGGCATACCCACCATCCCAAGATGCGTGCCATTCGGTATTGTCGGTGTAGTATACCACCGTACTGGTGCTCGCCATGCAGTACCCGGTCACATAGACATTGTCGTTGGCATCAACGCGCACACCAACCGGCCGGTCATGCCCGGGCCCCTCGTACCGTTTCGGCCAATTTGGTTCTACTCCGCCGTCGCTGCAGCGGTACTTGATTGTTGCGTAGTCCTCGTAGGTGCCCGACGCTACCGAAGAGCCGGTAACATAGACAAACGCGCCCCGCACCGCAAGATCCTCTGCGATATCATGGTCACTGACATTGTCATAGCGGGCGGTCCACACCTCTCCCTGGTTTGTCGTCGCCGGATCGTACTTGATGGTCAGAAAGTCGTTGCTCGTGCCGATGCCCGGCGACTGACCGGTAACATAGACGTAGCCGGAGACATCCAGACCGATGGCGTGCGGTTCATCAGGGCTGAATGGCACAGGGCTGTTGTAGTACTTGACCCACTGGAATGTGCCTGCGGCATCGTATTTGACTGTACCATAATCGAAAGTTCGGGTACCGCTGATATCGTGCAGGTAGCTCCCGGTGACATACACGTTGCCGCTCCCGTCGACCGCAAGATCGTACGCGTAGTCGGCCCCGTTTGCGTTCGGATCATTGAACCGCTGAGCCCACAACAAGGTCCCATTTTGGTCGTATTTCAAGGTCGCATAATCAATCGAAGTGGTCTGGCCACACGACCCGCCCGTAACGTATATGTTCTTTGCGCCGTCGACGGCGATCGCGTACGGCCAGTCGATGTTTCCCACGCCGCTAACGAAGTACCGCTTGGCCCAATAGACGTGTTGACTGAAACCAAGACCTCCGCCAAGCACGACCAGCGCAACCACGCTACAGAATGTCGATCTTACCCTATTCATCTCGTACCTCCATGATTTTAGATGATTCCGCTCTTCTGTCAAGGTCTTTTTGGAAAAACGATGCAGAAGGAAGTTCGGCACTTGATTTCGCGGTGACCACGGAATGACGGCCTAGTGCAGGCTGAGCACGTCTTGCCCTACTTCACCCGGTCACAGCACTGGAAACCGCCGGTTACCGCGGACCAGTTATCGCTAGCCGCTGCTATGTCAGTTCATATCCACCTCCTTGCCTAAGAGGCATCGATTACAGTGATGTAAAAGAACGATTACGGTGATATCAAAGAACGACTCGGTGCAGGGCACCGTTGATGCCGGTGATGTCGGCACAAAGTGCCGTAGATTACAGTGATGGGACAGCCGATTACTGCGATGGTAACGTTGAGAACGCTTGAAACGTTAGTAACGCTCATAACACCGTATCGAGACTGGGAAGTCTCTCCCACGATCCAGCCTTCGGCACCGTCCTTGCTCCTTACTTTAGGCATTTAGGAATTTAGGTGTTTGGCCGCTTGGCGGTTGCGCAGGTATTCCCGCGGCGAGAGGCCCGCCTGGCGTTTGAATGAACGGCATAACGAGGGATAGGTGGAAAACTTGAACGACCGAAGGTCGAAGTTCTTAAGCTTCCGGCCATTGAAGCGATTTAGCGCCGCCATGATCGCAGTCAACCTCAGCTCATCCTTGTACGCACGGAAAGACACACCGGTTTCGGCCCGGAACAACCGGCAAAACTGCCGGCAGCTCAGCTTACACTTCTCGGCCGCTTCATCCGCGGTCAGACTCCACACCCTCCCGTCCGTCTCCTCCTGCAGAATTCCCTTCAGCGATGATGCCATGCGCCACCTCCGACATCAGCAATGAGCCATGAGCGATGAGCAGTAGGCTCACATCACGGCTCTCTTCAGACGAACACCTTACTCCTCGCAATCGGCTTGCGCTGCCACTGGTCTTTGGCAATTATATCCTACCCCCCCCCCCCCCGTGGCAAGAAAAATCATTTACCACTTTGCGCCATCGATGATGGAATGGAAAGAAAGCGCATCAGCCGACCAGCGAATCAGTGGGCAGAACACCGCGGAATGGTGGAATGATGGAATCATGGAATAATGTTTTGCTGGGCTAATCGCTGTAATCTGCCGTTCACCCCGTTAGAAGCCTCGGGCCTTTGGAGTATATCGTAACTGCAAGCGGAAAAGGGTTCTGCCGCTGGCATGCATAGGTGAGATCGTCGTATTCGGGCCTTCTAACGGGGTAAATCACTGTAATCGACGGCGCTGAGGCGCCGCACGCCGGGATGCTAAAGAACTTGACAAATCGGAATTCTCGCTTAGGTTATTAGCCGGCGGGTCATTTTACCGCACCGGCCCCAAGAACTCAAACAAGGAGATATGTGTGAACCCGAAGACATTCACAGGTTTGGTTCTGTTCATTCTTGCAGGTCTGCCGCTTGCCCACGCGGGGGAGTATAAGACGAGCTGGCGCGGGCACTTCGGTCTTGCCTCGATCAGCTTCTCGGTACCGCTCCAATACGATGGCCAGCTCTTGCATGCCGGGATCAGTTACAAGTGGGTGGGCATCGAAACCGGCGGTTTCCGCCTGGCGATGCGCGGGCTGGACGATGAAGACAGCGTGGAGTTGCTCGGCCATATCGCTCCGATCTACATCTACGGCATCCCGTTCACCTCGCATCGCAAAGGCGGCGACATCTTACCCATGGCCATGTTTCTCTACGCCGGGGGATCCCCCTGGGGTTTGAAAAATTCGATGATGCTCGACTTCGGCATCGGCTTCGACTACTATGTCGCGGGCTTCCGCTTCGGGTACAAAGCGGTCAGTGCCGACAGCCGGTTCTGTTTTGGAGAAAACATCAGCCGCGATCACGAGGTCCGGTGGAACACGCTGTACTTCACCATTAACCTTACGCCCGGCTACTGGATTTCGTTCAAGTCGAACCCGTCTTCTGGGAAGAGTAACGAGGAATAATAAGTAGAGAGTAGCAAGTAGCGAGAGCGGTAATAAGACGAGGGACGAAACAGATTGAGGCCCTCGTGCGAAGACATGGAAGGGAACTGCCGGGACGGTCCCGAATGTGCCTCCGGCGCTTGGCGAAAGTGTAGCCAGCTGCTATCGCTTGTCAAGACGAAGTCGGCGGATGAGGATTGCGTAGGTGACACGGGCGTTGTCGTTGCGCTCGATAAACACAGGGATGGCGGCTGCCGGCAACTGCAATATGAGAGGGACCTGAATCACACCGACGCGTTATGTCCGGGGCATAGTGCCCAGGCCCAAGTCTCGAACGAAACTAGGAGCACTTGGCACCTACTGAAAGAAAACTCCTATTGACAGAAGCACCGTTATGCTTAATCTATTTGCCATGCGCGGAGAAGTCTTTGGAATGGTGGAGAATCGCTGCGTTTTTTCGATATTGTTCACCTTGGGCAGTCTCTTATATGCTCAGCAGGGCGATCTGCAATCCCCGAATCCAGCACAGCCTTCTGATGCGAACGTAGTTGCCGGAACAGCCTCTTATGATCAAACGCATTCTAAAGCTGGCGAGTTTATGATCGACACGAATGTAGTCGGCCGGCCCATCCCCGGATACCAGTGGTATCCAGCGAGTGCTTTTGACGGCGCAAACCGCCTGGTCGTATGGCAGGATAACCGCAGCGGCAGCGATTTTGACATCTACGGCACCCTTGTTTCCCCAAACGGGGCCATCCTCTTTCCCGACGGGATTGTCATATCGAAGGCCTTAAACCACCAGTACTTTCCAGCGGTTGCGTTTGATGGTTTGAGCTATTTGGTTGTCTGGGAAGATCGCCGGAACGGTGGGTCCGACGTGTACGGTGCGAGGGTGAGTCGATCCGGTGCCGTCCTGGATTCCGCCGGCATCTTGATCACCAATGCGAGCGGCGACCAGTTTCGGCCAGCGGTTGCCCGCGGTGACACACAGCTGATGGTTGTATGGCACGACATTCGTACCTCGACTAGTTTCGACATATATGGTACAAGGGTCTCTCGATCGGGCATAGTTCTCGATCCTGCCGGGGTGCGCATTTCGTCTGCACCCGGAAATCAATGGTACCCGTCGGTTGCGTGGCGCGACACCAACTACGTTGTCGTTTGGGGAGATGCGCGGGCCGGCCCAAATGACGACATATACGCGGCCCGAGTTAGCGAATCCGGTGTCGTGCTGGACACAGCAGGAATCTGCGTGTGCATGGCTCCACGCGGTCAGCTCTTCCCAGCCGTTGCTCCGGGAGATACGAATCTCCTCGTAGTGTGGCAGGACCGACGGAACGCTGGCACGGATGATATATACGGCTCAAGGGTTACACCATCCGGTCTGGTTCTGGACACGGCCGGGATAGCGATTTCAACGGGCGCCGGGTCTCAGGGTTCGCCGGCCGTCGTCTTTGATGGTTCTAACCACTTCGTCGTTTGGGATCATAATTACAACGTCTACGGCGCCCGCTTGAATCGATCTGGACAGGTTCTTGATCCGTCAGGCATACCGATATCAATAGGTGCGGCGAACCAGTTTTCGCCGGCAGTTGATGCCGATTCGACAAACTATCTCACGGTGTGGATTGACTCACGGGTTGACGAAGATATCTTTGGCGCCCGGATCAGCAAGTCCGGTGTAGTCATCGATACTGCGGGGTTTGCAGTAAGCATAGCGGCAAATAGCCATGCGAGGCCGGCGGTTGCATTTGACAACGCGAACTTCCTCACTGCCTGGGCCGACTATCGTTGTTTTGAAAACCGATCCCCGTGTTGTGACATTTACGGCGCTCGGGTCAGCCCAGGCGGCGGTGTCCTTGACCGCATTGGCTTTCCAATTTCGACCGCTCCTGACAGCCAAGACTGTCCGAGTTTAACCTTCGGCGGAGCCAACTACCTGGCCGTATGGCAGGACCGGCGCGACGCGGCAGGGTACCATATATACGGTACGCGAATAAGTCAGACCGGGATTGTCCTTGATGCGTCCGGTATCGCGATTTCCATAAATGCTAACGGCCAAGAGCACCCCGCGGTGGCCTATAATGGACAGGACTACTTTGTAGTGTGGCAAGATGCGTGCAGTGGGTTGTCGTGGGATATCTCCGGCACGAGGGTAACTGAGTCGGGGGTGATTATCGAGCCCAACGGAACACCCATATCAACCGCTGCGGGGCATCAGATGTTCCCGGCGCTTGCGTGTAACGATTCCACCTATCTCGTAACTTGGGAGGACACCCGCAACGGTGGCACAAGCAACTGTGACATCTACGGCGCGCGAGTCCGACCAAGCGGGACCGTCCTTGATCCATCGGGAATCCCCATTTCGAGCGCGCCTCGCCGGCAGCAGGCCCCTTCGATTGCCTCTGATGGGGTCAACTACTTCGTGGTTTGGCAAGACTCGCGAACCAGTGCCTTTCCCGACATCTATGGCGCCCGCATCGACAAGGCTGGTAACCTCCTTGACCCAGCAGGGATTGCGATTGCCGCCGCCGCCGACAGCCAGGCCTCACCGGCGGTTGCGTTTGACGGTTCACGCTATCTGGTCATATGGCAGGACCGGCGCAATGGGTTTTTCTACGATATTTGTGGGGCCAGAATCAGTACTTCGGGCGTGGTTTTCGATTCCTTTGTCGTGTCCTCCAGATTCGGCAACCAGATCACCCCCTCTCTGGCACACGGGGCCGGCAACCAGTTTATGATGGCCTACTCTGGTTGGACTGACTCTGTCAGTGGCCGACCTGTGAGTACAATGCGCATTTGGGGAAACGCATACCTTCTCGGAATTCATGAGACGCCAGGCGGTGAGATGCTGACCGCACTAGATCAAATGCAGATCTGCCCGAATCCGTTCCATGTAACAACGGCAATACAACTGCCTGCATACAACAAGCACGGCGCCCGACTCAGGATCTACGATTCCGCAGGAAGACTGGTCAAGGAATTCAAACGTCTGCCGATTCAGTCACGAAGCCGAATCAGTTGGCAGGGCGACGACGATCGGGGCAGACTTCTTCCGCCCGGTGTGTACATCTGTCAGTTCAAAGCCGGAGAACATGCTTCGACGAAGAAGATGGTGAAACTGAGATGAGAACGTTTATCGACGCGATCTTCCTGCTCATGCCCGTGCTACTTCTCGCCCAAGCTAAATTCACCTATCGTTACAATGGCCCTGGTAACGGCGCGGATGAGGCCTACTCTCTTGCATACGGAGGGGCCAGCCTCGTCTATGTTGGCGGTAAGAGTTACGGCGATGGTTCCGATTATGATTTCGTCGTCGTCAGTCTCGACAACGGCTCTCAGCGCTGGCTCTACCGCTACAACGGACCCGGCAATGGCGCGGATGAGGCGCAATCGGTAGTTTTCGGTGCGGACGGCAACGTATATGCAGCGGGGACAAGCTGCGGGGACGACTCATGCGATATCGTTGTTATCTCTCTGACCGTGGCCGGCACGTGGCGCTGGACGTACAAGTATGACGGCCCGGATAGCAGTGTCGACTGCGCGCTCGCTCTTACCTACGGCCTAGATGGTAACATCTACGTCGCGGGGAAAAGTCACGGGGTCGGTTTGAACGATGACCTCATTGTCATCAGCCTGAATTCGTCGGGGAATGAACGATGGGCATACCGGTACAATAGTCCGTATAACGGATCCGACGCTGCCTGTCACATAGTCTCCGGACCCGACAGCAACATCTATGTCTGCGGTCACACTGGTGCCTATGGGGATTCCTCCACCTACTTTACCGTGCTGAGTCTATCCAGCAATGGTACTTTGAGGTGGATGCATAGGCTTGGCGAGTCAACCGCGGCCAGACCGGGACACGATGAAGCCTACGACCTGGTTGTCGACCGAAGCAGAAACGTCTGCGCTGTCGGAAGAAGCTGGGACTTCTGCACTGGCGACGATTTTACGGTCGTCAGTCTAAGTCCTGCGGGGCAACAGAGATGGACCTTCAAATACAAAGGATTCAAGAAGCGCAGTGACGCTGCAAAGTCTATCGCCTGTGGTGTAGACAGCAACCTTTGTGTAGCAGGTTACAGCGGCTGCTTTGGGTCTGGCTTTGATTTCAGTGACCAGACCGTGGTGAGTCTTACGCCAGCTGGCTTTCTGAGATGGGTGTACTTGTATGATGGCCCGGGCAGCGGGTCGGACGTCGCCAGTGACATTGTGACCATACCGGCCTTTGGGTACTTAACAGCCATCGCCGGTTTCGCCTGGGGGAAGGGCACGTATGCTGATTTCACAATAAAGGTTTTGACGGCCAATGGTTATCTCATTAAAGATTACACCTACAATGGGCCTGCTAACGGATGGGACCGCGCCAATGCGATTGTTAGTGATGGTGGAATCCGGTTGATCGCTGCAGGGACAAGTCAGGGAGTCAACACCGATGATGATTTTACTGTAATAGAGATCAGCACTTTGGGGATTCAAGAAGAACTCAATGGGATCAGCCACACCAGGTGCAGTGTTACACCCATATTCCGAAATGCTATTCGAATGGAACTTCCTGGATGCTCAAACCATGCCCTCAAAATCGCCGTTCACAACGTATTGGGCGAAATCATCGTCAAAGAAGAGATGCCCTCTACCCCGCGCTTTCATATTCTGCGCGGTGAAAGAATAAGTTCTATGCCTCAGGGGATCTACTTCCTTTCTCTGAGCAGTGGTGGAGCGTCACAGACTTTCAAAATCATAAAGATCGAATAGACACGAGTCCGTCCGCTCGTACCGCAGTGAACTGACGCCTACTTCCCTACCTGCTTCATCAGTACTTCAATCGCTTTGCCCAGCTGGTGGTCGGAGCTAGTGCCGTCTTCCTCAGGCAGGTTCTCGACGTAGATGTCCGGTTCGACTGGAAAGTTTTCCAGGTTCACACCGTTGAGCCGGAACCAGCCGGTGCCGGGCACGCGGAACGTCGAACCGTCCAGCAGTTTGATATTGTTCGTGCCGATGACCGCGCCAAAGGTCGGTACCCCGACCACCTTGCCCAATTTGAGCTGTTTGAACCCGGCCGGAAAGATTTCGGCGTCGCTGTAGCAGTACTCGTTGATGAGCACGACGATGGGTTTCTCCCAGCGAAACAGCGCGCTGTATTCTTTCTGGCCGTCCCGCTCAACCGAGTAGGCGTACGCGGTCCGCTGCAGGATGTTGAGCAGTTCATCGTGGATGCTGCCGCCGCCATTGTACCGGATGTCGATGATCAGTCCTTTCTTGCCCAATTCCTTATACAGGTCTTTCTCGAAGGTTTTGAGGTTCTCCTCGCCCATCGAGGCGATGTAGACGTATCCGAGTTTGTCACGGCTCGCTTCTTTGACGAATGCGCGATTGGCTTTGACCCAGCTTTTGTCAACAAGCTCGCCAATGCGCCAGACGCCGACCGGTTTCACCTTGACACTGCGCGACTGACCGCCGGAGCTGACCGTAACCATGACGTCTTTGTCGACTTTGTTGGCAAGATAGGCGAAGTAGTTGTCGCCCGCCTTGATGAAATTGCCGTCGATGTGCGTGATGATGTCGCCGGGCTTGATGGCGACCTTCTCGTCGCCGGCCGGGGACTCGGGGATCACCGACTTGACTTTCACGCCGTCGCCGGTGTAGTCTGAATCGTATCTAATCCCGAGGCAGCCCGTCTCCTCACCATCGTCGCCGCCGCCCCAGATACCAAGATGTGACGCGTTGAGTTCGCCGATCATCATCCCGATTACCGACTGGAAGTCGCGCCGGGCCCGGGCGTGAACGGCAAGCTGACGGTATTTCGTGCGCAACGCCGGCCAATCGGCACCGTGGAAGTCGCTGTCATAGAACCCGTCCTGCAATGCCCACCAGGCCTCGTCAAAGGCTTCGGCCCGCTCCTGACCCCGGTCGATACCGAGCTCAACGCTGAACGCGAGCGCGGCCGGACTGCCGCCTTCGACGCTGGCACTGGCTAGTCGGCCTTGGCCGGACAGATAGAAGATGCGCTTGCGGTCTTTAGAGACGAAGAACATCTTCGGATCAACATTGCCGGACGTGACCCGCTTCAATTCCTTGCCGCGCCAGTCCACGGTCCAGATGTCGTCGCTGTCTTCGTTGCTTGAATGGAGCGCAAACTGCCTGCCGTCCGGAGACTGGGCGACGTGATTGTAGAAACCTTCAACCCGGCAAACGGTGTGGGTGCGTTCTTCGATGTCATCGAAATCAATCCGCACCACAGGGCTCTTCGTGGAGTCCTCTCCCTCATCCTCGTCCTTGTCCTTCTCCCAGTACTCGTCGTCGCGCTCCTCGTCTTCCTTACGCAGGAAGACGTACTTCATCCAGAGGTTACCGATGGGGTCGCGGGAGCCAAAGGCAATTCTCCGCCCGTTACTGCTCCACATCGGCTTGTAGTCATCGTTGGGATGGTTGGAGATATTGACCGGTAACGTACTGCCGTCAGCCGGGACGATGAAGATATCTTCGCGCCACCCCAGAACCGTGCGGCTGAACGTAATCCACTTGCTGTCCGGCGACCAATCGATCCATAGCACGTCGCTTTCCGGACATAGCCGCTTCCGGTTCTGACCGAACCGGTCGGCGACGAAGAGCTCATGGCCGTTCTTGAAATAAGCCACTAGCTGACCGTCGGGTGAATACCTGGCCTTGGCTTCGGTTTCCCCGGTATCAAAGAGTTTGCTGACGTCAAAGAGCAGGTCGGCACAGAATGTCTTCTCGCGGCGCGGCTCGACCGTGTAGAGGTCCATGTCGCCGTCGGCCATCGCCGAATAGATTAGCAATTCTTTTTTCGGATGCCAGGAAACGTGCTCTTCGATAAACGGCGTGTTGGTGACGCGCACGACTTTGCCCGCTTCGTTCTCTTCCTCAAGCTCCATGACGAAGATGTCGCCGTGCACGACAAAGGCGATCTCTTTTTCGTCGGGCGAAAGCGCAAATTCGGTGGCGTCACCCGAGAAGGTCTGGAAGTAGTAGGGATTCTCCTGGTGATCCTCGTTGACCCGGATCGCCGGGCGAGTCGTATTGCCCGAAGCGACATCAAAGGTCATGAGCGCACCGAAACACTCGTAAGCAATCAGGCCGCCGTCGACTGAGATCTCGGGAAAATGGATATCCTCGGCCTCGAAGGTGACCGGCTCGGGCGCCGAACCGTCGGGGTTGCAACGCCACAAGTTCTTGACCCGGCCCCCATCGCGGTTGCTCGAAAAATACAGCTTGTTGGTTTTCGGCGAAAACATCGGATAGCCGTCTTCAGAAGGGCCCGCCACGACTTTTTCCGATTTCCCGTCGGGCCAGGGCTTGACCCAGATGTCCTGGTCACACCCGTTCTGGTATTTCCTGCGCCACCACTCGGCGCCGCGCCGCGTGTAGTAGAATTTGCTGCCGTCAGGAACAAAGCAGACCTCGCTCGCGGCAAACGAAGTGATCTTCTCCGGCATTCCCCCCTTGATGGAAACGCGGTAGAGCACGCGCGTCAAGTCTTCACGGTACGAACCGAAGAGCACGTAGCGGGAATCCGGCGTCCACCCGAAGAGAATATCCTGCATCGAATAGTAAGTGAGGCGCGTCGGCGGCGCCGAACCGTCAACCGGCATGATACAGATGTCGTCATTGCCCCAACGGTCGGTCATGAAAGCGAGCCACTTGCCGTCCGGAGACCAAACCGAGCGGCTCTCATAACCGGCGCTCGAAGTCAAGCGCTCGGCCTTGCCGCCGGTCGCATCGACAAGCCAGATGTCTCCATAGTATGAGAAAGCAAGTCTCTTACCGTCGGGCGACGGCGCCGGGAACCTCGCGCCCCAGGTCTGGTTGGCATAAATGAGCGAGGATGAAAGGACGATTGTCATTATCATGATTGCGGTTTTGTTCTTGGTCATAACAGAGAATATATGGGGAATGGGGGTTTTGTCAAGATTCGGCTTAACAGGGCCGGCGGTGCCGCGATCCATCGCGACTGGCACCCCATCACACCACCACTCCATCATTCCATCCCTTCATGGTTCGATATTGACTTCTCTCGAAAACCTGCTACACTGGTGCATGAACTTCGATCAAAATAAGGCATTCAGCTACCTTGAAAAACTCACCTCGAACTTCAAAGATCGATTGGGCGGCAGTGCCAACGAGAAGAAAGCGGCCCGCTACATCAGGAGGCATTTCGCCGCCTGCGGACTCAAGACTCAATTCCAGTTCTTCCCGGTCAAGACCTACCTCGGGCGGAAAAAGAAGCTCATCATCACCAGGCCGGCGCTCGGCGAGATCGATTGTGAGCTGGTCGGCCTGGCGGCAAATACGTCGCCCCGCGGCGTTGAGGCCGAAATCGTCTTCGTCAACACCGGCGAGGAAGAGTACCTCTCGCCCCGCCTTGAGGGGAAGATCCTTCTGATCACCGGCGGGGTCCCCTACAAACGCTATGACGCGGTAATGAAAACCAGGCCGGCCGGAATCGTCGAAATCGAATGGGAGCCCAAGAAACCGCCGATCCGCGTCGAGATTATGCCCGAGTGGAAAACCAAGTGGGGCGCGGTGCCGATTCTACGCATCACGCACGAGAGCGGCTATCGCCTGTTGAGAAACAAGGCCAAGCGCGCCCGGATGATCGTCGACTTTGCCGAGAGAAGAGTGCAGTCGCTTAACGTCATCGCCGAACTGAAAGGCAGTGAGAAGCCGGAAGAGATTGTGGTCATCGGCGGGCACTATGATACCTCGCCCGGGATACCGGGGGCATCGGACAACGCCGGCGGAACCGCACTCGTCATGGAGCTGGCACGCGTTTTCGCCAAGAAGGGTACGAAGCGAACCCTCCGGTTCGTGGCCTGGGGTTCGGAAGAACTCGGCCTGCGCGGCAGTATCTTCTATGCCGAAAATCTGAAGACCACGGACAAGAAGCTGAAGAAAACGAAAAGCTTCGTCAAGACCGGCGGCAAGACCGCGCTCGACAAGCACCGTCTCTGCGTAAACCTTGACGTCCATGGCGTGCTGATCGGGGGCAATGAGTCCCTGGTTCTTGGAACCCATGACCTCGCCGCATCAGTGCGGCTTCTGGCCAAGGAGATGGGTCCGGCTTTCGCGGTGCGGGAAGAAGTCTACTCATCGGACGGCACGCCGTTTTCCGAAGCGGGCGTACCGTCGATCAGCTTCGCCCGCTCCGGCGGCACGAGCACCTACCTGCACACGCCGATGGATGACATCAGCCACCTCGACGCAAGCATGCTGGGCATGCACGGCCGGTTCATCGAGGCCTGGCTCGAGCGGTACGTAACCCAGGCGGTCTCGTTCCCCTTCGAACGGACGGTACCGGATGACCTGAAGAAGAAGATCAAGGAGTATTTCAACGAGCGGCTGGGTTTGCCGTTGGAGTGATCAGAAGAAGTAGCAAGTAGCGAGTAGAGAGTAGCAAAGAGAAAGTAGCAAGTAGAGAGTAGCGAGGGGCAAGAAGTAAGTAGTGAGTAGGAAGTAGAGAGTATAGAGAACCAAAAACAAAGTAGCAAGTAGCAAGTAGAGACTAGGAAATAGAGAGTTGGAAGAAGGGAGTAGGGAGTCGAGAGATTACAGATTCTACAAAATCCAACGACGAAGGCGCACGGTATCCGGGCATCTGCCATGGCCATTCGCCACACGCCAGATTGCAGAGCTACGACGTCGCCGGGGTCACCGGGCGGTAAGCACCGCAACCGGTACCGAAGACGTCGATGTCCGCGCGCCCGATTACTGGTCTGCGGCGCGGCCTTCAACCGCCCGCTTCATTGCCCACGACTTCACTCCGGTCAAAAGATTCTTTCTGAAGTCAGGATTGCCGACCTGAGAATAGACGTACTCGGTTCGGTCGCCGGGCGTGAAATCGCCCAGCGGATGAAGAAGCTCAAGCTCGCCGGACGGCGGCTCATAGGGGTAGGCCTTGACCATCTCGATTGCCTTGAGCACGACATCCGACGGCCATTTGACGAAATAGTAGGGTCCGATGCCGCGGACAAAATAGCCTTCGTTCAGGTCGGCTTCGACAACCCACTCGAGTTGAGTCCCGTCTTTCTCGACGATTGCAACAATGAAGATGGCGGTATTCTGATCCGGCTTATAGATACTCCCTACGTCGACCAAGTAGCAGATGTCCTTATGCTTGTCAACTATTCTGCCTTCGATTCCATAGGACGGCGGCAGTATGTTCCCGCAACCTGTCATCAGAACGAGCAATGACGCTAACCCGGCAAGAGCAAAGCTCTTCATCGTACCTCCCATTAAGCAATTATAGACACCCGGGTTCGAATGTCAAGGTGCAATCTACCAACCCCCCTCTCTCCCCTTTTGCCCATGCTTCCCGGAGCGTGGCACAAGGCGCTGCATTCTAACGCGCCGGCACTTCGGACAAATCCATTTGCGCTGCTTGTGGAAAGTTCGACGCTCTTCCCTCATCGCGGTCCGGCAGTGTCGGCAATGCATACTACGTAAGGATCAACGCAGTGTAAGCCGAAAAAGAAAGTAGTATTGCCATAGATCATGCCTCGACGTTCATAAGCAAAAGCGCCCGCCAGAATAACGGCGGGCGCGCATTTTAACGTGAACGGCTATACCGCTGTCCCGGTAGCGGTTTCTTCGATCGTGTCTTCGACTTCAATGCCCTGGTAGACGGCGCGGCCCGACCCGGCGGGAATCAGACGGCCGACAATCACATTCTCCTTCAGGCCCTCGAGGTAGTCAATCTTGCCTTCGATCGCCGCCTCGGACAGCACCTTGGTCGTCTCCTGGAAGGAAGCGGCCGAGAAGAAAGACTCGGTGGAAAGCGACGCGCGCGTCACCCCCAGCAGAATCGGGTAGTAGGTCGCGGGCCGCTTACTCTCTTTTATCACGCGTTCGTTCACTTCAAGCACCCGCTTCTTGTCGACGATTTCCCCGCCGACAAACGGCGTATTGCCCGGTTCATCGATCTTGACTTTCTGCAGCATCTGACGCACGATGACCTCGATGTGTTTGTCGTCAATCTTTACGTCCTGGATGCGGTAGACTTCCTGTATTTCATTGACCAGGAATTCTTGAACCGCCATCGGCCCTTTGATGCGCAGAATGTCCTGAGCGTCAACCGAACCCTCGCAGAGGGGGTCGCCGGCCTTCACTCGCTCTCCAGAATGGACCTTGACGTACTTGCTCGAGGGAATCTTATACTGACGGCTCTCACCCACTTCGGGCGTCGCCTTGATGAGCCAGTAACCGGGGATCTCCTCGACATCGGCAATGCCGTTTATCTCGCAGACCACGGCTGGGTCCTTGACATGCTTGCCCTCAAAAAGCTCCTCGACCCGGGGCAGGCCGCCGGTAATATCCTTGCTCTTGCCGATCTCCTTGGGGATACGCGCGATGAAGTCGCCCGAGATAATACCCTGTTTGTCTTTGACCATCAGGTAAGCACCGGCCGGGATGGCATAGGTGCGTAGCGTTTTGCCCTGCCCGTCAACCACTTTGACCTTGGGGTGACGGGTGCGAGTGCGGTCTTCGACGATGACGCGCTGTTTCCGCTCGGACCGCTCATCAACGTAGTCTTCCTGCATCGTGATGCCCTTGACGACGTCAACGTACTCGATCTCGCCCTTGACCGTCGAAATGATCGGTATCGAGTAGGGATCCCACTCGAAGAGAATGTCACCTTCGTCGACTTCGGCCTTGTCCTTGACGAAGACCGTCGCACCGATGGGCAGGTTTAACCGCTGAGTCTCCTTGCCTTTCCTAACCAGGATTTTACCCCGGTCATGCAGGGAAATCGCCTGAGTTTCTTCGCGATGGGCCAACGAAACCGTGTCGAACTCAACCGTACCTTTGAACTCGGCGATCGCGGTCGTCGATTCGGCGATACGGGCCGCGGCCCCGCCCCCGTGGAAAGTTCGCAGCGTCAGCTGGGTGCCCGGTTCCCCGATACTCTGGGCGGCCATGATGCCGACCGCTTCGCCCTGCTCGACGATCAGGCCGCTCGCCAGGTTCTTACCGTAGCACTTCGCGCACAGGCCGGCCGGCGCTTCACAGGTCAGCACCGAGCGCACCTTGGCGCGCTCGACCCCGGACCGTTCGATCTTCAATGCCACCTCGTCGGAGATCATCTCCCCGCCGCTGACCAGTGTCTCATCGGTCGTCGGGTCGACAATGTCAACAAGCGCAACCCGGCCGGCAATGCGGTCGGTCAAGGATTCTACTATTTTCTCGCCTTCCTTGAGCGCGCCCAGTTCCTGGCCCAGAATCGTCTCGCAATCATCCATCGTGATCGTGACGTTCTGGGCAACGTCGACCAGACGCCGCGTCAGGTAGCCGGCGTCCGCGGTCTTGAGCGCGGTATCGGTCAGGCCTTTGCGTGAGCCATGTGTGGAAATGAAATACTCCAGCACGGACAGTCCTTCTTTGCAGGACGAGCGAATTGGGGTCTCGATCACTTCCAGACCGATGATCTTGCGCTGGGGTTTGGACATCAAGCCGCGGAGACCCGAAATCTGGCAGGCCTGCTGCCGCGACCCGCGGGCTCCGGAAACGACCATCATGTGAATGGGATTGAACCCATCCTGGTCCTTGGCCAGAGCATCGATCAAAGCCTCTTCAATCTCGATTGAAGCGCGGGTCCAGGTATCGACCACCTTGTTATAACGCTCATTCTCGGAAAGCAATCCGTCTTTGAACGCCGCATTGATTCGGGCAACTTCCTTTTCGGTCTGTTTCCAGATCGCCTCTTTCTGCGGCGGAATAATCATGTCGTCAATACCTATGGTGAGGCCGGACATGGTCGCGTATTCGAAGCCGGCAACCTTGAGTTGATCAAGCAGTACCGCGGTGGCCCGGCTGCCCAGGATGCGGAGGCAGCGATCGACCAAGTCGACGAGTTTCTTCTTGTTCAAGGCCTCGTTGACGTACGGCATCCCCGCCGGCATGATCTTGTTGAAAATTACCCGGCCGGGCGTCGTCGTTACCACATGGTGCGGGGCGTTCTTATCCCGCGCCGGCAACGAGTACTTGATTTCTTCGTGGAGGCCGATTACCCGCTCACCGACCGCCATCATGACTTCCTCGTACGAACCGAAGCACTTCACCTTGGTCCGGTCCGCCACCGGACGCGCCTTGGTCAGGTAGTGGATGCCGATGACGCTGTCCTGGGTCGGCGACATCAGCGGCTTACCGTGGGCCGGCGAGCGGATGTTGACCACGGAAAGCATCAAAATATAAGCTTCGAGAATGGACTCGGGCGAGATCGGAACGTGCACCGACATCGTATCGCCGTCGAAATCAGCGTTGTAGGGAACGCAGACCATGGGATGGATGGCGATGGCGCGGCCTTCGATGAGAACCGGTTCGAATGCCTGGATCGAAACCCGGTGGAGAGTCGGCGCGCGGTTCAACAGGACCGGATGGTGCCGGGTGATCTCCTCGAGGATCTCGTAGACTTCGGTTGAGCGGATGCGCATCAGCCGTTTGGCTTTGCGCTCACTCTCGGCGATACCCTTCTCTTCAAGCCGCCGCATGACCAGCGGCCGGAAAAGCTCCAGGGCCATCTCTTTCGGAATACCGCACTGGTGGAGGTTCAGCTCCGGCCCGACCACGATGACCGACCGGCCCGAGTAGTCGACCCTCTTACCCAGTAAGTTGCGCCGGAACCGGCCCTGCTTGCCTTTGAGGGCATCGGCCAATGATTTTAGCGGCCGGTTACCTCGTCCCTTGATGGGACGGTTGCGCCGCGAGTTGTCAAAGAGTGCGTCGATTGCATCCTGGAGCATGCGTTTTTCATTGCGTAAAATCACTTCCGGCGTCTTTATGGTCAAAAGACCTTTGAGCCGGTTGTTCCTCGTGATGACGCGTTTGTAAAGGTCGTTGAGGTCCGACGTGGCGTAGCGTCCGCCTTCAAGCGAAACCAACGGTCTCAAGTCGGGTGGTATTACGGGCAGCCGGGTCAAGACCATCCACTCGGGCTTATTGCCGGAAAGACGGAAGGCTTCGACAATCTTCAGTTTCTTGAGCAGGGTGAGCCGGCGTGCCGGCAGCGTCTCTTTCTCAAGCCGCATCCTGAGATCCGACGAGAGGTTGTCCAGATCAAGATCCTTGAGCAGCCCAAGAATCGACGAGCCGCCCATATCCGCGGCGAAACCGTCGTGCGTCTTGACCGCCTCGACGTACTCTTCATCGGTCAGGAGGGTGCCGCGCCGGTAGGGCGAATTGCCTTGTTCGGTAACAACATAGGCCTCGTAGTTGAGAACCGCTTCCAGCTGGTTGATAGTCATGTCGACCAAAAGGCCCGTTTTCGACGGCGGGATCTTGTAGAAAAAGACATGCGCCACCGGGACCGCAAGATCGACGTGACCCATCCGCTCGCGCCGCACCGAAGAGGAAGTGACTTCAACGCCGCAGCGGTCGCAAACCGTCCCCTTGTACTTTATCTTCTTGTACTTGCCGCAATTACACTCGAAATCCTTGACCGGCCCGAAGATCTTCTCGCAGAACAGACCGTCTTTCTCGGGCTTCTGGGTTCGGTAGTTGATTGTCTCTGCCTTGGTTACCTCGCCCCGGGACCAGGCAAGGATCACCTCGGGCGAGGCGAGTCTGATTCCGATCCCTTCGAAATCCAGGAACGAAAGGTCGGAAAGGTGCTCTAAATATTTCTCCTTCATACTTTCTTCTCCTTCTCCAGGAAGAGATCAAAACAGAGACCCTGCAATTCCTTGAGCAGCACGCTGAACGAGGCGGGGATGCGGGAGCGCGGCGGATTGTCGCCCTTGAGCAGTGACTCGTAGAGCATGGCGCGTCCGTCGATATCGTCGGACTTGATGGTCAGCATTTCCTGCAGGACGTTGGCCGCGCCGTAGGCCTCAAGCGCCCAGACCTCCATCTCGCCGAGCCGCTGGCCGCCGAACTGCGCCTTGCCCCCCAGGGGCTGCTGCGTGATCAACGAATACGGTCCGGTTGAGCGCGCGTGCATCTTATCGTCAACCATGTGGATCAATTTCATGATGTGCATCGCGCCGATGGTAATCTTGTTGTCGAAGGGATGACCGGTCCGCCCGTCGTACAGGACCACCTTGCCGTCGAGCGGGAGATTGGCCTTCTTTAATTCGGTCTTGATCTCATCCACGGTCGCGCCTTCAAAAACTGGCGAGACGGCGCGGCAGTTCTGCACCGCCATGGCCCAGCCTAAATGCGTCTCGAGAATCTGCCCCACGTTCATACGGGATGGGACCCCGAGCGGGTTGAGGACGACATCGATCGTGCGCCCATCCGCCAGATAAGGCATGTCCTCTTCCGGCATGATCTTTGCCACCACGCCCTTGTTACCATGGCGGCCCGCGACTTTGTCGCCGACCGACACCTTGCGCTTCTCAACGACATAGACTTTGATGATCTTGATGACACCGTGCGGCAGTTCATCGCCTTTCTGAATCTTGTCTAGTTCGTTGCGCCGCGCCACGTCAAGCTCGTCGAACCGCTTCTTGAACTGGGCGATGACCGCTTTTGCCTTCCGGTCCGTCTCCGGCGCATCGGTGAAATTCTCATCACTGACGATTTCCTCGGCCTTAAGACCGGAGAGCCATTTTTCTTCAAACACCTGATTGCGCTTGAGCAAGACTTTGCTCTTCTCGTCCTTGCCGGTGCGAATCGTGCTTGCCGCCTTCTCGTCAAGCAGCAGTTTTTTGAGCAGGGCGTTCCGCTCCGCCACGATCTGGCTCCAGAGCAAATCGTAGCTGCTGTCGAGCGCGGCCAGCCTCTCCTGGTCGATCTTCTTGGCCAGCCGGTCGGGTGTTTTGCGGGTCAGCACGGTCCGGTTGAGCACGACGCCGTAAACTCCCGGCTCGGCGCGCAACGAGGTGTCGCGGACATTGGTTGCCTTCTCGGCGAAAATCGCCTTGAGCAGGCGCTCCTCGGGCGTCATTTCCGACTCCCCTTTCGGGGTGATTTTGCCGACCAGGATGTCATCGGGTTCCACCTCGGCGCCGATCCGAACGATCCCATCCTCATCAAGATCCTTGAGCAACACGTCCGACACACCGGCGATGTCGCGGGTAATCTCCTCCGGCCCGAGCTTGGTCTCCCGCACTTCGCAGATAAACTCCAGAATGTGGAGCGAAGTGTAAGTATCGTCGCGGACCAGCCGCTCGTTGATGACCACGGCGTCCTCGAAGTTGTATCCGCGCATCGGCATGAACGCAACCAGCGCATTTCGCCCCAGGGCAATCTCTCCGTCCTTGGTGGCATAGCCGTCGGCCAGCAATTGACCCTTCTTGACCCGCTGTTCAAGCCTGACCAGCGGCTTCTGATCGATACAGGTATTCTGATTGGAACGCCGGAACTTGAGCAGCCGATACTCGCGGCGCTGTCCGTCGTCCCGGCGGACCACGATCCGCTCTGCGTCAACATAGTCAATCACGCCCTCTTCCTGGGCGATGACCATGACTCCCGAATCGCGCGCCACCCGCTCTTCCATTCCGGTCGCCACGATCGGGACTTCCGGGCTGATGAGCGGCACGGCCTGGCGCTGCATGTTCGAGCCCATCAAGGCCCGGTTCGCATCGTCGTGCTCCAGAAACGGAATGAGCGCGGCGGCCGGGCTCACCACCTGTTTGGGCGAGACGTCCATGTAGTCGATTTCCTTCGGCGCGGAAATCGGGAAGTCGCCGCGGCGCCGGCACAGAATCCGGTCGGTCGTGAACGACCCGTCTTCGGTCAACTGGGTGTTGGCCTGGGCGATCGTGTAGAGGTCTTCCTCATCGGCGCGTAAGGAGACGACTTCGTTGGTCGCCTTGCTGTTCTTCACCTTTCGGTACGGCGCGGAGATGAACCCCAAATTGTCGACCCGGGCGTAATTGGAGAGCGTTGAGATCAGCCCGATATTCGGCCCTTCGGGCGTTTCGATCGGGCAGATCCGTGAATAGTGGGTGTAGTGCACGTCACGCACCTCGAAGCCGGCCGTCTCCCGGGTCAGGCCGCCCGGTCCCATCGCCGAAAGGCGCCGCTTGTGCGTCAGCTCAGCCAGAGGATTGACCTGTTCCATAAACTGCGAAAGCTGGGACGTGGTAAAAAACTTCGTAATCAGGTTGGACACAAGCCGGGGATTGATCAGATCCTGAGGGGTGAGTGACTCCTCATCAAGCAACGAGGCCCGTTCCTTGATACTTTGGGCAAGCTGGGTCAGCGCAATGCGGAATTGGTTCTCGAGCAGTTCTCCGACCCGGCGCACCCGCCGATTCCCCAGGTGGTCGATGTCGTCAACCGCAATCTCACCGCCGCAGAACCGGAAGAGCAGCCGGATAAGCTCGATCAAATCGTCTTTCTTGAGCTGGGTGTCACTTTTGTCGATCTTGAGCTTCGTAAGTTCATTGGCCTTGAACCGGCCGACCGCACCCAGGTCGAAGCGCCGCGTATCGAAAAGAAGGCCCTTGATGTAGTTGAGAGCGATTTCGTAGGTCGGGGCGGCCATCGAACGGAGCAGGTTGTAGATCTTCTTGATGGCCTCTTCCTGATTGGTCGTGCGGTCCTTCTTGAGTGTGTTGACCAGCACGCCGACTCCCGGGCTCTGGCTGTCGACGATAAGTACCTTCGTGATGTCCTTGGACTTGAGAAAGCCGATGGTATCCTCAGTCATCAGCTCGCCGGCATGCGCGATCAGCTTGTCCTCCTCGTGCAGGTCGCGCGCCAGGAAGAAGTCGCGGGCCGCGGCCAGCTCAACATTCTTGAGAGGATAGAAGAGCTTGAAAATATCCTCGCTCTTCTCGTAGCCAAGGCTGCGCAGGAACATGGTGCCGAGTAGCCGGCGCCGGCGGTCCAGAATTGCGTGGAAAGTCCCTCCGGAATCGATGATGAACTCCAGCCATTGGCCGCGGTAGGGAATGAGCATCGCCGAATGAATTTCTTTTTCAATGTTGAAGTAGATGCCGGGGGCCCGGTGCAGTTGACTGACGACAACCCGTTCGACACCGTTGATCACGAATGTCCCCTGGTTGGTCATGAGCGGCAGGTCACAGAGATACACTTCCTGTTCAACCGCCACTCTCAGTTTGCCGTCCGGCTCCTTGCACATGAGCCGGAAGAGGACCTTGAGCGGAACCGCGTAGGTCGTGCCCTTGGCCTGGGCGTCTTCCGGCGAATACTTGGGCGCTCCTTGCTGCAGCGCTATGAACTCCAGGCTGTAGCGGTTATGCAGATCGCGGATCGGGAATGTCTCCTTGAACAACCTCGGCAGGTCAACCCGGAAAAACGTGTCGTACGACTCAGTCTGAACTTCAAGAAGGTTGGGTAATTCGATGATGCTCTTGGTCTTGGTATAGTTCCTTAACCCCACCTTTCCGTTCATCATTTCACCTCAACCTTGGCACCGACCTCTTCGAGCTTGGTCTTAAAAGTGCTGGCTTCGTCCTTATTCGCACCCTCTTTGATAACCTTGGGCAGGCTCTCGATCACATCCTTCGCCTCTTTGAGCCCCAAACCAGTCAGTTCGCGGAGGACTTTGAGAACCTGGATCTTCTTGTCACCCGCGCCCGCCAACGTGACCGCGAAGTCCGTTTTCTCCTCCTGCGCCGCTTCGGCCTGCGCCGCACCACCAACTTGCGCGCCGCCCATCGCGACGACCGGCTGAGCACTCACCCCAAACTTATCCTGAAGCACTTTGACCAATTCGGCGAGTTCGACCACGGTGAGGTTTTCAATCGCTTCGACTACAGTCCCGATACTCATTTTGTTAGACATCACTGCCTCCAGTCTTCTTCTTTCTTATTTCTTCCAAGCCATAAACCAAGTTGCTGATTAGTCCGTTCAGCGTGTACACTAAATTGACAATCGGCTGATTGATCGACATTACCAGCTGAGTTAGCAGCACCGGCCGGGGCGGCAGCGACACGTAGTACTCATACTCTTTGCCCCGGTAGATGCGATTCTCGATCAGCGCGCCTCTTACTTTGATCTTCTCGGTCTTCTTGAGGATCCGGCCCGGCTCCAGCGGATCGTCAAAGCCGATGGCCAGACCGGTCGCCCCGGTGAAGAGGTCCCTGACCTGGTCGTCTTCGGCGAAGTTGGTGCTGAATTCCGACCCCTTAAGCGCCAGCCTCGCCAGACGGTTCTTGACGACGAAATACCCGGCTTTGGCGTCGCGCAGCGCACGCCGCAGAGCCGTGATCTCGTAGACGGTCAAGCCGGTGAAATCCGTAAAGAAAATCGCCTTGGCGTCCTTGATCTTGTCCTTGATGAGACTTACTTTTTCGAGTTTCAACGGGGCCGGCTCAGCAGCGCCTTTCTTCACTTTAGCCTCCCTTTCTCATAAATTCCATAATCTCTTTCACGTCGAGCTTCAAACCCGGACCCATCGTTGAAGAAACCGTTATCGTCTTGACAAACTGCCCTTTGGCGGTCGCCGGTCTCAGCTTCATGACGTCCCCCAGAAAGGTGACGATGTTCTCACGCAGTTTTTCTTTGTCGAAAGATACTTTGCCCACACCGGCATGGAGGTTGCCGGTCTTGTCCGATTTGAATTGAATCTTACCGGCCTTGAGGGACTTGACCGCGGCGGCGACGTCGAAAGTCACCGTCTGATTTTTCGGTGTCGGCATCAGCCCTTTCGTGCCGAGGATTTTGCCCAGTCGGCCGACCTCGGACATCACATCGGGCGTGGCGACAATCACATCGACATCGAGCCAGCCCGCCTTGATCTTCTCCACGTACTCATCGAAGCCGAAGTAGTCGGCGCCGGCATTCTGGGCTTCCTTTTCCTTCTCGCCCTTGGTCAGGACCAAGACCTTTATCTGTTTGCCGGTACCGTACGGCAGGGCCGACGTGCCCCGCACAAGTTGCTCCGATTTCTTGGCGTCAATGCCGAGCCGGATCGCCACCTCGATGGTCTCGTCGAATTTCGCATTGGCGAGCCCTTTGACCTCTTCGATGGCTTCATCCAGCAGATACCGTTTGTTCGGGTCGACTTTCCCGGTTATTGTTTTGAAACGCTTTGAGGGTGTCATGGCGCCTTCCTCAGTCACTGACCGTAATGCCCATCGAGCGCGCGGTGCCTTCGACTATCTTCATCGCCGCCTCAATGGTGTTCGCGTTCAAGTCCTTGATCTTGCGCTGCGCTATCTCTTTTACCTGGGCTCGTGTCACCGCGCCAACCTTGGTCCGGTTCGGCTCGCCTGAACCCTTGGCCAGGCCGCAAGCGATCTTGAGCAAAATCGCGGCCGGGGGACTCTTGAGAATGAATTTGAATGTGCGGTCCTGATAGATGGTCACGATCGCAGGAATCACCACCCCGGCCATGCTCTTGGTCTGATCGTTGAAGGAACGGCAAAACTCGCCGATGTTGGCGCCGTGCTGACCCAGAGCCGGCCCGACCGGCGGCGCCGGCGTAGCCTGCCCGGCCGGTATCTGCAATTTGACAACCGCAACAACTTTCTTAGCCATCGCTAGCTCCTTATATTGTCACATTGGCGTCGGCAAAAAACTGTCCTGCCATCAGAAACCGCAATGCACAACTGGTAATGATTCCGTCTGAAATAATCGTGACTTACAAACTTGCTAATCAGGTAAATAGTAATTATAGCTTAAAATGCGGTAAAGTCAATAGAACTTTCGACTTTTTTCGATATTTTCCAACCCCTCGGGCAAGAAGATCAGAATCGCCGGCCCAAGACAATATGTTTTGTTTTTTCAGGTCTTATGTCCAACAATCGGATATCGGTCCGGTGTCAGTACCCCGCCCGGCGCCGGCAATGGAAAGATTCGACTTCGGTGTGGCTTAAGATATTAGAAGCTCTTTATCTGTTCGAACGACAGCTCGACCGGAGTCGACCGGCCGAAAATGGCGATGAGCACCCGCACTTTCTCGTGGTCTTCGTAGACCTCGTCAACGGTACCGATGAAATCGGTAAACGGCCCTTCGATGACCTTCACCCTCTCGCCCGCGGTAAACGGAACGCTCGAAACAACCTTCTCCTTGCTCTTTTCCTCCTGCTCGAGCAGCCCTTTCACCTCGGAGGCCGGTAGCGGCAACGGTTTCTCGCGCGAACCAAGGAAGTGCGTAACGCCGGTCAGCGAGTTGACCAGCCTCAAGGTCTCGTTATCCGCTTCCATCTCGACGACGATGTAGCCCGGATAGAGGCGCTTCTCTTCGATGACCTTCTTGCCCTTCCTGATCTTTACTACGTTCTGCATCGGAATGATCAGCCGCCCGAATTTCACTTCGATGCCCTTTTCCTTGACCGCGCGCTCGAGCAGTTTCTTCACTTTCTGCTCGTGCCCCGTGTAAGTATGCACGACGTAGTATTCCATGAGCTACCTTGACCTGAGAACCATGCTCAAGCTCGTGGCGAAGATGAAGTCCAGGATGCCGACCAGCAATGCCGCGATCGCCGAGATGACAATCACCACGATCGTCGAGTTGACGAGCTCGCTCCGCGTCGGCCAGGAGACCTTCTTCATCTCGCCGATTACATTCATCACATAGGTTTTTAGCTTCTTAAGCATACTGTCCTTTTTTTGCGAACAGGCCTGGAGGGACTTGAACCCCCAACGGCCGGATTTGGAGTCCGGTGCTCTGCCATTAGAGCTACAGGCCTAATTTTTGATCTCATCAAAAATTTCACGAATTACACGAATGCTAACGAATTTATCGAATACCAAGCTTCAACCAGATTCGGACCATTCGCTATCATTCGTTACATTCGGATTCCGCTTTAGGCGGAATATCATTTCACTTCCTTATGCAGCGTGTGCTTGCGGCAGATCGGGCAGAATTTCTTGATCTGCAACCGTTCCTGCTTCTTCTTGTTCTTGGTCGAACTGTAGTTCCGGTTCTTGCACTCGTTGCAGGCCAGCGTAATAATGACGCGCATCGGCTACTCGATGATTTTAGTTACGACGCCGGCGCCGACCGTCTTGCCGCCTTCGCGGAT
>CAYGYG010000031.1:0-30407 GCA_964354155.1 uncultured bacterium | reverse complement strand
TCCGGCTTCGGCTGAGGGCGCTCCTCCTTGCCCTCAAGACTAGTCGCCTCACCCAGTCAAACGATCGAATAAGTTGCGGTAAGACGGGACTTCTGTAATTCCGCAACGTTTTCGCAACGATTTGAAATATAATGCAAGGAGGAAGCAATGTCTATTGCACTGCTGATCGTACTAGTCGTCACTTCGCTGGGTTTGCATGACAGGCCGCGCCATATCATGAGGCAGGGGCACTACATCTCAACGAAAGAGATGTCGAGCCCGAGCCGCCGTAACGGTATCAGCGCCAAATCTTCTGTCCTTGCTCTCCCCGTGCTAAGTTGTGTTATGCAGGACGTTCTGGTCAACGACGACAACCTATCTGGGTCTTGGATTGACCAGTACCGCGGTACGGTCACAACCGACGGTAACGGGAACTTCGTTTCCGCGTGGGTCGACTATCGCTGGGGTGACGCAGACATCTTCGTACGCCAGTTCGACCAAGACGGTTGCCCCACAGGCCCGAGCTTCAGGGTGAATCAAGACCCCGGCTTTGAGTGGCAATTCGCACCCGTTGTTGCGGCCGACGGGGCTGGTAACTTCGTCGTCGTCTGGGTGGACGGCAATGGACACCCGACGAAAAACGACCTTCTCGCACGACGCTTCAACGCCCAAGCCCAGCCCCTTGGCCCCCCATTTAAGGTCAATAACACTGAATGGACTGTACCGTTTGAGGATGCCTACGTTGACAAGTTCTGCGTTGACATGAACAGCGCAGGGATGTTTGTCATCACCTGGACCGACGACAGAGGAGAAGGCCTCACCCCTCATGATGTCTATGCCAAGCTGTACGACGGCAACGGCATACCTATTGGTGCAGACATGAAAATCAACCAAGACAGTCGGCATAGATCAGACGAATCCGGCGTGGCGATTGATGACGCTGGCAATTCCATAGTTGTGTGGGCTGATCGGCCTGATGAAGATTTTCTGCCCAAGAGAATTATGGGACAGAGATTGGACGCCACCGGTGGTTTTGTCGGCGACAACTTTCTCATCTCAGAGAATCAGATAGGGGCACTCTGGCCAAATGCCGACAAGAGAAGCGACGGGGGCTTCGTGGTGACTTGGCACAACCGTGATCCTCAACAAGGCACCCTCGATGTGTTTGCCAAGATCTACGACGCAAACGGCATTGGCTCGCCGATCTTCATGGTGAACGACGACCAGACGGGACTAGACCAACGGGAACCGTGGGTCTCCGTGCGCGGTGACGGCAACTTCGTTGTTGTGTGGCACGACGAACGGGAGGGCGTAGGCCAATATAACACATATGCACAGAGATTTCTTGCGTCGGGAGTACCCGTGGGCGTCAACTTCAAGGTAAATCCCGGTTTGCCCGCGTACTGGGGCAACCTGACGCCTGCATGCGCCTTCAATCACCTGGGTACGTTTCTGATTGTATGGGAAGATCTTAACACTCACTGGAACTACGATATCGGCTGCCGTTCGTACAGCTTCATAACAGGAGACCCGATATGGACCGGCCTGGCCAGCGATGAGGAAGGTGCCTGCGCTCAAACCCTCACTTTTGGAGGGCCCCCGACCGTTGGAACATCTAACAACGGCGGCTTCGTCGTACTGTGGACTGACGCTCGAAACGATCTGTACACGCATCCATACGCACAGATCTTCGATCCGCAGGGTAGTAGCATTGGCACCAATTTCCGAATCAGCGATACGCCCCTGACCACAATTAACCAAGAAGGCTCGCTGTCAGTTGACATCGGCAGCGGCAATTTTGTTGTGGTTTTTGAGACCAACTCTCTCCGTGGAGACAAGTTAGACATTGTGGGACGATGTTTTGATCGCGATGGGCATCCGCTGACAGCGAGCTTTGTCATCTCAGACAGAGATCCAATCTACGACGAGTGGTATCCTTCTGTTGCTTCGATGCCTGACGGAAAGTGCGTGTTCACTTGGGAAGATCACTACTACAACGGCACGCGTATATACTCCGACATCTACGCCCGGATCTTCTACCCGGACGGTTCACCGGTCGGGCCCAGTTTCAAAGTATCGCAGAACTCGGACCTTCAGTTTGACTGGCACCCTTGTGTGTCCGCAGACGCTCAAGGCAATTTCGTGATAGCCTGGATGGGGATCTATGCCCCAGACCCCGATGCATTCGATATTCTCGTTCGGCGCTACGATGCCAATGGGCAACCTATGGGCGATGTCATCAGAGTAAACGATGATCAACCAAATCCTGAGCACATGGCGAACCAAATACCCTCAGTTGCCATGCAGCCAGACGGTAGCTTCATTGTTGCCTGGATTGACGACCGCGACGGCAACACTCGCTTCGACATATTCGCCCAACTTTTCGATGGTCAAGGCAACCGGTTAGGAAACAACCTTCGACTAAACGATGACCCAGATCACGACAGTAATTTCCACGCATATGTTGAGTGCTGCAAGGGTGGCGCGAATGACTTCTACGTGGTTTGGGGAGACAATCGAGAACCAGACTGGGACGTCTACGTTCAGCGTGTCGATGCCAGCGGGTCACCACTGGGTGGAAATGTCAGGGTGAATACGCCAAATGAACCCAACGCGTGGTGCCGGCAGATGGCCCCCTCCGTCGCCAACAACGGCACTCTCACCGCGTTCGTGTGGCAGGACAATCGCAATGCCAAAGCATGGGACATATATGCCGCGTTCGCCGACGGCGCTTTCTTCCTAAAATCTGACTCCGACCACGCCACCGCTTTCAACGAACAGCCGCATCTGGCGAGAATGCCGAACACTGAAAATCTGTTGGTGGTCTATCAATCCGCCAACAAGGTCTATTTCTCGGAGTCATACGATGGTGGAATCAACTGGGAATTGCCGCAGCAGATCGGCGACGGTAACTACCCTTCAATTGGTGTTACTGCTTTCGGTTCTCCGTGCATCACCCACCTGTCCGCCGACGGCACAGACCTGATTTATAAGTACCGTGACCCGATGATGATGGGATGGTTAGGGTTTACGATCTTCGACGGCAACTTCGCGCTCAGGCCGGAACAGACATCGATGCTCGTCCATACAACCGCCGCCGATTCCGTGAGACTGGCCTTCAGAGTCATTGACCTGAGTAACGAATACTCCTTTATCTACTATGCGGACTTCCCGTGGTATGAAACCAATGCCGCAAGCCACAGCCAGGTCATCGACGGACAGCTGCCCGACTACCTCGACCGCCGTTCGCCGTCCATCAGCGCTGACATGTTCGACCAACTCCACGTCGCCTGGCAAAGAGCGGATCCGATGACCGGGCTGGGTGAAACCTATTACCGATATAGGGATGTGCTTGGTAGCTGGTCTCTTCTGTACAATGTCAGAGCCAGCCTAGAACCATCGGTCTACCCTCATTGTGAAGGTTACGGCGATTCGGTCTTCATCCACTGGTCGGACGAATACTCGTCACAGGATCTGGATGTCTGGCGAGCAGCGCGCCACGTGTTCGAATTCCCGGTCACATGGAACTACACACGATTCTTCACTCCCGATTCCTCCGTCTTCCCCGTCTGTGCAGTTGGCGAATACAGCGTCTGGTCTGAGAAAACGAACAACAGCAACTTCGAGATCTACTACTGGAACCGAAGCACGAACCAGATCAGCAATCTGAGCGAAACGCCCAACCGCTCCTGGTTCGGCCATTCAAACTACTATCAAAACATCATGGGAGACCCTACACTCTACACCTGCTGGACTGAAAGTCTGTATGCCGACGCTTATGAAGTTAAGTTCAGAGCGACCGGTGGCTTTGACTACGGTAATGAGCGCTATGTCTGCTTCTACAGCATACCGGTCGGTGATTCAGCGCCTTCTCGCTACACGACTAGAAGAAAAGGCAGAATCCACTGGCCCAATCGCGGGGTCTGGGCCGACTATGACTCAACCGCACTGATATACAAACTGCTCTGCCCGAATCCGAAGTTCCTGTACAAGGTGATTGCTGTCCCTTATCAGGAGAAAGGTGCCCAGTGGTCGGCTCGCTTCGCAGCTGACAACCTTCCGATTCGAACCGTGACCTTCAACTCTGGAACCTGGGACACTTTCCAGTTCTGGTTGCCTGAGACGACCTATAAATACGACCGACTGGTGAATCTCAGGGTAGACAGAGCGAGCGGCGAATACGTCCCTCTTGCCTATCTCCGCGTCTATCAGTTCGAGAAGAAGAAGGCAACAAAGGAAGGCGGCTATGCCCAGGGCGGAACACAATCGGCCGAGACGCAGCCGGTTCAACTGAGAACTGAACTGCAGAAAATAGCACCCAATCCTGTTGCAGGATCGGCTTGGATCAGATATACTCTTGCAGTGCAAAACAGAGTCACTTTGAGAGTATATGACCCGAGCGGCCGTTTAGTCCGAACGCTTGTCGACGCGACTAAGCCATCCGGTGTTCATTCAAACGCCTGGGATTGCTGTGATGATAGAGGTAATCGCGTTCCAAATGGCGTCTATCTAGTCCGCATGGAGACCCCGGACTACAGGGCGACGACAAAGATGGTTGTGCTTAGGTAAGTAGTTAACCAAGGGGAGGGAGCCGCTGCTCCCTCCCCGCCAAGAACAGGATTATGAGCGCAAAATCCGTCATTATCGGCTGTATACTTGCCGGGCTTGCGACGTCCGCGGGGGCATACAGTTTCCGGCAGAAGGCCTACATCCCGCGGGGGATGTTCTGGACCACGGGCCAGCTCAAAGGCGGTGATACCGACCATGACGGACAAAACGAAGTGGTATTTACTGTTGCCCGACCAGAAACCTTCTGTTTGAAAACCCATATTTGGGAAACCCGCAGTCCCAATAGATACACCTTGGCCGCCGTTTTTGGCGACACCGGCTTCACCAATCACGAAGTCGGGCAATTCGACGGCGATTCTCTTATCGACATCATTGGTCTCAATTATGATAACCGGATACCCTGGGAATATCCTCTTGCCATGTATGAATCGCCCGACTATGGTCGTCATCCAACTCAACTGTCCTGGCAGTGGGTGATCCCGATACGGGCAACGCCATCTGATTTTCGCGTCTGCGATTTGGATAATGATGGTAGGAAGGAGATCTTCTTTTCTACATGGGGCGAGCAGATTATCTACATCTTAGAGAACTGCGGCAATAATCGCTTTGCTCCTGTTTGGGGTGATACTTTACGCGGAAATGCCTTTGCCCATTCTTTCGGGGATTTTGATCTTGACGGGCGCAACGAGTTTGTCACAAGCGGGATCAATGTCGAATACGAGAACGTTCAGGTCTTTGAATGTACGGGCGACAATCAGTATCAGCGGACATGGTTTGATACACTCCCGACAGTCAACAACCAGGACAATATCGCCGCGAACGACCTAGACCAGGATGGCAAGCCTGAATTCATCGTCGCAAGCTTCTCGCCGTATCCGCCGTGGATAGGCTACCTCTGGATCTATGAAGCAACCGGTGACAACACGTACGGCGTCAGTTACCGCGATACGATCCCCGACATTCGGCAATCCGGCTGGTATACCTCAAACGGCAGCGGCGATGTTGACGCTGATGGGGTCGATGAACTGGTCTGGGCCGTCGCCAACAATTGGATGGTCTACAAGGCTTACGGCAATAACCAGTTCAATCGCATCTATACTGGCTACCCATGGCCCCAGGGCAACTTGCACAACGCCACCAACATCCTGGTCTATGACCTGAACAAGAACGGTTATTGCGAGATTGTCGAATCCGGGGGGAATGAAACCCACATCTTCGAGATTGAGGGTGCCCGGGTTCTGAAACCCGACAGCGGCCAGGTCTGGCCGGGCGGGGCCCAGCAGTGGATTCGGTGGAGGAAGTTTGACCCACCCGGAGCTGATTCTTTTTCCCTATTTGTTTCGTACAACAACGGTCTAACGTACGAAACGATCACAACGGGCCTTGGCACCAACGACACCGCCTATCTCTGGAGCGTCCCCAATCTGAATAGCGACTCCTGCAAGATTATGATCTGGTCCTACGGCCCACCTCTTTCAGGGCAAACCACCCCCCGAGGCATTGCCTGGGACTTCTCGGGGAAGTTTGCGATCAGACAAACGGAAATCGAAGAAGCGACGAGCAATGATCAACGAGCGATGAGTCTACGCATTCTCCAAAATCCGACGACAGCGGCAAAGGGTGTTCAGTTGTCAGCCATTAGCCATACGCCACACGCCAGATTGCAGATTTACGACGTTGCCGGCAAGCTGGTGTCGGCCCATGCTCTTAGCTCCATGCCCAATGCTCCTTGCTCGATTGCGCTTCACCTGAACCCCGGCGTCTATTTTCTGCGGCTTGAGCTGGAGAACAAAGTGATTACTAAGAAGGTGGTGGTGGTTGAGTAAATACAGATCAAAAATGAAATATCAAAAATCAAAGACACATACTAGATATCAAATAGAGAGTGCCGCGTTCTCCGCCAGAGGCGTATTCGCTCGTAATGACCATGAAGCCTTCGTCATTGCGAGTCCGAACATAGTGAGGACGAAGCAATCTCATCTGATTTCAATAAGAATGAGATTGCCGCGCTCCTTTCAGTCGCTCGCAATGACATACACGAAAAGAAGGTGCTCATGACTAAGCAAGTAGTCTTTTTGATCTGTTTGCTGACGATTCAATCTAGCCTTGGTCAGACCAACAGGATACAGGATGCAATCGAAAAAGTACCCACCGGCAATCTGGCAGATGCCGTAACCATTATGGACCACCGGGGCACGAGGCATACAATCTTTGTCAAAGACGGTGATATTTTCTACTGTATCCCGAAATCGGATACGATAAACCTTTCCTGCACCGACGCAAGGTCCTCAAACCCCCTTCCGATGCTTGTCGCGGACACACTCTCATTGCTCTGGAAAGAACAAATCGGCGCTCATACGGTTATCCTGTACCGGAGGCACTTTATCCTGACCCCAATAGGCCTGTGGACGAGACCGACTTGTGTGTATACTAAGACCAAGGAATACCCCTCACCCCTCCCTCTCCCTCAAGGGGAGAGGGGAAAAAGCGAACGAGGTTCAGAATGACCCCGATTAGACTCTTCGTGTCTAACGGGGCAGGCAAGCGGGAAGGGATGAGATCGCCACGCCCCTCGGCCTCTCGACGGCCTCGAGACTTTCAGCAGACTTGGGTCTCGCGATGACCGGATTCTGCAAGGAGAGACGATGACGCTCTTACTCTTCTTCCTTGTTGCTCAATGGGGTCCGGACTTCCGGCTCACCGATCGTCCGTTGATCGACCGGACCGACCCAAACCCCTGTCGGAACATCGTCGCCGATGGCCGCGGCAACATACATGTGGTCTGGTCATCTTCTATACCCAGATGGCGTGTCTATTATCGGCGTCACGAGGGGTCTAGCTGGTTGCCTGAAACGCTGTTGGTCACTGGGGTCGACGTACACAGGTCCCAGTTCTCTTCACTGGCGGTCGATACGAGTGATAATCTTCACCTCGTCTTCGAAGACAATCGGACAATCGGCAGTTGGGTATGCGATCGTATGTTCTACAAGAAATGGGACAGGGCGGCCTGGTCCCGAGACACCAATCTTACTGATACGTCACCCTACCAGTATCCTTCGCTGGCCGTCGATTCAACCAACAAGCTCCATGTTGTCTACTCCCAAGTAACTTACCCCGCCCGACTGTACTACAAGAGGTTCAACGGCCTCTTCTGGGAAAGAGAAACATTGCTGGCCCGCCTTAAAGGTGGTGATGCAAAATCCTGGGCAAGACCGGTCATTGTTCCTGACTTGAAAGGCAACTTGCATCTCGTCTGGGCGGACGATACGACCGGCAACTATGAGCTGTATTACAAACGATATAACGGCAGTTTCTGGGAACCGGAGACAATGCTCACCAACTGCTTCGAGTCCTCCATCTATCCAACCATGGCCATGGATTCCCGGAGCCGAATTCACATAGTCTGGCAGGACTTCCGGTACGGCACCTGGGATCTTTTCTATAAGAGACACAACGGCACGGCATGGGAACCCGAGACTTTGCTGGTCAGTGTTGACTATATCAAGGAACACCCGTATCTTGCAGTTGACAGGCAGGACCGTCTGCACTTGGTTTGGGCTGATTACCGGCACGGCCAGAGTGAGGTCTACTACAAGCATTATGATGGTGCGGCCTGGGGGCCGGACATTAGAGTAACCAATGCCTCAGGTCATTCCTATGAGCCGTTTGTCTGCACTGACGATTCCTGTATTCCCCATATCCTCTGGACTGACTTCCGGGACGGCAACGAGGAGATCTACTACAAACGGGGCGCGACCACCGGTGTAGAAGAGCCGATTGCCGTGAAGCGTCGTCATCGATCGAAGCTGTCCCTATCACCGAATCCGGCGGCGGACTTCGTAAAGATTGCCTTCGATGATTCAACACGTACCGAGTCGCGGGTGGCGCTCTACAATATCAATGGCCGCAAGGTGCTCGACAAAGTCGTCATCCTCGGTCGCCGCCGGTCGGCCACGGTCAATCTGAGACACCTGCCGGCGGGCGTCTACTTCCTCTCCGCAGGCGCCGGAGATTATCACCTCACCAAGAAACTTATCATCCGAAGATGACGCACCCTGAAGGGTGCGACTACATTGAACATAGGACTCTGTCATCCTGTGTCCCGTAGAGTGAAGAATCTCGATTTTAACCAATAAGGTCTCACTAGAATGAGTAAAACGCTTGACTGGGCCTTTGGACAGCATATAATCATACAATGATCGACGCACTGGTTGTCGTGGCCACGATCCTGATCGGTGCTTTCCTCGTCCTGACCAGGAATCTGTTCTCTCCGGTCTGGCTTCTGTTGGTCGGACTGCTGGTGCTACACCAGGTCCGGGGCAAGGGCCGCCTGGCCAGCACCCTCTACCGCTTCGACATCCTGGTCATCGTCCTGTACTTTTTTGTCCGCTACCAGTCGGTCTTTATCCCCTTTGTCGCGGCGATAATCTTGGCCTATATTCTCGACCCCATTGTCCGGCAGTTGAATCGGATCCGCATCTCAAAACCGGTCGCGTCCGCCGCCGTAGTGGTTCTCGTCTGGACCGCGCTCATCTACTTACTGATCCGGATTATCCCGCCTTTCGTGAACGAGACGAAGAATCTTCTCGCCACGCTTTCCCAACCGATACCGCATATCTATCACGCCGTTGAATCATTCCTAAATCAGCTCAAAGAACTTGGACTCGATTTCAGCCTGGCCCCCTTGAGCCAGAATTTCGACGGCGTGATCCGAGGGTTGATCGCCAATCTGGGTAAGGGGGTGGGTACAACCTTTCAGCTCGTCTTCTACGTGGTCTTGACGCCAATGGCCGCTTACTACTTCCTGGTTGACGGAGAGAAAATCGTGAAGTGGTTCTATTTCTTTGTTCCGCCCGATCAGAAGGAACGGGCCCAGGCGATCCTGACGCGCCTTGACCGGGGCTTGAGTGAATTCTTCCGCGCCGAAGTCCTGCTCTGCCTTATCGTGGGCTGCCTTACCGGCTGCCTCCTCTTCATTCTGGGTATTAAGTACTACATCTTTCTCGGCATCATCGCCGGACTGGCCAATTTCATTCCGACCATCGGCTTCTATCTTAGTATCATTCCGGCACTGCTGGTTGCCCTGACCAGCCCGAATATCGCCGCCGCGCTCATCAAGGTCCTGGCCGTCTACATCGGCGAATCGATTTTCGAAGGCCTCTTCTTGACTCCCAAGATCATCGGCAGCGCCTCGCGACTGCATCCGCTGACCGTGATCTTTGCCCTGCTTTTCGGCAGTGCCTTGTTCGGCGTCTGGGGTCTGGTAATCTCGATCCCGGCCGCGATCATCATCCGGGAGATACTGGCTTACGAAAACCGCCTGCCGCCCGAGGCATAAGGCCAAGCCCGACAAACACCCCTCATCTCGCACCTGTTTCACTCTGCTGACGGTCGTCACGTAATTGAAACAGGCGTATCGTTCTCGTGCCCGCCCAGAAATCCCTTGACATCTTTAAGTTTTCATGTATAAGTCGTGTATGGGAATGATGTATTAATAAGGAGGCTTTGTGAGGAATCTTATTGTTCTTACCATTTTCGCAACCACCGCCTTTGGAATCTGGGATGAAACCCGGTATCATGATAAGAACGACTGGTATTTGAGATTGTCCAATTTCGGGGTGTTCGCCCGGGGCGGCTGGGGACAGTGCCCGCCAGGACACGTTATGGTATATGGGGGCGGCGTCTGGGTCGGTGGGATCAGGCCAAATGGGGACACGGTGGTGTCGGTCGGGTACTGCCCACAGAAGGGGTTAGGTGAACTCGTGCCTGGCCTGCTGCCCAATGAGCCCGGCTACACAGACACAACCGAGCACCTTTATCTGAGCACCGAGCCGCATTTCCCGGTTAGCCCTCGTTCTGAGCAGGACGGCTGGTGTGTCTTTAACGATTTTGACACAATGCGCCACTGGATAGACTCAATACCGGTGCGCAGGTCGCGGCGACCATTAGGGGTCAGCATCCTTCAACGTACCTACACCTGGACTTTCGGCAACGCAAGCAGAGTGGTGTTCTTCGAATACGCAATCGTAAACGACACCAACTACGCGATCAGACAATTCTATTCATCAATCGCTATCGACCCGGACATCGAGGGGCAGGCGACCGATGACCTCTATGGGCTCGATCTTGCCCGGCGCATGGGATTTGTTTACGACCGGAGCGGCAACCCCAACGCATGTTTCTGTGCGGTGAAACTCCTGTCGCCGCAACGATTCAGTTCTTTCAAAGCATTCAATATCGCCTTCGATCCTGCCGCGGATACGGCCCGGTACCTGACTATGGCCGGCTACGATTACCGCAATGGGCAGTATCTGCCCTTTGACAGCATATGCCCCGGCAATAGTGATCAGAGGTTTGTTATTTCGGCCGGACCAAACGACCTTGCTCCGCGTGAAAGCCTGAAAGTTTGCTGGGCACTCATCGCAACCACGGATTCGCTGGATATGAGACGGAAGGCGGACTGGGCGCAGTGGTACTACGACCATCAGTTCCCGGCTCACCAGGTGACCGTGGTCGTACCCAACGGCGGCGAGTACATATCCGAGTACCAATGGCTCAAGTGGCGCGCGCAGAGCGGCTCCGGGTTACCGGTATTGATCGATGTTCTGCTGTCCCCGGACCTGGGTCGATCCTGGGAGACCCTTTTCGTCAGCCTGCCTAACACCGATTCAGTGCGTTGGAACACCTTGAGCCACACTGACGGATCAGGTCTTCTGTTAAAGGTCACGGCGCGCGACTCACTGCTTGTGACGAGTGATGTGTCGGATTCATCCTTCAGCATCAACAACTGGCCCGGGCAAGGACGGCCCTTTGTGCGTCTGTTCAGCCCAAGCGGTGAGTCACTGGGCAGTATATACAAGATTAGATGGTTTGCACGCGACCCCGAACTGCGTGACAGTCTGTTGATCAATATCTATTTGAAAAGTTCGGTCGGCGGCTGGCAGGCGCTGGCGCTCAATGAGCCGAATGACCGAGAATATGACTGGGACTCAAGACGGTATCAGAATGGCAAATCCTGGGTCAAGATCACCACGTACGATGGAACGTTTACATCCGCCGATTCGTGCAGTTGTTACGTATACAATCGGATTTCGGGCGGCGGCGTAATCAGACGGCAGGGTATTGACAGCCTCACCGCCCTGCATATGTACATCCATCATCCTGAACAGATTACGAGTCATACCTATCTGCTCGCCTTTGACAAACCCGGATTCTTCATAGAAAATGACGTTATGCCCGACTACATATACTCCATCATCGACTCCAATACCACGGACACCGTACTCAACCATCACCATCTATCCCTGAACGGCTATCAATGGGACACAGTCTCCCGGCATCGATTCAGGATGAAAGACTTCAGCCCCATCATCGACGGTTTCTCGATAGAAACTCGAAGCCATGACTGGGTGACGCCATCTTATTTCGCTTTCGACACCGCATTGGTGCTGTCGGGTGTCTATCCAGAGTCGTTACTAAGAGCTGAACACACCACTTCCTCCTACGGTCGGTGGGCCTTTCGAGGAAGCAACTACCGTGTACGTTGGATACGGACCGCAAGCGGCGCCCTGTCAATCGACATCCTGGACCAAGACTACAGCATTCCGATACCCTACAAGCCCTTTCGAGAGTATGAGCTGGCTAGCGTCGATAAGGGAGACGGCTGGTGCTTCAGTACGGTACGATTCAAGGAACCAAGTGACACCCTTGTTCTGAACTACCATACCCGTCTCTATGTCTGCGGGGCATACCTTTACCTCAATCAGTTCATGCCCATCACGATTCCGCCCGGCGTCGGCGACTCTTGGCGCATCATTTCCAGACCGATCCGCCCGCCGGTGGACGGTAATGTCTACCGGTTCCGGCCCTTGGTCAGCATTGAGGAATTGGCCGCGCTGACCAAAAGCCTGTTCTTGGCGCCGAATCGACCCAATCCCTTCTCGCGGACAACCTTGATCAGCTATGCCATCCCGACCAAGGCTCGGGTCAAGCTAATCGTCTATGACGTAACCGGGCGGAAGGTTAAGACCATCTGCAACCGTGCACTGCCGTCCGGCATCCATAGTTTTGTCTGGTGTGGCGATGACGATAGAAAACGGCCCCTGGCCAGCGGCGTCTATTTCCTGCGCATGGAAGCGCTGGAGAAGCAGTTCAACCGCAAGATCGTCTTGGTGAGATAGGCAACAGGGAATCACGTCAACGAAAGCCGCTCAACCGCCGGCGGCCTGGGTTCCTATTGACAATGTTAAGTTTGCACTTATAATGTCCCTATGGGGGACGTAGTGCAAGGATTTGCAGCATATTTGAGCTTCGTTTTTGATTAAAATGATAGTTTCCACTTGGGTATTAGGCAAATTGAAAGGGATTAGAAATGGCAAGAAACTTCAGTAGGAAGAGAACATATCTGAAAGCAGTTCGTCTATACCCCCAATTTGGAAGGATATCCGAACTGACTTCGGATATGAACGAGTTATATGCCATTTGCATTTCTATTGACTTCACTATCATCTAGGAGGAACTCCTATGCTTAAGCAGATTCTTCAAGAAGTCTCGAATGATCCTTATTACCAACAGAACTTCCCAAACGACGGACAACGTTTCGTTGCTTGGTATCTTCGTCGTGTTCTTCTAAGGGATGCCATAGCGGCTCGTGATGACATCACCGATGGAGCAAATGACAAACAGATTGATGCCATCATAGTTGACGACGAAGATCGGCGAGTAATTATCATCCAAGGGAAGTTCATTGCAGAGAACCAAGTGGATTCAGAGCCACTCAGAGAAGTTCTTGGCGCTTGGGTTCGTTTGCAGGACCTTCAGAGCTTGCAAAAGGACTCAAACGAAAAGCTTCAACGCAAGTTGGAAGCTGTGAGACACGCTCTTGACGATGAGTATCAGGTCGTTTTCGAGCTTTTGACCACCGGCACTCTTACCGAGGCCGCTAGGGCAGACCTCAAAGCCTTCAGTGATCGATTTGAGGACTCGGATGACTTCACTGCAAGCCTACATTTGATCGACACAGAGGTCTTAGAGACTCGGCTCGCAGAAGCAGAAGCGCAGGAATTGCCGTCCTTAGAACACACTATTAATATCGACCCAACCAAGATCCTTGTGACCGAGTTAGCCGGTGCGTTAACAATACTTACTGTTCTATCTCTAAAGGAATGCTTGCGTTTTCCCGGAATCACCGACGGCAGACTCTTCCGCAAGAACGTCCGCCAGTCATTGGGCACGAGCAACAAAGTCAACAGAGCTTTGAAAGCTACAATCAATGGTGAGAGGGTAAGAGACTTCTTCTTCTATCATAACGGAATCACTGCTATATGCGACTCTGCAGAACTCAATCTTGAGAAGAAAACCCTCTATGTAAAAGGGCTGAGCGTTGTCAACGGGTGCCAATCGCTGTCAACCATCTATTCCGCGTCAGAACGGGTCCGAACCGATGATGCAAAGGAAGCACAAATCCTTTTCCGATTTTACGAAATTCCTGAACGAGCTTTGGCAGACCGAATTAGCATCAACACCAATTCTCAAACCGCGGTGAAGCCACGGGATCTGAGAAGCAATGACAAAGTTATGGTCGGTCTTAAGAGAGCCTTTGAGAATCGCTATTCTGATGGTTTCTTTATGACCAAACGTGGAGAAGCGCGTCCTGCTGATAAGGATGCAAACAAGACTATCGATGCGGCAATTCTCGCAAAGATGATGATGGCTTGGCATTGCCAGCGACCAAACATTTCATACAACGAGAAAAAGCTGTTCGATGAGTATTATAAAACTCTCTTCCATACTGGTTATGATCCAGCATCAATTTTGGCCCTACAAACTTGGCTTAACGCCATCGACGAAGCTTGGTCAAACCTGTCACTTAATGACGTGCTAAAGTCTAGCAAGTCTAATGTGAAATTCCACGTGCTCTTCTCAATTTCAGCTATTTTTGCCAGTGTTAACACGCAGCCAACGTTGGTAGTTGATCCCAGCGCCACAATGAAAGCGGCTCAGTCACCCCTTGACATTCTCCCTCTCGCTGCAAATTGTGTTGAGAACGCACTTCAGAACGCATTAAACCAAGCTCAAGTAAGCGGAAGGGTCTTCAGTCCACAAAACTGGCTCAAGAACAAAGCAAGCCTTCAGGGTGAGACGCTGGTTGCCAGCACGGTTGCGAGTATGTTGCCCGGTTTCCCAAACGGCAAAGCGCTGGTCGATTTGATGAGAGTTCCGGCGACTTCTCTTTCTGCTCGTTGGTCAGCTGACTAACCAAAGAACAAAATGCAAACGGCACATAACACGGGAAAAGCACGACACTCACTTTATGATAGACTACTATTGTGTTCGTTCAACAGCTTTGCTCAGAGATGAATTGGTCGTTTGATAGTTCGCGAAACTGCTGCGGGCTTTTCGGAAACGATAAGCAAAATATCGTCGGTGAACTCCGTTCACGTCCGCCACTTCGTTTACCCCGAGCCCGTTAGCCGCCATAGCGCCCTGGTGGCTCTGGTGTTGAAGGGTGCGCGATTGGACGAATTATGATTGTGTCAGGTGGGTCTAACCAAATGACCAGGGCATTAATCAGAGATTCTCCCAGCTGCGTTGATAATTGTGCCCCTGAATGTACTAACAGGAACGCAGACATAGGTCGTATCAGCGAATCGAAAGGAACCCTGCGGTATTATTTGAAGCTATGGGGCGGAATATTGACAATGAGGCTCTCCATGCGGCTTCCCCTATCTGAATCAACATAGTAGGTCATTATATAAACCGACGGTTTCATTCTATTTATTTTCCTTATGTTGCTCACCTCCCATATCCAAGGCAACATTATTATATACGGATTAGTCGTGTCGTCATGGAAGTATATAAAGTCGCTACGCTCATAGATTGGTAGTTTTATCGTTAGATCCCCTTTACCCCCAAAAATTACGGCATCTTGCCCCCTTATTTTTGTAACAGGATTTATGCTATCGGTCGTATCATTAACAGGAAATCGAATTTGCACAGCTTTGGCGATATCGTCGCCCTTATTTATCAGGCTGCATGAGAATCGTATAGTGTCGTCTTTTATTCTCACACTATCGGTAACTACCAAAGACAAACGAGGTTTGCGTGCCATTTCTTTTCTCGTCCAATCTTGATAAGCTTTTGTTATGCTGAATTGTCTCAATGCAATATACAATATTGTTAACGATGCGATTAGTATAACAACATTAACCATCGTTCCAAAATCCACTTTTCTGGGGGTTTTCGCTAGTCTCTGATTGACTTGGTTTGTACCTTCCAATGTCTTAATCGCATTGTCGCATTTCCGAATCAACCCACATAGTTTTTGTGCAATTGACGAGACATTTTTTAGAATATCCTGAAGTAATGATAGTTGTAACGATCGAATTCCTTCTAATTTCTTTGGCCTTCGCATTCTGCGAACATCTCCTTCTTGCTATTGCTAATCCTTGTATTGAGGATTGATAAAGCTACAGGTTGTGATGCAGGTCATTAAGATCTTCAGAAAAGCGAGGCGTCTCTGGGTTTGCGTCCTATTCGGAAGTGTTCAAAAGCCAGGTCGGTTGCCTCCCGGCCGCGCGGTGTCCGCTTGATGAATCCCTCCATCACCAGGAACGGTTCGTAAACCTCTTCAATCGTCTGGGCGTCCTCCCCGACCGCGACCGCCAGACTGCTTAGACCCACCGGCCCGCCCCGGAACTTCTCGACAATCGTCAGGATGATCTTCTTGTCCATGTCGTCCAGGCCGCGTTGGTCGACGTCAAGCTGGCCCAGCCCGTAGTCGGCGATTTCCTTGTCGATTACCTTCTTCCCCTTCACCTGGGCAAAATCCCGCACCCTTCTCAGCAGGCGGTTGGCAATGCGGGGCGTGCCCCGGGAACGTTTGGCGATCTCACGGGCCCCGGCTTGGTCGATTTCGATTTCCAGAAGCCGCGCCGAGCGGTTGACAATGGTGAACAGGTCGTCGGCGGAATAATAGTCAAGCCGCAGGGTGATCCCAAAACGGTTGCGCAGCGGTGATGTGAGCAGACCGATCCGCGTCGTAGCCCCAATCATCGTGAAGTGCCTCAGCGGAATTCTCATGCTCTGCGCGCCCACCCCCTTGTCGATCATGATGTCGAGCGTGAAATCCTCAAGCGTCGGGTAGAGATACTCCTCAACTGCTCGGTTCATACGGTGTACCTCATCAATGAAGAAGATGTTGCGCTCCTCAAGCTTGGAAAGAATGCCGGCCAGGTCGAACGGCCGTTCTAGAATCGGTCCGGTCGTAACCGTAATCTTCGTTTCCATCTCATTGGCAATGATATACGCCAGCGTTGTCTTGCCCAGTCCCGGCGGGCCGTGCAGAAGAATATGCTCCAGCGGCTCGCTGCGTTGTTTGGCCGCCTCGATAAATACACCCAGATTGTCCTTGACCCTGGTCTGACCGACGAACTCGTCCAGCATCTTGGGACGCAGGGTAAGGTCAAAGGTTTCTTCGCCTTCGAGCGGTTCGGGATAGGTTACCTTACGCGGTTCGCTGATCTCCATCATCGGGCCAGCGCCTTTCTGACCATTTCGTCCGGGGTCAGCTTGGGGTCGCACCCCTTGAGCTTCTCGACCGCTTCGTTACGCGACAGCCCCAACGCGACCAGGGCATCAACCGCCTGAACAAAACCCGGCTTGTCTTTCTCAAACTTGATCTTGCCCTTGAGTTCCAGAATTATTTTGGCCGCGGTCTTCTTCCCGATGCCGGGCACGGTCGACAACAGCTCGTCGTTCTGCGCTTCAATCGCGGCAACCAGCTCTAGGGCAGAGAAACGGGAGAGAACGTTCAACGCCGACTTCGGCCCAATCCCGGGTACACTGGTCAGATCCTCGAAAAGACCGAGCTCGACGGGATGGAGAAAACCGTAAAGCTCAAGCGCGTCCTCCTTGACCACGAGTTTGGTCAATATCGAAACCCGGTCGCCGGGCGCGCCCAGCCGGCTGAAAAGCGACACCGGCAGAAATACCTCGAAGCCGATCCCACCGACCTCAACGACCAGCCGGGGCGGCGTCTTGTCTCGGATTGTTCCGGTCAGTGTGCTGATCATGCTCGGGCGGCGCAATAGGCGATAGCGAGCGCATCCGCCGCGTCCGGGGGCAGGCGCCGGTCGATGTTGAAAATATGATTGACCATATACTGAATCTGGGTTTTTGAAGCCCGCCCGTTGCCGGTCAGCGCCAGTTTGATTCGGGTCGGGGCCAGTTCAACAATCTTCACATCGTACCGGTCAAGAAGCAGGATGAAGGCACCTCGCAGTTGGCCGGCAAGAATCGCAGTCTTGGGATTTTTGCTGTAGAAAACGTTCTCCAGACCGCATCGTTCGGGCCGGTATTTTTTGAGCAGCTCTTCCAAGTCGGCGGCAATGGTCTTGATTCTTTCGGGCAGCATCTTGGACCTGCGGACACGGATTACTCCGACCTCAATGACGACCTGATTCTCGATCAAACCGTAACCGGTTGCACTCAAGCCCGGGTCCAGACCCAACACTCTCATCACAATGGGCGATAGATCGAACCTTTAGCCGGAGAACTTCTCCAGGATTTCGTCGGGGATATCGAAATTCGCATAGACGTGCTGTACGTCGTCGTGTTCGTCGAGCGCCTCGTACAGCTTCAGCACCTTTTCGGCCTCTCTGTCGGCGACCGGCACCGTGTTCTGCGGTACCCGAGTGAGCTCCGAACGCACCATCTCCACCTTGTGCTGGGACAGAATGTCCTTCATCTTCTTGAAATCCTCGGGATTTGTGGTCAACGTGATCGTGCCGTTTTCCTTGCTGACATCCAGCGCCCCGCCTTCCAAACCCAATCCCAGCACGGTATCCTCGTCATACTTCGCACTGTCGATCGCGATGATCCCGCGAGTCTGAAACTGCCAGGCCACCGAACCGGCGGACGCAAGATTCCCCCCCATGCGCGTGAAGAGATGCCTCAATTCCGACGTAGTCCGGTTCCGGTTGTCGGTGATCGCCTCGATCAGGATCGCCACCCCGCCGGGCCCGTAACCTTCATAGGATATTTCTTCGTAGCTCGAGCCTTCCGCTTCGCCGGTGCCGCGCTTGATCGCCCGTTCAATGTTGTCCTGGGGCATGTTGTAGCCGCGGGCACCCTCGATCGCCGATCGCAGCCGCGGGTTGCTGTTAGGGTCGCCCCCGTGCCGCGCCGCAACCGTGATCTCGCGAATCACCCGGCTGAATATCCGGCCGCGGACCGCATCGTCTTTAGCCTTCTTATGCTTTATTTTCGCCCATTTCGAATGACCTGACATACCGGTCTCCTTTACTGAATTATAGCGATGCAACGCGGTTTGTCAAGACCCGGGGCCGGCCTCTTGACAAACCATCAAAAACAGGTATAAATATGGACGCCAAGGAGGTAATGAATGAAATCGTATCGAATCGCAATTCTATTGATCGCAGTTGTTTCTCTCTATGGTGACGTGATGTACGAAGCAACCATGTCCAACGCCGGCAAAGGTGCCGGCAAGAGCGCCGTCTTACGCTCCTACATTAGAGGCGACTTGTCCCGCGCCGAGATGGGAGACGTTTCCGGCAAGTCAAACGAAGGTATGATCGTGATTACCCGGCTGGACAAGGGCGTGATCTGGATGCTCAACCCCCAGAGCAAGACCTATAGTGAGTTAAAGTTTGCCGATCTCAAGAAACTTCAGCAGGGAGCCGGCGGCGATACGATTGTGCCGAAGATCAGCGTCCAGAAGACGGCCGAGAGCAAGAAGGTGCTCAATATGCAGTGCCAAAAGGTCGTGGTTTCCGCCGAAGCCAAATCGACCAAGGGGGGCACAAAATACGTTCAAACGATGTGGATTGCCAAGAACGTGCCGGGCGCTAAAGAGATCACCGCCTTTCAGAAAAAGATGTTCGAGCAAGGTTTTGGGGGTCAGGCCGGAGGCGGCGGCAACAAGGCGATGCTGGCTTTTCAGAAGAAGATCAGTGAACTCGATGGCTTCCCGTTAATCAGCGACCTGGACATAAAAGTGGAAGGCGGGCCGATGTCGTTTGACATGAAGACCCACACCGAGGTCACCAAGATCGATACGAAATCGCTCAGTCCGAGTCTGTTCGAACTGCCGGCCGGTTACAAGACCAATAAGTAGCCCACGCCGCCCGGATCACGGGGATTTTTCGGCGCCCTCCGCCGGGCGACGGTCCCTGCCGTCCAACACGGTTTTGGAACGACGGCTCCGGATTGCAGTAATCAACAGCAAGAGGCCGACAATCCCAATCGATAATCGAGGCAGGAAGTCGCCGAGCTTCATGTAGATGGATCGGCCGGCGCCCATCGGCACATCGGCCACGACAAGGGCGCGCTCGAAAATCGGGGTCTTGTTGCTGACCCGTCCGAACTGGTCAACCACGAATGATATGCCGGTATTCGCGCACCGGACCAGGGGCATACGATTCTCGACCGCCCGCACCACCGCCATCTCGGCGTGCTGGTACGGCCCCGGCGTATTCCCGAACCACCCATCGTTGGTGATGTTGATCAAAAAATCGCATCCTTTCTTTGCGAAGCTCCTCGTGAGGTCACCGAATATCGACTCAAAGCAGATGAGCACCGCACCACGCTTGTCCCCGACCCGGAACACAACATGATCCTGGCCGTGCGTAAAATCGCCACCCCCAAAGTCCGCACTTCGCAAGAAAGGTAATTGCCGGCTGTAGGGGATCTTCTCGCTGAACGGGACCAGATGCATCTTGCGGTATTTCTGCACGATCCCCGAATCCGGCACGAATAGAATCGCTCCATTGTACACCTCGAGTCCGCCCGCCCGATCGTAGCCGTACAGAAGCGACCCAGAAAGAATGCGCAGGCGATGGGTATCGGATACCTGCCGGACCTGTTCATAGTATACCCGCTCCCGTTCCAGGTTAACCGGCAGTGCTGTCTCCGGTAATATCATAACATCAACGCCAAGGTCTTTAACCCGTCGCGCGTCTTCCCGAAGGATATCAAACATTTTTTGTTTCATTTCCCGGGTCGACTTGGCATTGGGGTCGATATTGGGTTGCACGACCGCGACGCGGATCCTATCGTTTGAGTTATGGCCGATTCTTGCCGTCCCGTACCCGAGGACAATGAGCACCGTGCCCAGAAGGCAGAGCACGGGCCTGAGCCACGAGGTACGGGAGACCAACGCGCGCAAGCTTTGGTAGGCAAGAATATTCACTACGACGATCCAGAACGAAACGCCCCAGACACCGAATATCGAGGCCAGCTGGATTGCGGGGAGGTATGAAGTCTGGGTGTAGCCAAGGACACCCCAGGGGAACCCGATGTCGCCGATCGAGCGGACATATTCAAGCGCCACCAAAATGAAGGGCGCCCAGAACAATCCCAGCCATTTGGTCATCAGGCTGAACGCAGCAAAATAGAAACCGATGAAGGCGGCGAGTAAGACGTACCCGAAGACAAGCCAGGCCTTGATAACCGGCGGCACAACCAGAAACAGAAGCCAGAAGAGGAGAAATAAGCTGTAGCAGAAGCCAAAGAAGAAACCGGACCAGAAAGCACCCTTGCGAGCACCCATTTCAATCCGGGCAAGAAGGGGCACGAGAGCTACCCAGCTTAGGAAATGTAATGGTAGGGGCGAAAAGGAGAGTGCCAGGGCCAGCGCCGACAGAATCAGAAGAAAGCTATTTCCTACTCGATTCAAACCGGACCTCGGTCTTCTTCTTGGCCGACCGGTAGAAGGCATCGACCACGCGCGCAATCATCAGCCCATCTTGGCCGCTGAACACCGGGTCCTTGTCTTTGAGTACCGCCTCGACAAAAAAATGGTCCTCAAGTTCGAAGGAAACCCGGTAGTAGTTCCTCTGTTCAATGGCCGGTGTGACATTGACCAAGTGTCCGTGCATCTCTTTGTGGATCTCCAAAGGATTGAGCAGCGCCGCCCCCTTACTGCCGAACATATTGCAGTATAGAAAATCCTTCTCGAAAATCAGCGACCAACCCACCTCGATCGTCAACACCGAATCGTCGCTATACCGGATAAAAGCGATGGCGGCATCGTCGATGTTCTCCGGTCCGGCGCGGACGTGGCATGCGCCGGATATTGCCACCGGCTCCTTTTTCTCGAGAAACCACAGGCAGATGTCGAGCAGATTGACGCCAATGCTGGAAAAAGAGCCTCCTCCCGAACGAATGTTGGCGTTGTGCCAATCGTCCAAAGACCAGGCGCTCCGACCCATCAACCAGCCGGCTTTCATGTAGAAAATATCACCGAGCTCGCCGTGGTCAATGAAGCTTTTGAGCGTCTGGACGTCGGGCCGGAACCGGTTATTGAGCCCTATTGCCAGTTTTTTCTTCGTCTTGCGCGCCGCGTTGACGACCTCCTCGGCCTCGGCCAGCGAGGTCGACATCGGCTTCTCGCAGAAGACGTGTTTGCCGAACTTGAGGGCCGCCAGGGTCATCGGGGCGTGGAGATAACTCGGGGCCGCGATTATCACTGCCTCGACCTGCTCATCCTCGATCAGCGCTTGGAAATCGACATATCGCTTCTTGACACCGACCCGTCGCGCGACGTGATCAAGCTTGCGCACGTCGCTGTCGCAGATGGCCACAATCTCGACGTTGCTCATCTTCCGGTAGATCGGAATGTGGGTCGTCTGGGCCAAGGCCCCGAGGCCGACAATCCCGATGTTGAGTTTCGGCTCCGTCTTAGCCTCCAAAGTAAAGAAGATACTCTTGGCTCGTGGGCCGGCTGGCCACCGCCTCAAACTCGGCGGTCTTCACCTCAATCCACTGCATGAGCAGTTCTTCGGTGAAGATACCCCCCCGGAGCAGAAATTCGTGGTCCTGCTTCAGTTCATGCAGTGCTTCGAGCAGATTACCGGGCAGTCGTTTCTTGCTGACCCCGGTAAGCTTCCGGTCAAGGCCGTCAAGACCGGCCATGACCATCGCCGGCAAAGCTAGATAGGGGTTGGCCATGGCATCGCCGATGCGATATTCGATGCGCTGCGTCTTCGGGTCGCGAACGTATTCTGGAATCCTGATGGCGGCAGCCCGGCTGCCGACCGCATAGTCGGTGTAGATCGGCGCCTCGTAGCCGGCAATCAGCCGTTTATACGAGTTGGTCGACGGGTTGGTCAACGCACAGAGCGCCGGGGCATGTTTCAAGAGGCCCGCAACGTAATACTCGCCGGGGCGGGCGAGCTGCGAGATGCGCTTGCGCTCGAAAAGGAAGGGCCGTCCGTCACGTAACAGGTAATGGTGCACGTGCATCCCGTTGCCCGGCTCGCCGAAGAGCGGCTTAGGCATGAAGGTTGCAGTCAATCCCGCGGACCGGGCCTGGTTCCTAATAAGGTATTTGCTCAACGTCGCATAATCACAGGTGCGTAACGGGCCGTTGAAAACCAATTCGATTTCCACCTGAGTCGCCGGACCGACTTCATGATGATGGTACTTGACTTCGATTCCGCAGTTGGCTAAGGTGTGGCAAAGCTCGTTGCGGAGATTCGCCGTGCGGTCGAACGGCGGCGCCGCGTGATAACCGCCTTTCTTGCGAATCGCAAGACCCTGGTGCGGGTACTCCTCGTCCGGAATCCCCTCTTCCGAGGTCACCCGGAAATAACTGCCGCCGGATTCATCGCCAAACTCGACCGAATTGAAAAGGTAGAATTCCAGTTCGGGCAGGAAAAAAGCACGGTAACCCTTGCGCTTCAAGTATGTCTCAAATCGGAAAGCCAGGCTACGGGGGTCTTTCTCAAACGGCGAACGGTCATAGCTGTAAAGGCTGCGGCAGAGAAAGGATATCGTCTTCTTGTCGAAAAAAGGGTCAATGAAGGAATAGTCGAGATCGGGCACGACAATCATGTCACACCGCTTGACACCCTTGTACCCCGGGATGCTGGAGCCGTCAATCCCCACGCCGTCCGAGACCATGCTCCGGAAACGGCGCGCCGGGACCGTGATGTGGTGCAGATTGCCCAGAAGCCCAGTGTACTTCAGGTCGACGAATGAGATCGCTTCGCGTCGGATTCTCTGTTCCAGCTTCTGCATCATTAAATTATACCAAGAAAACCCTGCCTGTCAAGACCAACGGTTCCACTCTGGAGCGCCGGCATTTCGCTATTGACGTTTTGCGCTTGATGAGTATAATTATGCCAGTATCTTAGTGATGTATCGGAAAAAAGACCAGTAGACAGTAGACGAAACGCGGCCCTTTATAGAAAAAGCGACGCACCTATAAAACCGGTTCGTCGCTTGGCCCCGTTTGCGACAAGGAGTTGTCGGCACGGCACAAGGCCATGACAATCAAGACGTACGGATTCGTCCGTGCGCTATCGCATCAATGAAAGGGACTGGTAGTAAGAGGGTGTGAGCAATCGATTATGAACGAATAGATAGGAGCATAAGTGCTGCAAAAAGACCTTGCTGACAAAGAAATCGACGTTATCTTGCAGGCCGCCGGCGACATTGCTTACCAGGGCGGTAAGAATGCACTGGTTCTGGTGCTGAAAGGTTCCCGGTCCAAGGTTATTCGGGAAAAAGGACTGGACCAGATAAAGGCCTACGGCTTTTTCAAGAGCCAGACCACTGAAGGCATCAAAGGCAAGATAAACTGGATGATCGAGAACGGCTGGCTCCGCGTAGAATACCGACAAAAACAACCGCTTGTCTTCCAGGCCGCCAAGGGCCAGGAACGTATCAAGAAAGCCGCCTCCGATGACCTTTTCAAGGAGTTTGACAAGTGGATTCACAGCACCAACCGGCCCGAGATGTTCCCGCTCCAACTCAAAGACATCAACCGCGACGTCAAACTGTATGTTCTCCAAAAAATCCTGAGCCGTAAGATGTACGAGTACATACCGATCCTGCACCAGTGGAAGACCAACGAGTCCAAGCGGATGAAAAAAAAGATCAACGACACGGTGCGGGCCATGATTCCGGATTTCTTCGAACGGCCCTTTACCTATCTCCGCAAGTTCACCCACACTTCGCCCGAAGAAAGGCTGGGCCGCAAGCTGGCATTCATTCTCCGTCATCATCCCGAGATGTTCAAGCTCCAGATGGATGACCACGGCTTCATCGGCATCAAGGAGCTTACCGCCGCCCTTAACATCAAAGCGGCTGAGCTCAAAGAGATCGTCGGATCGCAGGACAAACAGCGTTTTGAAATCAAACGGAGCAAGATTCGCGCCCTGTACGGACACTCCCTGCCGGTCAAGATCGATCTCAAGGAGTCCAAACCGCCCAAACTACTGTTCCACAATGCGCCGCGGTGGGTAAGGGACAAGATCCTGGTCGAGGGCTTGCGGCCGATGAAACGAGGTTTCATCCATCTGGCCAAGAGCCTTGAGACGGCCAAGGAAATGAGTTCGCGCGATGACGCAGGATCGGTGATATTCAAAGTCAACTCCAAACAGGCCTATGACAAGGGGATTGTCTTCTATAAGATAGACGAAGCGTATCTGGTCAATAGCATCCCGGCCGCGTTCCTGGAACTCGTGCCTGACGAAACGGCCGACGACAAGAAGAAGTAGGTTGGTGGGACTCAGTGTCGTGTCCCGCAAATTCATTTACATTCGTCTTGTTCACAAGACACGACACTTCCAAAGGGGCTCCGCCCCTATGGCGTGCCCCTTCACGGAGTTTGGGGCCACTGTTACCCCAAAAGCGTGGGGACACCTCTTCCCCACACCCCTTCAGTGTGCTATAAAATGAGCTTCTTACACTACATGTAAGTCATTTATGGGACAGCACACTAGACGTCGAGATTCACGACGTACTTGGCGTTCTCCTCGATGAACCGGCGTCTCGGTTCAACCTGATCACCCATCAAAATCGAGAAGAGCCGGTCCGCCTGGGCAGCAGCTTCCGTCGAAACCTTCTTGAGGATTCGGTTTTCCGGGTCCATCGTCGTTTTCCAGAGCTGTTCCGGATTCATCTCACCAAGACCCTTGTAGCGCTGGACCTCGCACTTACCTTCAGGAAGCTTCTTGAGCAAGCTCTTCAGCTCATCATCATCATAGAGATACTGCTCGAGCTTCCCGGTCTTGGCCCGGAACAGAGGTGGTTGAGCAATGAAGATGTTGCCGCTGTCAATCAAGCTCACCATAAACCGGTAGAAGAAGGTCAGCAGAAGCGTCCGGATGTGGGCGCCGTCGACATCAGCATCGGTCATGATGATGACCTTGCTGTACCTAAGTTTAGTCAGGTCAAAATCATCCTCCCCGATCCCCGTACCGATTGCCGATATTAGCGTCCTGATCTCTTCATTGCTCAATATCTTGTTCAATCCGGACTTCTCAACGTTGAGAATCTTGCCCCGCAGGGGCAGGATTGCCTGAAATCTTCGGTCGCGCCCTTGCTTTGCCGAACCGCCGGCCGAATCACCTTCCACCAGAAACAGCTCGCTCTCGGCCGGGTCGCTCGACGAACAATCGGCCAGCTTGCCCGGCAGCGTATCACTTTCCAGCAAGCTTTTGCGTCGGGTCAGCTCTCGCGCTTTCTTCGCCGCCTCCCGGGCCTTGGCCGCACTGTAGATTTTCTGAATAACGACGCCGGCAATCCGGCTGTTCTCCTCTAAAAACTGAGCCAGCTTCTCGCTGACGATGGAGTCAACGATGCCGCGGATTTCACTGTTACCCAGCTTGGTCTTGGTCTGGCCCTCGAATTGGGGATCCCGTAATTTCACTGAGACAACCGCAGTCAGCCCCTCGCGGACATCCTCGCCCGAAAGCGTGATATCCTCCTTAAGCACTCGGTGCTTGCTGGCATATTCGTTGAAGGTCCGGGTCAACGCCAGCTTGAAGCCGATGAGGTGCGTACCACCCTCGTGCGTGTTTATCGTATTGGCGTAGGTAAAGATATTCTCGAGGTAGGAGTCATTGTACGCCAGGGCGACGTCAACTTCGATACCGTTGCGCTGGTCGGTCATCGAGATCGGCTTGTGCAGACGGTTGCGTCCGGAATCAAGATACTTTACGAAATCCACGATCCCGCCGGTGAAGCAGAAGCGGTCTTTTTTGTCGGCGCGCTTGTCCTCGATTTCGATGGTGAGCCCTTTGGTCAAATAGGCGAGTTCCCGCAGCCGCTGGGCGATGATTTCATAGCTGTATTCAATCTTCTTGAAGATTTTCGGGTCGGGATGAAAAGACACCCGGGTGCCGGTCCGTTCGGTCTTGCCTTTGGTCTTGATCGGACCGGTCGCCTCGCCCCGTTCGTACCGCTGCCAGTAAACCTTATCGTTGCGGTAGACCTCGGCTTCCAGCCACTCCGACACCGCATTGACGGCCGAAACCCCGACACCGTGCAGTCCGCCCGAGATCTTGTAGACTTTATCGTCGAACTTCGCGCCGGCATGGAGCATCGTCATCACTACTTCCAGCGCCGATTTCTTCTCGGTAGGATGCATGTCCACCGGAATGCCGCTCCCGTTGTCCTCAACGACAATAATCTCACCCGGTTCAATCGTCACCTTGATGTGGTCGCAGTTACCGGATAGCGCCTCGTCAACACCGTTGTCGACAACCTCAAAGACCAGGTGATGAAGACCGCGCATGCCGATGTCGCCGATATACATTGCCGGCCGGCGGCGGACCGCCTCGAGCCCTTTCAAAACAGTGATCTTTGACGCATCGTACGCCCCGGTATCATTCTGCTTTGGCATTCGTTCTCCTTTCAAATCACATCGAATTCGGACGCAAGACCGGCGACTCAGCTCCGCAGGGTGAACCGGACGTCCCGGATCAGTTCCTCGCCGGCACCGGCGTTCAGCTTCTTCACGATTTGGTCTTTTATCAGATGGAGCTGGCTCAGCCAGGTTGAGTTATCAACTTCAACGTAGACGACATCTTCGGCAACCCGCCAAGCACGGGCATGCGTGCCGATCGGTTCGCCCACAAGCTTCGGAAAGTCCCTGACCAACTGCCACTTTTTCAGTTCCCGGCTCATCCCCAGTTCGCCCAGGGCCAGGCCAAGAGCCTCGGCCAGCTTAATTGGTTTCCTGGATGGTGCCATCGGTGACCGAAAAGTGTTTGCCGAAATCATCAATCTCGCGCGTTGTCGCGAACAAAACCTGTCCCTGCAGGTTCTCAAGAAATGAAGCCTGCCGACGGCGGTCCAGCTCGGAAACCGCCTCATCAAGCAGTTTGACGCTGGCTTCACCGCGCACGCGCTCCAGCGAAGTCATCTCGGCAAGCCGCATCGCCAGGGCCGCCAGACGCTGCTCACCCTCCGAGCCGAATGTCTTCAGTTCGCGTCCCTCCTTCAGAATAAGGAGCTCATCCCGATGCGGCCCGACGACCGTCCGGCCGCAGGCGATTTCCTGGGCGCGCCGCTGCCGGAGAAATTCCATCGTCATCCGCCAGTCCGGTACCGATGTCCGGCACTCCATGCTTACTCGAGGCAAGTCCATTTGTGCGCAAAAGTCGGTAACGCCCTGCGCCAGCCCACCGAAATGAATCTTGCGCTCATCATACACCATGTTCCCCTGGCCGACCAGGGACTCGTCGAATGTCTCCAGCAGCCGGCCCGCCTTGTCATCCCAAGTCATCTTGTGGTCCCGGATCTCTTCTAAGATCCGATTGCGCTGCCGCAGTATACGCCGATACTCAATCAGATTCACGAGATACGGCCGAGACATCTTGGCGATCGCCATGTCAAGGAAATCCCGCCTTTGCCTCGGTTCGCCGCGCACAAGCCAGATGTCATCAAACGAGAAAATCACGATCGGCATCCAGCCGATGAAGTCGGATAGTTTTCGGACCGGCCGGCCGTCGAGCATGATTTTCTTCTCATCGGCCGAATAGAAGAGAACGGCGCGACGCTGGGCCGACCCTTCGAGCCGGAAAAAAGGCGCGCTGAATTGAAGCAGCTCACCGTCCCCGGCTTTACGAAAGGACCTTCCCATTGCGAGGTAGTGGACGGCTTCCAGCAGGTTTGTCTTGCCGGCGCCGTTGACCCCGCAGATCAGATTGCGTTCCGGCGCGAGCACGATCTCCTTTTCACTTAAGTTACGGAATCCGACCATAGCCAGCCGCTCCAAGACCATCGCTCTTCACTCCGACCGGACGTCCTCGCCGAACGGCAGCAGAAACCGATGCACTCTCATTTCCAATTATACGTAAAACTATTGATTTGTCAACTACTTATGGGCAAGGGCCGCGCTCACAAAACCATAGAAAAGGGGCGATGGGGAATCAAAACGTGACTTGAACTCCGGGTGGGCCTGAGTGGCAATGAAGAATTGGTGGTCCGGCAGCTCAACTAACTCGGCAAGTCGACCATCCTCGGTCATCCCTGATATGACCAATCCGTGCTCTTCGAGCACCTTATGGTAATCGGGATTGACTTCATAGCGGTGACGGTGGCGCTCAAAGACGTGACCCTGACCATAGAGGCGGTAGGCCAGCGTGCCTTTCTTGAGAACCGCCTTGCAAGACCCCAACCGCATTGTGCCGCCCTTGCCCGCAACCGTCTTCTGCTCAGGAAGGATGTCGACCACGGGATGCGGCGTCTTCGGACTTATTTCAGTACTGTTGGCATCTCGTAACTGGCACTTGTGTCGGGTGAACTCAACGACCGCCAGCTGTAGGCCAAAGCAGAGTCCCAGAAACGGGATGTTGCGCTCCCGGGCGTACTTTATCATCATGATCTTGCCCTCAGCGCCCCGAATCCCGAACCCACCGGGGATTATCATTCCGTGGACACCTTTCAATGCCTGGACCAGCGACAGAAGCCCGGTCTCAATCTCGGTTGTCTCAATCCACCGCAACTTCACCCGACAATCAAGATGAGCCCCGGCGTGAACCAGCGATTCGATGATACTGGCGTACGCGTCCTTCAGTTCGGTATATTTACCGCAGATCGCCACCTCGACCTCGTGTTTCGGATTCTTCACGCGCTTGACCAGGGTTGACCATCTTCTCAACGCGGCCCGGTGATTGATGCCCAGCTTCTGGTTGAGCGTAGTCAGTAATCCGTCACGTTCAAACATAAGTGGTATTTCGTAGATCGATTCGATGTCCTGGCCGCCGATAATGGCCTGGGGATCAACATCACAGAATAACGCCAGTTTTTCCTTGATCTTTTTGCTCAACGGACCCCTTGATCGGCCAATAATGATGTCGGGCGCAATCCCCATTTCCCTCAGCAACGCTACGTCGCGCTGCGCCGGCTTGGTCTTGGGCTCTCCCACCGAATGGAGAAACGGGATGTAGGTCAGATGGATGTAGATGATGTTCTCCGGTCCCACCTCCTTACGCAGCTGACGAACTGCCTCAATGAACCATGAGTTTTCTATGTCGCCGACGGTGCCCCCGATCTCAATTGTGACAATGTCCGCACCTTCGTTCCGGGCAACTTGATAGAACTGCCGTTTGATTTCGTCGACCACATGAGGGAATATCTGGATCGTCTTCCCCAGGTAATCACCGCGCCGTTCATTGGCAATCACGGTATTGAAGATCTTGCCCGAGGTCATATTCCAGCGGAAACGACAATTGATGTTAAGAAAGCGCTCGTAGTGACCAAAATCCATGTCGACTTCGCCCCCATCGTCGAGCACGAAGACCTCGCCGTGCTCAATTGGATTCATCGTCCCGGGGTCGACATTGAGGTAGCCGTCACACTTGATTGGTACAATCTTGAAGCCATTGCGCAGCAGGCGGCCAACTGAAGCCGTAGCGGTTCCCTTGCCGAGGCCCGACATCACTCCCCCGGTGACGACAATCCATCTTGTCTTATGGATGCGGTGGGAAGCCATACTGGGAACAGAGTATAACCCGGAAACGCGACCTGTCAAGCGCAAAATAAGGGCTTGATATTACTATGCATAAATGTTAATAGTTATTACTAAGCGGAAATGTTAATAT
>CAYGYG010000030.1:0-31247 GCA_964354155.1 uncultured bacterium | reverse complement strand
AAGGTCCCAAGGGTTGGTCTGTTCGCCCATTAAAGCGGTACGTGAGCTGGGTTCAGAACGTCGTGAGACAGTTCGGACTCTATCCATCGCAGGCGTAGGAGACTTGAGGGGAGCCGTCCCTAGTACGAGAGGACCGGGATGGACGAACCACTGGTCTACGAGTTGTCGTGCCAACGGCAGTGCTCGGTAGCCATGTTCGGAAGGGATAACCGCTGAAAGCATCTAAGTGGGAAGCCCACCCCAAGACAAGGTCTCCCAGTTTCAATGTGGCAACACACTGAAACTACAAGGCCCCCTCTAGATTAGAGGGTTGATAGGCCACAGGTGTAAGGCCCGTAAGGGCTTGAGCCGAGTGGTACTAATCGGCCGTGCGGCTTGGACTTCCTTTTCCCGCCACTCCAATTAGACCTGAAAATAATCGCTGATTGGTTAAAGAGCTGAACGAAAAGTCTTGTCTCATTTAACCAGTTACTGATTAACTGTTTAACTATGCACTAATTGACTGATAATTCCCGGCGGTTATACCGGTGGGGTCACACCTCTTCCCATTCCGAACAGAGAAGTTAAGCCCACCAGGGCCGATGGTACTGTGCTGGTAACGGCACGGGAGAGTAGGTCATCGCCGGGTTTTGTTTTACGAAGACTGATTCTGGACATGACGTACAAAAAACAACAAGGAGATTGTAATGAACATCTACGTAGGTAATCTGTCACGTGACGCGAAAGAAGAAGATCTGCGCGCGGCCTTCGAGGCCTTTGGGCAGGTCGCGTCGGTTAAGATCATCACCGACAAATTCAGCGGCGAATCGCGAGGATTCGCATTCGTTGAAATGCCGGGCGCGCCCGAGGCGCAGGCGGCGATCAACGGTATGAACGGCAAGGAACTGAAGGGGCGAACTCTCAATGTCAATGAGGCCCGTCCTCGGGCTGAAGGTGGTCGCGGTGGTGGCGGCCGGAGCGGCGGACGGTCCTGGTAAAAGCTCTCTAACATACTAATACCATCGTGACGTAGGGGGCTTGCTGGTTACGGCAAGCCCGCGACTGGAGCTTGGGGGCATTGTTCTGTCATCATTGACGACTGCCGGGTGAAAACCAAGGAGAAATCGACACAAACCGGAAAGATAAAGGTCGGGTATATTCTGCGTTAAGTCGAGAACAAACCTATCTCATCACTACCAGTTTCTGGACTCTTGTCCCGTTTTTCACGGCCAGACTGACATGATACACGCCGGCCGCCGAACCAGGCATGCAGGTTACTTCACGAGAATTGCCTTGCGACTTAAGAATCGCTGCCCCGTTACCAGGCGCACAATGTAAATGCCCTGGGGCAGTTGCCGGCCGGCATCGTCGTCTCCAGGCCATCCTAGACACAGGTAATCGGAAGTCGGGCACAAACCGTCAAAGACGGTTCTCACACAACGTCCCGAGATATCATAGATCTTGACGCTTGCGCCAAGACCGGATGGCGCAAAGAGCCTGATGCCCAGCGCATGCCTGAACGGGGTGGGGAAGACCACAAGGGTCATGCCCGGCAGGACTGAACCAGGGGAGGTACCCTCGTCGATCCAGACCGGTTGTCCAATCGGATAGTGATAACCCATGTCGACGTTGCCGGAATCGGGCACGGAATCGGTTCGAGTGGTCGACTGACGGATGATTGACAGCAGAGAATCGTTGAGCACTCCCCCCGAGTCCACGCATGGACTCTGAATCGGTTGACCGGATAGGATCTGACTCAAATAGAAATCCCCGCGGCTGCCGGCACAAAACGACGGGTCGCGCGACCGGTCGTTCGATCCGGGACGACAATTGTAGTAGTTGGTCGGTGAGTTGTTCCAGACATCATTGTAATCGATGATCTGCGTTGAATCCCGGTCATAGTTGTAGATGCCGCCGCCCTGGTTGCCGACGATTATGTTATTGTAAACATAGTTGTTTATCCCGTCGAGGAATATGCCGCCGCCGTTGTTCCAGATGCCGCCGGCGCAGACATTATTGGCGATCGTGTTGTTGACGATGCTGACTCCGGAGTCGGCCCTGATGCCGGCACCATAGTTCCACGAGCCGCTACTTGCCCTGTTGTCCACGATGAGATTATTGAAGATCGATGGAAATGCCCTGGTGTTTACATATACTCCGACGCCGTGGGCACGATCGCCGGCCTGTCCGGCGTTAGCCCTGATAAGATTCTGAAATATGACCGGTCGGCTATCCATATCACAGTATATCCCCGCACCGTAGTTCCAGTAGCCGCCGATTGCGGAATCCTGCTCGATGGTGTTGTAGGTCACGGTTGCTCTTGAATTGCGGCTGATGTAGATGCCCCCGCCATAGTTCCAGTTCGTACCCACCACCTTATTACCTTTGATGTGGTTGGCGACAATCTGAGGGGACGCGCCGCTTGTGCCGGAGCAGTATATTCCCCCGCCATGTGAATAGCTGCTGCCCGTCGCCCGATTGTCGTAGATCCGGTTTCTGCTTATTATCGGTGCGGCTTCATTCAGTCTTATGCCGCCGCCGACGGTTGCTTTTCCGTCGCGAATCGTGAACCCGTCGATCACGGTGCGGTTGGTGATGCCCGACCCAAGGGCTATCACGCTGCCCGAGGTATCGCCGTCGATGATGGTTGTCGACGCACCGGCTACGCTCACCAGCCTAATACCGTCAACTCCGGGCCAGGTGATATTCTCGACGTAAGTCTGTGGAGATACCAGGACCGTATCGCCGCTGTTTGCCGCATTAAGTCCCTGTTGAATCGCTGGGTAGTCGGCAGGAATTCTTATGATGCGGGCGTAAATGAGATCGGCCGACAGCAGGGATAACACCAAGAGAATTTTCATAAAGCCTCCTTTTGTTCGCGCAAGCGACAACAATATAATCGGCCTGGGGGGACTGTCAATAGCGATCGGCCGAACGATAATGGTGGTGGGGGGGTGGGCAATGCCGGTGGGCACGGACGTGTCGGCTATGGAACTGCTTGAGCCTGCAGTTCAGACGGGCGCGGCACCGGATCGGGAGGCCTGTGTTCGTAGATGAGAAGATGAGGAGATCGGTGGATGAGGGAGAAGTCGGCGAGCATCTCGGGTTCCGCAGTCTTGTCCCAAACCAGAATGTAGTCATAGCCGATCAGGGAATCCAGCTGTTCAGATAAGGGTCGGGAGAAATCGACGCGACGGAGGCTTTGGTATTCCTGCCGCAATTGAACGATTGAGAGTTTTTCGATTGCCTCAAGCTCGTCGGCCGGTATGTTGCCATCCTGATGATACGGATTGATTCCGTTCTTGGCGAGGTGATAGTGATAGTAGAAGTGGGAATATGGTGCCACCCATTTCGAGGGGCCGTGACGGTCTTTGACGATGGCGAGGATGACCGAGTTTGTCTTGAGTTTGTCGATCGATGAAGCATACTCGTAATAACCGGCATTGTAGATGGCCGCGATCCTGGCGACATGCATTGACTGGGCGACCGAAAAAACGAGCACGTAACCGACGGCAACGGTCCGGACCAAGGTTCCGAACTTGATCGAGACAAGCGGGGTCAAGAGAACGAAGGCGAAGATCAGAACCCGGATGTTATTGTACCCGGCCGGGCCATAATAGTAGGGGCAGACAAGGAATCCCACGATCAGAAGACCGGCCAGAAACAGGATTGCCTTGTGGGGGGCGGTCCAGGGTCCGGCTCGATACGGCCGGGGCAGAAAGACCAGGGCGCCGACAAGGAACAGCGTCACGCTGGCCGCGAGGACGATTTCGATGTTCGAGAAGTACCTGAAAAAGACAGGCAGAGCGAGCATCTTGAGGGCAGTGGTCAGCTTGGAGAAGACGGCGGTGTAGCCGAATGCTTCCCGGTTGGTGCCGAACACAATGAAGAACAACGCCGCGGCTGAAGGCAGGATGGCGCCCAGTGTTTTGATGAGGGAGCGGCCCCAATCAAGGATGAACGAGAGAACGATGAGGCAGAATACGAGCATCGTCCACGCAAACAAGTGCGAAAGGTACACAAGAGAGACGAGCAGGGTAAGGCACAGAAATTGAAAAAGCGTCACGTGGTCCCGATAGCGCAACCATAATCCAAGCGTTAAGAGAAATAGGGGGATACTGACGGCGAAGTTGTAGAAACCGAACAGGACAAACAGGTTGTACGCGTAGATGGCCCCAAGCATTGCGAATCCCTCTTTGGGATTGACGGCGTTGGCAAAGTAGACGGACGACCCAATGAGCAATAAGACGTACAGCGACAGCAGGACTTTTTCGGCCAGGAGGGGCGCCATGACGCGCAGCAACACAGACAAGATGAAGTCGGCCAGGACATTGGGCGTCAGGGGGGAGTTGATTTTGTAGTACCGCGCATAGGAGTTGTCCGGTTCTGAATAATTCCTCAGGACATGGGCATTGTAGAGATGGATCGGTCCGTCCTGGGATGGAAAGTACATGAATGCCCAAATCGGGACCAGGATCACGACCACAAGGAGGAGAAGAAGCCAGCGTTCCTGATTGGGCACAGCAGGATTATAGAGATGGTCAGGACATTGTCAAGAGTCGAAGGTTAGTTAGCATAATATCCTTGATTTCGTGCGGTTTTGGACGTATAATTAGACGGAGGTTGTAATGCGGTTCGGGTTTCATGTTTCTATTGCGGGCGGATTCTCGAAGGTTCTGGAACGAGCCGCGCAGCGTGACTGCGCGACCATTCAGGTCTTCTCGCGAAATCCGAGAGGATGGAAATATTCACCGCTCGATGAAGAGGAGGTTAAGATTTTCAGGCAGGACATTGAACAGACCGATATCGACCCGGTTTTCGTGCACATGCCCTATTTACCGAACCTGGCTTCTCCGAACGACAGCCTTCATCAACGTTCGACCGACTCAGTGGCCGAGGAGCTGAGACGTGCTGAAGTTCTTGGGGCGCAGTACGTGATTACCCATGTCGGTAGCAGTGTCGGTAAGACGATTGAAGCCGGAATACGCCAAGTCACCAAGGCGATCAGTCGTGCGCTGGACATGGTCAAGAACAGGGTAATCCTGCTCGTGGAAAACACGTCGGGCAGCGGCAGCGAGGTGGGCAGCACCCTTGAGGAGATAAGAAGCATTATCGGGCAGGTCGGTTTTCCGGAACGCATCGGGGTCGCGTTCGATATCGCCCACGCCTTTGAGGCCGGGTATGATTTCAGAACTCAAGCCGCGGTCGACAACACGCTGGCTGAATTCGACCGCATTGTCGGGTTTGAGCGACTGCACCTCGTGCATATGAATGATTCGAAATCGGAGCTGGGATCCCGGGCCGACCGGCACTGGCATATCGGCGAGGGCAAGATTGGTCTTGAAGGATTCGAGTGCCTGGTCAACCACGCGGCCCTGAAGGGTCTGCCCGGAATAATGGAAACGCCCAGGAAAGACACCAAGGAGGATTTGAAGAACATGAAAGTCATACGCGGGTTGGTGAAATGAACGGCATTTACCTGAGACTTTTGGCTAATGAGCTGAGGCCGATTCTGGTCGGGACGAGAATCAAGCGGATTGCACAGCAAGGCCGTTTGGTCTATGTTGATGTCAACGCCGGCCAGTTGGTTGCTTCTTTTGCCCCCGAGACGGCCGGGGTATACCATGCCGATACCGCGGTACCGACCAGGGAATTCGCCCTCAAGTTCCGGTTTCTCGAAGGCCGGATCGTCGATGCCGTGGAGCAGGAGGAGTGGCGGCCGATTTTGAAGCTGCCCCTGAGAGGGCAGTCCGGTTTGTGCATCACGATGAGCTTCGTCCGGAACCACCAGGATTTTATTGTCACCGATGCCGGCGGGAAGCGCGATTGTGTCTTTCGGACCAGGGAGATGCCGCCGGGCACGAAACTCAACCCGGACGGAATCACCTTCAAGACCTTAGAATCGATGCTCGACAGTCCGGACCCCGCCAAGCATCTTATTGAGAAGATCGAAGGTCTGGATCTCGATATGGCGCGGGAAATCGTCGAGGAGCGCACTCGATTCGACAGCATCCTGAACGTGTTGCGCGGTGACCCCAGAACTGTGCACATGGTAACGGTACGGCCGCTGAGGCTGAGCCTGTTCAAGCCAGGGGCCGCCAAATTCGAGTCGTGGAATGAAGCCTTCAAATCCGGTCTCACTTCGTCCGCCGAGCAGGGGCAAGAGCAGGAAAAGGAAAGCAGGATCAAATCGCGCCACAGGAAGTTGGCGACTTTGAAATCGGCGCTCGAAGGCGAGTTGCTCGAGGCCAAGAAGGCCGACGAGTTCCGCATCAAGGGCGAGACGATTCTAGCGAATATTGCGACGATTGAACCGACCGCCGACAAGATCATCCTGCCCAATCCTGGTGCGCCGGATCAACAGCTTGAAATAGTGATGGATGCCCGGGCTGGGCCCCAGGGGAGTGCTCAGCAGTACTTCGACCGGTACAAGAAGCTGAAGAAAAAGGCGGCGCATGTGGAGTCACGCCTCGGCAAGGTCAACAAGGATATCGCCCAACTTGAAAAAGGAGTTATCGAGGAGCCCAAGCCGGCTCCGCCTAAGAAGAAGGTCAAGGATGATGTGCCGGATCACTTCCACCGCTTCACAACTCGGGGCGGCCTCGAGGTGTTGGCCGGTAAGGATGGAAGAACTAACGAGGAACTCACCTTCAAGTTCGCCCGGCCGTTTGACATTTTCTTTCACGCCCGCGGCCTGGGTGGGTCGCATGTTATCCTGAGAACTGCCAAGAAGAAGCCTTCGAAGTACGACATCTATGATGCGGCGGCCATTGCGGCGTTCTTCAGCCGGGCCAAGAATGCAAAAAGGGTACCGGTGCAGTATGCCGAACGGAAGTATATCAAGAAAGCGCGGCGCGGGCCGCCCGGGGCGGTATACTTGATTCGGGAAGAAGTAATTTTTGCCGACCCGGGCCTGCCCTTGGGAACAAAAGACCAAGGCGGCTCTGAAGGCCAGGCCAACTGACGCTATTCGACTTTCACTATCTTCTCAGTAATCGGCCGGTCACCGTTCTCTAGTCTGCAGAAGTAGACGCCGGCGGGGAGTTTGTGGCCCGAATCGTCCGAACCATCCCAGGCGATGGTGGAAGTAGCGAGTAGAGTGTAGCGAGTAGAGAGAGGAAAGGACCTAACCATTCTACCAGAGACATCATAAATCCTTAAGGCCATGCGCTTCGCCCCATGCCCAGTGCCAAGCTCAATCTTCGCCTCCCACCGGAAAGGATTTGGAGTTATCTTCAATCGTGCATCGTGGATCGTGTATCGGGCATCGGCCTGTTCTTCTATGCCTACCGGCGGCAGAAACTTGCCCCAAATGCGCATGGTATTCGCCGGGCGATTGTTGATGCAATCCGTCCAGCCGGAATAGATGACGAGACATTGAGAACCCGGACCATGGATAACTGCTGGTGCAAGCTGATTGCGTGACTGCACTGAAACCGCAAGAGAGTCAACAACCACACCTGCCGGATTGATTCTTGCTCCGAAAATATCCCAAGAGGAATTGTTGCGATAGTCTTGCCACACAACCAGGAAGCAGGTTCCATCAAAGGTCACACTGGGCGTGAACTGGTGGTTAGGCGCATTCGAGATGCGTATACTAGGTAAGTCAAGAACTGTGCCGGCCTGGCTTACTCTGGTGCCATAGATGTCGTGATGTGGGCCAGTGCGCCCGTCGTCCCAGACAACCATATAATTGGTACCATCGAAAGCTGCTGAGGGGTACCTCTGGCTACCGGCCGCAGTCGATATTGGGATGCCTGCGGGATCGAGTACATTGCCGGCAGAAGAAATCCTCGCACCGTAGACGTCGTAACCGTTGCGCTGATCTTCCCATGTCGCCAAGTAGTTTGAGCCTCCAAAGACCAGAGAAGGGAGTAGTTGGTGATTCGCGGCCGATGATATCAGGATGCCAAGGGTGTCCAGAACGATGCCGTCTTTGTTTACCCGTGCCCCGTATATATCCCAAAAACTGCCTCGGCCCTCCTGCCACACGACCAGGTAATTAGTGGAATCGCATGCGATCGATGGAGACATTTTATTGCGATTTGGCGCTGCAATGACAATACTGGATGAGTCAAGAACGGTTCCCGATTCCTTCACCCGCGCGCCATAGATACCGTAGTATCTGCCACTCCGGAAATCGTTCCATGCCACCATGTAGTTTGAACCATCAAATGCAACCGATGCGTAAGTCTGATCAGTTGCCTCCGCTGAGATTTCAATTCCAAGCGGATCAAGTATGTTGCCGGCCTCACTTACTCTTGCGCCATAGATGCAGGGGTTGAAGGCATTACGCCAATCCAGCCAAGCTACTAGATAACCTGCATTACCCCGCGCCAAGGCAGGAAACTCTTGGTCGTAGACTGTGGTGGTAAGTGCGATTCCAGCTGTATCGAGGATGCTGCCCGATAAAGCGACTCTTGCTCCGTACGGATGGTAGTAAACGAGGCTACGACCGTCAACCCAGACAACGAAATAGTTGATGCCGTCAAAGGCAATATGCGGACATAATTTACCTCCGCGGGCAAGAGAAATGGCAATGCCTGTTGTATCAAGAACTACGCCAGAACGCGCGACCCTAGAACCGTAAACTGTAGGCCGTCCCTCTCGCCAATCCTCCCACACGACGAAATAGTTCAAACCATCAAAAGCTATTGCTGGGCCGAATCCAGGTCGAGTTGAAATTGGAATCCCGATTGAATCTAGAACTGAACCGGTTCTTGTTACACGTGCTCCGTAAACATCGTATTGCCAGTTAAACCAGACCACCATGTAGTCCAATCCATCAGAGGCCACCGACGGGGACCATTGATAGACTCCAACGGTAGAGATAGGGATACCTGCTGTATCAAGGACAATACCTGACCTGCTCACCCGCGTACCGTAGATGTGAAGGCTCCCAGCGCGAGAGTCTTCCCACACGATGAGGTAATCAGTGCCACCAGAAGCGATTGAGGGGTTTCCCTGTTCCATTGCAGCCGTTGAAATGGCGATACCGGTTGTATCGAGAACAACGCCAGATTTGCTGATTCGTGCACCGTATATGTCTGACGAAGTTCCGCTACGATAGTCTTCCCAGACAATCAGAGCCGTGGCACTATCGGAAGCGATGGACGGGAATCGTGCGAGGGTCGACACAACAATACCGCTGGAATCAAGGACGAGCCCTGATTTAGTGATTCGGGCCGCATAGACATCGGGCCTTGCGTTATTCCGCCAGTCTTCCCATACGACCAGATAGTAATCACCGTCAAAGACTACCGATGGAGCACTTTGGTCTCTTGCTGCAGTTGAAATCGCGATACCCGCAGAATCAAGGACTCTTCCATATGGGTCTACTCTTGTGCCAAAAATATCCAGATCGTAACCGCTACGCGCGTCCTGCCACACAACAAGATAATTGGAGCCGTCAAAAGCGACTGATAGAGAACACTGGTGGGTTGAGGCCGGGACGTATGCGATATTGGTGTCAATCAGAAATTCCCCAGTCATCGGACCCGCACAACTTCGATTTCGTGAAACCTGTTCGATTACCTCGTTGACGTTGAATGGGGGATCTGTTTTTTGGGAGTAGCCTGTTGCTGTCAGTATTAGGAGACCGATAGCGACGCAGCAACTATATATGCACTTCATACAGGCTCCTTTTGCTACTCCAATCTCACAATCTTGCTGGTAACCGCGGTTTGTCCGTTCTCCAGCCGGCAGAAGTAGACGCCAGCGGGAAGTTGACGACCAGAATTGTCGTCACCATGCCAGGTGACGACGGACGATGGACGATCGCGACCTTCACTCGTTTGGACGAAGGACGATAACTTAAAATCTTTAACAACCCTTCCGGAAACGTCGTAAATCTTTAACTCTATGCTCTTTGCACTATGCCCTGTGCTAAAGCTTACTTTCGTAAGCTTCACGAAAGGATTAGGGGATATCTCCAAGATATTTTTTTCCTCTAACTGCTGTCCGCCTAAGGCGGATTCTTCTATTCCGACCGGCGGTAGAAACTTCCCCCAAATCCGCATGGTGTTTGCTCGGTGATTATTTATAGAATCACACCAACCCGAGTAGGTAATCAAGCACTGAGAGTTTAGACCATATGTGATTGATGGCCAGATTTGGTCACCCGATTGCACTGAAACCTCAAAAGAATCAATCACAATGCCGGAGGGCGCAACTTTCACTCCACAAACGTCGCAAGATTCCCCATACAGTTTATGTTGCCACACTACTACGTAGTTCACTCCGTCAAAGGTAACGGAAGGATACTGTTGATCAAATGCCGCAATAGATATGGGAATGCCGCTCGTATCAAGGACGACGCCTGCTGGGCTCACCCTTGCCCCATAAATGTCATAGGTTGTATTGTTCCGAGCGTCCTGCCAGACCACTAAGTAGTTTGAACCATCAAAAGCAACCGAGGGCATTCCCTGCAGATGCAATGCGACTGAAATGGCAATGCCTGTATCGAGGACAGCACCCGAGCGGCTAACCCTGGCGCCGTAGATGTCATAAGTTGTGCCGCGACTGTCCGTCCACACTACTAAATAGTTTATGCCATCAAAGGCAACCGAGGGATAAGACTGATAACGTCGTGCAGATGAGATCGTAATGCCATCGGGGTCAAGGACAAGGCCTGCCTGACTAATACGAGCACCGTAGATGTCATCGTATGGACCAATCGCATTCCTCGAGTCTTGCCATACAACCAGACAATTCGTATCATCAAAGGCAACTGAAGGGTATAGTTGAGCATGTGTCGCGGTCGAAATAGCAATGCCTGAAGAATCAAGGATAGTACCTAATCGAGTCACCCTGGTGCCGTAGATATCGTCATATAAGCCACTCCTTAAGTCTTGCCAGACAACCAGGTAATCTGTGTTATCAAAGGCAACAGAAGGATATTGCTGGGCATATGACGCGGTTGAAATCGCAATGCCTGAAGGGTCAAGGATGATGCCTGATCGGCTCACCCTAGCGCCATAGATATCAGGATATGAGCCACCCCATAGGCCATTTCGTTTGTCTTGCCACAGCATTAGATAATCAGTTCCATCAAAACCGATTGACGGACAATATTGGTCACTTACTATGGTTGAAATTGCAGTTTCTACTGTATCAAGGACAACACCTGCACGACTCACCCGTACGCCATAGATGTCGATAAATGAGGCACCGCGGGCATCTTCCCACACAACGAGATGGTTCACTCCGTCAAAAGCTATTGAAGGATGACAACTAGAAGGCGCTTCAGTCGAAATAGCAATGCCTGAAGAATCAAGCACTGTTCCTGATCGATTCATTCTTGCTCCGTAGATCTCATAGATTCCGCTTCGTCTATCCTGCCACACCACCACGTAGTCTGCGCCATCAAAAGCTACTGAAGGGATCCTTTGGTTATGGGTAGCGGTTGAGATGGCTATCCCTGAAGTGTCGAGAACAGCGCCTGATGGACTCACTCTGGTGCCATAGATGTCATCATATGCGCCGCTCCGGCGATCTTGCCAAGCCACCAGGTAGTTCACTCCATCAAAAGCGATTGAAGGGTAATATTGGCTATCTGCTGCAGTTGAAATCGTAATACCGGAAGGATCAAGGATGATGCCTGATTGGCTCACTCGGGCACCATAAACATCATAAGTACCGCCTCGTCTATCCATCCACACGACCAGAAAATTTCTGCTATCAAAGCCGATCGTGGGAACTATTTGGTAATCAGAAGCGGTTGCGACGGCTATACCTATGGTATCGAGAACAACGCCTGATCGACTTACGCGGGCCCCGTAGATATCATCATATGCGCCGCTCCGGCGGTCTTGCCAAACCACGAAATAGTTAATGCCACCAAAAGCGATTGAAGGATCACATTGGTCATTCACTGCAGTTGAGATAATAACTCCTTCTGGATCAAGGACAATACCTGACGGATTCACCCGTGCACCATAGATGTCAGTAGATGAACCGCCCCGCCTGTCATGCCAAACTACAAAGTAATCGGTGCCGTCGAAAGCAACTGAAGGCGCACACTGGTAACTTACCGCAGTTGAAATGGTAATCCCAATAGGGTCAATGACAGCCCCTGACTGACTGACGCGGGCTCCATAAATATCGCAATGCTGAAAGCCGGTCCGGCGATCTTGCCAGACCACTAGATAGTTTGAGCCGTCAAAAGCAACTGAGGAATATGATTGTTCCTCCGAAGCAGGGATGTATACGATATTTGTATCGATTAGAAATTCACCAGTGCTTAACTCCCAAGGCTCACGATTGCGTGAAACCTGCTCGATCACCTCATCGACATCAAATGAGGATTGGAGATTCTGGGCATGAAGGCTGGTGACAATACTAATCGCTAACAAACCTAAAGACATCCTCGTATTAAAAATTCTTACTAAGCATATCGTCCTCAAGACGCTCCTCCTTAAATCGACAAACAAATCAAATTGTTAGATCAATCCAACCGCTCAAGATTGCGTCGATCGTTTCACTCCCTCGCAATGACATCTTTCGACAGACCCGTTAGGGGAGAGAAAATGTATATTTAAAAAATTATATGTATTAGGTTACAAAAGTCAAGGATTTTTTTAGAAAATGTTGAAAAACGCATTCTCTTTTTGTTCCGCCTGAGGTGGATAATCATTATAGTCATCGGCGTCATCGCCGTCTTGACAGCCGACTAATTCTGACTATAATCTAATTCGTGTCACAGCTAGAATTCTGGATGATGTGAAGGTACTGCTTGTCTATCCCCAATTCCCGGTAACATTCTGGGGCTTTAAATACGCCTTAAACTTCGTTTCCAAAAAAGCCGCCTCTCCTCCGCTCGGTCTCTTGACCGTTGCGGCAATGCTACCGGATGACTGGGAGAAGAGGTTCATTGACATGACTACCTCTCGCTTGAAGGACAAACATCTAAAATGGGCTGACTATGTCTTTATTAGCGGTATGGCTCTTCAACGGCAGTCAGTACGAGAGGTTATCAATCGCTGTAAAAAATGCGGAGTGAAAATCGTGGCTGGTGGGCCGCTATTTACAACCGAGCACGCGGATTTTCAAGGCATCGACCACCTCTTCGTCGGCGAAACCGAAGATACCTTTCCCCAATTCGTTGCCGATATCAAAAATGGTTCGCCTAAGCCGGTATATCAGCAAAACGAATTCCCGGACATCACCAGGACACCGATCCCACTCTGGGAAATTGTTCCGAAGCGCAAATACAGCCTAATGTCCATTCAATGGTCGCGCGGCTGTCCCTTCACGTGCGAATTCTGCGATGTTACTACACTCAATGGCCACCGACCCAGAACCAAAACCAAAGAACAGGTAATCGCTGAACTGGAGCGGCTGTACAAGTGGGGCTGGCGTGACGCAGTTTTCTTTGTCGACGACAATTTGATTGGCAATCGGAGAAAGATTAAAGAAGAGATCTTGCCCGCGCTTGGCCAATGGATGAAGGAAAAAAGATACCCGTTTACCTTTTCGAGCCAGGTTTCTATTGACCTGGCGGATGACGAAGAACTGATGCAGCTTATGATCAAAGCCGGATTCCAGACCGTTTTTGTGGGCATTGAAACACCGCATGAGCAAAGCCTGGTCGAATGTGCCAAGCATCAGAATGTCGGCCGTCATCTGGCTGAGAGTGTCCGAATCATTCAGAAGAACGGCCTGGAAGTTCAGGCAGGATTCATTCTGGGTTTTGATAGCGATCCCGAGTCCATATTCGTTCGACTGGCGGATTTTATCCAGAGCACGGGCATTGTCACGTCCATGGTCGGATTACTGACTGCACCAAAAGGATCACGGCTTTACAATCGACTCGAGTCCGAGGAGAGATTGGTGAAGAAAACATCCGGCAACAACACTGACTTCTCGCTCAACTTTATTCCTAAGATGAACTACGAGACCTTGCTTAACGGATACAGAAATGTCCTGGCTAAAATTTACTCTCCCCACCACTATTATGAGCGGATAAGGAAATTTCTAAAAGAGTTCCACCGACCGAGGCTACGACCTGTCTATTTTCGATATGTTCACCTCATAGCTCTTGTGAAGGCGATGTGGCGCCTTGGTTTCATTGGCAAGGAAAAACTGCATTACTGGAGGCTTTTGTTCTGGTCGCTGACAAAACGGCCGGTCACCTTGCCATCAGCAATAAGATTTTCAATCAATGGTTATCATTTTCGACGGGTATTCGAGGAACAGGTAAAGAATATAAGCGAGAGTTGTTTGCCGGGTGACTCAATAAAAATATATCGGAGGTAAAATGGACAGATCCCTTATTTTTGTCATTTTCTTGGCCAGCCTGGTTAACGTCTCGTTCGGTCAGTACAATCGGGAATGGACCAGCAGCAATCTGGGGCAGTACGGCTGGGGTGGGGCATACGGGTATGACATTGACGGGGACAACCTGGTCGAATTCGAAGTGAGACAAAGCGGTCAATTCACGTTTTACAACGGCAATTACACCGCCGCCTGGACCATAGCCTGGCCCGGCTACGACTATCTTGGCGTCGCCCATCCTCGCGACATTAACGGCGACGGCTTGGTGGTCCCTTTGAATACGGACAACGACGCGGCTGGCGAGCTGGTCATTTCCGGTTACTATTTCTCGGGCGCGACCTACTATGGTCGGTTTCGCGTGTACGACGCCTTAACCCGCAACCTGGAATTCGAAAGCTCCCTGCTGACCGGATACTACGGGAGCGCAACCGTGGAAGATATCGACGGCGATGGCCGGGACGAGATAATCCTGACGCGCTTTGGCAGCGTGACCACCGAATCGTATGTCGATGTCTATGCATTTCAGACGGACATAGCTGACGGCAAGAAGTCATACCAGCTTCGTTCATCATCCTCGCCTTTTCCGAACCCGAGCACTTCCGATATTATCATTCCGCTGGACATAGGCCCAGGGGATGCGGGCAAGGCGGTCTCGGTCGTGATTTTCGACGAAGCCGGCCGACGGGTGACCGGGTTGTTCGAAGCAACCACTTCAGCACAGGGTGAATACCGGCTGAAATGGGATGGAACCGATGACGCGAAGGCCCGAGTTCCGGCCGGCAGTTATTTTGTGCAGATAAGAGTCGGCGAAAGGACCGAGACCAAATCGGTCACGGTAGTCAAGTAGGCATCCGCCTGATATCGTTTTTCTCCAACGTTGATAGAGGGCGGTGTCAAAACCATGTTCGAATCCACCGGCGCCCGGTCGCCTCCAAATAACTCTTGAAGCGCCATGTTCTCTGACTATAATAAAATCATGAAATCGGTGCTTGCGGCTGCCCTGCTTGTCTCGATGACGGCCACGCTGTCATTTGCCGACGAAGAACAAAGGTATAGTTTCATTAAGGCGTTGTTCAACGACCAATCGTACATGCTGGCAATCCAGGAGGCGGATTACTTCCTGGGCGAATACCCCGCCAGCGGCCATGCCGCCCGCGTGCTGTTTGTCAAAGCCGAGAGTGAGTTCAAGACCAAGAACTTCAGCGGTGCGGTGCTTACCTTCGGGCGTTGCATCAAACGGTACCCGGACGCGGACTTCTTTGATGACGCGCTGCTTCGTGCGGGCCAATCCTACTACTACCTGGCGGGTTACGATAGTGCGATTTCCCTTCTGAGACGGATGCCGCCCGGGCCGCTATACCATGATGCGCAGTATCTGGTTGGCGAGTCATACTATCGCAAGGGAGACTACCCCGCGGCAATGACATTCTATCAGGCTGTGCTCGACAGCAGCGGCAAGGCCGAGCATAAGCCGATCGCACTGTACTCGATTGGCTTCTGCCGCCAGCGGCAGAAGCAATACGCCGCGGCGATTGTCATGTTCGACTCCCTGGTTGGCACCTACCCGGCTCATGAACTGGCTCGGGATGCGGCGCTGGCGAAAGGGAATTGCCTGGTGGGCCAGGGGAATATTGATGAGGCGATCAAGTATCTGGAGAATGTCTCGGAGCAGAACGAGGCGATTGCCGCCCAGGCGAAGATCTTAATTGCCGAAATCCACCTGCAGAAGAAGGAATACGAGCGTTCGCGGATTCAATACGAGCGCATCATGCGGTACTACCCGGAAAGCGAATACGTTGACGACGGTCAGTACGGCGTGGGCTTGAGTTACTTCTACGAGGGCAACTATGTCCGGGCGGCCGATGCCTTCGAGAACTTGCTGAAAAATCACCCGAAGAGCGATTTGTTGAACAAGGGGGCTTATTACCTTGGATTGTCTTATGCCGGAAATCGGGAGTTCTTACGCGCGCGTGAATTACTTGGTTCGGTGGAAGGGGAGCTGAAGGGCGAAGCGCAGTATCAGGTCGGGCTGATCTACTTCAGAGAGAAGAACTTCGAGATGTGTCAGCAGACCATCAATGAGGAATTGAAGCAGAATTGGCCGGAGTCCATCAAGGAGGATTTCCGGATTTTGCTCGGCGAGTCCTACTACCTGACCGGGAATTATCGGGCGGCGATCGAGCAGTACGTGAAAGTGGGGCGGCCGGACGTGATGTTGCGGGCCGGAATCGTCAGTTTCCAGATCAAAGACTTTCAGCGAGCGAGTGTCTTGCTCGACCAGGCGCGGACCAGACTGCCTGATTCCCTGCGCGGTGAAGCCCTCTTCTATTTGGCGGAGACCTTCTATCGTCTGGGCAGTTATGAGAAGTCAAAGGACGCCTATCGGGCCGTCATTGGAGAATCCCCGGCCAGCCCGCGCAAGGTCGAGGCTTACTATGGTCTGGGGTGGGTGGCGTTTCAGCAGGGGCAGTATCTCGAGGCGATGAAGCACTTCAAGGTTCTGGCGGCCGAGTTCCCCGGCAGCAGTCTTGCCGCCGACGCACTAATCAAGACCGGAGACTGCTACTTCAATATCAAGAACAACGAAGAAGCGATCACCTACTATGAGGAAGTAATCAGACGTCACGCCGGTTCCGGGCAGCTTAACCAGGCATATCTGAAGGCCGGTAATTGTCTTTACCGGCTGGGGCGATTCGACCAGGCTGGCGATTACTATCAGAAAGCAAGGGCGGACACCGTGCTGGCCGATGAGGCGCTGTACATGTCGGGATTCTCGTTGTTCCGAAAAGGGAATTACGACGCTGCATTGAAGGAATTTTCCCGGATCCGCGAGACCAGCCCCAAGTATTGGTCGGCCCGGTATGCGTCCGCCGATGCGTACTACAACCTAGGCAAGTACGCGGAGGCCAAATGGGTCTACAAGACGATAATCATTGACGGTGACACATTGCTCTTTTCCTCGGCCGCCGATGGTCTGGTCTGGACTTACGAAAAGATGAATCAAACCGAAGAGGCGATAAAGGAGCTGGAAACGCTGGCGGGTCAGGTGCGCGAATCGGCCCGCAAAGCCGGGCTGTTCCTGAAAAAAGGCAGTCTGCTTTACAACCGGCAGCGCTACAATGAAGCGGCCATCGAGTATGGTCGCGTGATCAGCGGCTATCCGGGCACACCGCCGGTCGGTGATGCCACTTACTGGTCGGGCTGGGCCTGGTATCAGTCCAAGGATTACGTGCAGGCCCGGCAGTACTTTGTTGAGCTGGTTGAAGCCCACTCGGATCATAAATTCTACGACGAAGCGAACTTTATGATCGGCAAGATATCATTTGAAATGAAGGAGTACCAGGCGGCGATCGACCATTTGAGCAAAATCAAGGGCGACACGAAGCGGGGTTATCAGGATGTGGTCTACTACTACCTGGGCCGAGCCTACTATGAAAAGGGCGATGCGGCACGGGCAATCGAGTTCTGGACGACGGCGACCAAGGAATACCCAGCCAGCGATGGGGGCACAAGGTCGGCGCTTGAGCTCGGCAAGCTTCAGTTGAAGGACAAGAAGTACGATGAAGCACTGGTGACCATGAAGAGTGTCATCACGAAGCGTGAAGATGAGGTGGCCGCCGAGGCACAATTCAACGTTGGCGAGATCAATTCGGCGAAGGGGGATTTCAAGAATGCGGCGCTGGAATACATGAGACTTTCCTACGTGTATGGCAAGTACACCGATTGGTCGGTGCGAGGCCAGCTTAAGGCGGCCCGGGCCTACAAGGAGATGGGTGAGAAGGATCAGGCGCAAAGTCTGCTTGAGAAGATCATCAACAAATATCCTGATACACCCTACGCCAAGGAGGCGAAAGATCTTCTTTCTTCTCTGCCTGAGTAGTCTTCTCTTCGGTCAGACCGCAGGCAAACCGATTCAACTGCCCGATGTTCTCATTCTCGGTTTGGACACGATGAAGGTCTACGGCGAGCGAACTGCATTTGCCGAGACCTCGATGATCGCCCTGGATCTGTCGCGTACCGAGACAATGGCTTTATCCGACCTCGGCCAGGTGAAGAAAATAGGCATCGAAGAGCGGTTCGGACGGCGCTACCACGTCGAACTCAAGATGGGCTGGGGCGGCGGCGGTCAGCAACTATATCACCTGGGTTACTTCGGAAAGAGCGACATCGAAGAGGGTTCAGTACTCCATTATGGCGGTGGGGCGGGCATCAGCACGTCACATTTACCTCCGGACTCGCTGCGTGAGCGGTACTTCTTCACGCAAGCCCGACTACTCAAGGGGTTTGACCTTAGCACACAGTTCAAGTACACTGATTATCGGCACGTCGTGCCCGGAGGCTGGGAACCATCCTACAATCTGAGGAATCCCTATCATGTCGGGCTATCCGGTCAAATCGAGCACTCCATTTCGTCTTCAACCGGCTTGATGGGTCGCTTGGTGCTCGAAAGACTACGAGTAGCTGAATCATTGTCGGAAAACATGGTTGATTTCAGACCGCGGGTGAGTTTCGACTTTGCCCGCTTCCGGGCCGACGGCGAGGTATTCTTGCAGTACTCGTCGGGGTTCCTGCTCTTGGCGCCGCTGTTGTCGTACGAAAGGGACAACATCACGTCAAAGCGCGAGGTGTCCAGGATCCGCGTCGGGCTGGGTTATGTATACTTCAGGGGCGAGGATCGATCTTCGGCGAGTGATGGTGTCGTGGGAACGGCGCGCGCTGGTTTTCTTCGCGATCAGCTTCTCGCCTCAGTCTGGAACGGCTATAAGATTCATAGTGTCATCAGCGGTTTTAAGACTACCCGTCTCTATGACGGCCCGGGGCAGGCCTTTTTGGAGTGGGATCGAATTGGCCTGAGTCTTGCCTGCCGCCCGGCGGTCATGCCGGTCGAGGTCGGCTTTGCTTACCGGCGGGTTGCGAGCTACGGGCAATGGGAATCAGACTTCTTTTATGGGGGAATGGAGCAACGACCGTCTGCTGAAGACCTCAGAATCGCCGGTTTCAGCGTCGCGTTGGATCGTGTGCCCTTCGTCGGGCGTGTACGCTACGATTTGCCGAGCGATGACGTACCCTTCTTCCGACGTCTAAACATGAATGCCGATCTGGTGTTCAATCTATTTGATCTTGCTGATGTCAACGCTGGATTGGAGTATCATAGTGGGCGAGACGGCTATGGATCTAGTTCGGACGGATATGCGCTGTTCAATGTTGGCGTGAAGAGAGAGTTGCTGCGGATTTTGCTCGTGCAGTTTGAGGTCAGGAACATACTGGGTGCCGAATACACAATCTGGGAGGGCACGGAGCCGGGCCGGACCGTGCTTTTCTCACTCCAGACACGTATCTGAATTCCGAATTTGACGAATGGCAACGAATGCAACGAATAAGGGCGTCTAACGCCTGAGAATCACCAGTTTTTCTATCGATCTCCGGGCAGCGTTTCCCAAACACATCAGATAGACGCCGTTCGGCAGTTCTTTGCCTCTTAAATCTCTGCCGTCCCACGAAGTCTTCGGCCCCTGAACATCAAATTCCCGTACTAAAGATCCGGAAACATCATAAATCATCAGCTGATACTCCTCATCTTTACTCCATGGATGACTGATGATGGTGAGACGACTCATTGGATTGGGCGATATTGTGATTCTATGATTTTCCAGGTTTATCGGAGGCTGGGCCGCGATGCCGGTGCCGTGAATCGGACCGGCCAGCGTAGCCAGGCAGCCCAGGGCGAGCTTGGTAGTGCGCGTCACCAGTGACATTTTTACGTAACCCAACGTGTCGTGGGTCGTATGATAGTGCGGATTTGAACCGTTCCAGATACCCCATTCAGAATCCTCGATGACAAAGACCGCTTTGTAGCCTTTCTCCCAGAACGGCGTGTGGTCGCCGGCGGCGTCTTCATCGAGGTAGTTGAATGCCCGCATGCTAAGGCCGTACTGGCGATTGACCGATTCGGCAAGGACTGCAAGAGAGCGTGAGGCGCTGTTCGGAGTAATGTAGATCAAATTGCTGTCATAGGCCGGATACCCGATCATATCGAGATTATAGACGCCTGCGATTCTCATCCCCTGAGGCACGGCAACCGAATCGACCCAGTGATAAGAGCCTTTCATCCACTGTTCTTCGCCTGAGAAGGCAACGTATTTCACGGTCCAGCGGAAACGGGCCGTGGTCAAAACCCGGGCGATTTCCAACGCCGAGGCGACGCCAGAAGCGTCATCGTCCGCACCCGGGGCATTGGTCTGGGCCTGGCTGGAATAGGAGTCAAAATGGCCGCAGGCGATGACGATGCTTTCCGGATGGACCAGGCCCGGGTATGTCGCCTCAACATTGTATGAGGTGTTGCCGTTAAGGATGTAGGTGTCGTACCGGGTGCTGACACCCAAACTGCTGAACCGGCGCGACAGATAGGCCGCGGCCGAATCACACTGCCAGGTATACGTGTACCGGGTACGATAGTTCTGCAAGTCCAGGATGGTCTGACGCAGATTCGTTGTCGAGACGTTACTTATCAGCCGCTCGATGATGGTGTCCGGTGCAGCGCTGACCGGCCCTTCATCCTTTGGCGGCAGCACGATAGTGTGGGGCGTCTCGGGAAGTCGGACCATCTCATAGCCCGATGCTTTAGCGGTAAACGCACTGGCTTCGGGCATCTTCACCAGATAACGCCGGTCATCTTGCCACAAGACTTTGCCGGGGACCGCAGTCTGGGCCGGGCCGACCTTGAAGACCATGAAATACTCGCCTGGGGCGACGTGTTCGTCGAGTATTTCGAAAGGCCAGCTTTGGGCCCTGAAAAGTTCGGCCGCGGCTTGGTCCATTCGGACAATAAGTTGTTCACCGAGATCGCAGTAGACGACGGGTCCAGCGACTGCAAACTCAGCTTGCTGCTCCAGGGTCAGCTTCACAATCCCCAGCCCTGCGCCCGACGCCAGACTGACAAGGGCCGGGACCATAAGTAAAACGATCATTGAATACTTGGCCGATTTCATAATTCCTCCTGTAGCGTAGGGACACGCCATGGCGTGTCCCTACAGAATCCTGATTCTTGGTAGGAAACCCGCAACGACATCTTCATGGTGCGAAGGGCCACTTGTATGAGTATATCAAGAACACGGCTGTTGTCTACAGATATTTGGACGGCGGGAGACTACCTCGGTTGGCTCGTTAAGTCGTCAAGAATCGCCGCAATCCGCTGTGCTTGAACTCGCCGGTCGAACTCAGACAGACGCAGGGGCCGGCGACGGAGGCGACCCTCTTTGTATTGGATGTAGTACTTGTGTATCTCGCCTTTGATGGTCTTGAGGTCATCCGATCCAACGAGAACGACCGGATAACCATGGTCAGTTCGGGCCGCTGCGAGCAGTTCGCTGCTGGCAGCCGCCCCGATCAGAAGAATTGGACAACCAGTTGCCAGGTATTCAGCCTGGCGACTGGGAAAGATGTGAGATTCGGGATCGCTGAGCATGAAGAGGACGTGCGACGAGTTTAATTCTCGCATCGCTTCTTGGTGCGGCAGGTAATGATGCAGGATGACATTCTTTTCAAGGTGCAGTGCGCGGACATTGTCGAGCAAGTCAGGTACGATATTGCCGATGAACTTGACCGCGGTACCGAGACTGATCTGTTTCTCGTCAATGAGCTGGCGGACAGCCGTGAGAATCGGCTTGGTGTCTCGGGATTTCCTGAGGGTGCCGAGATGGGTAATTGTGAAGTCACGGACTTCAGCCGTGCGGCCGAAATCGGCTGGGTCAAAACCGTTTGGGACGACGGTTATTCGGCTTTCAAGCCATGGGTACCGGCGGGTAAGGTTGTCTGCTATTGCACGGCTGACCGAGATGACACGATCGACGTGCTTGGCCACTTCCTGCTCGAGCCGGTAGTTGATGTACCGATAAACCCCCTTGTAGGGTATGAAGGGAAACTCGAGCCAGGCATCGCGGAAATCGGCCACCAGGGGTTTGTTCGCCAGCTTGCTCAGAACGAGCCCGACAAGTAATGACGTGAATGGCGGCGCCGTAGCCATAATGACGCGCGCCGATCGTGCAAGCGGCAACCCCTTGAGCACAGCCGGGGCCAGCCAGCCGAGTTTGCTGTCCGGGAGGTTGAAGAACGGCGCGAGGGAAGAAGCCTGGCCGGTCCAGGTCAGCGACTTCTTGCCCAAGCGATAGAGGATGCGGGCCGGGTCGAACGAACACGATGCGGTGACCGCACATGAAGTCGTGTCCTCTAATAGATATTCGTCGCGCGTGTAATAGGCGATGTCCTTGACGGTGAGGACGACGGGTTGCCATCCGAACTTGGGTAAGTACTTGCAAAACTTCGCCGGTCTGATGGCTCCGGGTCCGCCCAGCGGCGGAAAGTAGTAGGATACCAGAAGGACCGGCTTCAGAGGCATCGCTTCAAAGCCTTCGCCTCATTAACATAGTCGTTGATGTGAGGGTATCGGTCGCGGTACCGGTAGAAACCGAGCACCGCGTCACAGGCTTGCCGCGATTCCTTAAGCCGTCCGAGCTCGAACAGACACTTCCCGGCATACAGCTTGCCCTGGGCTAAGTTGGCATAGTTCTTTTCGGCGGCGGCATCGTAGATGGCGTACAGCCTTTCGTAGTCGGCAAGGGCATCTTCATACTTCCGGTTTGCATACCGAATACCAGCCCGTGACCAGAGGAAGGTGCGGCTTGACGGGTATTGCGCAACAAGGTCATCGGCCAATCTAAGGCCCTCGGCATACTTCCCTTCCTGCGTATATATCCAGACCAGGGCGTTTTGCGCGGTAATTCTAGAATAGGTGCCTTTCGCCCGAGCGACCTTGATCTCCTCCACGCCCTTGGTGAAGTCTCCGATAAGCTTGAGAACCGGCAGATAGCGGCTGGCCCGGGCCCAGAAGTAGTCGAAACTACCCGCGCCGAGATAAGCATCATAGAACTCGGGATAGGTCTCGATCAGCTTCTTGAGCATCTTGCCGCCCTTCATACCCAGCGAGAAGGCAGCCCAGTAGTTCTTCTTTGACCCTTCGTGGATGGCACTGTACATGTGGGCCGAGCCGAGGTAGTATTGAGCCCAGGGATTGGGTCCGTCACCCAAGTAGCGCGTGGCTTTGGCAATCGTCGAATCAATGAGTTGGGAATACTCAAGTTCACGGTCGGTGCGGCAGCCGTCCATCATGTAGACCTGAACCAGGGCGGCTTTGTAGAACCATCCGCTCGGGTTTTCCGGATAGACCCGCTGGATCGAATCAAACCAAACCGCGGCGGAATCGAAGGACTCAGTATAAGCGTACCGCAACCCGTTCAGAACGAGAGGCTCGATTTCCGGAGGGTTAAGGTCAACCGCGAGCAGGACAAGGACCGCGATCATGTCGATTCCATTTCCGATGAATCACCAACGTTCAATTTTTCGAATGCGCCGTGGACGACTGCTTTCTGGCCGATAATCGTATCGGTAAGGAGGACACGCTCGACCTGGGCAAAAGGATTGATGATTGAATCTTTGATAATGGAGCTGTCAACGATAGCGCCTTCGCCGATCGAAACGTACGGACCAATGATCGATCGGGTGGTCTGGGCCGAGTCGTGGATGTAGCAGGGTGGAATGATGATCGAATCGGTACGCTTCTTGAAATAGTGACTCCGATCGAGGAGGTAGCGGTTGGCGATAACCAGCGACGGGACGTTGCCGCAGTCATGCCACTCCTCGACCGTGACCGGCCTTAAGCGGACGCCCTGGGAGACCATGAACTGAAGGGCATCGGTCAGCTGGTACTCGCCGCGCGTTTGAATGTCTTTGTCAATCAGATGCTCTACCGCTTTGGCGAGCAGCGAGAAATCGGTGACATAGTAGACACCGACGACCGCAAGGTCAGACGGCGGCTTTTCGGGTTTTTCCACAAGCCTTTTGACATAGCCGCCGACGATCTCGACGACGCCGTACCGACCCGGCTCAGCGACTTTCTTGACCCCGATGAAGCACTCCCGCCGAAAATCGTCGTCGACCTGCCAGTCAATGATCGTGTCCCCAAGGATAATAAGGGCCTCGTCGTTCTTGACGATATCCTTGGCCTGATAAACGGCGTGGCCTAATCCGCGCTGCTCTTCCTGCCGGATGAACTCAAACCTGTACGGGTAGTGCTTCCGTACATAATCGACAATCGCATCACCCATGTGGCCGATGATCAGGACCACGGATTCGGGATCGTACGGCGCCAGCCGGTCCAGGATGTGACCCAGAATTGGTTTGCCGGCAACGTAGATCAGTGACTTGGGCACGGTGTAGGTATGGGGACGCAGCCGAGTCCCCGTTCCGGCGGCCGGTATTACGACTTTCATTTTAGTCTCGTCTTCAGCGTTTCGATGCGTTTGACCGGCAGGGGATCGACACGTTCGAGACGAGCCAGGTAGACCGAGGCGAAATCGCCCAGCCAGATGAGGTAAAAGGCACGCTCGAGTGGAGTTGATCCTCTGCCTTGGAAGTGACGCACGCCCGCGGTTTGGTGGCCGATGAGCTGTTCGGTAATCTTGACGCGCCTCGTGTTTCTGGGGTTAGCGTCCGGATCATCAAGGAAGACAATCTTCGTGAGGCGCGCTACCTTTCGGGTGCGGCCGATGCCGACGATTTCGTTGTGGTTCATTTCGGGAATCGCGTGACTGTGCGCGAAGACCTTGCTGTTTTCGTTGAACTGACAACGCCAGCGGTAGGCAACCGGATGGTAGGCCGGCGAATTGGAGTAGATGATCGGCAGGGAACCGTACAGCCAGCGGGCCAAGCGCGATGATTCGGGCATGATTTGTCTTCTTTGTCTTTTCAGGAATCCAACCAGGCGGGCCAGGGGCGGATAAGGATCGGCAATAAGCCCGAAGCGCCACAGAATGAAGGGCAGGGGCGTGAATAGATAGCCGAGCGCGGCCCGGGGCGGCAATCCACCGGGAATGATGATTGCATTGTCAGGACCCTGCAACCGTGCCAGCCGGCCGCCGCTTGAGACAATCACGGTAGCGCATTTCTTCTGCCGGGCGGCGCGGAAACCGGACAGGGTCTCTTCGGTATTGCCGGAATAACTGACCAGAATGACCAGTGTGTTCCGGTCGACCGAGGGGGGCAGGCGGTAGTCCTTGACGGTGAGAACCGGGATGCGGATGCCCGGGCCGTAGAGCCCGGCCAGCAATTCACCGCCGATCCCGGAGCCACCCATACCGCAGATGACGAGTTGCCTAACGTTGCGGGGACGAATCAGGCTCGACCGGGCAATCTCGAGCGCGATTTCGATTTCCTCGGGCAGGCTGTAGACTAGTTCAAACACGGTTAAACGCTGGGGACGGTCAAGAGATCAGGAAAGGTCTTGTCAATCGAGCGAGCCAGAAACCGGCGAACCTCAAGGGGTGTGCGCAGGGACAGGCAGTGGCGGGCGATTTCTACTGCATCGCTGACTTTAATGCCGCGCAGCATGTACTTCGCTTCCGGAATGACCGAGGGGGTCATCGACAACTCATCAATACCCAAGCCAACCAAGAGCGGCAGGCCGAGGATGTCGGATGCGATTTCACCGCAGACCCCGACCATGATATTATACTTGTGGGCGGCGTCGGCAACCATGGCGATGAGCTTCAGGACGGCCGGGTGGAAGTGATCAAAAAGACGATGGATGCGTTCGTTGCCCCGGTCGACGGCCAGGGTGTACTGGGTCAAATCATTCGATCCGATGCTGAAGAAATCGCACTCCCGCGCCAGGTGCTCGCTCATGAGCGCCGCCGACGGAGTTTCAACCATGATGCCGACCGCCAGGTCGGCACCGAATTCTACTTTCTCCCGGGTCAGCTCCTCTTTGGTCCGGTCGAGGATAATTTTCGCCTTCCTCAATTCTTCCAGCGTGGCAATCATCGGGAACATCACCTTGACATTGCCGAGTACCGCGGCCCGCAGAATCGCGCGCAACTGGGTCTTGAAAAAGCCGACATCATCGAGGCACACTCGGATTGCGCGCCAACCCAAAAAAGGATTGGCTTCCCGGTAGCCGGCACGGACCTTGTCGCCGCCGAGGTCGAAAGTTCTGATGATGACCGCCTTGTGTTTCATCCGCTTGGCCAGTGAATAGTATATCTGATACTGCTCTTCTTCGGTCGGCAGGCCGCGTTTGGCCAGGTAGAGAAACTCGGTTCGGAAAAGGCCGACCCCTTCGGCGCCGTAGCGAATGGCCGACGAGACTTCGCTCAAGAATTCGATGTTGGCCGAAATGTCGACGTATTTGCCGTCTATGGTCTTGGGTGGCAGTTGAGCCACCGGGATCAGCGACCGCCTATGCTCCTCAAGCCGCTCGATTTCGACCTGGTAGCTGCGGATGCGGCTTTCCTTGGGGTTCTTGATGACGAGGCCGCGTTCGCCATCGAGGACGATCATCTCGCCTTCAATTATCTTGGCCAGCAGATCGTGGACACCCAGCACGGCCGGTATCTCGAGCGCCTTGGCCATGATTGCAGTATGAGACGTGACGCCGCCCATCTCCGATGCGACGCCGAGGATCTGCTTGGGGTTGATAAGGGCCGCCTCGGACGGCGGCAGGTCGTTGGTCACGACAATCGAACCCTTCGGCGCCTCGAGAATCGTCACGTGTTCTTCGCCGAGGAGATTACGCAGGAGGCGGTTGGCGACATCCCAGATATCGTAGGAGCGCTCGCGGAAATAGACATCTTTCGAAACCAACAGCCGGCCGGTGAAAGTGGTGACCAGCTTGTGATAAATGTGCTCGCAGTTCTTGCGCTCCCGTTTGATCCCTTCGACGACTTCTTGATTGAATTTGGCATCGTCGATCATCAAAAGCTGTGCTTCCAGGAAGTTACCGAGGTCAAGCGTCATCTCCTCGGCGATGCGCTTCTTGACGAGTAGCAAATCCTTCTTGGTCTTGGCCACTGCTCCCTGGAAACGTGCGATTTCGGCTTCGACATCATCGATGTCCGACTCAACGACACTGGGCGTGATGACGTGATAAATGAACGCTCTACCGATCGCAATACCTTTGGATACGGGGATGCCGTGTACGACCAGCTCTTTAGTGTCCAACGTCCGCTCCTTCCAGGATTTTGCCAAGGGTTTCCAATGCTGTTTTTTCGTCCGGTCCGTCGACCTTCAACTCAACTTTGCTGCCTTTTTCACAGGCCAGGGTAAGTATACCCATTATCGATTTACCGTCAACTTCGATTCCGTCTTTGACCAACCGGACGTGACACTGGAACTTGTCGGCGGCTTTGACAAAGCGGGACGCGGGCAGGGCGTGGAGCCCGTATTCATTCTTGATAATGATGGTCTTGTTTATCATATTTTCCCGATGAAAAAGTTCACGAACAATAGAAAGGCGATAATGACCGCCAAAAGATAACCGTAAGGGCGTTTCGTATAGAGTAGAATCAAGCTGGCCAATAAGAGCAGTAGAATCAAAGGAATCATACTGAACGCAAGCGGGGCAAAGGGGAAGAAGGCCAGAAAGACCGCACCGACAACCAGGCCGGTGATTTCAAAGATCTGCTGCACCCGGGCAAAACCGTGGGCGGTCACGATGTTAAGTACGTTGCGCCCCAGCGTATAGCCGACCCGGATGCCATGAAAGCGGTGGAAGAGGTGGAAGAGATTGAGCAGCACCAGGAAGGCGATGGGACCAACGAGCCCGAAGCGCAGCGTGACGATGATACCGAGGATTGAGAGGGTCGGGCGGAGCGTACTCCAGAAGAAGAGATCGCCGCTCGTGGCCATCGTTCCCTGGCCGATACCTTTGAAGCGTTTTATGTCGGTCACGCCCAGCTGCCGGTCTTCGATCAGGCGGAGAACCGCTCCCAGCATGTACGAAGCAAGGTAGGGGTGGGTATTGAAAAGTGCCTTGTGGTCTCTAAGCGCGTTTTCCCGCATCGTCCGGTCATCGATTCCGGACAACAATGAATTGACAAACCCCAGGGTCTGCATGCCCGAGAACGACCATGAGGCCTGAAGAAAGAGGCTGGAGAAGAAGAGCCTTATCTGACGAGATATTGATAGAGGCATCCGATTAGCACTCCGGCGGCAAGAAAAGGCACATATTTCTTCTTGTAGAAAAGGTAGATGGCGTTGGCACCGCCAACACTGATGCTGGCGGCGAGCAGGACCGTCGTTTCAATCTTGAAATACCGGCCGGCGAAGGACAGGATATTGATGGCAATCAGCATGACGAGAAGAAAGAGGAGGCCGCGTGCGAAAACGATGCCCAGGCCGAGCAGGTGGAGTCTGAAGTACTCGTTCTCTCTTTTTATGAAACGTTGATAGAGCCGGTTACTGAGCTTGCGGGCGAAGATATCGGGATATGTCGCCAGGACACTGCCGAGGATGGCGATCAGGAAACTGAAAGTAAAGAGATTCTCGTGGGGTATTCGTCCCTTGAGCATAACGTAAGTTGAAATGCCCAGAACCGCGCCCGCCTGGCTGTCCGGCGGAATCGAGCGGCCGATCGGAAGGTTGCTGAAGAACAGCAGTTGCACCAGCGCACCCATCAGCAGGCCGGCTTCAAGCGAGCCGAAGATCATGCCGATTATCGGGCCGACGACAAGCGGCTGAGAAAGGCCGAACTCCCCGATTGCGTACTTGTCCAGCAGGAGCAGACTGCCGATCAATGCCAGCTCAAGAATCAACATCCGTCACCACCGCCTAATGCTTGCTGCCCTTGAGCACCTTCATTACGTCGGTGATCGGGCAATTGGGCAGGGCGCGGGCCTGCACCTTGATTCCCTTGCTGTCGATGGCCCGGGCGTACTCGATTTCCTCGTGGCTCAGGTAGATGTAGGAGCAGACTTCGCACTTGCCCTCTTCATAGCCGACACAGCCGAGGTCGACCTCCGGGACGGCCAGGCCTTTTTCGATCAGGGCCAGGGCTTCTTTGAGGCTGCCGACCACGACCATGGTTTTATTGCGCTTCTCGTCGAGCTTGGCCATCAAGTCGTCAAGCGCGGCCACCGAGAACTTGACATTGTCGGGCACGGCCAGGGCGTAGGTGTTCCGGGCCCACTCATCGGCCGCGATTTCGTCGGAGGCCAAAATCAGATGACTGATGCCCAGCGGTCTGACCCAGCCGGCGATGACCTGGCCGTGGACGTAGCGGTCGTCGACTCTCAGTATCATATTCGTAACAGTTTAGCCATTCTAAGAAACAGAAACATAAGTCGCTATTCCCCTCCCTTGACGGGAGGGGATAAAGGGGAGGGTGAGAAATGGTGAAAAGCACTCCACCAGGCGGCTCAATCCGAGAAGTTCCAGAATCCGCCCAGGAGGGCCGAGCGCGGCCGGATGCCCGGGGTCTGGTCGTTAAGAAAATTCTCAACCCTGAGAAAGAAATGGAAATCAATGAACCTGAGCCCTATTTGACCGTGGTGAATGTGTTGTTGGTTCCATTCCTTCTCATACCCGGCCAGGAATGAAACATGGGTCAGGTCATAGCGGTAGCGCACGCCCAGATAAGAGTAGTCGGCCGAGTCCTGAAGACAATAGTTGGCGCTGTAGAAGAAGTCGAGGCCGCGGACCGGACTGATTGCGGCATAGCCGCTGATGCCGTAGTAGTCGGCAGGCGCACTGTTTGTCGGCATCGAATATCCGCGACTATCCGGTCGTTCGACGATGCGGTCCAGAACCCGGGCGCCGTACCCGGTGATATTGCCCCACCGGTGTTGGATGCCCAAGGTAGCGGTATTGAAGACCTCGGGTGCCAGGCCGGGATTGCCCTTCATCCGGTAACTGCCTAAAGTTGCGGAGTCGAACGCCGTGCTGATATAACCCGAACGATCTACGCTCCGTTCGAATCCCGATTTCAGGTAGGTCGATTCCATGACCGCGTACCGCAGCGCGAGTCCGGGGAGAAACTGTAGATTCGTAAAGTCCTGGGCGTCGACGCCGATCCGGGGTTCGATGCCGAGCCGGCCGATATCCACCGTTATCCCGCTCCACACCAGCGACCCGAGCCAGTCGGCTTCAGGCAAGTAATTACTGCGGAGAATATTGTATTGGCCGGACGCACCGAAGTTGATGCGAAAAAGCTCGAGATCAAAAACGGTCTCGCCCTGCAGCCGTAAGGAATGCACGCGGTGGTGCAGGGTGTCGGCGCCCGCTCCGATCGAGTACCGCTGATAATTGTTATTGAAGTAAGACCCGGTGAGGACGAAGGAAGAATCGCCGGCCATGACCGAGCCGCCGGTAAGGTCTTTGTCCTGCCAGTAGTAGTCCGGCAGGGTACGACCGTTGCCGGCTGAATAGAACGTGGCGTTCATCGGCATACCAACCAGGCCGTACAGACTGGCGAAAAGCGAGGAATGGTTGGTGGTGCTTTGCGCGCGGTAGCTCAGGTTCTCAAGCTGGTTAAAGGAGACGTAACAACCCAGGCGGCGCGACAGGTGGCGGCTGTAGTCAAGGCCGAGCTTGGAGGCGCCGTAACTGCCCGACAGAAACCGCAGCTGACTCCAGGGCGTCGGCGAAATGTTTTTCTTGGTCGTAAGATTCAGCATCCCGACCGACGGACTGGTGTTGATTGGCGGCCGGCCCAAGGCGATGGTCCTTACGATGTCAACCGGTAGCTGATCCAAATCGCTCGCGCCGAAGACGGGATCTTCCAGGAAGATGCCATCCAGGGTCATGATCGCCGGCTCGAAACCCCGGAAGCGGGCCGAACGTACCCGGCCCACGAAGCCCTCTTCGTCGATCTTCGCGCCCAAGTATTTTGCCGGGTGCGCCAGGTCAGCGAACCAACCATCGTTGTCGATTCGGGGGTCTTGCCGAGGCGTGAACTTCTCAAACCATCCGGCAAGGTCCTGGAGCAGAAAGGGAAGCGGCTTGGTGGTGTCGACCTGGGTAGTTTCGGCATCAAGCTGGACGATCAGAAGGAACAGCCACATTGAGGATTATACTACTCAGAATCCCTGTTAGGTCAAGAGTTTACTGGCCGTGGTAGTGTATACTATTCTGTGTAAATTCCCTATTGTATTAAAAAGACAAGGGCG
>CAYGYG010000029.1:0-31725 GCA_964354155.1 uncultured bacterium | reverse complement strand
GATCTCTACACATCACGACCATGAAAAGTGTCTGGACAAAAGGGTCGCACTGCAGGGTGTCTCCTGTCGCGTGCCCATGATTAGCTGTAGGTTTTAGCCGGTGCTCACTTCCCATTCTCCCGTTCACATGTACGGTGCATTGCACCGATGAAACTATTCATCGTCCGGCACGGGCAGACTGAGTCCAATCGGCTGAAAATCTACGCCGGCCAGAGCGACGAGCCGCTGGAGAACGAGGGAATCAACCAGGCGCACGTCGTGGGCCAGGCGCTCAGCGGCGAAAAGGTTTCGGCGGTGTACTCCAGCCCGGTGCGCCGCGCCCTCCAGACTGCGCAGATAATAGCGGTGTATTTCCACGAACGTGTCTCGGAGAGAAAGGACTTGAAGGTGAAGGCGGTCGAAGGCCTGCGGGAGATGGCTCTCGGCCCCTGGGAAGGGTTGAGCGAGGACGAAGTCGCCCGGCGCTATCGAAACGAGTGGCAGATTTGGCTCTCCAGACCGGCCCAGCTCGAACTTCGCGGCCGGGAGACGCTGGCTCAGCTTCAGCTCCGGGCAGTTCGGGCGCTCGCCACCATCGCGGACGATACTAAGCAGGATGCGCTCGTGGTTACGCATGTGGCCCTGATACGATGCCTTCTTCTATATTACAACGGTATCGAACTTGACCGGTACAAGACGATCGATGTGCCCAACGGCTCGATTTTTCAGCTCAAGGCCGACCACGGCCAGGGGCAAGGAATGATGGAGAAATGGAATGATGAAGACTTGAAATAATGGAATAGTGGAATGATGGAATAACACTCCGATCATCCATGACTCCAATGTCTATTAATGTAAACTAATGATTGACAAATGGTATTACTATATGTAAAATAGAAGGATATGATAAAGCATAGGGTCCTGTTTGACCAAGTTGCGCCGTATCTTGATTCACCCGAGGCGATTGTGATCACCGGTATGCGTCGCACCGGCAAGACCACCGCCCTCAATTTCTTCTTTGACCGGATTGCATCTCGAAACAAGATTTTTCTGGACCTTGAGAACGTATTGAATCGCGCTTATTTCGAAGAGAAGAATTACGAGAGGATACGATTTTCCTTTGAGGCGCTGGGTATTGACTTCAGCCAGAGAGCCTACATTTTCATTGATGAGATCCAGTTTGTTAAGAATCTTCCTTCGGTCGTCAAATACCTGGTGGACCATTACCGTGCGAAGTTTTTTCTGACCGGTTCGGCAAGTTTTTATCTGAAGAATCTTTTCACCGAGTCACTGGCCGGACGCAAATATGTCTTTGAACTGTACCCCTTGACCTTCCGCGAATTTCTTATATTCAAAGACGGCAGAATCACAGTCCCAACCGATGCTTCGGCAATTACCAAACCAATCTTCGAAACGATTGCCCCGCTGCATGATGAATACATCCAGTTCGGCGGATTCCCGGGTGTCGTGCTGAAAAAGAGCGTCGAGGAAAAGAAGAAGGCGTTGGATGAGATATTTTCCTCCTTTTTTCAGTTAGAAGTGTTACAGTTGGGCGATTACCGGCGTAACACGGCGCTCCGGCAACTGATCTTGCTCTTAATCCAGCGGGTGAGTTCCAAACTGGACATGCAGAAACTGTCGGCCGAACTGTCCATTTCGCGACCCACGCTGTACGAGTACATCTCCTTCCTTGAAGGAACATATTTCATAAAATTAGTGAGACCCTTCAGCAAGACCCGAAACTCGGAGATTCGGAAAATACCGAAAGTCTACGTCTGTGATTCGGGCCTGGCTAATCATTTTGGCCGGTTGGATGAGGGCCGGATCTTCGAGAACAGCATCTTCCAGAATCTGCGCATGAAAGGTGAGTTGAACTACTACCAGAAGAAGAGCGGAGGCGAAGTCGATTTTGTCTTAGATAAGAAGAGCGCCTTCGAAGTCAAACTGAGTGCGACGAGCCAAGATCTGGCCAAGTTGCAGGGCATCAGCGAGCGGCTCGGGCTTAGAGAGTTTTTTGTCGTTGCTAAGTCGTTCAGCCAGCTTAAAAACGCGGTCTACGGCTTCACGCTGTGATGGTTAGTGGGAAGGGAAAGAATGGAATGGTGAAGACTTGGAATAGTGGAATGATGGAATGTTGGAATGATGGGAAAATGGAGTAATGGTTGAAAGGGTAATAATGGAATGATGAAGACTTGGAATAATGGAATGATGCGAAACGGAATAGTGGAATGATGGAACAATACTCCAATCATCCATGACTCCAATACTCCATCATTTCAATTAATCGATTGCACATTGGCGGTTTCTGAATAAGATTTATCTCGGGAAAGTGAGGTAAGATGACGAAGATGGTCATTTTGGTGATTCACAGCGAAGATGCGCGCAAAGTGATATCGGCATTGTCGGCCGGCGGTTTCAGTAATACGTACTCGTACACCACGGGCGGCTTCGCCGCCCGCGAGAACGTGACGATCATGTGTGCGATCGATGGGGAGAAGGTGGACCGGATGCTCAAGGTTGTGCGTCAGAATATCAAGCCGCACCGCGAATTGCCGACCAAAGAGATTGACGGCAGCCGCATTACCACCGGGGCGGTTGCTTTTGTAGTTCCCCTGGAGCGGTTCGAAAGACTGAGTGCGGAAGGCGCATAGAAGGGAACAAACGCGGAATATTGGAATGGTGGAGTGATGGGAAGCAGTTGATTTGAGTATCGGGGCATCAGAAGATCAGTTGGCAGGGCACCAGCCGATCAGAATGTCAGATGCTGAACGCAGGAACTCATTGCTCATTGCTATCCTTCTCGCTACTCTCTACTCGCTACTCTCTTTTGAAACATGACAAAGCATAACCGAGATACCGATTCGGCAGCACTGGAACGCGGCGCGGTAAGTGACGTGGGCCGGCTGTTCAAGTCGTGGTTCTTTGAGATCGGCACTTCGGCTTTGGTCGATGACCTTACCCACCTGTTCAACCGCCGGTACTTGGTCCAGCGGCTGGTCCAGGAGGTCGAGCGGGCGCGCCGGGTCAAGGGACAGCTGTCCCTCTTGATTGCCGACATCGACGGGTTCGGCAGGCTCAATGAGACCTACGGTTCGCACCGGGGTGACGACATCCTGCATACGATGGCGATCCTGCTGGCCGACAATGTGCGCAAATCGGACGTGCTCTGCCGGTACGGCGGCGACGTCTTCGCAGTCCTTCTGCCGGATACGAATCAGAGCGGCGCCGAGGTTGCGGCGCGGCGCATCCAGGACAAGGTTGCCCGGCATCAGTTCAAGGGCGGCCGGCAGGAGACGACGCTGACGCTGACCATTACGATCGGCACGGCTACTTATCCCGAGGAGAAGACTTCATGGTCGCTGTTACGCCGGGGTCTGGCGAGTCTTGCCGCCGCCAAGGCCAAGGCACGGGGCGGCGTCTATCACCTCGGCAGCAAGGAAATGGCCGGCCAAAAGAAGCTCGATTTCGACTGCTTTGTCGGCCGGAACCGCGAGATGAGCGTCCTTGGTGAAAGGCTGGCCGGTGCTTCCGGTCTCTCCGACACCACTGTGTCCCCTAGGGAGACACAGTCGTCGAACCGGGGCGCGGTCGTATTCATCACCGGCAACACCGGGGTCGGCAAGACGCGCCTCCTGCTTGAGCTTGCCCAAAAGGCCCAGGAGTCCGACTTCACTGTCCTCTACGGCAAGGCCCAGCCGCTCGGTATCGGCTGTCCCTACCAACCTTTCATTGACGCGATTCGCTACTACCTGCGTGACCGGCGTCTGGGCGACGGCGAGCGCTTGGAGCAACTCTTCGGCGTCCACGCTCCTCAACTGGTCCGGTACTTGCCCGAGGTCTGCGGGTTCGGCGATGGCGGGACCAGACCGGCCCCGCCGGAGCACGAGCGTCAGCGGCTCTACGAAGGGATTGCGCAGTTTTTCGTCAACGTGTCGCAAGAGCGGCCGCTCCTGCTGATCCTTGACGATTTGCAGTGGTCGAGCGAAAGCGACCTGGACCTGATTCATTTCATCACGCGTTCGATCGCCGCGGAGCGCTTCGTACTCTGCGGGGCCTACCGGACCGATGAAACCCGGTTCTTCGCCATGCAATTCAAGGAAAAACTGGGACGGATACAGGCCGACGGATTGGGCGATGAGCTGCATCTTGATCCTCTGACCAAGGAGGAGAGCGACGGCCTGGTCGAGGGCATGCTCAACCGCTTGCGTTTCCCCCGGGAAGTGCAGGACGTTATCTACAGCCTGACCGAGGGCAACCCCCTGCACATCGTCGAACTGACCAAGGCACTGTTTGACGAGGGGATACTCACTTTCCACAAAAATGAGTGGAGTTTCGACTCGAGCCGGAAGCTGACTTGGCTTGAGAGTATCGGCTCGATCATCGAACACCGTATCGCCGCGCTCGACGGCGTGACCGATAATCTGCTGGCGACGGCGGCGGTGGTGGGCGAATTCTTTTCCTTCGACGTCATCAAGCTGGTGACCGGGCTGAACGAGGGACGGCTGATGTCCATCATCGACAAGTCGCTCGATACCCGCCTGATTGCCGAGATGCCGGGCTCGGTGACTTCACATTTCATGTTCCGGCACAGCTTCATCCAGGCGAAATTTTACGAGCGGCTGAGCGAGACCCGTCTGCGGCACCTGCATTCGCAAATCGCCAGCGCCCTCGAGAAGGTATATTCACATCGGCTGATTGAGGTCTACGGTGAACTGGGGTGGCATTATGCCGAAAGCGGCGATGCCGGCAAGGCTCTTGAGTATAGCATCAAGGCGGCCCGGAGCATGCAGGAAGTCTACGCGTACCAGGAGGCCAGCAGCTACTACCGCATGGCGGCCAAGATCAGCGAGAAATACGGCACGGCCCGCGCGCCGGACCGGCTGGCGATCTATGAAGGGCTTGGCGATATATGTCTGGCCACCGGGGATTTGCGCCAGGCGATCGAAAACTACAATATGCTGACCGCCAGCGATGCGCCGAACTTCGAGCCGAAGGACAAAGCGAGGCTGTGGCTCAAGATCGGCCGGGTTCATCAGAAGCGGGCCGAGTACAACGAGGCGCTGGCCTGCTTTGACCTGGCCAAGTCTTTCGTTCAGGGGGAAAAAGGCTTCGAGGAACTTGCCAGAATTCGGGTGGCGCGGGCCGGTGTCTTATACCAGCGCAGCCAGTACAAGGAGGCGCTCACCGAGCTTGAAGAGATTTTCAGCATGGGCGATAGCGATACGGAGTACTTGGGTGAGGCGCACACGGTTGCCGGGGCGGTATGCGCCAAGTTCGCCCAATTCGACCGTGCGATGGAACACTACAATAAGGCACTGGGTATTTGGGAGCGGCTGGGCACGCTCTTCAGCGTCGCTCGGGTCAATAACAACATCGGCACGGTGCACTTCATGAAAGGCGATTATGACCTGGCCCTGAAGTACTTCGAGCAGAGTCGCGATTTCTATGAGCGGGTCGGCGACGTTTTGGACCGCAGCCAGCTTCTCAACAATATCGGTTCGATCTACAACAACATTTGCCAGTGGGACAAGTCACTCGAATATTTCGCCGAAGCCCTTTCGATCCTGACCCGGCTCGGCAACCGTCACGTTGCCGGTGTTGTGCTGGCCAACATCGGCAGTGCTTTGCTCAAAAAGGGCAGTCTCGATGAGGCTTTCGAGAAGTTTCAGAAGGCGCAGATTATGGTCGGCGAATTCGGGGATCTGTACGGACTGGGGATGGTCAATACGGACTTAGCCCGGTATTACCTTGCGAAGGGTGACCAGGGCCGGGCGCTTGACTGCGTTGAACAGGCCGAGGCCTCGGCCGGCAAGGGGAACCTGCAGGAGGTATTGCTTGATGCCAAACAGGTTCGGGTGGAGCTGCTCATCGAACAGGCCCGAATCGACGAGGCAAGAGAACTGGCGCAGGCGGCGGTCGGTGAGGCGCAGCGGATCGGCAATAGGACGTTGGAAACGAACCTCCGGCTGAGCCTGGCGCGGGTGAACCTTGCCGGGAAGGATCTGGCTGGGGCCCGTGAAGGCGCCGAACAGGCGATCGCGATGGCCGAGGCGGTGAAGAACCGGCATCTCGTGGGTCGGGGCAAGATGCTCCAAGGGCTGGCCGCAGGCGACCCGAAGGAGCGTGGCCGGCTTTTGCAGGAGGCACGGGCGATCTTCGAGGAGCTGGGGGCAGCCTTGGATTTAAAGAGGCTTGCGAAGGCGATGTAGGAAAGTGGAATGATGGGAAATGGAACAATGGAATGTTGGAATAATGGAGTGAGGGGAAAGTGAAGAAATGGGATTATGGAGTAATGGAATATTGGAATAGTGGAGTGATGAAGACTTGGAGTAATGGAATTGTGGAATGTTGGAGTGATGGAAGGATGAATTGGAATATCGGAGTAATGAGGAAAGTCGCAAGATGGAATAGTGGAATAATGGGTAGCGTCATATCTCCGAAATCCGATGCTTCATCGTCCCGAGTGCACCGAGGGGGACCCATTCCGTCTCATCGAGACACATTCCTTGTTTCCTTCGCTGATTTGCTGATCTGCTGATACCCCTCCCACTGATCCCCTGATGTCCTGATCCACTCTCATCAGTGTGCATCAGTTCCGCATCTGTTTGAATCAATGTCCCGTACGGGACAAACGCTCTAACGATAGCCACCAAACAAACCAAATTAACTTAATAAACCAGATAAACCAAAAGGACGTTCTAACGCTTCATCAATGCATGTACTGATCATCGGCGGAACCAATTTCGTTGGGTACCATATCGCCCGGCGGCTGATCCGGGACGGCCACAAGGTGGCATTGTTCAACCGGGGCCAGACACCGGACGATTTCGGACCGTCGGTGGAGCGCTATCACGGCGACCGCCGGGATGACAACGGCTTCGCCCGGATGTTCAAAGATCGGCATTTTGATGCGGTGGTCGATGTCATCGGGTACAAGCCGGAAAACGTCGCCGCCGCGATCAAGACTTTCCACGGACAGATCGGCCACTACGTTTTTATCTCGAGCGGGCAGGTGTATCTGGTCACCGAAAACCGGCGACTGCCGAGCCGGGAGGAAGACTTCGACCAACCGCTCATCAGCTGTCCGCCCGGCGAAGAAGACTCCTGGTTCTACGGCGTGGGCAAACGGGGATGCGAGACCGCGCTGCTTGAGGCACACGCCGCCCGCAGTTTTCCCGCGACCATCTTCCGCCTGCCGATCATGCACGGCGAGCGCGACCACACGCTGAGGGCGTATTCCTATTTTCTGCGCATTGCCGACGGCGGACCGATCATTCTGCCCGACGGCGGCGAGACCGTGCTCCGGCACCTCTACGTCGGTGACCTGGCCCTACAGGTCAGCCGGGTCCTTGGCGACCGTTCGACGCTGGGGCAGGCCTATAACCTTGCGCAAAAAGAAGTGCTGGATCTTAAGACGTTTATCGAACTTGCGGCTGCTTTGATGAAAAAGAAGACCAGGTTTGTCTTTGTCAGCAGTCAGGAGCTCATGACGCGAGGTTTGAATTCGAGCTTCTCGCCGTTGAGCGGCCGTTGGGTTTCTTACGTGGATACCGCCAAGGCGGAAGCCGATCTTGGTTTCCGCCCCACCGGATTGCGCCGGTATCTGAAAAGGACCATCAACTGGTTTTTCAACGAGTACCGGGGGGAGAAGCCGGCCAACCTGAAATTCCGGGCCAAGGAGATCGAACTTGCTGAGTCCTTCCTGCGTCAGATGTAAGATGAAGGTGCTATGGAAGTAAAAGTCGAACGCGCGATCACGGAGCGCCCTGGTGACGGACGATCCGAGTCGATCGTCCGGAGCGTGATGCGAGATCCCCGGCTGCTCAAGTTCATCGCCGACCACCTCGGCACCATATTCTTCAAGCTTGACGCCGCGGGCCGGCTCGAATTATTCGGGCCGCCGCTCGAGCGGATGATCGGTTACCGGATCGAGGAGATCACCGACTATGCCGGGTTGATCCATCCCGAGGACCAGCCCATGGTGATTCAGGCCCACACCCAGCTTGAAGACAACAAGGAGATCGACCTTGCTTTCCGCGTGACGCACCGTAACGGCAGTCAGATTTGGCTGCATGAGAGGGTTACCGGGACCGACGGCGCAGCGCCGGGACGCCGGACCTATTATGGTTATATCAAGGATATTACCGCACAGCTCGCCCTTGAGGGTAAGGAGAAAGAGCGCAGCCGCAAGATGCACCGGCTCAATCGCCTGCTGGCCGAACTCAACGAGTGCACCGAGCTCGGTGATGTCCTGTTCCGGGCTACGCGGGCCGCTATCGAGGATTTCGATTGCCGGTATGCGGAGATTGTGATGGTTGACAATGCGGGCGAAGCGGTCAGCTTAGGCCACCGTTCGGTGACGGATGAGCTTAAGGGCGCCGTGGATGGATTGCTGCCCGGGCCACGGACGATCAAACTTGCCGAGCTGGGGGAGGCCGATAATCTCCTGGCCAGGGCGATACAGTCGCCGCGGACCTACAGCACGAAGTCACTTTATGATCTGGCTCGGCCCATGATGAACGAAAGCCGCTGTCGGCAATTGACCGCCGAGCATGGCATCGAGCATTTCCTGGTTCTCCCGGCGCAGGCCCAGGGGCAAGTTGTCGCCTTGCTCGTGGTGGGCCGGGAAATCGGCTTTGACGATCCCGGCATCGACATGCTGGAGAACTTCAGCCGCCAGCTGGCGACCATCATCGGCACCTTGACCCTGATTCGTGAAAGCAGTGCCGGCCGGCGCGGGATGGATCTCTTGCTGGAGAGCATTGACGAGCCGCTGGCGGTGATGGGCATCGACGGTGCGCTCCGGAAGGGCAATGCGTCATACCTTCGGCTGTGGCAGGGCGTGTTGCCCCAGGCCCAGAGCTGCCAGGAGAATGACCGCTGTACCGGCTGTAAGCTTGGTGTCGTGGTCCGGTCCGGCAGCGGACGGGTGAGTGAAGTCCGGCTGGTCAACGGGTCATATTTCAGCTGCCGGTTGTTTCCGGTCATCGAGAACGGCCGGGTCACATCGGTGATCCAGCATCTCCGCGACCTGTCGCCGATCATGAAGTCCGAGCAGTTCGCGGCCCGGCTGCTTCATCAACAGGCCATTCTCGACACCGTGATCAAGGCGGTATCGCGCCGGCTCGATGCCGAGGACATCATGAATCGTGCGTTGAAGGAGATATTGCGTGCTCTCAAGATGGACGCTGGTGTTTCGTTTGTCGACCGGGAAGGCACGCTGCGGCTGGTTGCGGCCCAGGGGCTGGCGCCGGCCGCGCTGCGCTATCTGGGACGGTGGCCGCGGCCAGCCAATCTGGCGGCCGCCGGGGTGGGGGAAGCGAACGAAGTTGTGGTTTTGACGAGGGACGGACCGGGCCGCCAGTTCAAACGGCTCTTTGCGCAGGGCCTGGCCGCAAACCGGATCGTTCTCGTACCCCTTGCCTGCGACGGCCGGGTCAGAGCCCTGTTAATGCTCGGCGCAAGCGGCGACGTTACGTTCACCGAGGAGGACAAGATTCTGGCCGGCTTGATCGCGCAGGAGGTAATGGTTGCGCTGGATAATGCCCGCCTGTACCAGGAGACGAAACGGAGTCAGTTGATGCTCAAGCGACTGGCGACCAACCTGCTCCGGACCGAGGACGAGGTCAAGCGCCGTCTGGCACGCGAACTGCACGATCAGGTAGGTCATACCCTGGCCAGCGCCAAGATCACGCTCGGTCTGCTGAAGAAGGACCTTCGGCAGGAGAAGAAAGGCGTTCGGGAGTTGATCGGAGACGTCGAAGACAGCATCGACGAATCGATCAAAGCCAGCCGGCAGATGATCTACGATATGTATCCGGCCGCCCTGGAAGACGTCGGCCTGGCCGCTTTCATGGAGTCGTACGCCGATGGTTTCCGGCGCCGTACCGGCATCGAACTGGAATTGCGGCTGAGTGTTGCCCGCCGTTTGCCGGTGGCAACGGAGAACGTGATTTTCCGGCTGGTTCAGGAGGCGCTCAATAACATGGCCAAGCACAGCGGCTCCAGCAAGGGGAGGCTCAGTATCGATGCGACCGAAGGCGGCGTGAGAATTTCGGTGGTTGATTGGGGAAGGGGTTTTAACCAAAACCGGGTATTACTGCGCCGCGGCGCCACCGGCATCGGCCTGTCGGCGATGGGCGAACGGGTCGAATCGATCGGGGGACAGATGACGATTAGTTCCAAGACAGGGAAGGGAACGGAGGTCAGCATTTCGCTGCCGGGCCGTTACCCTCGAAAGAAAGGTCAGTGAATTTATGCTAAAGATCCTCATCGCAGATGACCATAAGATCCTGCGCGAAGGGCTCAAGGCGATACTGAGAGAACGCGAATCGATTGAGGTTGTGGGTGAGGCGGCCAACGGCCGGGAAGCGGTCAGCAAAGCCAGGAAGCTTGCCCCGGACGTTGTGATCATGGACATTGCCATGCCCGGGCTCAACGGGATTGAAGCGACCCGGCGCATTCGGCGTCATTCCCCGCGCATCAAAGTCGTCGTGCTCTCGATGTACAATTCACGGGAATATGTCCTTGAGGCCCTGAAAGCCGGGGCCATGGCTTATCTTCAGAAAGAAACGGCCTCACGGGAATTGCTGCTGGCCATCGATAAAGTCACCAAGGGCGAGATCTACCTTGAAGGCGCTCACTCCCAGTATGTCTTGGATGAGTTCCGGAACGCCAGCCGGGACAGCGAGCGTACTCTTCTGAACAACCTGACCAGCCGGGAGCGCGAGATTCTGCAGTTGGTCGCAGAAGGCAAGAGCAACAAGTCGGTGGCGGGGATTCTCAACTTGAGTCTCAAGACCGTCGAGACCCACCGCCAGAACATGATGAAGAAGCTCAGCGCGCATAACGTCGTGGGCTTGGTCAAGTTCGCGATTCGCACCGGCCTCGTGAAGATCGATTAGCGGCGATCGAGCTCAGGTCTTTCCCTTAGTACAAAATCAGGTATTCGCCCGGTTGCAATTTTCACCGGAAGCCGTAGAATTCTGCCAGACGCTATACCCTGAACCCTATCAGCGAAGGTGGGGAGCGCGCCCCGCGCTCCCCACCTTATTCTTTGAGACCGTCCTGTCGGAAAGAACAATGCAAGTTCCCTGTTTCGATTTGATAAGACAGATCGCCGCGATCGGCGGAGAGTTGAAGCATGCCGCGGGCCAGGTGATTGAACGGGCCGCCTTTGCCGGTGGTCCTTTTGTGGCCCGGTTCGAGGAGGAATTTGCCGCGACGACCGGGGTGCGTCACTGTGTGGGGGTCAATTCGGGCACGTCGGCGCTGCACGGGGCCCTGGTCGCGTGCGGGATCGGGCCGGGCGACGAGGTTATCACCGTGCCGTTTTCGTTCATCGCAACCGCCGAGGCCATTTCCCATGCGCAGGCCCATCCGGTCTTCATCGATATCGAGGAAGCGTACGGCACGATGTCGATGGAGCGGCTGGCCGAGTTTCTTGAGCGCCGGACCTTGTTTGACCCCGGCCGCAAGACCCTGCTGGATCGCGAGACGCGCCGGCCGGTCAAGGCGATTGTTCCGGTGCATCTTTTCGGCCAGCCCGCGGCCATCGCGCAGATTTGCTCCTATGCCGTTAAGTACGGCCTGGCCGTCGTCGAGGACTGTGCTCAATCGCATCTTGCCGAGCACCGGGGCAAGCCGGTCGGAACCTTCGGCGATATCGGTTGCTTCAGTTTCTATCCGTCCAAAAACCTGGGGGCGTGCGGAGAGGCCGGCGCCATCATCACCGACAATGCCGAACTGGATCTCAAGATCAGGATGCTGCGGGACCATGGTCAGAAGCACCGGGACCATCACGAGGTGATCGGTTATAACTACCGGATGGACGGATTGCAGGGCGCCATGCTGAGTGTCAAACTTAAGCACCTTAAGGTGTGGACCGAACAGCGGCGGCACCATGCCGCGCTTTACCGCCGGCTGCTTGACGGATTGCCGGGTATCTTACTGCCGGCCGAGAGAGAGAACAGCGTCCATGTCTACAACCGGTTCGTGATCCGGGTACCGGACCGCGCCCGATTCATTGATCACCTGGCGGGCCGCGGCGTCGGCACGGCGGTCTACTATCCCCAGCCGATCCACCTGACCCCGGCGTACCGCGGTCTTGGGTACAAAGCGGGTGATTTTCCGGTGAGCGAGCAGTACGCAAGGGAAGCGGTTGCCCTGCCGATGTTTCCCGAACTGGAACCGGCCGAGGTCGAGTTTGTCGCCGGGGTGGTACGGGAGTATTGCGTGGCCGGCGGAAGATAGAGGGCGCTATTGACGATGAAGGCAAGTGGATCAGCTCATCAGAATATCAGTGGGTAGGATATCAGCAGTCAGAACATCAGATGCTGAATGCAGGAACTCATTGCTCATTGTTATTCTCCGCTGGCTGCTCGCTACTTGCCTACTTGAAGATAACTAGGAAATGATAACCGTGATTCTGCTATTGACGCTGGCCACCACCGGCGACACGTTGGCAGGACAGCCGGCCCCGGTGGTCCGAGACGACTGGGTCTCGTCGGACAAGATCCTCCATTTCTCCGTGAGCATGAATCTGGTCGGCGTGACCTACCACGTCCACCAACGGCATCTGGCCGGGGAGTGGGACCAAGGCCGGGTCCTCAGTGTATCGCTGACCGCTTTGGCCGGACTGGGCAAGGAGATCTACGACAAGAAGCGCAAGGGTCACTTCAGCTGGAAAGACTTGATCTACGACGCCGCCGGGATCGCGGCGGGGTACTTGATTTTCATCCGATGAATGGGAAATGGAATAATGGAATGTTGGAATAATGGAGTATTGGAATAACGGAAGATTGGAGTAATGGAGTAATGCTCAAAGAGATCATTTATGATGCAAACCGATCTCCTTTAGCAAGTGGGAAGTAGCGAGACAAGTATTCGGCTTTGTTTCTCAGCTTCTTGGCTTAATTGCGTAATTGCTTAATTGCTCGATTGCTTGATAGCTGCTTTGCCGCGGCCTTGCCGCTCATCCGCCATCGAGGAATGGATTGGTGCGGCGAATCAGTTTGAAGTTGTCAAAGCCGCCATGCCCGGGCAGGATGAGCGGGTCGCCCTTTGTTGCCGCCAGGATTTTCTTCAGGGAGCGGAACATCTCATCTTCATCACTGCCGGGCAGGTCAGTCCGGCCTATGGAATCAACAAACAGGGTGTCGCCGGTAATGACATAACGGTCCGCCGCAAGACAGATTGACCCGGGAGTGTGCCCCGGGGTGTGCAATACGCTCAATGCTTCCGAGCCGAGTTCAAGTTTGTCGCCATGCTTGAGCAATCGGTCGGCCGGAAGCATTTTTCTTTCGAAGCCGGTCATGAATGACAGATTTTTAAGCGGATTGGTCAAGCAGTCCCCATCAGCCTCGTGAATCCAGATCGGTACGTCAAGGGCGGTCCTTAGGAATTCGTCGGCGCCGATATGGTCCAGGTGGCCGTGGGTGTTGATGATCGCCGCAATCTCGATCGACTGGGCTCGGATGACGCTTTGGATCGCTTCGCCTTCGGCCCCGGGGTCGATGAGAAATGCCCGGCTGGACCCGCGGTTGACAAGCAGGTAGCAGTTGGTGGCAAGCTCACCGACAACCAACCGGTCGATCCGGAATCCCTTACCCGACGCGACAGTAGAACTCTCCATTGGTTACCTCCGGAAAAGCCCGCAAAGTGGCTCAGGCATGGAGCGCTTCGTAGATTCGTCCCGCGATCACCTTTTGGATCCCCTTCACCTTCGATAGTTCCTCCAGCGAAGCGGCGCGCATCATCTCGATACTGCCGAAATAGCGCAGCAGGTCGGTCTTCTTTCTCGGGCCGATGCCAACAATCCGGTCCAGGAGGGAGCTGCGGATGGTCCGGCCTCGCACCTTGCGATGGTAGGCGATGGCAAAGCGGTGCGCTTCGCTACGGATTCGCTTGAGCAGGTGGAGGGCCGGGCTGGCCGACGGAATCATGACGACCCGGCGGTCCGGCAGGAATAGCTGGTCGCTCCGCTTGGCAAAGGCGAGGACCAGGACCCTAATCTTGTTTTCGGCCATGCCGGCCAAAGCCGCGTTGAGTTGACCCTTGCCGCCGTCGATGAGCAAGAGATCCGGATGGTCTTCTTCAAGCTGGGCTAGGCGCCGCGCTACGATTTCGCGGATCATGGCAAAGTCATTCTGCCCACGGACGCGCTTGATTTTGTAACGGCGATAGGCCGATTTGTCGGCGGCTCCGTCCTTGAAACTTACCGAGGCACCGACCGCGGCGGTGCCCATGATGTTTGACACGTCGAAGGCCTCGATCCGGTGCAGGGGCGCGGCGTGTTTAAGGGCGGCGCCAAGCTCCATGAGGCCGCGGGGCAGCGGGGCGATGCCGGTTGTCAGGCCCAATTCGACCTCAGCACTGCGTTTGGCCCATTGGGCGATGGCCCGCTTGTCTTCATAGCGGCCGAAGGCGAAGTCAAGTTGCTTGCCCCGCGTTAAAAACCAATTCCGGAGCGTCTCGGCGTCATCGGGATTTAAAGGTACGACAATCTCGTCCGGGAAGTAACTCTGGTGCAGGTATGTCGAACGCATGAAGGCAGCGATAATCTCGGAATCGGGGCTGGCCGGAACTGCGTCCAGCCGGTAAATCTCGCGTGCTAAGAGCTTGTTATCGCGGATTTTGAAGAAGGCGACGGCGGCGGTGCGGCCGGCCCGGGCCAGCCCGATGACGTCACGGTCGACGCCGTCCTTGGTTACGACATGCTGGCGCTGTTGAATCTGGCGCACGGCGCGGAGCTGGTCGCGGAATTGGCGGGCGGCTTCGTAATTTTCATTCCCGGCGGCCTGCCACATCCGGTTCTCCAGTTCGTGTTGCAGGCGTTCCGACTTGCCATTCAGGAAAAGGACGACTTCATTGACGATTTTCCGGTAGTCCTCCCGGGTGACCGCCTCGATGCAGGGGCCGGTACAGCGCTTGATTGCGTGCTTCAGACAGGCGCGTTTGGGTAAGGGCAGACGGCATGTGCGCAGTCCGAAGATGCGGGCGACGGCGTTCACGGTTTGCCGCAGCGAGCGGGCACTGGTGTATGGTCCGAAGAGAGCCGCACCGTCGAGTTTCAGATTCCGGGTTGTGAAGATACGGGGATATTCTTCGGTAATCGTGATCTTGAGGTAGGGAAACTTCTTGTCGTCTTTGAGCCGGACGTTATAGGCCGGCTTGTTGAGCTTGATGAGGCTTTCCTCAAGGGTGAGGGCCTCCACGTCGGAACTGGTCGGGATGACTTCGAAATCGACCGCCCGGGACAGGAGCATCCTGGTCTTGGCGTCGGGAGCGGAGAAGTACGAGGTCAGGCGGTTTCGGAGGTTGACGGCCTTACCGATATAGATGATGCGGTTCTTGTCATTCTTGAAGAGATATACCCCGGGAGTTGTCGGGGCAAGGCGGACGCTGTGCTTCAGCCTATCCATTGCTTTCAGCATCGATTACAGTGATAAGACGAGCTTTGATGCAGACGGATTGCGGCGGATGCAAACGGATACCCTTCAAGTAGCGAGTAGCAAGTAGAGAGTAGCGAGAAGTTATGTTGCCGAATTGCCAAGTTGCTCAATTGCCAGATTGCCAAGTGGCTGCCTTCGGCATCATCCCTTCACTACCCCGACTGGGCGGAGCTTTGCCACTTTCTTCGAGATGCCGGCCCGCTGGCAGACATCAACGACGGCATCGACATCCTTATAGGCTTCGGAGACTTCCTCGTGAAGCGTCTCGTCGTTGGCGCACAGCACGTAGATCCCCTGGGCTTGAAGCTCGCGGCTGATGGAACGGCCTTTGGTCCTTCGGATGGCCTCGGTGCGGGAGAGAAGACGGCCGGCACCATGACAGGTCGAGCCGAACGTCTCCTTCATGGCCTGATCCGTACCGAGCAGCACGTACGAATGGGTGCCCATGTCGCCCGGGATGAGCACCGGCTGTCCGATGGCCTGATAGGGCTTGCATACCTGGGGGTGACCGGGAGCAAAGGCGCGGGTGGCACCTTTGCGGTGAACGCAAAGCTCAACCTCGTGCCCGTGCACGGTGTGTCGTTCAAACTTGGCGATGTTGTGGGCGACATCGTAGACGATGGACATGCCCAAAGATCGGGCCGACTTCTCCAGCGTTTTCTCAAAGGCTTCGCGGATCCAGTGCATTATGGCCTGTCGGTTGACCCAGGCGTAGTTGGCGGCGCAGGCCATCGCCGCGAAGTAGCTTCGTCCTTCCGGTGACTTGATGGGCGCGCAGGCCAACTGACGATCGGGTACCTTGATACCGTATTTTCTGACGACTTCGCCCAGCAGCTTCACGCTGTCATCGCAGACCTGATAACCGAGACCCCGGGACCCGGTGTGGATCATTACGACAATCTGTTTCGGGAACAGCCCCAGGACGTTGGCGGCGGGCGCGTCGAATACCTCTTCGACCACCTGGATTTCGAGAAAGTGATTGCCGGCACCGAGGGTGCCGAGTTGAGGACGGCCCCGCTCGATCGCACGCGCCGACAAACGGTCCGGGTCGGCCCCGGCGAGGGCACCTTGCTCCTCGATGAAATCTAAGTCTTCGGGCCAGCCGTAACCCTGCGCCAGCGCCCACCGGACGCCTTCGGTCAGCACCTTGCGGACTTCGTGGTCGGAAATGCGAATCTTGCCGGTTGAGCCGACGCCCGAGGGCACAAAGCTGAAGAGCGCACCGATCAGTTTTTCTATTTTGTCCTTGATATCTTCGTATTCGAGATCGGTGCGCAGCAGGCGCACACCGCAGTTTATGTCGTAGCCGACACCGCCGGGTGAAATAACGCCGTCATCAAGATCGAAGGCGGCGACACCGCCGATGGGAAAACCGTAGCCCCAGTGGATGTCAGGCATGGCCAGCGACCAGCCGACGATCCCCGGCAGGAACGCGACGTTGGCGACCTGGTCGGCCGCGCGGTCCTCGCGGACCTTTTCCAGGAGCTGTCCGTCGGCGAAGATGAGGCCGTCGACATTCATCCCGGCCTTGTAGCTCTTGGGGATTTTGTAACGGCACTCGCCGATCTTCTCAAGCGGTCCTTGCCAGAGTTCGCGCATACTGTCTCCTTTTTACTCAGTCATGTGCAATACGCAATCAGCCCAGTTGGGCAGCGGGCGGTCGGCCCCCAGTGCTCAGCTTGGTGTCGACCGGTTTCGCGCCCGGGGTCTCAGACGATCTTGCTGATTTCGATCTTGCTCAGGGTCAGCTTGGCAAGTTCGCGCAGCGTTTCGTAGACATTGACGCCGCGAACCGCGACCGACTCGTAGTAGGGCAGATGCATACGATTAAGTTTCTTCTCGAGCTCGGCGATCGGCAGAATGTTGGGAAGATCGCGCTTGTTGTACTGCATCAAGGTCGGGATGTCACCGAGCTTGCGTTTGTAGTCGGCAAGATTGTCGATGAGATTATCGAAGCTCTCAATTGTCTCATCGAGCCGTTCCTTCTGGGAATCGGCCACAAAGACGACGCCGTCAACGCCTCTGAGCACCAGCTTGCGCGATGCGTTGTAGAACACCTGGCCGGGCACGGTATAGAGATGGAACCGCAGTTTATAGCCGCGCACCGAGCCCAGATCGACCGGAAGAAAATCGAAAAACAGGGTCTGGTCGAGTTCGGTGGCCAGGCTGAGCATCTTACCTTTGATAGTCGGAGCCAGCTGAGAGTAGAGGAATCGAAGGTTGGTCGTCTTACCGCCCAGTCCCGGGCCATAGTAGACGATCTTTGTGTTTACCTCGTGTGAGGCGTAGTTTATGTTCGCCATATTATACTTTGCTCGCTGTGCTTACGTGGCCCGATCGATCCCGGGGGATCTTGGCATAGCGCACCGGGTCGATCGGAGTTAGATCTTCGTCGAGTGAGTAGACCAGGCCGGACTCGTCGGCCAGGATTGGCGCCGGATTGCCTTCGCCAAAGGGCAACAGGACGCGAAACGAGTCGTCGATTCGGCTGATCGGCCATGCCAGATCAACGGCCAATTCCTTGTGATGGCCGTTGCCGGCTGGGTCAGCCGGGCTGAATTTTTCTTCGGCAAATGCTCTTGCCTTCTCGATGAATTCGTCGTATGAACTGCGGTGCATTGAGAAACCAGCGGCCTTACGGTGACCGCCGAAGTCAATCAGGATATCCCCGACGCTCTTGAGCATTGCGATCAAGTCCGAACCTTCGTTGCCGCGCAATTCCCCGACGCACAGCGGCGCTCCCAGATTCTCCGTCCCGGGGCTGTTATCGGCAAAACCGATGACCAGGGCGGGGCGGCCGAAGCTGTCGCGGAGCCGGGTTGCGCACGAGCCCAGGCAGCCGATCGGTCCGTGCATCAACTGAGAAATGACGATTCTATCGTAAACGCGGGCTGAGGCAAACACCTCGTCATATACCGTCCTCATCCGGCTCTGCCACTGTTCGTTTTGGTGCCGGAGATGGTTGATAAGCTGGTCAGCCTCGGCATCATCATTGATCAGGAAGGTCCGGACCCCCAGGTCTTCGCGTGCACTCGAAATCAAGGGCAGGATTTCTTCGAGGACACTGCCAAAACTGAACTGTCCTTCCGGGATTCTGGCAACCAGCTTCCGGACGACGGTGCGGGGGGACTTCCTCAGCGCTTCGAGGCCGAAATGGCAGTAGACTCGGTTTTCGCTGACCAAGGGCACCCGGTCGGCAATCGTGCCCAGCAGCAGCGGTCCGAGCATCTCACGCTTGATCGAATAGAAGTCTTCGAACGACACGTTGAGCATACGCTGGGCCAGGAATTGGGCAACCTTGTACGCGACCCCGACGCCGGCAAGCTCGCGGAACGGGTAGCGGGAATCCAACCGCTTGGGGTTGATGGTGGGACCGGGCAGGTCGGAACGCACGATCTCGTGGTGGTCGGTCACGACGAGCCTCATCCCGGCGGCGCGGGCCACTTCGAAATTACGTGCATTGCACGAACCAAAGTCGGCGGTCAGAACCAGTTTGACCCCGTCTTCCCGATACTTTTCGAAGAGTTCCGTGTTGAAAAAATACCCCTCGCGGATACGATGCGGAATATGGTACACGACGCGGGCGCCGAGGTCGGTGAGGACCTCATAGAGAACCAGCACTGAGGTAAAACCATCGACATCGTCATGCCCGTAGAGCAGGACCAGGGCGTGTTCCTTGATTGCTTTTTCCACTTCAGTCAGCAGAATCTCGATATCGGGTAACAGGTCAGGGGAAAAGAGCTGATTTAGTGAGGGTTGCAGGAAGTCGGCAACCTCGGACTCATGCTGCAGCCGGTTAGCTATAATGATCGCAATGTGTTCGGGAATAGAGAACTTATCGGCCCAGGCCCGGACGCGCGCCTCGTCGTGCTCTTTGAACTTCATTGAAGTATTATATATAAGTGGAGTTGAAAGTCAAGACCGCTGGAAATGGTAGATGGGGAAAGGTAAAAGGTGAAATGTGAAATGCAAAAGGTAGAAGGGTTACTAAGTTATTGTGTTGTTACGGTGCAAGGCAGCCGAAGGCAAGCGGATCAGGACATCAGGGGATCAGTGGGCAGGATATCAGCGGTCAGATTATCAGTTTGAATCCGCGGCAATCCGTCTGAATCAAGCCTCAGAGGCACGAAATCGCGCTTACTTGATGATGATCAGCTTCTGTCTGGTCTGCGTTTCAGACGTTACCAGTTCAAGGAAGTAGACCCCGGCCGCCAGCTGGTCGGCATGGCAGGCGATGCTGTGAATACCGGCATCTTGTACCGCGGTGACCAGGGTTTTTACGAGACGGCCCTGGTTGTCGTAAAGGACCAGGCGCACCTTGCCGGCGCGGGGCAGAGCATAGCTGATCATGCTCTTGCCCGCGGTCGGGTTGGGCTTAACCGCAAAGCCACTCCTCGGTGTCGAACCGGTATTCTCGGCGATGCCGGTGAAGAGCCAGCGGTGGACGCCGGCCGCGTAAGTGCCGGCAAAGAGATAACTAACCGGGTTCATGCCGATACAGGTGACATTCAGATCCTGGAGTCCCTGGTTCATTGCCATCCAGCTGCCGCCGCCGGTTGTGCTTCTGTAGACGCCCGAACCGGTTCCGACATAGACGACGTTGGGGTTGCCAGGGTCGACGAGCAGTGCCCGGACATCACTACACCCGGTATTGGTCCAGCTTGTCCCGCTGTCGGTCGATTTGAAGACCCCATTGCGGCTGCCGGCGTAGAGTATGTTGGTCGCGGTCGGATTGATCGCAATCGCTATGACCACACCGGTAAGGCCGGCTCCGGCGCTTGCCCAGGACGAGCCGCCGTTGGTGCTCTTGTACAGTCCGGCCTGCGAGCTATCCGAACCACCGGCATAGACGATGCTGGAATTGGCCGGAACCAAGGCCAGGGCATAGGTGAAACCGGTTCTTGACGTAACAAGCATCCTCTGCCAGCTTGTTCCGAGGTCGGTTGTCTTGGAAACGGCCATTACGTATTTGCCGGCTGATAGCGCGTTGCCCCCGCTATAAAAGACTGCGTTATTGTTGGGGTCGGCGGCCAACGCCCCGCCATCATCGTAATAGCTGTCGATCTGATTCCAGACGGATCCTCCGTCCGTGCTCTTGAAGAGCTCGGCGGTGCCTCAGCCTGAGCCTTCAAGGGCAAGGCAGGTACTGGGGTCGGCATTGTGAATGGCCAGGGCACAGATGTTACCGCAGCTCAAGAAGCTGGGAAGTTTCAACCAGTTTGTGCCGCTGTTGGTCGTTTTGAAAACGCCGACACTTGTGTGTTCGACATAGATCGTCGATGGCGCCGAACGTGAAACCGCAAGCGTGCCGATCGCGGCCAGATTAATGCCGGTGTTCGATTCAAGCCAGTTCGAGCCGCCATTGGTCGTCCTGAAGAACCCGGCGTTGTCCGTGGAGTAGACAACGGACGGCTGGTTCTGGGACGCCGCCAGCCCGGTGACGCCCAGTCCCCATATTCCGGAACCGGCGAAGAACCACGAAGCTCCGGTATCAGTACTCTTCAGCACGCAAGTGTCAGAACCGGCGTAGACAACACTGGGCAGGGACCGGGTAGTGGCCAAGGATGCGATAAAGGAGTTGTCAAGGACGATTGTCCAGTTGTTGCCGCCGGTTGTGGAACGATAGATCCCGCCCTTGGCCAGACCGGCGTATACGATGTCGGGATTGGTCGGGTGCACCGCAAGTGCATAGAGGTAGACCCCGGTCGACATCCCCTCGGAGACGTCGGCGAAACTCGAGCCGCCATCGGTTGACTTAAAGACCTTGGGTTCGGTCGAGTAGCCACCAACATACATCCGGTTCGGGTCAGAGGGATCAAGGGCCACGGAATTTGCCTCACCTTCAAGCGAATCCAGGACCAGGCCCGACCAGTTCACGCCTCCGTCGGTGCTTCTGAAGAAGCCCATCACCGATCGGCCGGCCCACGTTGTCTGGCTGACCGCGAAGACACGGGCGGGATTCGTGGGGTGAACCGCCAGACCGTAAACAACATTAATCGAAACCGGATAGCTGGTCCAGCCGGCACCGCCGTCAGTGCTCTTGTAGACACGGGAATTGGAGCCGGCATAAAGGACGTTGGGGTTGACCGGGTCGACGGCCAGGCAATAGACATAGGCCGGGATTGAACCTGCTCTGGACCATGCCGCTCCGGCATTGGTCGATTTGAATACCGCGGCCTGGCTGGCGGCCGAGGTTACGTAGATGATATTTTCGTTCGAAGGCGCTACGGCCACCTTGTAAAGGCTGCCGCCGTAAGGCCCCACCGATTCCCAGTCAGCCGCTGAGAACGAACATAGACAACCGACTAGTACGACAACTGCCGTGCTGCGCATTGGTACCTCACAGAAAATCGGTCTTGCCTCGTATCCGTAGTGTTCCTCGTCACCTCGGGGTAGAAAGATAGCGGGGCCTTGCCGGCCCCGCTATCATTTTCCCTTTTACATCTTACCGTCTACCGTCTCTTATCTTACTACGATCAGCTTCTGCCGGGTCTGCGTTTCCGGTGTTACCAGTTCAATGAAGTAAACACCGGCGGCCAGCTGGTCGGTATGGCAGGTGATGCTGTGAATGCCAGCATCCTGTACTGCGGTGACCAGGGTTTTCACCAGACGGCCCTGGTTGTCGTAAAGGACCAGGCGCACCTTGCCGGCGCGGGGCAGGGCATAGCTGATCATGCTCTTGCCCGCGGTCGGGTTGGGCTTAACCGCAAAGCCACTCCTCGGTGTCGAACCGGTATTCTCCTCGATGCCGGTGAAGAGCCAGCGGTGGACGCCGGCCGCGTAGGTGCCGGCAAAGAGATAGCTGCCCGGGTTCATGCCGATACAGGTGACATTCAGATCCTGAAGTCCCTGGTTCATTGCCGTCCAGCTGCCGCCCCCGGTTGTACTTCTGAAGAAGCCGTTGGAGGCGCCGGCATAGACAATGCTGGGCTGGTTCGGGTCAACCATTACCGCCTTGGCATTAGCGCACCCGGTATTGGTCCAGCTCGTGCCGCTGTTGGTTGTTTTGAAGACGCCGCTCGACGTAGCCGCGTAGATGATGTTGCCGCTGACCGGATCGCGGACCAGGGCAACGACGTTGCCGGTGATGCCGGTTGAGATGCTGGTCCAGCTGGTGCCGCCATTAGTACTGCGGAAGAGCCCGGCCACGGTACTGTCACTGCCGCCGGCGTAGACGATGTTCGGATTGGTCGGATCGACCAGCAGCGAGTAGACAAAACCGGTCCGGGCATTGCAGAAGGAGCGGGTCCAACTCGTGCCGCCGTTGGTCGTTTTCGAGACACACATCGAGTAGATCGTGCCGTTGAGTCCGTTGCCGCCGCTATAGAAAACCTGGGCATTGCTCGGATCGGCAACCAGCGCACCGCCGTCCGCATAGTAGCTGTCCATTTGTGTCCAGACGGAACCTCCGTCTGTGCTCTTGAAGAGCTCGGCGTTGCCTCAACCCGAGCCTTCGAGGGCGAGGACTGAGTTGGGATCAGTATTGTGAGTGGCGATGGCGCAGATATTGCCGCAGGAGAGGAAGTCGGCGAGTTTGGTCCAGGTCGTTCCGCTGTTGACGCTCCGGTAGATGCCGACGCCGGAGAATTCAACGTAGATCGTGGAACGAACCGACCGGTGGATGTTCATCGTGCCGATCGAAGCGAAGAACAGGCCGGAGTTGGACGGGAACCAGCTTGCGCCCGCGCTCGTCGACTTGTAGCAGCCGACGTTGTTGGCCGCGTAGACCGTATTCGCTTGAGTCTGGCCGACGGCCAGGTTTCTGACGTAGCTGCCCGACACGCCGGTGCCGGTCGTCGTCCATGATGCGCCGTCATTGGTGCTTTTATAGACGGCAGCGTAGCCGCCTGCATACACCACGCTGGGCGCGGCGCGCGTTGTCGCCAGGCTGTTGATGTAGTAGTAGGTCGAAGCCTGGGTCCAGTTGGCGCCGGCGTCGGTCGAACGGTAGATACCGCCGAAATAAGTGCCCGCGTAGACGATGTTGGAGTTGGTCGGGTGAACCTTGACGGCGTAGATCCAGTAGGCGGTCGACGGGATGACGCCGCTGACGTCGGTGAAGCTCAGCCCGCCGTCGGTTGACTTGAACACCTTGGGGAGGTAGTCGGTGACATAGGTGTAGCCGCCGACATAGACGTTGTTGGGATTGGTCCGGTCGATTGCGATCGAGTAGCCGTAGCCCTGATCAGTGGTGAGCCCGACGTTGGTCCAGGTCGAGCCGGAATTGGTGCTCCGGCTGACGTTCATTACCCATTGGGTCCCGGTGTACCGATAGCCGCACGCCAGGATGACGGCCGGGTTGGTGGGATGAACGGCGATATCGTAGTTATAGGTATTGCTTCCAACCACCGAGCTTGTCCATGAACCGCCCCCGTTCGTTGTTCTATAAACGTAACTCGAGGCGGTGGCATAGACGATATCGGGATTCGTATAGTCGACTGCCAGCGCATAGACGTACCCGGAAAAAGGCGTGACCTTTGTCCAGGTGGCACCGGCGTTGGTTGACTTGTGGATGGCGGCAGTGGCCGAGTATGGCGCGACGTAGGCAATGTTGTCGTTCGACGGCGCGACCGCCATTGCGTATAGATCGCCACCTTCCGGGCCAACCTGAATCCAGTCGCCCGAGGCGACGGTGAAACTCATACACAGTACGACGATCAGTGCATATCGCATGGTCCCTCGCTGTTGTAGGTCCCAGTCCTCCATAAGATCCGCGGTGCCTCGAGTATCCTACACTTTTTGCTTAAGGCACAAAGCACTATTTGCACTATTTGCAATTATAGCAAAGCAGGGGAGAATGTCAAGGGGAATTTAGCAATTAAGCAATTAGGCAATTTAGCAATCAAGCAATTGAGCTATCTAGCAATTAGGCAATTCAGCTGGTAAGCTTAATACGCGCTTGAACTATGGCGTCGCAGCTTTCTACCCTCTACTCTCGGCTCTCTACTCCATTTGGTTTACTAGCTCCTATCTTGCCCGTCACCGAGCAAAAAGCCCCGGCATGGCCAGGGCTTTTTGATCGGATTGTATCGGCTAACGCACAACCACCAGCTTCTCTCGAGTCTGTGATTGCGGTGTTACCAGTTCAATGAAGTAGACACCAGCCGCCAGCTGATCGGTATGGCAGGCGATGCTGTGAATACCGGCATCTTGTACCGCAGTGACCAGGGTTCTTACGAGACGGCCCTGGTTGTCGTAAAGGACCAGACGCACCTTACCGGCGCGGGGCAGGGCATAGCTGATCATGCTCTTGCCCGCGGTCGGGTTGGGCCTGACCACAAAACCACTCCTCGGTGCCGAACCGGTGTTCTCCTCAACGCCGGTGAAGAGCCAGCGGTGGACACCGGCCCCGGCCGTGCTTGCGAAGAGATAGGTACCGGGATTCAATCCCAGACAGGTTACGTTTGTGCTGAGCAGGCCATCGTTCATGACGGTCCAGTTGGTTCCGGCATTGGTGGTCTTGTAGACACCCGTGGTCGTACCGGCATACACCGTGTTCGGCGCGGTCGGGTCAATGACGATCGATTTGACATTGGCGCTTAAGGTGCTGGTCCAGCTCGTCCCGCCGTTAATCGACTTGAAGACGCCGCTGGGTGTGCCCGCGTATACGGTGCTCGATGTGACCGGATTGACGGCAATGGCGTAGATGTAACCGGATAGGCCGGTGCCGGAACTTGCCCAGCTCGTCCCGCCGTTGATTGACTTGTAAAGCCCGGGATTGCCTCCGGCATAGACTGTGTTCGAGTTGGTCGGGTCGACGCATGCTGAATAAGTGAAACCCGCCGTCGTTGTGAGGTAGGATCGGGTCCAGCTCGTGCCGCTGTTGATTGTCTTGGAGACGGTCATTACGTTGATGGAGTCGTAAAGCGCCGTGCCGCCGCTGTAATAGACCTGTGGGTTGCTCGGGTCTGAGACCATTGCACCACCGTCGCCGTAGAAACTCTCAATCTGATTCCAGACGGTTCCACCGTCTGTGCTCTTGAAGAGCTCGGCGTTACCTCAACCCGCACCTTCCAGGCCGAAGCAGACGTTGGGGTTGGTTGGATGGACGGCGATGCCGCAGATGTTTCCGCAACTCAGGAAACTGGGGAGTTTGGTCCAGCTGGTGCCGCTGTTGATTGTCTTGTAGACCGCGACGCCGGTATACTCGGCATAGATGGTTGACGGCTGAGAACGGGCCGGGGTTAACGTGCCGATCGTGGCCAGATTGAGACCGGTGTTGGATTCAACCCAGTTTCCGCCGCTGTTCGTGCTCCTGAAGGCACCGTTGCCGTTGGCGGTCGTGACGATAGTCGGTTGAGTCTGGTTCACGGCCAGGCCCCGGAAGTAGGAGCCGGTCAACCCGGTACTGGCCAAGGCCCAGGAGGCCCCGGCATTGATCGACTTGTAGACATAGGTCATAGTCCCGGCATAAGCAACGTCCGGGGAGGCCGGGCTGGTGGCCAGGGTGTAGATGTAGGTCGCAGTCGTAGCTTGGGTCCAGGTTGTACCGCCGTTGATTGACCGCCAGATACCGCCGGTGTAGGTGCCGGCATAGACTATCGACGAGTTGGTCGGGTGGACGGCGAGTGAGTAAACGTACGAACCGGTGATCGTCCCTGAGACGTCGGTGAAGCTGGTTCCGCCGTTGGCCGATTTGAAGACCTTGGGAGCGGTTGTTGTGCTGCTCGAGTATCCGCCCACGAGGAGATTGCTGGGATTGGTCCGGTCGACGGCGATGGAGTAGGAGAGGCCGTTTAATGTATCAAGACCGATCGTCGTGAAGCTAGTCCCTCCGTTAGTGCTCCGCGAGAACCCCATGACCGAACGAGTACTGTAGAGAGTGCGGGTCGCTGCGTAGACATTGGATGGGTTGGTCGGATGGACGGCGATGCCGTAGATGTAGTACGTGCCGGCTGAGGCGCTGGTCCAGGTCGCACCGCTGTTGGTCGATTTATAGACGTAGGTGTAGCCGCCGGCATAGACGGTTGCCGGGTTCGTCGGGTCGACCGCCAGCGAGAATATGTAGGAGCTGATTTGTCCGGCTCGGGCCCAGCTGACACCGCCGTCGGTCGACCGGTAGATCGGCGCGGGCGTAGCGTAGACGGCTGAGTACAGGATATTGCTGTTGGACGGTGCGATTGCCAGGGCATAGAGATTGCCGCCGTACGGACCGAGCGGTTCCCAGGCAGCAAAAGTCAGCGAGCTGAGGACTACAAGAATGGAAAGGATTACTGCTTTTTGCATTATTCCTCACATAAGTAATCGTTATTCCCTTATTTGCGCGGTGCCTCTTGTCTCCTATTTTTTCACGCTTGAGGCACAAAGCTCGTTTTGCACTCAAGACAAGACTGAATACAATTATGAATAATAATACACAAATCGTTTAGAAAGTCAAGAGAAAAGTCCTGTCGAAACTTCTCTTCATTCTCTATACTATATCTTACCTGAGCAGGATGAGTTTCTGGATCGATTTGGATTGTTCGGTTGCCAGCTCGATAAAATAGACGCCAGCTGGTACTTGCCAACCCCTGCGGTCCAGTCCATTCCAGGTAGCGGTGTAGACACCTGGTTTCCGGACGGTCGAGGCAAGGTTTTTGACCAGTCGGCCCTGAGCATCGTAGATCGCAAGATTAACTTTGCTCATACTTGATACGGCGTAGCGGACCGAGACCTGACCTTTTGCCGGATTGGGATGGGTCGAGAGAACAGATCTCAGCGAAGACCCCGCCTCTTCTTTTACCTCGGTAGTCTGCCAGTTAAAGATGCCGGCTGAATGTGTGCTCGCATATAGACAGCGGCCAGCATGGATACCCATGGACGTAACATTCAGATCAAATAGGCCGTCATTCATTGTAGCCCAGTTACCACCGCCAGTTGTGCTCTTATAGACTCCAGTAGCAGTACCGGCATAGATCGTATTGGGCGAATTGGGATCAATGACCACGGCATTGATGTTCGTACAGCCGGTGTTATTCCAACTAGCGCCACAATCAGTGGACTTGAAAACGCCGAGTGATGAACCAGCATATAGGGTACTTGTAGTCGTAGGATGAATGACAATAGAATTTACACAACCGGCAAGTCCCGATGAAGAGCTGGCCCAGTTTGTTCCACCGTCGGTAGACTTGAATAGTGCTGGATTACCGCCAGCGTAGAGGATATTGGAATTGGTTGGATCGACCGCCAAGGCATAGGTGAATCCTGCCGTTGTGGTGAGAAGATAACGAGACCAGGTAGTACCGCCATCGGTCGTTTTCGAAACGGCCATCACCAGGGTTAAACTATCTTTGTAATTACCGCCGGTGTAAAATACCATGTTGTTGTTGGGATCAGCGGCCACGGTACCACCATCATCAAAGTAACTGTCGATCTGATTCCAGACGGAACCTCCGTCGGTGCTCTTGAAGAGCTCGGCTGGACCTCAGCCCGTGCCTTCAAGGGCGTAGACGATGTTAGAATCAGTATTGTGGGTGCAGAGCGCGCAAATAGTGCCACAGCTCAGAAACTCAGGAAGGCCGGTCCAGCTTGAACCGCTGTTCGTTGTTTTATAGACACTAACGGTGGAGAATTCTGCGTAGATGAATGAAGGAGACGAGGGAGCAATGCAAAGGTTGGAGATATTGGATGCTTTTAGACCGTCGTTGGACTCGAACCAGTTGGTTCCCCCATTAGTAGTTTTAAAAACACCGGCGCTGTTAGCAACGTACAGAGTAGTTGGCTGAGCTTGACTGGCGACAAGATCGTAGACATATTTGTAGCGAATGCCTGAACCAGAAAAAAACCAGGTAACACCGGCGTCGGTACTTTTGTAAACGCATGTGTCGGCACCGGCATAGAGAAGATCAGGCGAAGCTTGGGTTGTAGCGAGGGAAAGGATTGGGGTATAGGTAGTCGCTTGCGACCAGCTATTGCCGCCATTGGTTGACCGGTAGAGCCCTCCATTCGTACCTGCATAAACAATATTATTATTGGTCGGATGAACTGCCAGGGCCTGGATGCAGATACTGGTTTGAGGGATGCCATTTGTGATATCGGTGAAATTTGTGCCGCCGTCGGTTGACTTGTAGATCTTGGGACGGGGGTATAAGGCAATGCCGCTTGAAAAGGTGCCGCCCACATAAATCGTACTGGGATTTAAAGGATCAAGGGCTACGCAATAAGAGCATCCGGTGGCAGTGTCCAACATAACCGTTGTCCAATTTGCTCCGCCGTTGGTGCTCTTGAAAAATGCCATTACATTCTTGTTGCTTCTCATTGCCTGGCCCACGGTGAGAACTATATTTGGTGAGGCAGCAGGGATGGCAAAACCATTGAGATAGGAATCGGATAATGAAGAACCTGTCCAGGTGTAGCCACCGTCGGTGGTTTTATAGACACACGCAGATCCGCCAACGTAAACAATATCGGCATTGGTTGGATCAACGATTGAGGAAGCGGCAAGGCTAACAATGGTTCCCACCCTGTTCCAGGTTGTGCCACGATTGGTTGACTTATGTATGTGGGAGGGGTTCGTATAAGGGGCGACATAGATGGTATTTTCATTTGTTGGTGCAACCGCCAGGGCATGAATCGTTCCACCCTGAGGTCCAACTTGAACCCAGCTCGCCATTAATAATGGATTGAAAACAAAGGTTAATATAAACAGTAGTGTTAAGCGCATCTTTGACTCATTTCAAGTATTCCTCATCCTGAAAAAAATCATTTGATTTTAATTATTTTAAACTGTTCACCAGTTGATAATTTGACAAAATAGACGCCGGTTTCAAGTTCGCGGCAATCAAACCTACCATTTTGTGTTGAGACGGATTTTCTGCCGGATGCATCAAAAATGGATGCTCTTTCTCCTTCGGCAGCACTGAGCTCGATGATATTTCGAACGATACTCGATTTCAAGGAAATTTTTGAGATTCGTTTGGGATGTGATTCGGTGATAGCGGACATTTGTATATCCAGGTTACCGTATATATCGTTATAAGAGGTTGGAAAATACTCGGTCCAGACGTTCAAGTAGCGATTGTTGGCGCCGGCGATGACGTAACTATTGCTCTGCGAATTTGTGGAATTGGAAACCTTGAATACTGGGCCGACTGGTTGGCCACTCGTATCATATTTCCGACCTTTGATTACCGTATCGCTCCAGGTGACACAGTAGTTTGTGCCGTCAAAGCAAACGCCGAATAACCCTTTATAGGTGTTCCCAATCAAGAATCGGCTGCCGATTGGAATGCCATTACCGGAGACGAGTTGACCGTTTACGGTAATGGGCGTTGTGAACTCGGACCAAACTACCAAGAAATTATTGCCATCAAAGGCGATGCGGCTGGCAGAAGGATCCTGACTAAGTGCGCAGATCCTGAAGGTATCGGCGGGCTGACCATTGGTGCCAATAAATCTACCGGTTATCGCTTTGTTCAAACCGCCATATGACCAAACGACAATAAATCGGCTACCTGTAAAGATAAGGGAAGGTGAGTATTGCTTGGTGGTATCTAAAGAAGGTCCGATCTGGATGCCACTGGGATCGAGTACGGTTCCGGATGGGGTTACTCGACTGGCAAAGATGCGGGGGGTATGTAAACGGGCGTCAGACCAGACGACCATATGATTACCAGCGCCAAAGGCATTAGCAACGTCCGTTTCCATGCTATCGCCTCGAGTAATATCAAATGAATTTAATAGATCGAAGCTGGGAGTGACACGCACTCCGATGACATCGCCTTTGCTTCAACAGTGGTTGCGGAAGGCGACCAAGAAATTTGTCCCATCGTAGGAGATGGCCGGTCTTAAGTAGACGCTGTCCTGGTAAAACATTTTGCCGTTAACGTCAATCACCGTGCCGCCGGCGCTAACCCGAGCACCATAAAGCGAATAACGAGGCGTGCTGCGGTCATCTGCCCAGAAGACATAGTATTGGTTATTCTGGTAAATGGCACTGGGCCATTGTTGATTGTTGTTAACGTTGCAAATAGAAAAATCGGCGCTTAAGAGATTCAAAGATAATGCTATTATGACCATATTCATCTAAACCTCCGTTGAATCCGCCTCAGGCGGAGAAAATACCTGAAAAGTCATTTCGAATGAGACGAGACACGTTGTTCAGGTACTTCTTGTTGGTAGATCTAACAAAAACCGTGAAGCCATTTTCTTCCTTAATTATAAAATTATAACTAAGAATATGTGTTATTTCTACCCAGCAAACTCTAAAACGTCCAATTTTTCAAGAGATATTGGCCTTGAATTCCGTGCTTGACAATCTGTATTCTTTTTCTATAATGTTATAATGAGATTTAACAGAGCGGCTGACATTCAACTCAAAAAGAAGATTTTTGCAGTTGAAGCTTATCTTCATTCCAAACAATCTTTAAGAGCAATTGCCGGCAATCTGGGCGTTTCTCATCCGACCCTCTGGCACTGGGTAAAACTGTACGAAAACAAAGGTAAGGATGGACTTAAAGAAAAAAGACCGCATACGAAGAGACTCGCAAAGGATGTCGAGACAAAGGTAATGCTTTTAAAAGAACAGAATCCTGGACTTTCTATTAGAAAGGCAAAACAATTAATAGGTAAAAATGGTATTCAAATATCAAACTATGGAATCTGGCGAGTCTGGAAGGAGTATGGCTTGGTTAACAGGAATGTAGATGATCCCTTGGACGTGTTTATCCACCCAACAACTGAGTTGGATCATGCTATGAGCAGGGCAAGCGAATTTGTAGAAGAAAAGGATTATCGAGGCGCGGCCGGAATACTTAATAGCTTTCCCAGTATTCCTAAGTGCCGGTTTCTAAAGCATATACCCGAGAAATTTCTCACAATAAGGCGAAGGCTTGATCGTTTATACCTCGAACACAGAGAAATGTCAGATGAGCAGTTTGCGAAAAAAGCAAGACAGATCGGTGCAATCCTAGAGAAAAAAGGATATATATATTCTTCAATTCTTGCCAATTTCTTGGAACTTGATGCATTAGATATCGTTGGAAAGCTTGAAAAAAAGGCGGCGGTCTTGAGGAGTCTATCGAAAAAAATGCGGAGGGTTAAGCATTATTCACTCAGATTCCTCTTCTACTTTGAACAGGCATATACTTCTGTTTATTTGCTCCAAGTAACCGAGGCGCTAAGATGCATCGAAAAGTGTAGAAGATTCGTTTATCTTCTCCCGTATCCTTTCTACCGGGAGTTGTTTGCCAATCTTTTAGTAGTTATTGGTAAATTCAAGAACGCCGGTCGTTTCTATAAGATGGCAATTGAAGGAGAAAAGCGCACTGCTCCCCTCTATTTTGGACATAAAGGGGCTTGATTTATGTTAGTCATT
>CAYGYG010000028.1:0-32751 GCA_964354155.1 uncultured bacterium | reverse complement strand
TGCCGGGGTCGGACCGGGTCGCCGCCAAACATGTGGGTCGACCATCCGGCGTTCTGGCCATGGCCGGGGACCGTGTCCTACCAGCCGTTCATTGATATCACCGGGCTCACGGTAAATCTTGTCTGGTCAGAACTTGAAAACGGCTACAGGACCATATATCGTACAGCGAGGTTAATGCCATCCGGGCAATGGTGGCCCTACTCGCGTTTTGACGAGAACATCAATAACAACGCGTCTGAGTCTCCGATTGTTGCCGGTGGCGACTGCTGTACCTGGGCCGAATTCAATACCGCCAATAACTCGTTTGACCCCCTCAATCTGCGCATGTTCCAGGGCACGCGCGATACGATCGATCAGACCCTTGCGACATCGTACTGGCCCCACACCCAGTTCTACGTCGATTACTTTGGTAGGGGGATGACGCTGTATGCCTTGTGGACCGAAGGTTCGGCTCCGAACTACCTGGTGAAGTTCAGAAGCAAGGTGTTTCAGTCGGACGAGGGCGACGCGTTCGGCTACAGCGTGATCTGCGGCGAAGAAAAAGCCTCGCCCTTCTGCGTGTTACGGACCAGTAATAAGCAGGTGGGTGGGTATGCGATTGACTACGGCAACGATTCCCTGGTGTACAATCTCGACTACCTTGACCCACGCTACGACTACACGGTGCAGGTCTTGTACGTACACAATGGTACGACGGCCTGGACCCAGAGGGTTGCGGTGGACGGCGCTCAAGGCGTTGTGGTCTCCGCACCGCCAAGGAAGCTCGAGGCGCTGTCGGTCAAGATCCCCAATCTGTTATATGAAAAGGATCACGCCATACGTCTGAAGCTGACCAGAGAATCGGGTTCTTACGCCTTTTGCCAGAAAATACACGTGGACGCAACCGAGCGGATGCGGAAAGCCAAGGGCGGCGGCAGTGGCGGCCAGTCCAGCTCCATGGGCTTGTGCATTCCGACACTGTCCGTGCACGTGTTGCCGAATCCAAGCATTGGGTCTTGCGTTGCAATCAGCTATGTGCTGGGGGAAGAGGCTGAGGTAGCGGTCAGGGTCCACGACGTAGCTGGTCGGGTGATCCGGCGACTACATCTTGGCCGGCAAAGGCTTGGCGCACACGTCGCTACATGGGACTGCAGGGACGAATCGGGACGTTCCATGCCGGCGGGTGTTTATTTCCTGGATCTCAAGGCCGGTTCGAACAGTCGGACGGTCAAAGTCCTGTTGGTCAAGTAGGATAGCGGGAGCGGGGGGCATATCCCCCCGCTCCCTTATTCTTCCAAAAAGAAGGCTTGACAAAGGCGCGATTTCGTAGTAAAGATGATATAAGATGGAGAACGCAATGAACAAGGGACTACTGCTGCTCCTCGCGTTATTTGGGGCATCGGGCTTCGCGGTCAATTTCACGCGGGTGGCCTATATGCCGATCGGAGAGGAGTACTCCGGCAATATCTGTTTCTTTGACTCTGATCACGATTCAGTTGTTGATTTTCACATGAACGTCTACCGTCCGCACGATCCATTTATCGTCTACTGGACCCGTCAGGGATGGAATCGCTATGTCCCGGTAGACTCGATACCGAGAGTGCGCCAGTGGGCCTGGGCAGCGTGGGCCGTGGGTGATTTCGACAAAGACAGCCTGACTGACATAGCGGTCCAGATTGAGTGTTCGCTGGCGGTCTTTGAGTCACGAACACGAGATTCCTTCCCCAAGCAGGCGGTTTGGAAGTGGCCGTACGAGTTCGGGGGCGGCGGTTGCATAGAGACCCATGTCCAGGACCTTGACCAGGACGGCTGGAACGAGCTGATCTACAATGAAGGAAGGATTCTATTCGTCCTGGAGAACTACGGTAATAATCTGTACCGTCTGGTAGCAAGAGAGAGCCTGTGCACTTGGGCAGCCAACAGTGATATTGCATTCGGGGATTTTGACCTAGATGGCCGGCAGGAGCTGGTGAAACCGTGTGCCCTTCCCTCTGTGGTTGTCTATGAATGTGTCGGCGACAATCAGTATCGGCAGACATGGTTGGACAGCACGTCGTACATCAACAGCTTTGATGTCGTTGCTACGGATGATGCTGACGGAGATGGCAAGGCCGAATTCTGGGTCGGTTGGATGAAGTATGTCGGGGGGTGGGTGTTCGGCATCAGGGCATATGAAGCAGTTGGGGATGACTCATATCAACGCATCTTCCTTGATACGACATACGTCTGGGGTGTTGGTGGTGCACATGTCAGCGCGGCAGGTGACCTGGATAGCGACGGCCGACCCGAAGTTGTGTGGTGCGTCTCGAACAATTGGTTTGTGTACAAGGCTGTAGGAAATAACACTTTTCAGAGGATATTTGGTGCGTACCCTGAGCCCCGCGGCAATCATCACGATCACACTAAAGTATTCGTGTATGACCTCAACGGAAACGGATATCCGGAAATAATTGAGACGGGCCTGCTGGAGTATGATACTCTTACAGAAACTACCATCTGGGAAATCGAAGGCGTCCGTCTCCACCGTCCTAACGGCGGGGAGGTCCTGACCCCCGGTTCTCAATCCCCCATCACCTGGGAGAAATTTACTCCGCCCGGGGCAGATTCTTTTTCTCTGTTCGTTTCCTACAATAACGCTCTAACGTTCAAAACGATCACAACGGGATTAACGGCAAATGACACCCTCTTTCTCTGGAGCGTGCCTGACACGTTAGCGGATTCCTGCAAGCTCATGATCTGGGCCTACGGCCCGCCGAGAGCGGGGCAGCAAGTTCCAAGAGGGACGGCGTGGGATTTCTCGGACTCCACCTTCGCCATCCGCCAAACCGGCGTCGGCGAAGCAGTGAGCAATGAGCAAAGAGCGATGGGTCTACGAATATTACAAAACCCGACGACGGCGAAGCAGGGAATCAAGATACGTTGGACGTGGGACGAGGGACGTAACGGAACCGGCAAGGCCGCCAGCCATTCGCCAAATGCCAGACTGCAGATCTACGACGTTTCTGGTCGTGTTATTCACTCCTTTGCCCTTAGCTCTTCGCCCTCTGCCCTTTGCTCGATGGCGTTGCCAGCGGGGGTTTACTTCGTCCGGCTGGGGACAGGGGATAAAGCCCTCACGCAGAAGGCAGTGATCTTACGATAGCAAGGATTCGGGAATGACCATCACGCATTATGTAACATGTAAAGCCGAAGGTCTCGCCCTAAGGGGATTCGACCCCGCTCCTCCACTGGAGGATTTTGAGAAGACGACCGCGAAGTATGCGGCGGACCGGTACGAAGATATTCGGTCACCGAGGAGGTAGACAATGATTGCCTTGCTTATTCTATCGGCCTGGTATCGATTCCAGGTTGACACCGTCAGTGCGGCCGGCACCGGCATCGCCCTTGATTTGAATCACCGTCCCCACGTCTTTTACTACTCGAACAGCGTTCTCTATCACGATTTCTGGACGGGAAGCGGCTGGCGGAAGGAGATCGTTGACAGTGCAGCCAGCTATCATAACGGCGGGCCGGCCGTGGTGATTGATGATCGCGGTTGGATTCACGTGGCTTTTTTCGGTAAGAACGAAAGACTCCGCTACGCACTCTATGACCAAACCTGGCAAGTCGAAGCGGTTGATACCAGCTATCGCACCGGTGACTATTGCGATATTGCCTTAGACCAGAACAACCGACCCCGTATTGCTTACCACCGGAGTACTGGAACGTTTTCCGGCTACTTGAGATATGCGTCCAAGACCACCGCCTGGCAGATTTATGAACACAGTTCAGAATACGGCGGCTATCACGCATCGCTGGAGCTCGATAGTCTGAACTACCCGCACATTTCAGACTGCACAGACTGGAGCACCGGCGATCTTCGATACATCTACTATGACGGACAGGCCTGGCGCTACGAGAAGCCGGTTACGGCCAATGCCGCGGGTTTCAATTCCCTGGCCCTCGACGCGCAGGACCGGCCTCAGATCAGTCTGTACTGGGTCGGCGGCGGCAACTATGATTTGAGATTCACTGAAAAGAATACCGGCGTCTGGCGGCTTCATGTTGTTGACCACGGTCTGCAGCTCAACAAACGGGGCTGGGACAATAAGATGGTTATTGACAACGGCAACACCCTGCATATTGCCTACCACTGCCACAATGAGAACCTGCTGAAATACGCCCGCGGCCGCGAGGCGAGCTGGACGACCGAAGTCGTTGATACGATTGGCGGCTGGACGGCCTCAACCGCAATCGCAATTGACGGCAGCGATATTTTTGTCAGCTATTATGATGAGAATACGACCGATGTGTGGGCGGCCTCGACCCGTAATTTTGTTGGAATCGAGGAAGCGAGTGATGCGCGATGCACGATGCGCGATGCAGGATTGAGGATATTGCAGAATCCGACGACGAGGGCGAAGGGCATCCGGCTATTGGCCGCTTGCCACACGCCACGTGCCAGACTGCAGATCTTCGACGTCGCCGGCAAGCTGGTTCGATCTCTTGTTCTTAACCCTATGCCCTCTGCTCTTTGCTCAGTTGTCCTTCCTGCGGGCGTTTATTTCGTCCGGCTTGAGGCTGATCGAGCCCCGCGAAGCGGGCGCAGTCCCGTTATCACGAAGAAAGTCGTGGTAGTACAGTAGGGCGAATGTACTGAGGAGCATACCGGCCGCGAGACAACCATGTCCCGTCCGGGACAACGATTCAAGGAAGCAAATGGGCCTTGCATCTGTGAACACGTTGGATATAATGAAAGTGCGTTGGAGGTTGCCATGAAATACACTATTGTCATGGAAAAAGGTCGAGAATCGGGCTTCATTGCCTATTGTCCGGCATTAAGAGGCTGTGTTGCGCAGGGCGAGACGCAGCGAACGGCATTGAAGAATTTGAAAACTGCGGCCCGGGATTACATCGAGTGTTTGATCGAGGATGGTCTGCCGGTTCCCCTGGAAGTCGGCAAGAGGTTTTTGGATTTAGAAACGGGCAATCTCGACAAAATCATTGATGGAGCGGGATTAACAATCGAAGAATTCGTTGATCTGCTTTAAAAAGATTCTTTTGCTTCTTGACCTGGTCGATAAATGAACTTTCATGCAAGAACTGCTCATTTATGAGAAGAAGAAAGGGGTCTGTCCCCTTAGGGTTATTCCTTTAAGGTTATTCCTTATTGAAGAATTGTTTCTTGAGTTTGGGCATGACGAAGATGGTGCGCACGATAACCGGTACGGGGAACGATTCTTTTTCGCCGGTGGCAAGAACATAGCGGCCCTGGTTGGTTATGTTGAAAACCCTCAGGTAATACGTCCCCTTTTGCAGCGGGATTCTCGCCTCTGGACCCATTAAGTAATTGTCCTTCCCATATTTCTCGTAGAACGGTTTCCATGTTGTTTGACCGCTATCGAGCAGGTATATCGGATTTCCGGATGAATCCTGGAGTTCGACCGAGAACCGGAAACGACGGTAAACCGGTATGTCGGGTACGAGCACGTTCATATAGAAGCTCAGCGTTTCCTTCAGTGTAACCTTGAAGTACTCGGCGGCATCGTTCAGTTCGCCGTAGTACGCTTTCGATATCTCGGGTTTCTCTACGATGACCGGGTCGGACATCGTGGACTGCTGGCTCATGACCAGGTTGGGTTGATGCGCGTCAAGCAGGCAGAAGCTGCCGACCACAAATGCAGATAGAACCGATGTGATTCGAATCATGGTACGTACCGGAATTGTCTTGCCCTGAACCTTGTATCATGCATGAGTTTCATGAGCTACGTCTCTCCTCGCACGTGCCCCACGCCTCGTTTCTCATCTCATCGAATGCTTTTTGAAAAATTCCCAAATGACTTCACAGGCTGATATGTCGCGGCACGTTTTGCCGATTACCCTCTTGGATAAATACTGCCAGCCGCCCGGCCAGGTGTGGCCGCCGCCTTCGATCCGGTAGAGCACGACTTCAGTGCTGTCCTCGCCCCAGCCATAGGTTTCCACCGTCACCCGGCTACCGTCTTTCGGATCCTTGTCGGGCAGAAGCAGCGTGGTCGGTTGGGACGGGCATTCGTTGTTCTCTGCCCAGAAATCCACGGTCTCCATGGTGGAAAGGACTTTGCCGACCTTGATGAGCAGGATGCCGATGTTGCCGCCGCTCCAGGGAACGAGCGGATCCTTGGTGCCGTTCATTATGAGGACGGGCATGGGCCTGGCCGGCCTGGCGTCCTTGAATTCGACGATCAGTGATGCGGTAACCGGGGCAATGGCGGCGATCTTATCCGACAACTCGAGAGCCAGCCGAAAAGACATGAGGCCGCCGTTGGACATGCCGGTCACGTAGACGCGTCTTGTATCGATGTTGAGCTGTGCGGTGAGCGTGTCGATCAAGTCCGATACGAACCCGACGTCATCGATCTTTTCCTTATGGGTACGGTATCGTACCTTGCTGCGGCCGTCATTCCAGTGCTTTTCGATGCCGTCGGGATAGACGACGATGAATCCCTCACGATCGGACAGGGAGTCAAACCCGGCGCGCGTAAGGGTGACCATGCCCTTGCCGGTTCCGCCGCCGCCGTGAAGTATGAGCAGAAGGGGCGGTGACAAGGTCTTGCTGAACGAAGCGGGAATGTGGATCCGGTAGGTTCGTGTCAGTCCGTCACAAACCATAGACTCGATACGGTCGCCGGTCCGGATATCCTGGGCAGTGCTTAGACCGGCGATGATTGTTAGAATCGACAGAACCATCGCCATCTTGTTTAGAAGGCTATTCATAGGTTGCTCCTGGGTTCTCTGAACAACGTACTTCGCACATACCTTGCCAAGATCTGCATGCTCAGTGTATCACAAAGACAAACGGAAGTCAATCGAAATGGATCAAAACAGACGATTTTGCGGCTCGGGAGAAAAAAAGGTCGGTCCTGTTCTTCTATCGTCGGCGGGCAAGACGCATTTTGCCGATGACATCGACGTCGAATGGGCAGCGCTTGACACACGCGCCGCACTCGTCGCATCGTGAGGCTTGCAATGACAGATTTTTCGTATTGGCACGGGCCGGGTGCAAACGACCCGGGAAATAGTGCCCAGCGTCAGGCGTGGTGCGCGTCGATCCTTTTCTTGTCCGCTCAAGCCGCGCGATGACCCGGCCGATATCGATTCCCTGGGGACAGGGAAGGCAGTGATTGCAATAAAGACAGTTGCCCCGCAGTTCTTCCTGACACGCAGCAATGATCGAGCGGTATTCCTTATCCCTTTTGCCGGCCGTGAAGTACGACATGCACTGCCCTATTTCCTTGACCGTCTTGGCGCCGGGTACTATCGTAGCGACTGCCCGCTGAGCCAGGGCGTAGCTGATGCATTGGAGGACCGTGGCCCGGCGTGGGGCTTTAGCCTTGATCACGCGTCCGTTGCCGAATACTTTCATCCCGACCAGGCCCAGGTTCTGTCGGGCACAGATGTCGTATATCTTGTTCCGACCCGGCACCATGTCCCATGCGATGTTGATGGGGAACATGACTACGTCGGGGATGCCCGTCTCCACGGTCTTCTTGACCGCGGGAACTTTGTGCCCACTGACCCCGATATAGCGTGCCTTGCCCTTTTGCTTCAATTCGCGCACCAGGTCGATGATGCCATGGGACTCCGATATGTTTTCAAACGATGTCATTTCATTGACCATCTGGATCATCACGATGTCGACATAGTCGGTCTTCAGCCGGCGCAGCAGGTCATCAAAGTAGCGCGCGTTCGCGCTTCGATCGCGGGTCAGCCTGTACTGCCCGTGGTGTTCGCCGCAGCATATGTGGCCGCAGATGATGATGTTATGCCGTTGACCGGCGATCGCGGCCCCGATGTTGTCGCGGTATTCGGGGAAAGCGAAGACGACGTCGAAGTAGTTGATGCCGCAGGCGATCGCCTCACGGATGACTGATACTGCAGTAGCGGCCGGTTTGCGATGGAGGTGTTCCGTGCCGTGGCCAATGGCGCTGACTTGCAGCCCGGTCCGGCCCAGTTCTCGGTATTGCATTGGTATGTTGGCCATTTCTAAGGCTTTCGGTGACGACCATTCTACTCTGGGACGGCACTGAAGTCAATACCCGTGAAGACCAGAGGGAAGGACGCCAGCAGATCAGAAGATCGGCGGCGAGGCGGCAACGGACAGGGGGACGTTCTCCTTCGCCTGGCTCGGGGCGAAGCGCACGCGGGGACCGTCCCGATATTATCATTGACAATTGAGTGGTATTGGGTACACTTTGCAATAATGTTGAGAACGGCTTGGTTGAATATTGATACATCAGCCATGCATATTGATAAGCAGAATGCGCACGCTTTATTACAGGAGGTAATAATGAAGAAAGCTGTCGCTCTCGTTCTCTTTGGTGTGCTAATGACCGTCTCTTCAGCCGGTGTTCTTACGCAGAGAATCACCTTCAACCCGAACAGCATCTCGCTCACAAAGGAACATGGTTTTGACCGTCTCAGTATGGGTCTGTCGCCCCTGACCGGTCAGCTCGGTGCTCCGTCTTTACCGGTTGAATGCAGACAAATTGTCATCCCAGGCAATGCAACGGTAACCAATATCGAGGTTATCTCTAAAAACGAGACGGTCCTGGCCGGTACATTCAACATCCTGCCAGTCCAGACGCCGAGAAGCTACTCACCGTACGAATCTGAACCGGCATTTGTTGAGCCCGACCCCGGGATATATAATTCGTCAGAGATATATCCAAGCGAGCTTGTCGTTTGTGGCTTAACTGAAACCAAGGGTGGTTTCCGCCTGGGAAGCGTCAGTATCTATCCACTGCGTTACATCCCGGTCGAGAGGAAACTCGTCTTTTGCAGTGAAATCACATTAAAGATCCACTATCAAGAGGGCACGGTTCAACCGGTCCGCCGCGGCGAACGGCAGCTGGCGCGAACCATCAGCGACCTTCAGACGATAGTCGCCAATCCCGGAGATATACAGCGCTTTGCACCGCCGGTGTCCAATGCATCTTTTGGTTCACCGTACCTGCCGCCTGGCAATTATGAGCATGTCATCATCACCCCTTATGTAAGCAAGGATACATTGCAGAAACTTGCCGACTGGCGGACAAAGAGAGGTATGCCGTCAAGGGTCGTGTGTGTCGAGAGTCTCATGACCTATCCGGGAAGGGACACAGCAGAGAAGATGAGGAATTTCATCAAAGATGCCGATACTACCTGGCACACCGACTTCTTTTTCATCGCCCGAAGGGATCATCCGTCGAGACAATACCGAAGACTGTGCCCCACGGGCACGACTAATTTCCCCGGTGATATGTATTTCTCATGTCTAGACGGCACTTACAATGCGGATAACGATACCTTCTGGGGCGAGCACCCGAGTGATAGCGTGGATTTTCTGTCGGATGTCTATGTCGGCATGATTACTCTCGATCCAACCAACTGGCCAGCCGAGGCATCTCGATATCTTTCGAAGCTCTTCCGTTATGAAAAATCAGCCGATACCACTTACTTCAATAGGGCACTCATCTTCTGGAACGCAGGGCCGGCCGGCTATCCCGACTCGGTTGCCAATGTCACTCCCGCCGGATGGGTTGATGCCAAAATCTACAGTGGCGCGGCGACGGCTCAGGCGTTGACCGATTCGCTCAACCGCGGTTACGGCTATTACTCCGGCCAGACGCACGGCATGACCGATGCGATGTGCACGACCCCTTATTGGTACAGCACCAATGCGATCGCCCTGACCAACACCAATAAACTGAATGTCCTCATCGCGGTTTGTTGTGACGTTGGCGGCTGGGATGTCACCGGGGCAACAAACGGGGACTGCATTGCCGAGAATATGGCGGTTCACGCACCAAATGGTTTTGTTGCCAACATAATGAATGCGCGCTCCGGCTGGATGAATGTCGCCGAACTGTACAACTACATGTTCTTCTGGAAATTCCTGCCCCGTGACGGAACGCCTCGGTGCTCTGCCTATGTCTACGTGGGCCAAGCACTGGCCAGGACCAAAGACCAGTTCCGGACCATGTATCCGAGCGGCAGTTACTGGCGCTGGGAGTCCTACGAGAAGAACCTCTTCGGCGATCCGGCCATCCCGCTCCACAACACGTCGGGCGTGGTCCGACACTTCACTGTTGCACATCCGACATATATCGGTATCGGGACTCAGAACTTCACGGTAACGGTAAATGTCAATGATTTTGCACCGGTTGAATCTGTCCTGGTCTGTCTCTGGAAAGGCACCGAGGTCTATGCCCGCGGGTATACCAACGCCTCGGGTAGTGCAACTCTAAGCATCAACCCCAGGACCGTTGGCAGCATGTCGGTCACTTGCGGCAAACGGAATTACCTGCCGTATGAAGGATCGGCCACGGTCACGGCTGGTATTGCCGATGAGAACCAGCCAGTAGTCCCGCACTACTTTGCGCTGGGCCAGAACCAGCCTAATCCTTTCGGTAAGTTGACGACCATGCGATATCAACTGGCACATCAAGTTCGCACGAGCCTTGCGATCTATGACGCTATAGGCCGAGTGGTTCGAAACTTGGTCAACAAGACCGAGCCGGCCGGCTGGTACAGTGTAACCTGGGACGGGAAGAACGATCGTGGTCTTGAGTGCGCGGCCGGGATCTACTTTTATCGACTTGAGGCCGGCGGATTTACTGCGACCAGGAACCTGGTTATTGTGCGTTAGATGAGCCAATAGGCATTAAGGGGCCGCCGTAAGGCGGCCCCCTCTCTTTTAGATGCGGTCCGGGGTCAGGCCCCGTCATATACGATTCGACTATTTGATAATTGTAAAATTGTCAAATCGTCGAACTGGCGATGAATCAAGTGGGTGGGGTTATCGTCCCGTTGTGATCTGCCTTTATCGAATCTCCCTTCGATGCCGGCGGCGTTTACACGGCGTGCGCTGCTGCCACGTTTTTTCCATTGACAGCGTGAAGCAGACATTGTATAATTGCGCATGATGGGAATAATCATGTTAATCATAACACTAAGTGATAGCACGGGGGCACTGGACACGATGCGGGTTTCGATGCCTTCGGTTGCGGGCCCGGTCATTACTACGATGGGCGCGGTGTCGATGGGCGCCGGTGCACTCATATTCAAACTCTCGGCCGATGCTTCCTACGGTGATTATAAGAATGCAAGAACGACGGCTGACGCCGAAAGCTTCCGGGATCGCACCGGGACGTTTGACAAGTTGGCGGCATGGACGGCGGTGGCGGCAGGAGGTATGCTGGTGACAACAGTGATCTTATGGGCGAGGTACGAGACTCTCAAGGGGCGATATGTTCGCGGTCTCAAAGTCAGGGCGGATGTGGAAAGGGAGGGCATATGCGTCGGTGCGTACGTCCACTTCTGACGATCTTGGCCGGCTTGCTCCTGCTGCAGTGTGCGAACCGCAAGTGGGAGAACATATATGACCCGGAAAGCCCCTTTTATCCTCAGATTGAGTACTTCGTATTCAACAGTTACGAATTCTATGAAGGGTGGTACTTCCTTGTGTGGCGGCTCAAATTCACCGATGATTTACCGCGGACCTATCCTTTTCTCGTGGAGCTGCACCTTGACGAACGCTTTGTCGATAGCTTCAGTTTCGAGGTGAGCCCGGGGTATATCGGCATCTACCTTTGGTGGGACAGCTGGGGCCCCTTTGCCTCAGGCAACTACAAGGCGGTGCTAAAATACGGCGGCGAAGTGATCCACGAGGCCGAATATCGCGTCAGTGGCTCAGCAGTTCATGGCAGGCCAGCGGTTGATCCGTCTTACCTCTTCGATTCCCGCCGGATAAACGGTCGATAGGTTACACGTCACTCAGGTTGAAGCGCACCCTAGAGTTTTCGGCCGGGTATAAAACCCGGCGCTACGTTGGTGAGAGGGGGCATATCGCAGCAACGTAGGGCGGCATTTTACATGCCGCCGGAAAAGCTAGTGCTACCGCAGAATGACAATCGAATGAGTAAGGAAGGCCGGGCTTGATTCTCAAGCCCGGCCTTCGCTGCTGCAGGGGAATGCTATGCGCTACTTCTTATTGAGGTTGAGGTGCTGGAGTCTACCGTCCTTGTCGCGGGATTCGTTGCCGATCATCAGTTCCGATTCCAATTCGACGTTGCTATTGTCGTCGTACTTCTTTGAGTCCTGGGTCCGGGCATTCTTCATTTCGTTGAAGAAGGACAGGATTTCCTTTTTGCCCGGCGCTCGGGAGACTTCCTCTTCGGCGCTGATGGCGTCCAGCACGTAGGCCTTGAGGAGTTTCTCGCGGACTTCGTTGAAGAACTTGGGACCGGCAAAGATGTCGACGCAGACTACTTCGCCGTTGAGCGCCATGATCATGCCGACCATACGCTCATCGGCAAGTCCCTGTTTCATCGCGGCCAGGAAGGGCGCGCTGCGGCGGTCGATGTCTCCGCTCGACAGCACCGCGTCGTAGGTTCCACTGCCCGAAGTGATGCCGTGCTTCTCGCGGGACTTGGCGACTTCATCCCAAACATCCTGCTGGTCGGCAAACTGGAGGGCGGACCGCACTGACTTGCCGGCCAGGGCGCCGCCGGACTTGAACTCGGCCTTGCCGGTCCACCGGCCGTGCTCGACGCAGCGGACCTCGACTTCAATTTCCTTGTGCGCCGGGATCAGGATGTCAAACGAGACCATCCGGTCCTGCTTGCCACCGACGATGATCTCGCCGGCCATGATGTATATCGGCCGCCGGCCCGTGTTCCTTATGATCACGGTCGGAACCGAAGCGTCGGATCTCTCCCGGATGATGATGATTCGTGCCTTCTGCGCCTGGTCCAGGGTCAGATAGTCGTCAATGCCCTCCAATGTCTTCTTGAAGACCGGATAGACGGCGAGGTGCTTGAAGACGGTGGGCTTCTTGACGATGAATTCATTCTCGATCTCAAAGGGGAATTCACCGGTGCTGCTCCCGCCTATCATAAAGACGAGCAGGTTGTCGCTGGCCCCGGCTTTCTTGAGCGCGAGGATATCCGCCGTCGACAGGGAGAAGGCGGCTCCCCGCTGGGTAATGCTGGCCTGGATGACTTGCTCGCCGACCCCGGACTGCAACAGCTTGATGACGTCGTCGAGCTTCATGGTCTCGGCCGCGCCCAGACACCCGATTAGACATACACCTAAGAGCACTGAACAGATAAGCGTTCCGGCTCTGCTGATCATACGTGCCTCCTTTCACAGACATGCCGTAATGATTTTGCCTGAGACATTCTTGTTTGCCCCTCAAAGTGTTATACAAGAAACCGGACAGCATATTCCACGCAACCGGGGGTTACGGTTTAGTCTTGAAAGAGTCTGGTCCGGGCGCAATCCGAGGGAATAACCGCCCGCGTCTCCTGTATTACTAACCGAAGGAGGCACGATGAAATCAAGATTGGGCACGCGATTACTTACTTTTACTCTGCTTATTTGGTCGGCGGCTTTGGCGAAAGAGCGCAGTGGTTCGTGCTGGCCTGGTGACAAAGTGCCGGGCGCGGCGAGCCTCCACGGTAAGTACGTCAATCTACTTCATGTGATCACCGTCCTCGAAGACAAGGTTGAACACGGGGCGTTTTGCGATTGGGGGTACTGGAGCGGGACCGAGTACGGCGACGGTACGAACCTGAAACCGGGTTTTTGGGTCTATGTTTTTCCCAAGTGGTATGTGTGGGAGAAGCTGGGGGCCGAAGACAAAGCTGACAAGAAGGCAAGCGTGAACGGGAAATACCGGGTCTTGCTTCACATGCTGAATGTCCCGGGCGATCTCAGTGAGTATGGTGATTTCCATGATCATGGTTTTTCCGAAGAGTACTCGTACGAAGGGTATGAAAACCTTACGCCGGGTTACTGGGTCTATCTTGAACCGAACTGGTATGTCTGGGGGGAAGTCAAAGAAACCTGTGGCGGGGGCACTTGAGGCGGAAACCGGGTCAAGTTGTGACCCGATGCAGATTGCCCTTGACACGGAATGATAACTGCTTATAATTTCGTTATATCGGATTCCATGATTCGTGATTTTGGATTTGCGGACTGATTTTTCAGGAGGTCATATGCATGTTGCCCTGTTAGTCGCTTCACTCAGCCTTTTCGGGGCTGATTTCAACGTCTGTAATGCCACTCTCGACCAGTACTACCCAAGCACGATCTTCGTAAATAACCAGTACTATGTGTTCTGGGCTGACTATCGCTACTACGAGCCCGACTACTCGCTCTTCGGCGCCCGCGTTTCCGCGACGGGAACCGTGCTCGACCCGAACGGCAAGGTTCTCTTCCAGCGGCAGACCGCCTACGCGCCTTCGGTCGCTTACGACGGCGCGAACTTCCTGGTGGCGGGCCGGGACAGCTGCTGAAGTTCCGGTAATATCGTCGGAGTGCGTGTCACTCCGAACTGCGATCCAATAAGCTCGTTTTACATCTCACAGGCCAGCGGCGTCCAATGGTCACAGAACATGGTTTTTGGCGGCGGTCATCACTTTGTCGTCTGGTCCGATGGTCGGAACAGCGGATACTACCAGATCTACGGCGCCCGTGTCACCCCAAGCGGCACCGTACTTGACGCCAGCGGCATTCAGATCGGCCCCAACTCCGGGACCGTATACCAGTACTATCCAGATGTTGCCTACAACGGGAGCCGATACTTCACGGTCTGGCAGTACAGCACAGCACCGTATGGCATCACCGGCCGCTTCGTGGCGACCAACGGTGTGCCGGCCGAGACGGTCAGGGTCTGTACGCCGAACGCTTATGCGTATGCGATGCGGCTGGTGTTTGACGGCACGAACTTCATGCTCACCTGGGCCGAATACTCTACCTCCTATAACATCAAGGCCCAGAGGCTAACCAGTGCCGGCGTTCCGATCGGGAGCGTCATCACTATTGCTTCTGGCGTTAGTTACCCCTGGGTTGGATTGTGCTTCGACGGCACGAACTATCTTTTCACCTGGAGCCAATCGCAAATGTGGGGGCGGAAGTTCGATCGAAGCGGTCAGCCGGTCGGCAGCGCGTTCCGCATTTCGACTTCGGTAAACACCCAGTACTTTGGTGCCGTTGCTGCAGGAACCAACAACCGCTACCTCAACGTCTGGAGCGAGTACGTCAGTTCAGCCTATGACATCAAGGCCAATGTCGATGTACTGTTGACCGAGGTAGAGGATTCGGGCACCAACCAGAGGTCGGCCGTGGGACTCAAGTCGACCGTAGTGAAGGACATGGTCATTCTCAACGGCACGGCCGGACGCACCGCGCTCGTATTTGACGCGGCGGGACGCCAGGTGGGTGTCGTACGAAATGGCCGGTTCGACTGCCGCAGCCTTGAGAGCGGAATCTATTTTGTGAAAGTCTCAAGCGGCGAGCAGTTCAAGGTAGTGAAGATCAAATAGCGATGGTTTACTAGGGGCCCCGCAACGGGGCCCCTTTTTTTGATTCACGAATGGAGTACTAATCAGCCTCTATGAGTAGTTCCTGTGACCCGACGAAGGTCTTGCTGATTGCCGGTGTGGTCTTAGGTCTGGCTTTCGGCCAGCAAGGCACGAACTGGAATGCGCGGGGCGTGGCAGCTTACAAGAGCGGCAAATACGACGAGGCGGTGAGAGCATTCAACAAGGCCCTGGACCAGGACCCAGACCGGGATACCGTATACTTCAACCGGGGTCTGGCCTACATGAAAAAGAGATCTTACCGCAAGGCCATCGATGATTTCACAAAGGCATTAGGCCTCAATCCCGCGTTCTACACCGCCCTGCACAGCCGGGGCGGTGCTCATTACGCAGCAGCCGAATTTGACGAGGCCATTGCCGACTATTCGGAAGCCATTACGCTGAGCCCGGATAATGCCGCGATTTACTCAGATCGTGCCACCGCGTATTTTGGCAACGGCGACAATGATGAGGCAGTCAAGGACTACTCCAGAGCGATTAAGCTTGTGCCCAAGAACGCTAACGCCCTTTTGGGCCGGGGCCTGGTTTATATGAAGATGGCGAAGTACGATAAGGCGATTGAGGATTTCGATGCGGCGATTGTGGCCCGGCCGAGCAATGCAAGGGCATATTTCCAGCGGGCACTTGCCTATGAGAACACGGGCGACTACGCCCGGGCTGATGCCGATTACAAGAAGGCCGCGAAGCTAGACAAGAGCTACGCCGCGGGCAGTGCTAAGGTTCAATCGGCCGGGGCTGGCGTCAACCTCAATCGCGGTAATGCATGCTTTAAGAATGGCCAGTACGCCGAGGCGGTTGAATGCTACACCAGGGCGATCGAGGCTGATCGTGCGAGCGCACAGGCATATTTCAACCGCGGTTTGGCTTACGTCAGGTTAGAGAAGTTTCGGGAAGCGGTGGGCGACTTCTCGAAAGCCATAGCGCTTGAGCCGAAGAACGATTCCACGAATGTGGCTCCCACCGGGACACCGGGGTGTCGGGGAGAAATGCACTACAACCGGGGGTATGCCTACTACAAGCTCGGGGACAACGAGAAGGCGCAGGTTGACCTGGCCCAGGCCGTAATCTTGAATCCGCGGTACAAGGAGGTCTATTTCTGCCGCGGCTTGATCTTCTTCGGCAGTGGAGACATCGGCGCGGCAATCGAGGATTTCAGCCAGGCGATCGACATTGATGGCGATTATCTTGAGGCCTACAATAACCGCGCCGCGGCCTATATCCGGCTCAAGGATTACCGGTCCGCGATCGAGGACTTCAGCCGCGGGCTCAAGCTTGGTTCCAAGCTGTGGCAGACCTACTTCAACCGCGGTATTGCCTACTATAATACGGCCGATTATGCCCGGGCGATCAACGACTTCACTTCGGCGATCGAACTCGATCCGCGTAACGCCGCGGCCTACTACAACCGTGGTCTGGCGTACGGGAAGCTGGGGAAGAAGGAGTCGGCGAACAAGGACTTGAAGAAGGCGGCCGACTTCGGGTACGAACCGGCGAAGAAAGCGTTGCACGAATGAGTAGCGAGGGGCGACCGTTCGCGTTGCTCACTTGGACGAGGGGCACGTTGACAGATGGAATATTGGAATAGTGGAGTGATGGAGTAAGGGGTTGCCGTCTTATCGCTGAAATCCGCTGCCGTGTGCGTCCCGAGCGCAGCGAGGGAGCTCAATTACTTATCACCGCAATCGATTCTGCAAGAAAGCAGATCAGAACATCGGCAGATCCGTGGGCAGAGTATCAGTTTGAATCCGCAACAATCCGTCTGAATCGGCGCTCGTCTCGATGCCGAAGGCAGGAGCTTACCGCACTAACACCAGCCTTTCAGTTTGAATCTGAGTGCCGGCGGTCAGCATGACAATGTAGACCCCGGATGGCAAAACCATGCCCTGGTTATCACGGCCATCCCACGTAAGAAGCGATGAGCGATGAGCAATGAGCAATGAGCTAAGATCGAAAGATCTTACTGCTCGGCCGATGGCGTCATGAATCTCGACTTTGGCATCAGCCGCGATGGGGCCTGAGAGCTGGATTGTGATTCTGTCACGCGCCGGGTTGGGCGTCACGGAGAGTCTGACTGTTGTGCTCGCCGGCGTGTTTTGCTCGGCGACGTCCGTAGCCGTGATATTGCGGCGCAGAAAAACCGACCCGTAATAATCGCACGTAAGCATGTCCTGGTCACCGTCACCATCCCAATCAGTGAAGTTGACCCGGGGCGGATTGCCATTGATATAGGCGGTATCGGTGGGCACCAGGTAGACGAAGTTGGTGAAGATCGGATTGGAATTCGTGCCGCTGTTGGAGTACAGCCGGACATCACTGCTCCAGCCGCCGAGGACCATGTCTTTTTTGCCGTCGACGTCGATGTCGATGAAGACCGGGATTGTCCGCCAATAGGTTAGGGGTCGGCCGTTGAAGAGAATCGGGGTTGAGTCGGTGAAGACCGGTGCCGAATTGGTGCCGATATTAAGATAGACATAGACGTTGCACACGGAGGTGAGGCCTTCCTGTCCGACAAGAAGGTCTTTCTTGCCATCGGCGTTGTAATCACAGATAAAGGGCCAGGAGTTGTTGGCGGCCTGGATGTCGATGCCGTCAGATTGAATCTTGCCGCCGTTGGTCAGGGTGCCGTTGGACAGCCGGCGGAAATAGGTGAGCTTGCCGTATCTCTCGCCGGTGATCAGGTCAAGATACCCGTCTTCGTTCCAGTCGCAGACTGCGACCGTTGCACCCTGACATCAGCCATAAGTTACGGCTATGTCTGAACCATCGGCCTGGAGGTAGGAAAAACTGCCGAAGGTGGGATTGTAGTGCGTCCCGATGTTCGCATAGAACCGGACTTTGCCGCCATCATATTGACCCAGCAAGAGGTCCTGTTTGGCGTCGCCGTTCCAGTCAACCATGAAAGGCGAAGCATTGCCTCCGTAGCCAACGTTGATCGGAGTTCCGTTAGCCCGGATAGCCACCGGCACATCGAAGACGGGTGGTACGGCGAAGGCAACGGATGCCACCAACAAAGCTATGACAAGAAAGCACTTGGTCATGTGACCTCCTTGGTTTTCAGTTCTTGTCCCTTGCGGAGACAACTTGTCAAAGTATGGCGAAAAAGGTCAGTCTGTCAAGGGGAAAAACCCATGATTCCTCTCCACTTATTTCTAACACTACTTTTGCCTTTTTTAAAGAAGATAAAATTTAGGCTGGTGGTCTCATATTCGCCCGATAGTGCTTAGACTCAAAAAACAAAGGTTGTTGATATTAGCCCAGTAAGTCAGAGGGCGGTCGCCACTCTCAGCCAGCGACCCTTAGGTCGCAGAGTGGCTTAGCTAATGCTCGTGGCTCAGATGAGCCTCACGGCGCCTAAAATCTATCTTTCTTTATTCTTACAAAAGTCGTGCAGTTCATACGTTGTAGGAAAAGTGGAGAGGACTCAGGCTGGTTGTCTCTTGACAGAGGTGCTTTGTTGGCTAAACTTCTCTCATTATGATACCACTAATCATGCTTCTCATCAGTGCGGACTTTCCGATAAGCACCGCCGGGGATTTTCAGGAGTATCCGGTAATCCACTACACTAACAACCAGTTCTACGTCTTCTGGGTCGACTACCGGTACCGCGGCTCCGGCTACATATCGCTATTCGGGTCGCGTGTATCGAAGACTGGCACGGTAATCGACACCGGCGGCCGTCTTCTGTACCGGGACAGTGCCAGCTACAACTGCAACGTGGCCTTCGACGGGACAAACATGTTTGTGGTCACCAGGAATCACTGCTGAAGCAAGGGTGATGTTGTGGGAGTACGGGTTACTCCCAACCTTGATACCCTGGGCACAGTGTTTGTTGCTACAAGACCCCTGAAGGAGACCTATCCGGATGTCGTCTTCAACGGCCAGAACTATGTTATGGTGTGGGGCGACATGAATCTTGACAGCCTCAACTTCTACATGGTGACGGCGCGCGTTTCGCCGGGCGGCGCGGTTCTCGACACGCCGGCCGTGCTTTCGACCGCGCTGGGTGTCTCCGATGCGAATAACGCGAAGATTGCGTTTGACGGCAGTCGCTGTCTGGCGGTGTGGAACACCACTGCGGGCAGTGTCGCGGCCCGGTTCATCAACAACAGCGGTCAGCCGGACGGCAGTATGTTTTACGTGCTGGCCAACGGCGGCTCGAAGCCCGACATCGCATTTGACGGCACGAACTACCTGGTCGTATGGAATAGCACCGGCTACGACATCATGGGCCAACGGGTTTCACCCCAGGGCCAGATGGTTGGCAGCCGCGTGACGATTGCCAGCGGATCGCAAACGCAGATCTTCCCGAGCGTCACCTATGACGGACGGCAGTACTTGGTTGTATGGCGCCAGGTTGAAACGACCAACCGGCTCATCTGCGCGCAGTTCGTCAGCACGAATGGCGGGCTGATCGGCAGCAATTTCACGATCTCGGACGCAACTACATACGACAAGTGGTACGCATCGGCCGCAGCATCGGATCAGAACTATCTCGTGGCCTGGGATGAGGCGCGGCCTACGACAACCGACATCTACGGCAACGTGGACGTTGCGATCAATGCAATTGCCGAACGGGGGTCAACTGCGACAGCGCGTGCCCGGCTGCCATCCGTGGTGCACGGGTCGCTCGACCTGTATCGGAGCCGGGGATATCGAATCTACGATGCGCAAGGCCGTCACGTCGCTGCGAGAGGAAGGACGACCCCGGGTGTGTATTTCCTGCAGTCGCACCGGGCTGGTGTGATTGAAACGCAGAAGGTGTTGGTCGTGGAGTAGGGTGAAGGAAGGGGAAGGAATGCGGGGGTGCAGAGGAGCGGGGGAGCGGAGGGGAGAGAAGGAAGAAGCTATGGAGCCATTGATGCGAAAGAGAGCGTATCAGGGTATCAGCGGATCAGTGGGAGGGATATCAGGAGAGCAGAAGATCAGGTGCCGCAAGGCAGGAACTCATTGCTCATTGCTCGGTACTCATTGCTTTATAACAAGGAGGCGAATGTGAAGAAGCTGTTGCTTGTTGGATTGGTGTTGGTTTTGTTTTTCGGGTGCAGGGGCAAGGGCGAGGCAAAGGGGCCTACGGGGGTTATTCCGTCGGCTCCGGATTCCTTCGAGCTTGCCTTTACCGAATTCAGAAATTCGATGTCCGCCCAAGACTATTTGAAGGCCGTGCTTTCGCTCCGGTCTTCACTGGAGATGTTGTGGGCCAAGTCGCCCCTCATCCTGCATAGCGCGCGCTTTGTCAAGGGCGCGGACAACAGCTACGGCATCTATGACCCGAAGGAAGGCAATGATTTCGGCGACGGGGAGCCGGTCTATCTCTATGTCGAACCGGTGGGTTACACATTGCAGAAGAATGCGGGGGGCTTCTACGAGTTCGCCTTCAAAGCCGATTTCCAACTGATGGATGATGCGGGGAAGGTGCTGGGTGGTCAGAACGACTTCGCCAATCTGAGCTTCCAGTCGTGGAATTTCAACACCGAGGTGGCGCTCACGTTTACCTATACGTTCAGCGGATTGGAAAAAGGGAAGTACAAGATCGTGACCACGGTGAAGGACGCATACTCGGACAAGAAGGCCACGATCGAAAGCGGGTTCATTATTTTGTAGCAGTGGTGCCGCGGCCGCCCCGCAAGTCCGGCGTTTCAGGATGCGCGGGGTTTGACGAACTGGCGATTTGCCGTTCACCGCGGGTGTTTTTCCTTTGACTTTTCTTGAATTCCGACTATCATTATCCGTGTGCACAATGCGAAAACCCGATGTCCGGGATCCAATTCTCGAAGGTAACTGCTGTAAGTTGAGAGGTTCTTAGCACATAGGACAATGGCTGAACCACCGGCAAAGAAGACCCATCTTGATAACCTTAAGGACATCGTCAGCTGTCTGGCGTGGTGGATCAACTACGATACGATCCTGACGGAACTGCCCTACGACCTGGAGTACTTGGTCGTGACCGACATGGAAAAGTTCGTCGATTACTGCCGCAAGGTTTGCAGCAAAGATGAACTTGACGACGGCCGTTTCCCGGTCAACCGTCCGGTTGTTGAGCATTTCGTTAAGGTCACGTTCCCCTACCTGGACTTGAAGAATAGGAATGAGAAGGTCGATCAGGTGATGAAGGAAATCCATGAGGTGATGAAAATGCCCCAGGACGGGCCGGTGACGATGAGCCATGAGACGGTCGAACGGATTCTCGAAGGCATGCAGAAGCTCTCCGGGGAAGGCCCGCTTGACAAGGTGAAGAAGAGAATCAAGGTGGCGGTGGCTTTGCAGTGGCTGCAGGACCCTCAACTCCTGGCGCGGCTTACCCAACCGACGCGGGATTACATCCGCAAGGTCGGTGATCATTACGGAAGACACAAGCGGGGCGAGCGGGTTCACGCAAAAACGATCGGCACGTACAATGTTCCTGATGAAGACCTGCTGATCCTGGATGAGTTTCACTCCTCCCAGCTTTCGCTGGCGATTCTGGTCGCGGCCAACGATATCGACAAGGCGAAAGAGAAGATGGAGCCCGGGGCCAGCGAGTTCAAGCAGTTCGGCGTGATTATCGATGCGGTGAAGCGGCTCAAGGAGTATGTCGAAGGCAAGCGGGACGCGGCGTACGACCAGATCGAACGTTTCAAAGATACGGTTTTCATTGCGATTATCATCAACTACCTGCAGGACCCATACATCAAGAAGACCGAGGAGATCTCGAAATTGGTGAAGTGGATAGTGCCGCTTTATAATCAGTACAAGACGATTGCGCGCGCGAAGGCGGCGGGGAAGAAGTAGGAGGAAGAGTGGCGATGGGCGAGGGACGACCGTTCGCGTTGCTCACTCGGACGATGGACGATTGGCGACAATCGCTGTAATCGGCCGTTCGATCGCTGTAATCGATGCGCCCTTGGCGCAAACCAATAACCCAATAACCAGTAACTGTTAAGGAAGGTGGTCAAACATGGAGTTTAAGGTAGCAAGACTGGATAAGATTGCGAAAGGCATCTCAGCCTTTGTGCTTGTTCTGCTCGGCGTGCTGTCGACCGTTTTTCTCATCAAGGTTCCGAGCCCGCACAATCTTGTATTCATTCTGGTTTTCGTCCTCATCGTAGTCATCTCCTATCTGTGGAGCCCGAGACGCTACTTGATCGAAGGCTCCAAGCTCGTCATCGAAAAGATTGCGGGCCACACGATAGTAGTACCGCTGGAAGAGGTCGAGGGGTGTGTGACGATACCGGATTTGGGCAAGCTGAAAGTGTCGCGCACGTTAGGTAACGGTGGTCTGTTCGGATTTTACGGGCTGTTCAGCACTGCGGAATACGGTGACATCAACTGCCAGTTGACCAGCTTGAAGAACCTTGTCATCATCAAGACGAAGAGAGGGAGCTTTGCCCTTTCACCGTTCGACTTGACGGAGTTTGAAAATCACTTGAGAAACGTCGTCACCGGCATTACCGGACGATTAGAAACGCTGACCCCGGCGCCGGCCGGAGCCGTGCGGCGGGCAAGGCCGCTCGTACTGCTTGTGCCAACCGCGGTTTTCGTGGTCACAATCGCCCTGGTCGCGAGCTTCATGGCTCAGCTGCCGGAGCGGATCGCGGTTCACTTCAACTTTACGGGCGATCCGGACCGGTGGGCCACGGCGAGTGGATTCTTGACTGCTTCACTGATTCCGGCGGTTTTCCTGTTTGTCATCAACATCATCATCTTCCTGACCGTGCGCCAGACCACGGCTCGGCACACGATACCGAATTTCCTGGTGATATTCATGAGTCTTATTCAGTGCCTCGTAGGGTATGTTACTTTTGATTTGTTCTGGTTCAACACCCGGGGCCGCCATCCCGTGCCGATGGTCGCCGTAATGATTGGTTTTGGGGCCCTCGTTGTGGCGTTGCTGGCTGGTTATTATCTAATGCTCAAGAAACGATCGTAGCGCTACCGCGCGGCAAGGCCGTACGATTCAGACGGATTGCGGCGCAAGGCGCCATCGACCATCACTCCATTCTTCCGTTATTCCATTACTCCAATATCCTATCTGCCCACTGATCCTCTGATAGCCCGGTGTGCTCCGCTGTACTCCCGTGCTATTCCAGAACAACAACCTTTTTCGTGCTCTCCGTAGGCTCGGCCTCCGACTTCAAGAAGTAAACGCCCGGGCTCGTTTTTCCTCTTGACTCGACGAGACGGCCCTGGGTATCGTAGATCCGATATCCCTTGTTTCGATACAGGTCGAGTGACCCGTGCCGCACGGACGGTAGCCGGGCACGCGCAGTCGTACTTGACCGCTGTTCGGCGATTGCATCAATGGCAACATCAACATTGCCGCAGATATCATTCAGCGTGGGAGTATGAGTTTCGGTCCAGACGTTAAGGTAGCGGTTGCTGGCTCCGGCAACAACGAAAGGATTTCCCTGCGAGTATAAGGCGGATGAAACTTTGAAAGAGGGACCAACCGGTGTTCCGTTCCGGGCGTATTTGCGACCCCGAATCACGGTGTCGCTCCAGGTGACACAGTAGTTCGTACCGTCATAGCATAGCCCAAATACTCCCTTGCCGCTGGTGGTTGTCGCGATCAAGAACGGACTGCCGATCGGGACGCCCGTACCCGACACGAGCTGACCATTGACCGTAAAGGGAGAGGTCGCTTCGACCCAGCTTACCAGGAAGTTGGTTCCGTCATAGGCAATCCGGCTGGCCATTGCATCTTGGCTCAGAGCGCAGACCCGGAACGTGTCAATCGGCTGACCATTGGTGCCGATGAACCGACCGGTAATCGCTTTGTTCAATCCGCCGTATAACCAGACAACGGCAAACCGGCTGCCCGTGAAGACAAGCGCCGGTGCGTTCTGCCTCGTCGTATCGACCGACGGCCCGATCTGAACACCGGCCGGATCGAGGACAACCCCGGACGGACTGACCCGGCTGGCGTAGATCCGGTTGATGTCCAGACGGCAGTCAGACCACACGACCAGGTAGTTCCCGCCGCCAAACGCGATATCAGGATCGGTTTCCATGCTGTCGCCGCGCGCAATTGGGAAGGAGCGTATCGAATCGCAGTTCGGAGTGACCCGCACTCCGAGAATATCGCCCTTGCTTCAACAATGGTTGCGGAAGGCAACCAGGAAGCTGGCCCCGTCGTGGGCGACCGCCGGTCTCATATAGGCGCTATCACGGAAAAGTATTTTACCGTTAGGGTCCAGCACTGCACCGGCAGCGCTAATGCGGGCTCCACAGAGCGCGTAGATAGGTGTCGAACGCTCATCCTGCCAGAAAACGTAATACTGGTTGTTCTGGAAAATGGCGGTCGGATGCTGCTGGTTATTGGCTACGTTGCAGACGGTAAAATCAGCCTGAAATAGGGTCATGCTTAACAACATCACGGCCGTATTCATGGCATACTCCTTTCATTCATTCGGCGAAATCCTCTGGGCGGATTGCCCGAAAGAGATTGCCGCTGTTTCGATGATCGAGTCTTTGTTCCTATCTGACCAAAACTGTCTTTCTGACTGTCCTGGAATCGCCCAGGACAACGTGGGTGAAGTATACACCGGCCGAGACTTTCCGTCCGCGCTCGTCAGTGCCATTCCATGCGACGTCGTAGTGGCCGGCTTGGGCTTTGGCGTCGACCAGGGTTTTGACAAGCTTGCCGCTGATGTCGTAGACCGTAATCTTCACATGCCGTTGGTCGGGCAAAGAGTATTTGATGCCGACCGCTTTGATGAAGGGATTGGGCAGAACTGTGACCAGTTCCGTGATGACCTCGGGACGGAGCGTCATCTCCTCGGCGACGTCGAGACCGTTGTTGATATTTATGTCGTCGACAAACCATCCTTCACCCAGAACCGAACCATCTGAAGTGAAACGGAACCGGAGCAGGACCTGGGTGCCGGGCAAGTAGTTGAGGCGATAGCGCCCGCGAATCCAGGCTGAGGAACTGCCGTTGTAGGAAACAAGCTGATTCCAGGTCGAGCCGTTATTGGTCGAGACCTCAACGTAGCCGTAGTCGTAGCCGGACTCAGTCGTGTAGTAAGTGTAATAGGTGAGAACCGTATCGCTGGTGCCAAGATAGAACTGAGGGGTGGTCAACGACGAATTCATATTATTGACATACTGGCCCGTATTCGGGTCACCGCACCACCAGGAATGGGAAGGCGAGTAGGAGCGGCGGGTGGTCGAATGCCAGAGCGGGCCGCAAGTGTACTGGCGTGTGACCATCGTGTCTTCGACGTTGTCGCGCCAGCCGGTTCGGCCGACCGAGACCTGGAAAGTATCGGCGAAGCTCATCCCGAGGTAACAGGTGCCGCGGATGCTCTCGAATACGTTGGCAAAATGAGGGACGGGCGTGGTCGGGCTGGCTCGCATGACATAGGGTGGATTGCAGGTCACGGTGGCTCCGGCGTTGATTGTGCCGTAGCTTGACGCATTGCGGACGATGGAGACATAAGAGCTGTTGGTGCTCAAAGTCTCGGTTACGGCCGAAATCGCGGCGCCGCCGGTGTTGGCCAGCTGGACGTAGACCAGCACCGTCTCGCCCGGCTCAAAAACGCGGTTCCGGTTGCCGTTGGCGATGGTATCAACGATGCTGACGCCGGCAAACGAGACCACCGGCGCATAGACCATTGCTGAGAAGTCCGAAGTCCATGTCGAGTCGCCGGTGCAGACGAGGGTGAAGAGGACATTATGCTGATCCGGGCAGTTGTTGGCAATTCGGTAACGGAAGTTGGGATTGGAAACCGCCGAATCGCCAGGCAGGATATTGCCGAAGGAGCAGGTTGAATCGAGAATCGTGATGAGCGGGTCAGGGCTCTTCAGGCGCAGGCGACCGGAAACATTATTGGCCTGTTGGGCGCCCTGGTTTTTCACCCAGACCGGCATCAGGATTGTTTCACCGGGATTGGGCTGACCGTTGCCATTGCCGCCGGACTGGTCGTTGGCCGTGTGCTTCAGGTAGAGGACGAATGGCGCATTTGGGGTGATGACCGGCACGGTCACGAGATAGGGGATCTTGTTGTAGGCTGTGACCGTCACGTACATCGAACCTGGCGTGTTGACCGGAATGATAAAACTTACCCGGGCCTGGCCCGAACTGTTGGTGTAAGCCGAGCCGACCATCGCCGTGTCTTTGTACAGACCGACCAGCGCGTTGGGTACACCGCTGACCGTGACGTCGAAATACGTCTGGCCGATGAGGATTGCTCCGGCATGGCTGACCGTCATGGCCTGCGGCGTGTTAGTGCGCACCTGGACCGAACCGTCACCGAAGATGTGCCAGCAGACGAATTCTTTGACACCGTCATAGGCCGGCAGGTAGACCTCGGTCATCCGCGCCGAGCCGTTGAACCAGAGCCCGGCCACCGTGTTTTTCTTATCCTGGCACAGAAGGGTGCAGGCGTGAGACTGACTGACGGTGGGTGGTATCCAGGCCTGGAGCGTGCATGACCCGTAGAAGGCGATGGCCCCGGCCGGATTGGACGAACTGCCCGCGTTGAGCCAGGCTTCGGCAAAGCAAGGGCCGCCCGTTTTATAGAAACGGCCATTCAAACAGGCGACCGAATTGATGAAGGGAAGCATGTTGCCGTTGGCCAGGGCCTGAACATTGGATACCGAGAAACCGGTGGTGCCCCAGGTCGTCTCACTGCCGTGGCCCATGTAGTTGACAACGCTGCGACCGTTATTGACCGCACTCGTGACCATGGTGGCATTGGCGTTTGGGTCATAGATTTTGTCGACCAGCGTGTAGTTATAGCTGAGCAGGAGACTGCGAGTCCAGTTCATACGCGTCGAGTCGGCTGGGGTTCCCTGGGCGCTGGCAATGCCTACGCCCTGCTTGTACCAGGTGCCGCCCGTGGCTGGATTTCTCTCATAGTTGATCGAGCGGCTGACCTGATTGTCAATATCAGCCGCCGAGCTTGCGGAGAATCGCGAAATGAAAGCGTCGGGATACCAGTCGCCGCCGCGCAGGTAGGTATAGCTCGGGTCCGAATAAGGAAAGGTGCCGCCGCTTACCAGCACGGTTCCCGCGGCAACGTCGGCCGCATCACCGACCAGCAGTACCCAGACCAATCCGCCGGCGTCGAATTCGTTCTGGATGAAGTTCTTGATGGCGGTTGAGTTGTTGCCGATCGTCGAAACCCTGACAAGTTTGGTCTGGATGCCTTTCTTCCGTTTCCACTCCACAAATGGGCTCAAGTTGCCGGCATAGGCGTCGGCGGTGATGATGAGCATGCGGCCGGCGCGCTCAGAAATGCTGTCATACTTGGTCGCGTTGAAATTGACAAAGAAAGTCGAGTAGATGTCGACGAAGTCGTTCGAGATGCCGCCAGGCAATCCACGGTCGATCGTGTTCCCGCCGCCCGGACCGGCCTCGTAGATCTCGACGACGACACGTTTACAGACGACGAGCTCGTTAGTGCCGGGCGTGAACGTGAACGGACTGAAATAGGCGGTTACGCCGCGGAAGTCGCGGAGGATGAAGGGCGTGCCCAGTTCCACGTGCCGGGCCGGGAATGGGGTGTTGCCCTGATAGAACTTGTCAAAAGTGTAAGCGACCTGTTCGGGGTCGATGTCCCGGGTCAGATTGCCCTTGGAAGGAGCTACCGGGTCGATCGTCAGTCGCTCCTGTTCAAGTGAGACGATGCGATATGACATCGCCGAACGCTCGGGGATGATGATGCTTGCCGCCATTCTGGGCAATTCAGGCAGGCCTTTCTGGAGGTAAGTCACCTGGCCCGGCAGGGAGATCTTAGAGTAACTCTTGCCGCCGATCACGAGGTCGGACAGCTCAAAGCCGCCAAGCTTGAATTCAAGTGTTGTGCGGCCGTAGCCTTCAGATAGAACCTTCACATCGGCAGAATTTTTCTGCGAACCGGCAAAGGAAATCCAACGGGCACTGCTCAAAGCAAAAAGTGCAATGATTAGAAGCGACGTTCTCTTCATGAGCCTCCTTGGGCTTCGGGGATCTTAGCACAACAATTATAGCCAGAATTGACAACAGTCAAGGGGGAAATTCGGGGACGGGCCGCTGATGCAAACCTGCCCGCAGTTTTGCCATCCATGGCCGAAAATGGTAAAAGATTTTTCTTGCCGGCCTGCTGTGTGCCGCATATAATCGAGCCGACGATCGAGATCGATCGCGTATCGATGGGTGGTGAGGATGCCGGGGTTCCATGATCTCATGGGGGTCAGGGACCTGGGCTTGGGCGGGCCGGGGCTAACCGGTGAGGCGGCCGACGGGGTCGGGTTCTATTCGTCATCATGACAGTTGATGGAGGTGTTGCATGCCATCTTTGTTGGTGGGGATCTTGAACAAGAGAAGTTCTGATGGGGGGGGGTATACAGCCTAACTGCTGCTGAAGCGGCAGATAAGTGTGAACTAAGGCAGCGGCGGTTCCGCCGCGTCTTCAAGGCCGAGAACGGCCGGTCATTCCAGGTCTACAAGAACGAACTTAAGCTCGGTGCAATCATATCCGCGCTCAATCGCCTCAACGGCAGAAGACTGAAGAACTTCGACTACCGCTCATTCAAATTCGCAACCTATCCGTCATTTTGTCGATCGTTCAAACGCCAGACGGGAATGACACCGAGGGCGTGGATGCGAAGAGGTGGAAGATGAGCTAATTAATCAAAGATCAAATATCAAAAAGTGAACGGGATAGAGAGATCGTAACGCCTGCTCTTGCAGATCTCTCTCAACAGAAAACGGAAGAGGTCGTACAATACAAGGAGGAAGAGATGTGGTGTGAGAGAGCGATTCTATTGGCAATGCTCGCATGAACAGCGGTCGCACTAGCTGGTCGGCTCGGATGGACCGCGGACGGTCGGCGGCGGCCGATGGTGGATGCATCTACACCGTTCTCAAAAGCCGGATAACGCCTGGTTCCGCAGCATCAACCAAACGCAATCTGTCCAAGAGTCGCCGAAGCAGGACAGTGACGACAATATGATTCTCAAACCAGCTGGAAAGATGATAAGAGTCAACTAGAGCAAAGGAGAAAAAGATGAAAAGAACAATCTTTGTCACAACCTTACTCCTTATCTGGAGTGCAACGTTACTTGCCCAGACTGAACGCTGGGTCTATCACTATGATGCGGAAACAGAAGGCGACCAAGCCCATTCCATAGCCTACGGCCCCGATGGAAATACTTATGTTGCCGGATGTCGTAGCCGGATAATCTTTGAGGATGAGGAATCCTCACCAAAACAGGAATTCTCCGTGATCAGTCTAGACCCTCAGGGGAACGTGCGCTGGAGTTACTTTCATGACGTAGGAGGTGCGAATATATTCGATGAAGCAAAAGCCGTCATTTACGCCCCGGACGGCTATATCTATGCTGCAGGCACAACCTACAACGCAGGGTCAGGTTACGGATACGACATTACGGTTGTTAAGTTTGAACCTGATGGAACGCCTGTGTGGAGCAGTGCTTATCGATCCGCGCTCTACGGCGCAGATGGCGCATATGATCTTGTTTACGCGAACGGCAGCCTTTACATAGCAGGAGATAGTCCTTATGGCAATGAGTATGTTTTTACACTCATGCGTCTGGTTGATTTGCAGGAAGAGTACCCAACTTGCGACTGGACATACCGATACAATGTTGAAGGAGCAGGCCGGGCAAACTCTCTGATATGCGACTCTGACGGCAACATCTGTGCAACTGGCAATTCGAATACAGCTGCCGATTTTGACTTCGTGATTGTCAGCGTCACTTCTTCGGGTGATTTTAACTGGGATTACGTAAGCGGTGCCAATAACGGTGTGGCTGATGATGGCTGTGCAATAACGGTTGATCCTGATAACAATGTCTATGCAGCTGGTCATGTGTACGATGCTACAAACGACCACGATCTTAAGGTCATAAGTCTCGAATCGGACGGAGATCACAGATGGACTTACACTTATAATGACGGACAGGTAAACGGTATTGACCAGGCCAAGGCCATCATTTATGGTTCAGATGAAAATCTCTATGTTGCCGGGGAGGTAACCACAGCCAATGCTATGGACTTCGCGGTCATCAGTCTGCCGACATCTTCTGCCAATGCACGATGGGTAACGACTATTAACGGTTCTGCGAGTGCAATCGACAGGGCCAACGATGTGGTTTATGGGTCAGACGGAAATATCTACACGGCCGGGTATACGACGAATACCTATGGGGAAGCTTCGGCAATGGATTTTACTGTTGCCAGCCTTAGGTCCTCAGATGGCGGGGTCAACTGGCCGACGCCCTATGTATATAATCGAACGCCACCTGGGAATCAGCACGATGAGGCTTATGCATTGGCTTATGGCCTGGATGGCGACATTTACGCGGCTGGATACAGCACAAATGACAATGAGCCGCCGGACTATGACTTCACGGTCATCCGGATCAATCCGGCATCCGGGCTCTTTGCCGGTTCTACCGAGCCGAGTTCAGGCCGGCATCTTGGCAGGGAGCTTGGCACAACAAAGCTGCATGCGGTTTACCATACGGCTGGTGAGAATGTTTGTTACAGCTACTCGGCTGATGGTGGCGACAACTGGACTGCGCCGGAATTGGTCGACCAGGGCATCTACCCGTCGGTTGGCGTGCTCAGCCTGGCGCTGCCTATTGACATGCCGCCGGTGGTGGTCTACCTGCATGGCGATGAATTGCGATACCGGTACCGTGATCCTTTCACCCAACTCTGGGGCGGCTTCACGATATGCCCTCCGTACCTTCGATGCAGCGGGCCGCCGTCGGTCTACGTGACCGGAACCACCGTGCACGTCGCATATCCGGTGGAAATTCCTGAGGAGGATGCATGGGGTATTTACTATAATGCATTCGAGTACTCGGATGAGGATCCCGGTACCTATGAAGAGGTCGAAACAAACGCCTCCGAGCTAACCAAACCGTCCCTAGTCTGTGATGGCGACTGGTACCACCACGTTATCTACGAGAAGAGTACTCGGCTTGAATACGCCTATCGGGATCCGCAATCCGGCTGGCAGCTCAACCGCCAGATCTCGAACTATCCCGGCGATGCCTCTTATCAACCTTTCATCGATTATTGGGGCGATTATGTGTGGGCTCCGTGGTCAGAGATACTTACTGATCCGGATGTGAGCGACATATACCATTCGAGCAGATATTTAACGACTAATGCTAATTGGGCCAGTCCGGCTTCTGTTACTGAGACTGAGGACTATGCTTCGGAATCACCGGTAATCGCGTGTGATGATGCGTTCTGCTATGCTGAACACAATACCGCCAACAGTGGTTTTGACATTGAATTCTACCGGAGAATTGAGGAAACCAGGAATTGGGTTGAGCAGACTACGCCGAGGTCTTACTGGCCCCATAATCAGCTATATTATAGCCCATTTGCCTCGGATATGCTCTATGTCCTCTGGACCGAAGGCAGCTCTCCCGGTTACTTTGTGAGATTCAAATCTACCGACATGTCCGGTGACTGGGGTGGTGAACAGAAAGTCTACTATCCGGTAACCTGTGGCGAAGAGAAGCAGTCGGCCTACTGCGTATCCCGCACCGGTTTCCGGAAGATCGGCGATTACTGTATTGACCACGGCGACTCACTTGTCTATTATCTCCACTTCCTCGACCCGAGATACGATTTCGTGGCCAAGATCGCAGGTCTTCACAATGGCACCACTACCTGGGCGCAGACTATTTCAGCAGACAATCAAATTATCGGTTCTATTCAAGTGCCACCGACTGAATTACGGACGCTCACGGTAAAAATACCCTACGGACTCTATGAGAAAGACCATGCGATTCGGCTTGTCTTTAAGAAGACTGCGGGTTCCTATGCCTTCTGTCAAAACATCAAGCTTTACCGTAATGAAAGGCAAAGGAAGTTCGGTGACGGCGGCGGACAGGCTACGACATCAGCCCCAGTTACTTCCAAGTTCTCGTTAGATATCGCTCCCAACCCAACCAGTCGGATGGCGACGATCGTCTACTCTCTGCCCTCGGAAACCAGAGCCTCGCTCAGGGTATTCGACATTTCCGGCCGAATGGTCAGGAAACTCTACGATGGCAAACAGACCGCGGGCAAACACTCAATCATCTGGGATGGGCAGGACAACAATGGCAGAGTTCTACCTAACGGTGTTTACTTCCTGGATCTCGATATTGGAAGTCATAAGGAGACCCGCAAGGTCTTATTGCTGAGATAGATCAGGCAAACAAGGGGGGCGGCTTCTCTGCCCCCCTTGTTCATCGCGACCATCTGTTCTTGTCTTTCTCCTCCATAGTAGGGGGAAGAAGTGAAACTATCATTTCTTATCCCGATGTTTATCGGGATGAAGAATCTCAAAACGCATGTTCGGTCTGCGGTCATCGATGCAATCTTTTCGTAGAAAACCATGTTATTACTAAGTCAATATGTTAATATTTTCCCAAGGGAAAATGTTAAGGTTGA